>NZ_JCAXEP010000016.1:0-95301 GCF_059758455.1 Cellulosimicrobium sp. GQ32 | reverse complement strand
GGCCTCGACTCGTTGTGTACCCGCCGATACCGTGCGACTCGCCCGTCCGTGCGTGAATCGACCCAAGAGAGAAACGATGGCGACCGAGACCGAGAATCCCGTCCAGACCAATCCGGTCGCACGTGCCCTCCTGTCGGGCCTCGACAAGGCGGTGCAGATCGGCCGTCCAGCGATCCTGGGTCACGTCCGCGCAACGGTTCGTCGTGATTCTCACGCGAGCCCGGAGAAAATCGTTAGGTCTCTCGGACGGCAGTTCACCGCGGCCGTCAGTGCCTCCGGAGCGGCAGCGGGAGGCGTCGCTGCGGCACCCGCCGTCGGTCTCCCGGCCGGTCTTGCGCTGGGTGCTGCTGATGCCGCCGCATTCACGACCGCGGCGATGACCTACGTGCTCGCAGTCGCCGAGGTCTATGACATCCCGACCGAGGATGTGGTGCGTCGTCGCACTCTGCTGCTTGGCGTCATGCTCGGAGACTCCGCCACGCCCATCATCACGGAGGCGGCCGGACGGACCGGGGCGCACTGGGGCCGGAGGGTGGTACAGAGCGTTCCGGTCTCCGCGCTGCGGAGAGTCAACAGCGTTCTCGGAAAGAACTTCGTGACGAAGTACGGGACGAAGCAGGGGATCCTCGTCCTCGGCAAGACGATTCCGTTCGGGATCGGCGCGGTCATCGGGGCCAGCGGAAATGCCGCGTTTGCACAGTTCACGATCCGCTCGACCATGAAGACCTTCGGGTCTCCGCCGACTGACCTTCCGTCATACCTGCGTCGCAGCACAGATAGCGATGACGACGAAGACGTGGTGGATGCCGGCGTGGTCGACGCCGAGATCGTCGACGACTGATCAGGCTGCCCAGCCCGGCCTGACGAGTGCGGAGTGCCACCAGGTCCGACGTCGGTTGGCGACGCTAGCCTCCAGACATGGTCCAGCCGCAGCCCGTCAGTGTCGTTACCTACGACATCCCTGATTACCTTGTCGAGGCGTATCGCCATGCCGGGATGGTGGCGTGGGACACCGAGACCTCTGGACTCGATCCGCTGAGCGATGAGATGCAGCTCTGCCAGCTCTCAGCCCGAGGTGTCGGGACCACCCTCGTTAGGGTCGACCGCGGGCGGCCTGCGGGTCTGATCGCTCTGCTGACAGACCCTGCGGTGCGTGTCGTCATGCACCACGCGCCGTTCGATCTGCTCTTCATGCGCATTGCATGGGAAGTCCGAGCGACCAACGTCCAGTGCACAAAGATCGCCTCGAAGCTTCTTGCTCCCCAGAGTCCGTCGTCGGAGCACAGCCTAGCGAGATTGTGCTCGCGTCTCCTCGGCCTCTCGCTGCCGAAGGGGCCCGTCCGGACGAGTGACTGGGGAGCGATTGCGCTGTCGGGCGAGCAGCTCCGGTATGCCGCAGCCGATGTCGACCACCTCCTCGACCTCTATGACGTGCTCAAGGGAAGGCTGATGGGGGCCGACCTCTTGGACCTCTACGACCGGTGCTGCGCCTTCCTACCTACCAGAACGGAGACAGCGACGCTCGGCCTGGAAGACGTCTTCGCCTATTGAGAGTTCGTCTCGGGAATGGTTCGCCATCGTGGGCCGGCGAAGAACTCGAACCCGTCGATGCCGGTGGCGGACAACTCTGCGAGTACTCGCATGTGGGCGGGAGCCTCGGGGCCGTTGACTCGCTGAACCCGTGCGCTGACGTCCGCTCGCTGGCGAAGCCGGTGGAGGTCTTCGAGGAGCAGGTCGGGCACCCAGCCGATGACCTCTCCCGATGCGGTCACCAGGAGCGCATCGGGGTTGTGGGAGTTCGTCGGTTCTGGCTCGAGCCGCAGCTCTTGACCGGGGACCAGGGCCGAGAGCGTGCGCTCGACGTACGGGGGCTCGACGCGCTGCGCTACGCCGTCGCGGACGATCTCGTTCTGAGCGACGTGACGGGTGCCGTGGACGAGGAAACTGCAACGGACGGTGCCGTTTACCACCTTCGGGACGGGGAAGAGCTGCAGGCGATCGACCTCGCGTCGGCCGTGGGACCGCGCGAGCTGCTCCCACGGCTCGTCGTCATCGGGCGCGAGCCCGAGCTCAGAGATGTACCGCACGTAGTCGGGACGACGGGGGCTCATCGCTCGTTGCGCGAACAGGTGGAAGAGCGTCTCGCTCGTGTACCGGCGGTTGAGGTCACGAAAGCCGAGCAGGGGACGAAAGCCCTCGATGTCGCGGACACCGTCAAGGTAGGCAAAGCCATACCCCGCGTCGTCGTGAGACAGCACGCCGATGGGCACGATGCGTCGAGTCTGCGGGTCCTGCCATGCCACGATCATGCGTCGGTCGCCTAAAGAAGAACGCTGGCGCCCACTATGCGCCTCGAGTGTTGCGGTCGCACTCATGCCGGAGCCTCCTCGCGTTCTCGTCCAGTAGCCGGATGATGAACGTACTCGTCCCCTCTGACAGTCCAGGGGTTCTTTCCACCACCGTACGCGCGGTCGACGTGGGAAGCGCGGAGGCGGCGTCTCGCCAGAAACGTCGCCCGTCTTCAGAGCAGAGGGCGACGCCGTCGAGGGCGAACGTCACGAGGCTGGGGATCGACCCTGATCCGGCGTTCTCGAATCGAGTGGCGCGACCGTTCTCGGCGAACCGCTGGAACTGAACGCTGTCGGCGGCAAGCGCGCAGCGCTGTTCCTCCGTGAGGCCGTAGCCGAGGGAGCTCGCGTGATCGAAGGTCGGGCTGAGAAGGCGCCGGGCGTCGGCACCGGTCTCGGGTTCGAGCACCGCCCAGTTCTGTTCGTGCCGGTCGGCGTTGCCGATCCAGGCGTCGAGGATCAGGTACCCGACGAACGCGTCGAACGCCGTCAGTTCGGGCGCTGCCGCTGGCGGCGGATCGACGTCCGCGAGTGCAGCGCGGATGTTGGCGAGGGAGTGGCCGGGACGGGTCTTGCGTTCGGCGCCGACACGCTCCTCGTACGGTTTGAACCCAGGTGCACCGCAGTCAAGAAGCTGGTCGGCGCCGCTCCGGAGGGCGAAGCCAGGAGGGACAACACGTCGGGAGATCAACCCGTCGAACCCATTCCTTGTCGCCGGTTCGACGTGCGCGTGGGGCAGTCGGAGCAGTCCGGCGAGATGCGAGGCGATCACCTCTGCCCAGTCCATGCCCATGCGGGTCCCGTTCTTACGGAACCGCACCGGCTTGTACAGCCACCGAACGTCCTCCGGATCTGCGAGCCACCACTTCTCCGCTGCGCCTACCGGCTCTTCGGCGATGGCGCGCCAAGACGTCACGTCTCTCCGTGCGTACGGGGCGAAGCTCACCCGGAGGAGGCTATGCGAACCATCGCCCGAGCACTGGTAACTCCGTCGCGCGCCGCGTCGGACTCAAAAGGCGGTGACCTTCAGTCGCCCGGGGGCAGGTCGCGGACCTTCCGCCACAGCTCGGCATCGGCGGCTTCCATGCGGTAGTGCCACTGTCCGGCGACGTTGACGAACCCGAGCGGCGGGTTGGAGCGCTGGTAGCGCGAGTAGACCATCCGCGAGAGCGCGCCGGAGACACCGGCGATCTGTGCCGACGTCAGGTCGAGCCCGGCGAAGTCACCGCCCCGCAACAGATCGCCCACTCGCTCGGTGGCGACGAAGTCGAGGACGGCGAGAGTGGTGGGGGCGCAACGGCCCGCGAGGTCGGTGAGCTCGGTCTCGGTCCAGGGCACCTCGGCCAGCGTGGCGGGTTCGGAGCTCTCGGTGATGACCTCGCCGGGCACCTCGTGGTCGTCGGCCGCGGGCTCGACGGCCGGGGGTCCGGGCCAGACGGCGCAGATCGCCTTGGTGAGGGCCGTGGACCGGGCGCGGATGTCGTCCTCGGTCCACGCGTCCGGGTGCTGGGTGACGATGTGCTTCGTGAGGACGAGCAGGGCGAACTCCTCCAGGAGGCCGCGCTTGCCGCGTCCCACCATGCCGCCGGTCTTCATGCCGGACGCCTCGGTGTCGGTCCAGGGGCGGTGAGACAGCGAGCCGTTGAGAGGCTGCGTCACGAGTGTGAGGTTGCCCAGGGTGTTCACGAGCTGGTCGCGTGCGGCAGCCTCCTCGATGCCGAGGGGCGGCTCGGTCTCCCAGTGCGTACGCCAGCCCTGCGGCATCACGTGCTCCACCTGAAGCCTCGGCGGCTGGGGGAGGTTCTCGTTGAACTTGGTGCGCAGGCTCGTCTCGACGGCCCACAGCACCTCGGCGATGCGTGACTGCCGGATGTTGCCATAGAGGCGCAGACCGGGCAGGACGGCGAGCATCTCCTCGTCCGTCGGCCAGTACCGTGCATCGGCTGACTGGCGAGCCAGGTAGTCGCGGACGGCGTCACCGGCGGTCTCGACCGGGGCGTCGGCCATGATCTTGAGGATCGCCACCATGAGCTGGTTGACCCCCTTCATGGTGGCGCGCACGAGCGTCCGCCGGATGACCCAGCTCTCCAGGGCGTTGAGGCCGACGGCGACCTGAGCGGTGGGGACGTCGTGGTTCTCCGAGACGAACCACAGGAGGAGTGGACTGGTGGCGGCGAGCTCCATCGTCTCGACGACCCGGGAGTAGAACGAACCCTCGGGCGAGGTCGGGTCGAGCTGGGCGAGCTGGCGGTACGTGTCTGCGTCGCGGCGCATCGCGCCGAGGAAGGCCTCCGCGCCGGCGGCGTCGGTCATGTGGGGCTGCGCGTACTGGGTGAAGGTGCGGAAGACCTGCTCGGTCTTCACCTCGTCGCGCATCCGCATGGTGAGCCAGTACTGCAAGAAGATGTCGATGCGGGAGCGGGTGTGCCGACCCTGGGAGATCTCGGCCCGCCACCAGGTGTCGTCGAAGTCGACCCAGTGCGTGTCGGGCCATGCCTCGACGTCGGCGCCGACGGAGGAGCCGACCTTGTAGACCCAGTTCTTGATGAGGTCGGCCTTGAGCAGCGGCGTGCCACGGTCGTTGAGGGTCTCGAAGATGAGCTGGGAGTCGTCGTGGCCGGTGAGGTTGATCGCGACGACGTAGAGCCCGTCCTGAAGAGTCGACGTCAGCGCCCACGCCCGCTGCTCCTCGGTGCCGGGCGGCAGCGCCCCGTCATCGTCCGGCTTGCCCTCGAGCCAGGCGCGGGCCTCCCGGCGGAAGAACCGGTGTGCCTCAAGGACGCGGTGCTCGCCGTCGGACGGGCGGGTGTCGTCCATCGCCTGCTCGAACGCCCCGCGATCCTGCCGCGACGGCCACAGCTTGAAGCGTTCGGGCTTTCCGCGGAATGCCGCGGACTTGTTGAGGGCAAGATCCTCCAGGTCCTCGGCGAGGGCCTCGTGGCCTCGCTCCGCGATGGCCGACTGCACGGCGTCAATGACGAGCTGGAGCGTGGTGGTGCGCTGCTGGCCGTCGATCACCAGGTGCCGAGTGACGTCGCCGACGACGGGCGGTCGCGACTCGTAGACGATGGCACCGAGGAAGTGGCGCTCCGGGTCGACGGCCGTAGCGGACTCCGACGGGAGGTAGCTCACGGCGACGCGGAGGATGTCCTCCCACAGCGGCGCCCACTGGTCCTCTTCGTTCCACACGTACGGACGCTGGAACGAAGGGATCTCGTAGTGCATCTTCCCGTCGAACAGCTGCCGCGGGGTGAGGGCGTCGGCCTTCATGGTGACTCCTTCGTCAGAGCGTCTTGCCGTGGGTGAAGTAGGCGTACTCGATCTCGTCGCGGCGGATCGGGCGACCGAGCTCGGTGGCGGCGAGGTCGGCCTCCGTGGTCGCGATGTCGAGCCACTCCGGGTAGCGGGCTGGTGCCCAGCCGTACGTGGGCTCAGACCAGTCGTGCAGTGCGTTCAGCGCCTTGACGACGAACTGGTCCATGATGAGCGCGCCGTCCGGCTGCTCGACCTTCGCCGCGTCAGCGACGTAGAGGAACTTGGTGAAGAACGCCGGTCCCAGGTGCTTGATCGATGCCGTACCGCCACGGTTCAGCTCGCGGTAGGCAGCGGAGGGGCCGTCGGTGCGGAGAGCGTCGACTGCCACCGCGAGCCGCTTCTGGAGATCCGCCGAGTCGGTGTCGCGGAAGGTGCGGGATCGCCGGCCGACGAGGAATCCCAGCTTGCCTGTGCCCCAGACGTAGCCGGCGAGCAGGGCGCGTGACTCCCAGCCGTCGGTGCCGTCGGCCGTGGCCAGCATCTCGTCCCGTGTGATGCGGTGGTACCCGCGACCGTCCGGGTCCGCAGGGAGGTCGTCGAGCCATCCGGACACGGACACATCGCCAATGCGGCTCGTCCACCAGGCCGGGCGGAACCTGAAGCCCTGGCTGAGCAGACCCTCGGACTCCGGCAGCAGGTCGAGGATCGTCCGGCCTCCCGCGAGCGCGCCCATCAGCTTCCACGCTCGGCGAGGCGGCGCTCGAACTCGGCGTAGGCCTGGCGCATGTGGGCCTCGCGGTCGAGGGTCTGGAAGGGGAGCTCGTAGCTGTAGGCGACACCGCTGCCGGGGTGGATGGCGGTGAGGTCGTCCTCCGAGAAGCGGCCGTCGTTGCCGCCCTTCTTGCGCCAGGTGGTCAGGACGCTGTTCGGGACCAGGCGGCCGTTCTCGTCGTAGTGGTCACGGTTGCGGTCGTAGCCGTACAGCACCGGGAACTGGGTGCGGTAGATCGTGCACAGCTCGTCCGCCGTCAGACCCAGCGACAGCGCCACCAGGGCGTCTATCTCCAGCAGCGCCTGGCGGCGGTCCTCTGCCCGGCGGAGCGGCGTCTCGCGCGTCCAGTCCGGGCCGACATCGCCGAGGTCCACCCAGCCCGTGCGCTCCGGCAGGCCGGTCCACGAGTCGTCGCGGAACGCCTCGTTGTAGCACTCGGCCCACAGGTCGGCGTAGGCGTCGGTGAGGCAGTTCAGGCGAAGAACCCGCAGCACGATTGCCCCTCGCAGCGAACCTTGTGGGAGCGGAAGCCGGTTAGTGGTCTCCCAGCTGATCGAAGACTTCGGCGCCGATCGGACACCGAAGTCAGCGACAAGGGAACTCAGAGTTCCGGCTACGAGAGGAAGGTCCCAGGGCTCATGACGCGGTGCACCGAACGAGTAGACCGTGTGGATGTGAGCACTGCCGGGTGGGATCAATGCCGGGATCAGGGTTCGTTCGCCAGTGTTCGCGGCCATGTTGCGCCAGGCGAGGCGGTAGAAGGCGCGGGCGGAGACAGTCTCGGTGCGGACGGTGGTGCCGTCGGTGCGGGTGGCGGTCTCGACATGGCGGATGTACTCCGGGTCCACGACGGGGGAGCCGTCGGCGAGCCCGCCGTTCGGCCCGACGACGACGTCGCGGGTCCAGTGTGTGTATGCCGCGTCGTAGATCTTGCGGTCGCCGCGCGGCTTGTACGACGTCGCCGGGATGGTCTGCGCGTCGAGCGCCTCTATATCGACCTCGGTCCAGTCGAGGTGATGCTTCATCGAGGGGTTCGGCGTCTTGTAAGCCGGAGCCGCGACGTAGAGATGAGGGCCCTGAACGATGACGTCTTCCCAGGAGGGGACCTCACCCCACTCGGAGTCGAATCGCCCCTTTGCGCGGTCGATCGACTCATCCCATCCGCGGGAGAACTCCAGGGCCAGCGTGCCGATTCGGGGCGCGGAGGCGAGGCTGTCGAGTGCCGACGCGGCAGAGCGGTTAACCGAGTACACCATCCGCGTCTGGCGCACGGGAACGCCCTCGTCCTCGAGTATGTGGTGCCAGGTGCTGAGGGCGTTGTCGTCGACTCTCACGATGCGTGATGCGTGAGGTCGGACGTCCCAGCGTCCTTCAGGGTCCTTGATGCCGGGCTCGTCGCCGCTGCCGTCGTGAGCGAATGAGCGTTCGACGGTATCAGGGTGGTAGAGCGAGGTTGCCTGGAGGAACCTCGGAGCGGCCTTAGGGCCGTACACGTTAATGCCGTAGCGCTTCTGGTGCTGAATCTCAAAAAGCTGGAGCTCGTTGATGAACTGCCAGTGCCTCCGAAGGTGTTCGTAGGTCGCGGCCCGCAGCATTCCCCCCTTCTCGTCTGTGAAGTGCGACTCAAGGTGGATAAGTGCTGTAATTCCGAGAGGGGACTGGTGCCTCCACGTTCGCTCGATGAAGCAGCGGTACAAGTCAGGCTGTAGCCCGACGAGGTGGGGGTAGTTTGTCGCGTCGCCGACGTAGGCCGCGGTGACAGCGACGTCCGTCGTTCCATCTACGACGAGCGCCTCGACCTCGGGCAGGGCAAGCGTCTCGGCTCGCTTCGATCGCACCTCGTCCTGCGTGGCCTTGTTCTTGAGCTGCCACCAGGGGTCGCCCTCAGCGAGCAGCGCCTCGACGTCGGAACGCGGACGCACCCATGGTGGGTTCCCGACCTGGAGGTCGAAGCCGCCGCGCGCGGCAATGACCGGGGTAAAGTCGAGCTCCCAGTGGAAGAAGCCCTGTTGCGTGGCGACCCGCTGACATACAACAAGCCAGGGGTGATCGCGCAGGAAACAGTCAGGGTTGCTCGCGCCAGCCGAGGTCAGCTCGATGTCGGCTCGGTCGAGGTCGTCCCAGTCTGCCGACCCGGCCTCGATGAGGGTCTGGTCCCCGCCCGTCCACTTGCGGCCGCGTCCAGAGGCGCCGGTCTCCGCGTGGACGCCGAGCACGGCGCGCAGGCCAGCGATCCACTCGTCCAGAGTCGGCGGGCCGACGGCCACCGCGTTGCCGTCGCCGGTTGTCACCCGGGTTACAGCGTCGGTGAGGGGCCAGAACCACAGCGCGCACCACGCATCCATGACGAGGCGAAGCCGTTGATAGGCGCCCTTCGCGTCGTCGAGTGCCTCTTCGATCTGCTTTCGGGTCACGGTTCCGCCGACAGGTAGATCGTCAGCACCCCAGACGTCGATGGATCGGCGGATCTGATCCTCGGCGATGCGGAGCCGTTGGTGCGCGAGGTCCCACAGCGTCTCGACGCGGTGGGCCAGATTGACCAGCTCGTCGGTCTGCTTCTTCGACGGGGTGACGAGCACCGCCTTGCGCCACGCCTTGAGGCGGGCGAGCGCCTCGGGTGCGAGCTCCTTCGCCTCCTTCGCCTCGACGGCGCTGCCCCAACCGGCGGCAGGGAGAAGGAAGTGGTGGATGCGCCCGCCCACGTCGCCCAGCGAGCTCGACCGCCCGGCCGCGCGGTCGTCGTCGGACGGCGTGAGCGGCACGTCCGTGGGCACCGCGGTGAGCCATGCCTTCTTGGCGAGCTGGTCACGGCGGTACACCGCACGACGTGCGCCGATGAGGGAGTTGCCGCGCTTGAGGTGCAGACCGAACCATGGCGCCTGGAGCCCCTTGCCCATGGTGTCGAGCCACAGGGAGATCTCGGCGAGCTCGACGGCGGTGCCGTTGAGGTCGACCCCGTACACGTTGTGCAGGGCGATGTACGCCTTGACCTTCTGTAGCTCGGCCGCGTACGCGTCGGGGTCGATCCGCTCTCCCGTCTCCTCCTGCTTGCGCCGCAGGTACGCGGCGGCGAGCTGGCGCACCGCCTCGATGGCGAACGCGCCGGAGCCGAGGGCCGGCTCGCAGACGGTGAGGTCGAGGATCTCGCGCGCGGTCATCTTGCGGGGGACCTCGCGACCTTCCCACTCGACGGAGCCCTCCTTGACCTCGTCCGGCCCGATGAGCTCGACGAGCGCCTGCGACACCGTGAACCGGGTCAGCACCTCGGGCGTGTAGTACGACGCCGACTGCTGCCGCTCGCGCCCCGCGAGCCGGAACACGAACGTGCCCTGCTCGTGCACCACGGGCTTGAGCTCGCCCGTGACGGGGTCGGGCGCCTTGACGAAGTCCTTGGACGCGATGGACTGCGACCGCACGACGGGCACGACCCACGAGCCCTTCTCGGAGTTCCCGTCCTTGGCGACCTCGTGCAGGTCCTCCTCGGCGAAGAAGCCTGTGTAGCTCATGAGGCCCTCGTACACCGCGCCGAGCTGGTTGATGCCGAGCTCGGCGTAGGAGATGAACCCGCGGTCCTTGCCCTTCGACTCCTTGCTCAGCAGCAGGTGCCGCAGCACCTGCTGCAGGGCGGCGTTGCCCAGCCCGACGGCGTCGATGTGCGCGGTGGCCTTCGGCAGGAACAGGTCGGCCTTGAGCGGTTGGAACGTCAGGCCGTCCGCGCCGTCGTCGACGCGCTGCACCTCGCCGTCGACCCGCTCGCCACGCGAGGCGCCCGCCGCGCCGTCGTGCCCCTCGTCGACGAGCCCGAACAGCGTGGCGAGCGACTGGTAGAGGTGCGTGCCGTCCGTCGACCGCGGACCGGCGATCTCCACGAGCGTCAGCTCGCGTAGCCGGTCGAGGCTGTACCCCTGCTCGTACGTCGGGTCCCCGACGGGCAGCACGCCGAGCTCCGGCGACGCCTCGGCGAAGAGCAGGAAGAGGATGCGGTAGAGGTAGCGCAGCGCGTGTCGGGCAAGCTCCTGAGCCTCGGCCTGCGGCAGCGGCTCCAGCCCCTGGGCGGCGCGACGCCGCACCACCTCGTTGGCGATGATCTCGATGGACAGCCGCACACCCTCGCGCAGGTCCTTCGACACCCCGACCGTGTGCTTCACCGACTCGTCCAGGACGCCCGGCCACCACAGGTTGCCCTCCGGGTCCGGGGCGAGTGACGCCGCCTCGACGCACGTCAGCGCCATGTCCGTCTCGCCGCCGCGCTTGTCGTCCGCGCGCTCGGCCACGAGCTGCAGGTCGACGGCGAGGTACCGGCCCTCGGCCCAGCGGGTCTTCTCCGCGACGAGCATCCACCCGCCCGCCAGCACGAGAGCGAACTCCGGGGCGTCGTCCTGCACGAACAGGTACGACAGCAGCCGCGCCACGGAGTGGATCTGGGTCTTGTCGTCGACGTCGTACGGCTCGAGCAGGGTCCGGTCGGCGCGGGCCGGCTTGATCGGGTCGCCCTTGGCCAGCAGCGACTCCACGTCCTTGACCGCCACCGCCTCCACGATCGCGAGCGGCGCGGAGGCCTCCAGCCCGGTCGCGTGGACCCACTCGACCGGGCCGTCCTTCTTCGACTGGAGAGCCGCCGACGAGTAGCCGAGCACCGTGCGCAGCTCCGCGTACAGCTCGGGCAGCACGGCGAACCGGCCGCCCTCCTCGCCCAGCACTGCGAGCGTGGACAGCAGATTCGCCCGCGCCGCCACGAACCGGGCGCGCGTCGTCTGCTCGCCCTCCTTCGCGGCGTCGTCCCACGCCTTGCGGCGCTCGAGCACTTGCGTGCGGAACGACTGCTTGCCGTCCGTGCCGAAGTAGTGCTCGCTGATCCAGTCCTCGCCGACGACGATCGCGTCGCTCGCGGCCATCAGTGGTTCTCCTCGGTGTGCTGCGGGACGACGACGAGCAGAGGCCGCAGCAGCGTGCGGTGCGGCACCATCTCGCGCGCGAGGCGCGACTCCTCGTCGACGTCGGACTGACGGTTCGTGATGCCGGCCTTGGCGGCCGCGGCTTCGCGGCTCATGAGCGCGGACGCCTCCATGCGCCAGTGCTGGCTGCGCTTCAGCCAGGACTCGACCCGCTGCTGCGTCTCGCCGCGGATCGACTCGATCTGATCGCCGACCGCAACCTCTGCCGACCGGATCGCCTGTCGGACGAACGGTTGGAACGCCTCCGCGCCGGGGATCGCTCCGGTGTTGGTGGTACTGAGGGCCAGGTGCGCGACGGCGTCGGCCGACGACCCGTGCTGGCTCACCAGCCCGAACGACGGGCTGTCCGGGTTGGGGAACGCCACCGTCTGGTACGACGTCGCGACGACCTGGCCGCGCGCGTTGTACAGCGCCGCCTGCACCAGGACCGTGAGGTTCTCGACGTCGCCCCGCACCGCGAACACCTGATTGCGGCCCAGCGACGCGAGTGCACGGTCCGACGCCCAGTCGACGATCGGGTGCAGCGGTCCGAGGAAGTGCGCCTCGGGCCACGTGGACCGGGACTCCGCGCTCTTCGCGTTCGTCAGCTCCTGCTTGCCCTGCGCCACTGACGTCGCCAGCCGCAGCGTCTCCGTGACGCGTCGGTCGGCCAGGTACGACTGCGGCAGGACCTCCAGGCGCTGCTGCAGGTCGCGCGGCGGCTTGAGGGAGGCGATCGACTGGTGGGGGAACGTCTTCCACGCGACGCCGTTCGTCGGCTCCTGGCCCGGTGTCGTGTAGATCTGGGTGAGCGCGTCCTCGAGGAAGGACAGGTCGTCGTCGTACACGCCCGTGCGACCGCCGGTTTCCACCGTGGCCGCCGTCTGCTCCGGCGTGGCGGGGCTCGCGCTGCCGAGGTTCATCAGGCGCGCCAGGAGGCCCGCGGGGCCGTCGTCGGCGGCGACCTCCTCGACCTCCTTCACGACGCTCTCGAGCGGCTTCGCCTGCCGCAGGACGTCCGCGATCGCGCGCTCCTCGGCCTTCACCGAGTACTCGCCCATGAGCGACGCGGTGTCCCCGAGCGCCTGGTGCGCATGGTGCTCGCGGTCCACCAGGCGGGTCAGGACGCGGATGTCGCCGCCGAACCGCGTCGTCGTCTGCGGGTCCAGCAGGAGCGTCGTGATCTGCGGCGCGTGCTTCTGCCCGTAGCGGTCAATGCGGCCGTTGCGCTGCTCGATGCGGATCAGCGACCACGGGATGTCGTAGTGCACCAGGTGGTGGCAGTGGCTGTGGAGGTTGACGCCCTCGGACGCCACGTCGCCCGTCACTAGCATGCGGATGGGGGAGGAGGCGAGCTTGAACGACTCGACGATCTCCTGCTGGTCGACGTCGGACAGCCCGCCGTGCAGGACCACGACGTTCTCGTCCGTCAGACCGAGGTCCTTGACGAGCTTCGCCTGCAACCAGCCCAGCGTCGCCACGCGTTCGGCGAAGACGACCGCACGGGTCTCCGCGCCCTTGCGGACGCCTATGCCGCCCAGGTGGGCCAGCAGCGCGTCGTACTTCGCGGACGGTTCAGTCCTGGACCGCACAGCAAGCTGGTGCAGGCGCGTCAACGCGGCACGCTCGTCGGCGCGCGAGCCGGTTCCCGCAGATGCCCCGCGTTCGGGGGACGCGGGCTCGGGTGACCCGGTGCCGGGAAGGTGCGCGTCGCCGTCGGGCACCTGCTCAGTGCTGTCGGGTGCGACGAGCGAGTCCTCGTCGTCGGACTCCTCTCGCCCACCCTCGAGGACGCGGAGCCGCTTGCGCACCGACTCCTCCAGCGCCGCGGGCGAGGACAGGAACGCTTTGGCCAGGGTCCACGGGAACAGCGTCGCGCCGCCCTTGCCCGAGTACGGGCTGGCGCCACCCGCCGGCCAGAGCCACGTGCGCTCGAGCTCGACCGCAATCTCTTCCTCGATCGGCGACGGCGTGACGAGCCTGTTCTGCGGCTCCTTGCGCTCCGCCCAGTCCGAGCCCACGACCGACGCGACCTCGGGGGAGTGGCGGTGGCGGCGCACGATCAGCCGCTCCACCTGCTTCTCCTCCAGCTCCACCCCGTCCGGCTTTACCGCCGACGGCTCGAGCATGCGGATGAGCGCCGCGAACGACTTCGGGTCGCCGTTGTGCGGGGTAGCGCTCGCCAGGATCAGGGCGTCGGTCTGGCGGGAGAGCATCGTCGCGAGGCGGAAGTTCTGCGTCGAGGAGTTCGTGACGTTGTGCGACTCGTCGATGACGACGGCGTCCCACCGGTGCTTGCGCAGGTGCGCCACGTACTTGTCGGACTTCAGCGTGTCGATCGAGATGATGACGCGCTTGAAGTAGGCGAAGGGGTTGCGGTTCGCCGGCAGCTTCTGGCGGATGCGCTGGATCCCGGTGCTGTCGAGCCGGACGAAGGGCAGCGCGAAGCGCGTCCACAGCTCGAACTGCATCTGCTCGAGCACGTGCTTGGGGGTGACGACGAGGATGCGCTCGCCGCGGCCTCTCCGGGCGAGCTCGGAGAGGATCATGCCGATCTCGAGCGTCTTGCCCAGACCCACCGCGTCGGCCAGCAGGATGCGGGGGCGAAGGTTGTCCGGGTCCAGCGCCTTGCGCACCGCGGCGAACTGGTAAGGCAGCGGGTCGGCGAGCGCACGGTGCGCGGTGGTGAGTGCCTGGTCGGCGATCGGGACCGGAGTCTTGCGCAGCATCGCCTCGAGCCACAGACGGGACTCGCGGTACTTGGGCGAACCGTCCGCCACGACCGTCGTCTCCGCCGGGTCCGCGACCACGACGTCGTCGATCGCCGTCGAGAAGACCGCCTCCGTGTCTCGGACCAGCTCGGACAGTCCGACGACGTGGACCAAGTGGCCGTCAGTGCGTGGCTCCACCTGCGTGACGAGCCATTCCTCGTCGCGGACCACCACCATCGAACCCGGGGCTGCGTTGAAATCTGTCCGTGACTCCGTCGCTGCTGTCACGTGCCTACCCCTCGGTCGTGCTGTGTCGTTGCGCATGGAACGGGCGACACCTCAGTCGCTCGGGACATCCTCTCGCGGAATGACACAGCAGTCGCACTGCACGTTCCAGAGGCATGCTCACCCGGCCGTGTCGAACCACGGCGAGGCTAACCCGTAGCCGTGCGGCGAATGTCCGGTTCGCGGATGAAATTCACGTGGGTGCGATGACGAATGCACGCTCGGACAACTTCACCCGCTGCGGGGCTGAAGAGATGACCTCGGCCCGGTCCCCATGTTGGTGATACGGGTTACAGTCGCCGAGATTGTCGCCGTTGTGCGGCTCATCCTCACCGTGCGACGCGCAAGGAATCACCGTGACCGACATGCCACCTGGCGTCCCCTCCCCGTCCGACATCGAGGCCGTCGACGTTCAGCTCGACCTTCTCGTGAGCGATCAGTGGTCATGGGCTGCGTCCCGTGCCCGGATCCCGCAGATCTCCGAGCTCACGGTGACAACGTCTGCGCCTCTCCCTCGTGTGCGCGTCGAGATCGCGCTCGTCGACGGCGATGTGCGGTACGGCAGCGCGGTCGTGCACGACGGTCCGATCACGACGCCGGAGCTGAAGCTCGGAAGCGTCCACGTTCCACTGTCCTCGGCCGTCATGGCAAAGCTCGACGAGCGGCGCAGCGCCGACTGCGTCGTCACCGTCTCGCACGACGGCGGTCAGGTACTCGCCCAGTCCGTGTACGCCGTCGATCTGCAGCCTCGCGACCTCTGGTTGCGTGTCGGCGATCCTCGCCGCACCGATAGTTCTCGGAAGCTCCGGGTGATGCTCGCCGAGCTCGAGGAACGTCGCAAGCGTGGCGACGTGGGACCTGATGGCACGGAACTCGACAAGAAGATCCAGGCGGTCTCCGCGCTGCTGCGACGGAACGATGACCTCTCGGCATCGTTGCTCGCGTCGTTCGTGCTGCCGAATCATCCCGAGGTGCTCGCGCTGGCGCGAGAGGCAGCGGATCTGCTGGGACGAGCGACTGGCGATCCGTCGTTCCAGGCTCTTCAGATCGACGACGTCGCCCAGGCAGGTCTACGCGTGGAGCACACGATCAGCGCGATCTACGACGCCCTGAGCACGCGTCAGATCGCCTACTCCGAGCCACCTCCCGGTTGGGACTACGCCAGCGAGGGGCAGCGGATCCGCGACCACGGTGTCGTCGCGCGTCGCGGACTGGGCACGTGCCTCGACACCACGGTGCTCATGGCAGCCGTCGCGGAGCATGTCGGACTGCTGCCCGTTCTCGTCCTGGTCCCGGGGCACATCTTCCTCGGCTACTGGATGCGCGATCCGCATCATCGCGGGAAGCGTCAGGAGTGGTACCCCGGTCGCCCCGTCGTCGGCGAGCCGGAGACGATCACGTTTCTGGTCGAAGCAGGGTTCCTCGGGCTCATCGAGACGACGGCATTCACCGTTGGCAAGAGTCTGTCGGACCAGGATGCGCGGCTCGAGGCGAAGCTCGGTCGGTTGCCGCAGGGATTTGCCGAGGGGCCGGTCGAGCTCATCGACGTCGCCGCGGCGCGGCGCGCAGGCGTCTCCCCACTGCCGGCCGTCCACGAGCGTTCGGACGGAGTCACCGAGGTCATCGAGTACCAGGCGGACGGTCGACCCGCCCAGGTGGCGCAGGTCCGGCCGGCGCAGGGCGGAACTCTTCTTGGCGAGCGCAACGTCGACCATCACCCGGCCCGCTACCGGACCTGGAAGTCGTCCCTCTTCAGCCTGGGCGCCAACAACGCGCTGCTGAACCTTGGTCACGGTCCGACAGTCCAGCCCGTTCTCGTGCCGGGCGAGGGCTTGGGCGAGCTTGAGGACCGACTCAATCAGGACGTCGACTTCAGCCTGCTGCACGGAGCCGAGGTGCTGGAGGTCGACCGAGCTCGCGACGTCTTCAACGCGCTCCAACTGCCCAGTGACGACAGATTGCGTCGGATGCGTGATCGTACGCTCTACATCCAACGAGAGAGCCGTGCCGCGTCATCGGCGGGCCTCGTCACGAAGGCCAAGTTCGTCTCGGAGCTTCGATCGATGGGTCGGCGCGCCAAGGACGCGCGGGACGAGAAGGGCATGAACCCCCTCTTCCTCTGCCTCGGCCTGCTCAAGTGGTCACACAAGGCCGGAGCGGTCGCAGAAGCCCCTCTAATCCTTGTACCCGTGCATCTCTCCGAGCGCCGGACGAGGGGCCGCTTCACGCTCTCGCTCGATACGTCGTCGCAGACCACACCGAACGCCGCACTGATCGAATGGCTGCGGCGCGAGCACGAGCTGACCATCCCCGAGCTTGCTGAACCTGCCGCCGATCGGGCTGGGATCGACGTCGATGCCGTGCTCTCGTCAGTAGGAAGGGCCGTCGTCGACCGGGGGCTTCCGTTCGTCGTCGAGGCAGAGGCGCGACTGGCTGTCCTGGACCTGACCTCGTTCCGGATGTGGCGTGACCTGCACCAGCACGGTGACTCCTTCCTGGAGCGGCCGTTGGTGAACCACCTCGTGCGCACGCCGACCGAGCACTTCGTCGACCCGGCGATCGCCGGCGACGGCGAGACGGACGAGTCTGCGCTCGAGGACCTGCAGACGCCGATCCCCGCGGACGCGACGCAGAAGCAGGCCGTCGTCTGGGCTCGGGAAGGGCGCACGTTCGTGCTTCAGGGACCGCCCGGGACGGGCAAGTCCCAAACGATCACCAACATGGTCGCCAAGTGCGTGCAGGCCGGGCAGAAGGTCCTGTTCGTCGCCGAGAAGGGCACCGCGTTGTCCGTCGTCCAGCGGCGACTCGACGCCATCGGGCTGTCGCCGTTCACGCTCAACCTCCACCACGAGGGCTCCAGCTCCGCGGTGGTGCGGGATCACCTCAAGCGGTCGCTGAACGCGCGCGTGTCGCCCGACCCCGTCGCGATGGAGAACGCCCAGCGGCGACTGAAGAGCGCCCGCTACGAGCTCGGGCAATACCCGACGAGGCTGCACCAGAAGAACGGCGTCGGTCTGTCGGCGTATGGCGCGCACGACAAGCTGCTCGTCCTCGGCGACGGACCGACCGTCGACGTGCCGATCGAGATCGTCGCCCACCGGCCCGACGTCGTGGACCAGCTCAGGGAGGCGTTCGCCCGGCTGCCCCACCTGGCCGCGGGAGCGGAGGTGCGGCCGGACCATCCGTGGCGGTTCGTCGGTCGCCAGCCCGTGACGCGCGAGGAGCCCGCCGCACTGTCGACGGTCCGGAGCATTCTCGACGGACTGTCGTGGGTCGACAGCCTGAGCGGCCCCTTGCGTACGGCGCTCGACACGGCGGAAGCACCGGGTCAGCTTCGGCTCCTCGCCCTCGCCGCCGAGCCGAACCTTCCCCGTGGGCATGAGCTCGATGCCGTGCTGCAGTCCGCCTGGCTCGACGAAGCCCACCGCGGCGTCGAGCTGTGCGAACGGACCGTGGCCGACCGGCGGGGATATCTCTCCGGGTTCACGCCCGAGGTGCTTGCGCTCGACCTCCGGGGCATCGGTGGAGCGTTCGATGCGGCGTCGGCGTCGGGGCTCGTCGGTCGCGCAAAGCGGCAGGCTGCCGCGCTCGAACCCCTCCGGGAGTTCTCGCCGGGCGGGGCGGGAGTCGACCCGGCCGCCGCCCGGACCGTGCTGGGCGCCCTCATCTCGGTGCAGGACGCGGCGAACTGGTGCGTTGGGGTTCTTGCGACGCTCCCTGGGCTCGACCCGGGGCGCTGGATCAACGTGTTTGGCGACGGTGTGCTCGTCTGGGTCCGCCGACGCCTCGACGAGCTCCTGACGATGACACAGCCGCTACGCGAGGAATCGGCTTGGGGACGGAGCGTCCGGGAGCTCGCGAGCGCAGGAATCACGTCGTACCGGGAGCAGCTGCGCACCTACGCCGACGCGTGGACGAGCGCGTTCGAGAAGTTGGGTGCGACGCCCGCCGACCTCAACGTCTGGCGGGACGGTGCGAGCCTGTCGTCTGCGGCTCGGCGGCACGCCGCCGCCTGGCGACAGCAGCTCGAGCATGAGCGGTTGCTGCCCCTGCTGCGGTGGACCGAGCTCGTCGGCTCGCTCCAGCCGCTCGCGGACGCCGGCATGAGCGCCGTCAGGGCAGAGATCCTCGACGGACGTCTCGCGCCGGACGTCGTGGACGAGGCGTTCGAGCGCGGGCTCGCCCGCGCCTCAGAGGCCGAGCGCCTGCGGTCGCAGGGCCTAGACAGGTTCGACTCGGAGGCGCACGACCGGCGCGTCGTCGGGTACTCCGAGGCCGAGGCGGAGGTCCGCAGGCAGTGGGTGACGAGCGGTCCCGCTGAGCTCCTGGAGCGGCGCGGCGGGAAGGGCCTCGGCGCTCGCACGGGGGGACTCGCGCGCGAGCTGGAGAAGACGCGCGGGCGTCTGGGGACTCGCGCGATCCTCAAGCGCTACGGCAGTGCCGTGCAGGAACTGACCCCACTCGTCCTGGCAAGCCCGTCGTCAGCGGTCGACCTCATCGAGCCCGGGGTCATGGACTTCGACCTGGTGATCTTCGACGAGGCGTCGCAGATCACCGTGCCCGAGGCCGTCGGGGCGATCGGGAGAGCCCGGGCCGTTGTCGTCGTCGGGGACAGCAAGCAGATGCCCCCGACGAGGAAGGTCGGCACGCAGCCCGCGACGGACGAGGAGATCGAGGACCCCGAGCTCGAGATCGTCGAGGACCAAGAGTCGATCCTCAGCGAGTGCGAGCTCGCGCGGGTCCCCACGTTGAGGCTCTCGTGGCACTACCGCAGCCAGGACGAGGCTCTCATCGCGTTCAGCAACGGGGCCTACTACGACGGCGACCTCAGCAGCTTCCCTGCACCGACGCTGCTCTCGGACACGACCGGGGTCGAGCTGGTCAGAGTCGAGGGCAAGTTCATCCGTGCGGGCAGCACCGAGAAGCGTGACCTGGGGAGCGACGTCGTCGCCGGGAAGGGCACCAACGCCGACGAGGCCCTGGCCATCGTCGCCGCCGTCCAGGAACTGCTCGCCGAACCCACTCCGCCGACGATCGGCATCGTGACCTTCAACGAGCAGCAGCGCCAGCTCGTCGAGGAACTCCTGAAGAGTACGGGCGACCCGAACGTCCAGGCCGCGATGAACGAGCCTGCGATGGGACCGTCGGACGTGCTCTTCGTCAAGGCGCTGGAGCAGGTCCAGGGCGACGAGCGTGACGTCGTCCTGTTCTCCGTCGCGTTCTCGAAGCAGGCCAACGGCAAGATCCCGCTGAACTTCGGTCCGTTGTCGAACAACGGCGGTGAACGACGGCTCAACGTCGCCGTGACCAGGGCCCGGCGAAAGAACATCGTCTTCTGCAGCTTCGACCCTGACGAGCTCGACGCCGAGAGCGCGTCGTTCCGCGGCGTGAAGGACCTCAAGAAGTTCCTCCTCTTCGCTCGCGACGCCGGGCTCGGCGAGAACGCCAGCCCAGCCGTGGAGAAGGCTGCCGTGCGGGATCGGCACCGCGACGAAGTCGCCGCCGCGCTCCGCGCGGTCGGGCTGCACGTTCTGGCCGACGTCGGGCTCTCCGACTTCCGGCTCGACCTCGTCCTGTCCCGCCCCGAGCGTCCGGACCGGCTACTTCTGCCCGTGCTGCTCGACGGGGAGAGCTGGAGGTCGCGCGGAACCGTCTCCGACAGAGACGTCCTCCCTGTCGAGGTGCTGCAGAACCTCATGCGCTGGCCCGCCGTGGCTCGGATCTGGTGGCCGATGTGGCTGCAGAACCGCCAAGAGGTCGTCGACCGGATCCTCGCCCAGGTCGACGCGGTCGAGCTCGCGCTCGCGACGAGCGAGGAGATCGTCGAGGATCTGGAGCGCGTCAACGAGGAGACCGTCACCTCGGTCCCGACGCCGGTGCGAGCCGCCCAGGAGCCAGACAGCTTCTCTTACGGTCAGGTGAACGATCTGTTCGGCGCACCGCCTGATCTCTTCGCGGAGTCCCAGGACGCGCTGGACGACGAGCCGGTTGTCGCGGAGCTGTCGAGCGCACTCTCGAGTGATGCCATGGTGGGTCGCGTGGCCGCCGACGTCGGCGTTCCTGCAGCGCCAGTGACAACACTGGACGCGGTCGAGGCCAAGCGCTCGACCGACAACGCGAGCATTTTCGTCCCAGCTCACACCGACGTCGCGGGCAGCCGCGACGTGCTCGATGCCTTGCCCGATCGTGCGGCCGCGGTCGCCGTCCGGGCTCAGGTGATGGACGTGATCGCAGTCGAGGGGCCGGTTGCCATCGACCGTCTGGTCCGTGTCGTCGGGCGACGATTCGGTCTCACCGCGGTCCGCGCGTCCCGAGCGGCCGACATCGCGAGACTCGTCCCTCGAACCCAGATCCGCAAGAGCGCGCTCGGCGCCTTTGCCTGGCCAGCCGATCTCGACCCCGAGTCGTGGACTGGGTACCGCACTCCTGACCCAGACTCGACCCGCCGGTTTGACGAGATCGCACCAGAGGAGATTCTCAACGCCATGCGCGTCGTCGTCGACAGCGATCCTGCGCTGGATGACGAGGAGATCCTCCGACGGACCGCGGCGATCTTCGGTTTGTCACGGCTCAGCGCTGGAGCGCGGAGACGTCTTGAAGCTGTCATCGACTCGCTCGGGTAGGCACACGCGTCGTCCTCAGCTGCGCGGCTCAGCCTCTTCAAGGCGTTCCAGTGCAGCCATGAGAACAGCCCGCCACATGTGCTGCGGGGCGTTCTCCTCGAGGAGGTCGAGGACGTTGCCGGTGTGAAAGAGCACTGTCTTCTGCTGCGCCGACGACAGGCCGTCCAGGGCGGTGGCACCGGCCGAAGCCCTCGGAGCCGCGCTCGTCGGGGCTGGCGGCATGGCGTCGCCGGGAAGGGGTGGCTGTGCCGCGCGGGAGTCGGCAGCGCGCGCTGCGCGCGTTGAAGGAATGTCGGTCGCAGGAGCGTTCGCCGGGCTCACCGTTGAGAGAGCCTGAGGGAGTGTGCCCACCGGGTAGACGACGTCCAGGTACTTCGTCGTGCGGGTGAGTGCGATGTAGAGCATGCGCTCGCCGTGTGGTCCCGCGCCGATGATCTCGGCAGGGTCCACGACGACGACGGCGTCGAACTCGAGGCCCTTCGCAGCAACCGGGCTGACGAGGTTGATCGACGCGCCGAGTGCACCGTTGTCCGCGTCGTCCCAGTTGATGTCCTCGTCACGGAGCGCCGCGATGATCTCGTCGCGCCGCGCGTCCGGGCACACGACGCCGAGGAACCTGCCCTTGCCGGAGTGCTCCTGGATCGCCTCGAGCACGGCGCGAGCAACCGATGCCGGCTCTTCCTCGCGGAGCTGGGGGTCGCGTGGTGCGTCGCGCACGACGAGAGGTGCTGTGACACCGGGCGCCGCTGTGGGCAGGAGCTTCGCGGCGAGATCCATGACCTGCCGCGGGACGCGGTATCCGTACTTCAGCTCGACGGACTCGTGCGGGAGAGGTGAGCGGAGAAGAGCGACGACATCGTCCCAGCTGTCGCGCGCCCAGAGCCCGGTCGACTGGGCGATGTCGCCGACGACGGTGAACGCTCCGTTCGCCGAGCGACGTCGGATGGCCAACCACTGCATCGGGGAGAGGTCCTGGGCCTCGTCGACGAGAATGTGCCGATAGGACTCGTTCTCGCCGCCCATCTCCGCTGCCGCGTGGTCCAGCAGGACGACATCCTCACGTGACCAGGACTGCTCCGACATCCGCTGGGCCGACGCGCGGCGCAGCAACTGGAGCTCGCCGACGGTCAGTGACGTTCCCTGCGCTGCGGACACCAGCCGCTCCAGCGACCCGAAGAGGTCGCGCACGTACGACTGCGGTGACAGCTGAGGCCAGATGCGCTCCACGGCGTTGTCGATCTCGGTGGCGTCGAGAAGATCGCGAACGTCCCCCGAGAGTCGGTCGCCGTCGTCCTTGGCGCGCCGACGAGCCTTGACCGCGATCTCGGAAGCGAGGCGCTCACGGAAGGTGCCCCGGCCGACGGAGTAGGGCTTGTCGCTCTCGTCGTCGATCAGGGTCGCCAGCTCGATCGGTTCGAGGCGCACGCGCCACGAGACGCCGCGCACGGTGAACGGCTGGTCCTCCGTCGGGAAGCGCAGCCGGTCCCGCAGGCCCTTCGCCAGGACGTCGACCATGCGGTCGTCGCCCTTGAGCCGTGCCGCTGCCGGATCCTCCTTGACGTTGACCGTGACCGGCTTTCCGAGCAGCCCGGTGACGTCGGTCTGGCGTACGTGCTCGTCGCCCAGCTCGGGGAGCACCTTGCTGATGTACCGGGTGAACGTCGGGTTGGGGCCGATGACCAGGACCTCGTCAGGTGCGACGTCACCCTCGTAGAGGAGCGAGGACACGCGGTGGAGCGCGACCGCGGTCTTCCCCGTGCCGGGCCCGCCCTGGACGACGAGCAGCTGCTCGGCGTCGGCGCTGATGAGTGCCGCCTGCGCCGCCTGGATCGTCTCGACGATCTGGCGCATCTCCGGCTTGCGCTCCTGCTCGAGCGCATCGACCAGCAAGGAATCTTCGCCCATCACGTAGGCGACAGGATCCTGTCCGGGGTCGAGGTCCTCCAGCGCTGCGATGCGCCGGGCGAGCTCGGCAAAGACCGTGTCGCTCGTCTCCGTGATCGTGTTGACCGGCTGGACGTGGTAACGCCGCTGACGGAGGACGTCGCCCGGGTCGTGTGCGGTCGCCGAGGCGAGCCCCTGGACGAAGCGGGCCTTCCACGAGTAGACGAGGACGTCACCGGCGTCGTCCCGCACCCCAGCGCGCCCGACGTAGAACGTCTCGTCCTCCGTGTCGATCCGTAGGTACGCGGCGGCGTCCGAAGGATCTCCCAACGTGTCGTCGGCCTCGGCGTTCGCCTTGAGCCTGCTCGCGGCCTTGTTGTCCCCCGCAGCCGAAGGCGCCGCGCTGCGCGCGGCCCGCTTCGCTTCCCGGACGTCGCGGGCATGGGTGAAGTAGGCCTGCTCGTCAGCGAGCGACGCGGCGACCGGCGGAGTGTTCACACGTCTCCTTCGATGTGGTTGCGCGAACACTAACCCGTACCTCCGAGACGGTGGTGAAACCACCTCACGGTTTCACCCGCGCCGTGAAGCGAGTGACCTTCGTGAGCGGGTTACGGGCGTCCAAAGCGCTCGAAGCGCCAGGCAAGGAGCTCTCGGTCGGGTCTGTCGGCACGACGGCGGGGGAGCGTGAGGTGGCGCCCGTGCATCTCCTGAAGGCCGTGCTTGAGCATCGGGCCGTCGATCTCCGCGAGCAGGTCGAGCGCGATGCGTACCTCGCCGTCTGGCGTCACGCCGAGCATGTTTTGGTCGTACGCGGCGTGATGGATCTTGCAGAGGGCGAGCCCGTTGTTCACGGTCGGCAGTCCACGCTCGTCGCTGTCTGGCACGATGTGCGCCGCGTCGAGCAGCGCGCCGTGCTTGAGCTCGCAGATCGCGCACCGAGTCTCGTAAGCGACGAGGACGCGCGTGCGGAACGCCGGCTGGTGCAGTCGCTGCTTGGCGAGCCGGAGGGCGTACTCGCGCTGCGGGGTCGTGAGGTGGGCCGGGTCGGGAATAAACCGGAAGGCCTCGTCCAGGGCGATGAGGAACTGGTTGTTCTCCGGCTCGTCGTCGACGACGTACACCGGCGCGACCGGTGTGTAGACGTTCGGGACCTCCTTGCGAAACAGGATGAGCGGCATCCCGCTCGTCATCGCTTCGCGGAGCTTCCGGTTGTCGCCCGACCACGGATCACCGGCGCGATACGCGTAGTGCAGGAGGCCGTCGTCGGACTCGGTGTCGTCGTACGGGCCGTTCGCCGAGGTCACGATGGACAGCGTCGACGAGAAGCTCTGCGGGTTGCGGATCCCGCGCGAGTAGTCGATCACCGGGAGCTTGCGGCCGTCGATGTGGAAATCGAGCAGCTCGTCGCGGAGTAGGAACCCTCCGTTCGCCTCAGCGCGTTCGTGCACCCACTGGATGATGCGCGTGCGGAGCGCAGCTTCAACGGCGGAGTCCATGCCGGAAGCTCATCAGGCACTCTCGCGGAGAGCAAGCGTCTTTGGGGTGAATTGTCGAACGTCAGCAACTCCGACCTGCTTTATTGCCTCGGCCATGTGCAGCGTAGATGTTCTGCTAGACGTAGCGTGGAGAGCCTGCTAGAGGTAGCCTAGAGGGCCTGCTAGAGGTAGCGTAGCTGGGTGGATATCTACCGTCGACGTGTCATCGACACCGTCCTGGATGATGTGCAGCCGTCGTTGCGGGCGGTCGTCCTGCAAGGCGCCAAGGGCGTGGGAAAGACCGCGACGGCCAGCAGGCGCGCGCGAACCGTGATTCGCCTCGACCGGGAGGTCGAGCGGACGACGTTCGCGGCTCAGCCGGAGATGCTCGCGGAACTGCCCGGCCCGGTGCTCATCGACGAGTGGCAGCGATGGCCGGAGTCCTGGGACGTCGTGCGTCGGGCTGTCGACGACGGATCTCCTCGGGGACGGCTCCTCCTTGCGGGGAGCTCTGCGCCCCGGGGAGCGACCGTCCACTCGGGGGCGGGCCGCATCGTCCCGTTCCGGATGCGGCCGTTGAGCCTTGCGGAGCGCGGAGTCGCGGAGCCCACGGTGAGTCTCGCCGCGCTGCTGCGTGGGGGTGCGACGATTACGGGCGACTGCGGCCTCCGGCTGACCGACTACGCGGACCAGATCGTGGCGACCGGGTTCCCGGGAATCTACGACGAGCCAGCGCAGACGCGTCTTGCTCTCATCGACGCGTATCTGGAGAACCTCGTCCAGCGGGAGTTTCCCGAGCAGGGCTACCCGGTACGCAAGCCACAGGTCCTCGCCGCGTGGCTGGCTGGGTATGCCGCCGCGACCTCGACCACGACCCAGTACAGCCGCATCCTCGACGCGGCCACTCCGGGCGAGGGGAACAAGCCGGCTCGGACCACGACGCTCGCGTACCGCGACGTCCTCAGTGGGCTGTGGGTGCTGGACCCGCTTCCCGCGTGGCTGCCCTCGCGCAACGAGTTCGACCGGCTCGCGAGCACCCCGAAGCACCAGCTGGCAGATCCGGGGCTCGCGGCACGACTGCTGCGGGCCTCTGCGGCGTCGCTCGTCCGCGGTCGACGCGACCATCTCCTGGGGCCGTTGTTCGAGCATCTCGTGGCGATGTGCGTGCAGGTCTACGCCCTCGCCAGCGGTGCAGCCGTCTCTCATCTGCGGACCCGCAACGGTGACCACGAGGTGGACGTCGTCGTGGAAGGTCCCGAGGGAAGCGTCGTCGCGATGGAGGTGAAGCTGACGCCCACCCCGTCCGAGGCGGACCTCCGGCATCTGAAGTGGCTCCGGCAGCGGCTCGGCGACGACCTGGCCGACGCTGTTGTCGTCACGACCGGGCCCCGTGCGTACCGCCGCCCGGACGGGATCGCCGTCGTCCCGGCGGCGCTCCTGGGACCGTGACACCTTGCCAAGCCCTTTTCAGGTCGGTGGTCGCCAGCCCAGCACCCCGCGGAGCGTCCACGCTCCCAGTGCCGCGCTCCACGGGCCGGTGAGCCGTGCGCCCAGGTCGCGGACGGTGGTCATCGCCGGGGAGATGGCGCGTGACATCGCTGCGGTCCGCGCGGACAGCGTCATGATCATCTCGACGCGCGGGCGGCGCTCGTCCGACCATCGCCGCAGCGACGCGGGGGCGTCGGCGACGCTCGTGCCGCCGCCGGCACGGGCGAGCGCGACGCCGGACGCGAGCCCGCCGATCCCGCCACCGACGACGACGGCCCGCGCGCTCATCACTCGATCTCACCGCAGAGGCTCACTGTCGTGACGCTACCCGGCGCAGCGGGTGTGGTGCCGCGTCTCCCGCGCGAGGGAGCGCCGCCGGTGACGGGCCGCGCCGCGATCACGCCGCTGACTGCCCGCACCGTCGCCGCCATATCGGCGGGTTGCGCGCGCTACCCCGTGGCCTGGGCGACGACGATCGCGAGCTGGGTGCGGTTCGCGACCCCGACCTTGGCGCACGCGCTGGAGAGGTGCGTCTTGACGGTCGCCTCACCGAGGTAGAGGCGGCCGGCGATCTCGCCGTTGGACAGTCCTTCGACGAGAAGGCGCGCGACGTCCAGCTCGCGCTCGGTGAGCGTGGCCAGGCGTTCCCCGGCCACGCGTCGGGTGGCCGCACCGGGGTCGGCGCCGACCTGGGTGATCATCGTCTTCGCCGCACGGGGTGACAGCGCACCGCCACCCCCGGCGACGGCGCGGACCGCGGCGACGATCTCCGCGGGTTCGGCGTCCTTGGCGAGGAACCCGTCGGCTCCGGCACGGACCGCGTCGAGGATGATCTGCTCGGTGTCGAACGAGGTCATGGCGATCACGCCGGGCGGGTCGGAGAGCGCCCGGACCGCGCGGGTCGCGACCACCCCGTCGACGCGCGGCATCCGCAGGTCCATGAGGACGACGTCCGGGTGGTGGGCCTGGACCGCGGTGACGACCTGGTCCCCGTCGGCAGCCTCGGCGACGACGTCGAGCCCGCTCGCCTGCAGGATGGTGCGCAGCAGTCGGCGCACCATCGCGTCGTCGTCGACGACCATCACCCGGATCACGACGCGAGACTAGCGGTGAGCGCCCACGCGGGCAGCGACGGTCAGCGGCCGGTGCCGGGCTGTTCCGTCGGCGGGCCCCAGGGCAGGCGGGCCCGCACGACGAAGTGGCCGCCATCCACACCGGCGTCGAACGTGCCGCCCACGGCCTCGCACCGTTCACGCATCCCGACGACCCCGGCACCGCCGCCCGGCACACCGGTGCCGCCGACCGTGGCGCCGGGTTCGCCGAGCTGCGGAGCGGTGTACGGATCGAGGTCGCGCGTGAGCGCGTTGCGCACGGTGATGGTGACGCCGTCGCCGGGCCGCGCCCGGACGTCCACCTCGGCCCTGGCCCCGGGGGCGTGCTTCATGACGTTGGTCAGCGACTCCTGCACCACCCGGTACACGGCCCGCGTGAGCGCGGGCGGCGCGGTGTCGGCGTCGGCGACGAACACGGTCGCCGCGAGGTCGACGCCCGCGGTCCGGGCGTCGTCGAGCAGGGTCGCGAGGTCACCCAGAGCCGGTGCGGACCCGGTGTACTGGTCGGACCCGGCACGCAGGGAGGTGATGAGGGCGCGCATCTCGTCGAGCGCGCGGTGTGCGGAGGACCGCATGGTGCGGGCGGCGTCGACCACCCCGGGGTCGTTCGTGGTCACCTCGAGCGCGGACGCCTGGAGGGAGACGACGGAGAGGTTGTGCGCGACCGTGTCGTGCATCTCGCGCGCGATGAGCTCGCGCTCGTCCTGGCGCGACAGTTCGGTGCGCAGCACGTCCGCCTGGGTGCTGAGCGCCTCCGCGCGCCGGTTCTCGGCGACCGCGACCTGCTGCGCGGCGTCGGCACGCCCGAGCGCCCGGCGCAGGAACCCGGCCCCTACGGACAGGCCGAGGCACAGCAGGGTCAGCACGACGTAGCCCACCGGGTCGAGGTAGGACGTCGCCGTGGTCCCCGGTGGCGTCGTGGAGAAGATCACCGCAGCGCCGTCGCGCGCCACGTCGCGCCAGAACGAGACCCCGACGGCGAGCGTCGTCGCGGCGGCGCACAGCGCGACGACCTTCCACCGCCGCTCTCGTGCGATCACGAACGGCAGCGCGACGAGCGGGGCCATCGCGCCGACGGGGGCCAGGACCCCCGCGGCGGCGGCGGCCAGGCACACGACCACGGCGTGCCGGTCGCGCCACACGACGGCCGCCGCGAGCCCAGCCGCGAGCACCCACCAGATCAGCGTGAGCCCGACACGCCACCCGGCGGGATCCGGGCCGAGCCCGATGTTGTCGTACGTCGCGCTGACGATCCCGACCCCGAACGTCGCGGTCGCCGCTGCGACGGTGCCCAGGACGGACCACGCCCGGGCGAGTGGCGACGGCCCGGTGGCGGACGGGACCGGATAGGGCCCGGAGGCGCGGCGGTACGGCGGCGGGTGCGCGGCGAGCGGTGGGCCCGACGGCGGCCGCGTGCCGCCCGGGGGAGGGCCCGCCGAGGTCACAGGCCGGGTCGGTTGGCCCGCGTACGGGACGGGGTGTCGCGGCGGCGAGCCGCCGGCACCGCGGGGACCACCGGCGCCGTACGGACCGTCCGGAGGCGGTCCGGGCTGCTGCGGTGGCGGGTGCATGGGCGCGAGCCTACGGGCACCCGCCGACGGCGGGGCTCCACCGTTCGGCCGGGACCGGCGGGACGGGGTCCACCGGTCGGGGGGCCGAGTCGATCCGGTCGGGGGATCCCCCGGAGCGACCGCGACCCGCACTCTCGTCGTCGAGACCAGCACGACGTCGCCGACCGGGCGCCGTCGACCACGATGCAGGAGGCGACGATGTCCGCACCCACCCCGAACCCGCACCACCACCCTCAGCCGCAGCCGACCGGGCAGTCGTCGTTCGCACCGCCGCCCGGCGGCTTCCCGCAGCAGGGGCCGGGCGGCCACCCCGGCCCCCCGCCCTACGCCGGTCAGCAGCCCGCGCAGGGCTTCCCGACCCCCGGGTACCCCGCTCCGGGCGGGCAGCCGGGGGTTCCGCCGGCCCCCCGGAAGTCGTGGTTCGCCCGCCACAAGATCCTCACGGGCCTGGGCGTCGTCGTGCTGCTCGTCATCGTGGGCGCGAGCCTCGGGGGTGGTGGAGGCGACGAGCCGACCGCACCCGCAGCCGTCGCAGGGGCCGGCGCTGACGAGACCGCGGACACCGGTACGGACGCGGAGGCACCTGTGGAGGAGCAGCCCGAGGAGCCGCCCGCCGAGGAGCCCGTGCCCGAGCAGCCCGCCGCGCCCGGCATCGGGACGGCCGTGCGCGACGGCAAGTTCGAGTTCACCGTGACGTCGGTGGAGACCGGCGTCCCGAGCGTCGGCGACCAGTACCTCAGCCAGGAGGCGCAGGGCCAGTACGTGCTCGTCCACATGACGGTGAAGAACATCGGCGACGAGGCGCAGATGTTCACGGGCGGCAACCAGCAGCTCACCGACACCGAGGGCCGCACGCACGAGAGCGACAGCACGGCGGCGATCTACCTCGGCGACACGAACAGCTTCCTCACGGACATCAACCCGGGCAACGCGGTCGACGGAGTCGTCGTGTTCGACATCCCGGCCGACGCCGTCCCCGCGATGCTGTCCCTGCACGACTCGATGTTCTCGGGCGGCGTCGAGGTCTCGCTGGGCTGACGCGTCTCCCCGCGTCGACACGTGCGGGCCTCGTGCGGGTGCAGGCCGGTCGACGCCGTCGGCAGGTTCGCCCGCGGCCACGTCCTCGAAGGCGTGGCCGCGGCCACGCATGGACCACGTGTTGAATTGTGCGAGAAGTTGTTGACTTGTGTGGGTCGGCCCGGGAGACTCGTAGCCCCGAGGTCGACGCCGTCCCGGGTTCTTGCCCCCTCACCGTCGAGAGGACACCCATGAAGTTCCCCCTGTCCCGCGCGCGCTCGCGTGCCACCGCTGTCACGAGTGCGCTGGTCGCGCTCGGGCTGGCGGTGTCGGGCGCGGCCGCCGCCACGGCGGCGCCGGCCCCGGCGAGCGTTCCGGCCGCGGCGACCGCCGTGGCCGAGCCGACGATCTCCCCGGTCGTCGACGCCAACTTCCCCGACCCCGACATCCTCCTCGTCGACGGCGTCTACCACGCCTACGCGACCAACAACCAGGGCCAGAACGTGCAGCACCGCACGTCGACGGACCTGGTCACGTGGAGCGCGCCGTCCGACGTCGCGCCCGACCTCGGCGCCTGGGTCAGCGAGTCGTGCACCTTCTCACCGGGCGGTGCGACCGACCGCTGCGTGTGGGCCCCGGAGGTCTCGGCGGTCGAGGGCGGCTACGCCCTGTACTACACGGCGCGCGACGCGACGTCGCCGCGCCAGTGCCTCGGCGTCGCGCTGTCCGACACGCCGGACGGCCCGTTCGTCCCTGTCGGCGACGACCCGATCGTCTGCCCCAACGGCGAGGCCGGCACGGAGGACCTGGGCGGCGCGATCGACGCCGCGACGTTCGTCGACGGCGACCAGCTCTACCTGCTGTGGAAGGCCGACGGGAACTGCTGCACGGGCAAGACGGCGATCATCTTCGCCCAGCCGCTCTCGCCCGACGGCGCGACGCTCACCGGCCCGCCCGTCGAGCTCATCCGCGTGGACAAGGCCTACGAGGGCCGTGTGGTCGAGGGCCCGACGCTCCTCGAGCGCGCCGGCACGTACTACCTCTTCTACTCGGCGAACGACTTCTACGGCGGCGCCTACCGCACGTCGTACGCCACCGCGCCGAGCCTCGCCGGCCCGTGGACCAAGGCGACGACGGAGCTCATGACGAGCGATCGCTTCCAGGGCGACGTGCGTGGCCCGGGCGGGCAGGACGTCGTCACCGCGCCCGACGGCTCCGACGCGATCGTCTTCCACGGCTGGAACGAGGCGTTCACCTACCGCGCGATGTACGTCGCGGACCTCGAGTGGACCGCCGACGGCGTCCCGTTCGTCCCGCAGGCGTCCGACCGCTACCAGGCCGAGGACGGCGTCGTCACCAACGCGCGCGTCGTGGCCGACGGCGGGGCGTCGGGCGGCGCGAAGGTCGGCGGCCTGGACTTCGCGGACTCGTCCGTGACGGTCGAGGTGCACGCCGACGAGGCCGGCCCGGCCCTGCTGGGCATCCGGTTCGCCAACGGGTCGTTCGACGGCTCGACGCGCGTGCCGTCGACCGGGACGCTGGCGGTCAACGGCGAGGTCGCGGAGACCGTCGTCTTCCCGCACACCACGTGGGGCAACTGGCAGACGTCCGAGCATCTCGTCGACCTCGTCGCCGGTACCAACACGATCACGCTGACGCGCGCGACGTTCTTCACCGAGCTCGACGCGTTCGACGTCTACCCGGCGACGCGCGACCCGCGCCCGTCGGCCCCGCCCGTCATCCCGTCCGACGCGACGCGGTACGAGTTCGAGGACGGCGTCATCACGCGCGGCTCCGTCGGGAGCGCGGCCGGGGCGTCGGGTGGCCAGAAGGTCGGCGGGCTCGACTTCCTCGACAGCTCCGTGGCGCTCCAGGTCCACGCCGACGAGGCCGGGCCCTACACGCTGGGCGTCCGGTTCGCGAACGGCTCCGAGCGCGGCGGCTACACGCTCGCCTCGACGAGCACGGTCACGGTGAACGGCGCGGACGCGGGCGTCGTCACGTTCCCGCACACCACGTGGGGCAACTGGCAGTCCGTGACGCACGAGGTCGAGCTTCAGCAGGGCTGGAACACCGTCGCCCTGACCAAGCTCACCTGGTACACCGAGCTCGACGCGCTCGACGTCTTCCCGGCCGAGGTGCCGCCCGTCGACCCGCACGTCACCGTCACCGCGCAGCCCCGCTGCCTCGGCGGCACGCCGTACCTCGCCGTGCGCGCGACGAACGACGGCGACGAGACCGTCGCCATCGCGCTCCGGACGGCGTTCGGCGAGCGGTCCTTCGCCCAGGTCGACCCGGGCAAGAACGCCTACCAGTCGTTCAAGGCCCGCGGCGCGCTCGCGGCGGGCGAGGCGCTGGTCGTCGTCACGGACGTCTCGGGCACGACGACGGAGGTGGCCGCCGCGTACGACGCGCTCACCTGCGCGTAGCGCACCCCAGCCACGCCCGCGGCGCCGCTCGGCCGATGAGCGGCGTCGCGGGCGTCGTCGTGCCGCGAGGCCGGCACGGCTCAGGGTGTCCGGCACGTGACCGCTCCACAGGCTCCGGTGGCACCCCGGGCACGAAGTGGTGAACGTTGCCCGAAGCCTCCTCCCGCACTCGGACATTCCCGGATCAATCCGGCGCAGCGGCTTCCTATGCTCGCCGTGGCCGCCCACCCGCACGGCGGGTGCCGCGCCGGCCGTGACCACCTCCCTCGTCCGAGCGGATCTGTGCTGTGACCACCGTCTTCACCCCGGGCACCCCGGGTTCCTCCGGCGCGCCCCGCGCGTCCTCGTCGGACGCCGTGGCTGACCCCGCCCCCGCACGACCCGGCCGCGCCGACGCGCCGACCGGCCCTCCGCCGTCGGACCCCGCCGACCTCGAGGTCCAGGCGCTGCACCGCAGCCGTCTGGGCGCGTGCCGCCGTCGGCGGAACCTGCTGTGGGCCCTCCTGCTCGCGGGCCCGAACGTCGTGCTCCTGCTGGTGTTTGTCTACCGGCCGCTCCTGCAGAGCTTCTACCTCTCGACGCTCCAGTGGAACCTCGGGTCGCCGGTCGCGCGGCCGGTCGGGCTGGGCAACTACGTCGAGTGGTTCACCGCGCCGACGACGGGCCGCATCGTCACGACGACGCTCGTCTTCACGCTCGCGACGGTCGGCGGCGCGATGATCCTCGGCCTGGGGCTGGCGCTGCTCCTCAACCGCCGCCTCAAGGGCCGCGGCGTCGCCCGGACCGTCGCGTTCGCGCCGTACGTGCTGTCGGGCTTCGCAGTCGGGATCCTGTGGCTGTTCATGTTCGACCCGCGCTACGGGCTGGTCCAGGAGCTGCTCGGCTGGGTCGGCATCGCGTCGCCGCAGTGGTACACGCAGCGCCCGTGGCCGCTCGTGATGATCGTCGTGGTCTACCTGTGGAAGAACCTCGGGTACGTCGCCCTCATCTACCTGGCGGGCCTCCAGTCCGTCCCGCAGGACCTGAAGGATGCGGCCGCGCTCGACGGTGCGTCGTCGGCCCGGACGCTGCGCTCGATCGTGCTGCCGCTGCTCACCCCGACGACGTTCTTCCTCGTCGTGACGATGCTCCTCGCGTCGCTCCAGTCCTTCGACATCATCAAGGCGATGACGCAGGGCGGCCCGCTCGGCTCGACGACGACCCTCATGTACTCGATCTACGAGGAGAGCTTCGTCAACGGGCGCGCCGGGTACGCGTCGGCGGTCGCCACGGTCCTCTTCCTCGTGCTGCTCGCGGTGACCGCGGTGCAGATGCGGTTCGTCCAGCGGAAGGTCCACTACGCATGAGCGCCGTCGCGCCCACCACGACCGGGCGCCCCGAGACCGCGCCCGCCACGCCCGCCGCGCTCGCGCCGCGCGCACCCCGCACCCCGCGGGCCCGACGCCGGACCCTCCAGCCGGGCGGTTACCTCGCCCTGGTCCTCGCGACCGTCGTGCTCGGCGCGCCGCTGCTGTGGATGGTGCTCGCGAGCATGAAGACGCCCGCCGAGCCGTACACCGTCCCGCTGCAGTGGCTCCCGGGGAGCCTCAACCTCGACAACTACGCGCAGGCGGCGGACTCGATCCCGCTCGGGCGACTCCTCGCCAACAGCGTCGGGATCACGGTCGTGGGCGCGGGCCTCAAGGTCGCGCTGGGCCTCACGTGCGCGTACGCGCTCGTGTTCCTCGACTTCCCGTTCAAGAAGGTCGTGTTCGGCCTCGTCATCGCGACGCTCATGATCCCGCCGCAGATCACGATCATCCCCAACTACACGTTCGTCGCGAGCCTCGGGTGGCTCAACACCTACCAGGGCATCCTCGTGCCGGGCCTGGCGAGCGCGTTCGGGACGTTCCTGTTCCGCCAGCACTTCCTCACGCTGCCGCGCTCGATCCTCGAGGCCGCCGAGCTCGACGGCGCGGGCCACTGGCGCAAGCTCTGGCGGTTCGTCGTGCCGATGAGCACGCCGACGCTCGCGGCCGTCGCGCTCGTGTCCGTCGTGACGGAGTGGAACGACTACCTGTGGCCGTTCCTCGTCATCGACCGCCCCGACAAGATGACCCTCCCCGTCGGCCTCACGCTGCTGCAGAACACCGACGGCATGACGAACTGGGGCGTGCTGCTCGCCGCGACGGTCGTCGTGACGCTGCCGATCCTCGTCGTCTTCCTCGTCCTCCAGCGCCGTCTCGTCGCGGGTCTCACGGCCGGCGCCGTCACCGGCTGACCCGCCCGGCGCCGTCGTGCCCGACGACGGCGCCCACCCGGGGCGGGCCGCGCACCTGCGTGCCTGCCCCCACCCCCGAGCTCCCCGGTCCGCGCGCAGCGGCCCGGGTTCCCCGAAGCGCACCGAGACCCGGTGCACGACCTGAAGGAGCACCTGTGTCCCACCGCACCGCACCCGTCGGCCGGCCCGCGCGCCGCCGTCGGGCCCGCGCCGCAGCCACCGCCCTCACGGCGGTCACCGCCCTCGCGCTCACCGCGTGCGCCGGCCCGAGCGTGGCCGGGGCCGACGGCGCCGGCACCGCGGGCGACGAGGCGACGGCCGAGGCCGTCGACTGGTCCGCCGTCGAGCCCGCGTCCGAGATCACGTGGTGGAGCAACCACCCCGGCACGTCGCAGGAGATCGAGCAGGAGCTCATCGACCGGTTCGAGGAGGAGTCCGGCATCACGGTCAACCTCGTGACCGCGGGCGCCAACTACGACGAGGTGGCCCAGCGCTTCCAGGCCGCGTCGCAGACCGACGAGCTGCCGGACGTCGTCATCGCGTCCGACGTCTGGTGGTTCCGCTACCACCTCAACGACCAGATCCTGCCGCTCGACGACGTGCTCGAGTTCGTCGACGCCGACGCGGACGACTACCAGCCCGCGCTCTACGCGGACTACGCGTACGACGACCAGCACTGGGCCGTGCCCTACGCGCGCTCGACGCCGCTCTTCTACTACAACAAGGACCTGTGGACGGCGGCCGGCCTGCCCGACCGCGGCCCCGAGACGTGGGAGGAGCTCGAGCAGTGGGACGCGTCCCTCAAGCCGCTCGTGCCGTCCGGCGGCTCGACGCTCGGCCTGTCCACCGGGCCGTCGTGGGGCGCGTGGTGGTTCGAGAACATGATCTGGGGTCAGGGTGGCGCGTACTCCGACGGTTTCGACCTCACGCTGGACTCGGAGGAGTCGGTCGCGGGCGGCCAGTTCCTGCACGACCTGTTCCACGAGAAGGGCGTCGCGACGCTCTCCGCGGACGACGCGATGGTCGACTTCTCGTCGGGTCTCATCGCCTCGACCATCGGCTCGACGGGCTCGCTCAAGGGCGCGCTCGACGCGGCGTCGTTCGAGGTCGGCACGGCCTACCTGCCCGACGGCCCCGACGGCGGCGGCACCCCGACGGGCGGCACCGGGCTCGCCATCCCGTCGTCGAAGTCGCCCGAGCAGCAGCTCGCCGCGGCGATGTTCCTCGCCTTCCTCACGAACACCGAGAACACCGCGTACTTCTCGCAGAACACGGGCTACATGCCGGTGCGCACGTCGGCCGTCGAGTCCGACACGATGAAGGCCATCTACGAGGCGACGCCGCAGTTCCGCACGGCCGTCGACCAGCTCGCCGACAAGGCGCGCATCCAGGACGACGTCCGCGTGTTCGTCCCCGGCGCTGACGCGCTGCTCAACGAGGCGATCGAGCAGATCGTCATCGAGGGCGCCGACCCGGCGACGGCGTTCGAGTCCGTCACGCCGCGCATCGAGACCGCGTACGCCGAGAACGTGGAGCCGTACCTGTGACGGCCACGGCGCTCGCGCCGACGGGTGTCGGGTCGGAGCGGTCCGCGCGTCCGCGCGTCATCGCCCACCGCGGCAACAGCTCGGTCGCACCGCAGAACACGCTCGCCGCGTTCGAGGCGGCGTGGCGTGCCGGCGCGCACAGCATCGAGATCGACGTGCAGCTCACGGCCGACGGCGAGCCCGTGGTCATCCACGACGACACCGTGGACGCGACGACGTCCGGCAGCGGCACGGTCGCTCGGCTCGACCGCGCGGCGATCCGGGCGCTCGACGCCGGGTCGTGGTTCTCCCCGGCGTTCGGCGGCCAGCGCGTACCGACGTTCGCCGAGGTGGTCGACCTCCTCGTGCGACGCCCGGGCACGGACCTGCTGCTCGAGCTCAAGGGCGCGTGGACGCCCGAGCAGGTGCGGCGCGTCACGGGGCCGATCCGGTTCGCGGGCATCGCCGACCGGGTCGTGGCGCAGAGCTTCTGGCCCGAGACCGTCGCGGCGCTGCGCGAGGCGGACCCGGGCCTGCGCCGCGGGCTGCTCGTCGCGTCGCTCGACGACGACGTTCTCGCGCGGTGCGCCGAGCTCGACGTCGTGACGTGCAACCCGATGGGCCTGCTCCTCCTGCAGGAGCCCGGCCTCGTGCAGCGCCTGCACGACGCCGGCCTCGAGGTCGCCGTCTGGACGCTCAACGAGCCGGACCACTGGGCGGCCGCCGTCGAGCTCGGTGTGGACGCGATCATCACCGACCGCCCGGACCGCCTCGCGGGCTGGCTCTCGGCCCGCCCCGTCTGAGCGGATCCGTCCCGCTGCCGAGCCCGGGGTTGCGCGCCACGACGGTCGTCGTGCGCCGCGCAACCCCGGGTTCGGCGGCCGCGTCAGTGCACGACGATCGTCGTGACGACGTCGGTCACGCTCGGTCGGCGCGGTGTCGACCCGAAGCCGAACCGGACGGGCGGGTCGACGTCGCGCAGGTCGCCGAGCGGCTCGACGTCCCACGTCGTCTCCGCCGCGACGAGCGCGCGGACGTCGGTCGCGCCGTAGTGCTCGACGCGCCCCGGCCCGGCGCTCCCGCGCGTCCGGACGCCGCGCAGCACGACGCGCGCGACCGGGTCGGTCAGGGGAGTCAGGTGTCGCGACGTCGCGACGCGACGCGGCACCGCGCGCAGCACGCGCCCCAGGAACGTCCGCGGCCCGACGACGAGCCGCGCCTCGAGCGGACCGGCCACCACGTGCCAGTCCGGATGGAAGACCCGGCTCGCCGCTGCGCCCGTCGCGCTCTCCCCGCCGGCGGCGGGCGGGGCGCCGGTCGCGTCGGCCGTCTCGTCCGTCACGGCGACGGGCGTCAGGACGACGCGGTCGAATCGGTAGGTCGACGCGACGAGGTCTGCGACCTGCGGCGACGGCGCGAGCAGGAGGCGCTCGCCGTCGGGGCGCTCGACCATGACGTCGGCGAACGCGCCGAACGGCGACGCGTCCCACCGCCCGACGACGACGCGCGTCCCCGACTCCGTGCCCCACCCCGCGATGCGGCCACGGAACCGCAGGACGCTCGACATCCCGGCAGCGTAGGTCCGCCACCCCGGGCACGCTCTCGCTCGGACGCGGGGTCGTGCGCCTCTGCACTTCCCACCGTGCTGCCTTCCTGCCCGTCACCGACGTGACCCCGCTCGGCGCGCGAGCCCCCGCGCGCGGCGCGACGCTCGGAGGAGGCGGCGACCGCCGTCGGGCAGCAGGAGGTGACCCGTGCCGAAGACCACGCGCGACGGCGACGCGAAGCAGTCCGAGATCCCGAGCACGCTGCAGCGCTCCGACGAGAAGGCGCAGCGCACGTTCGCCAAGGCCTACGACGCCGCGAGGGAGCAGTACGGCTCCGAGGAGCGCGCGCGACGCGTCGCGTTCGCCGCGCTCAAGCACACGCACGAGAAGATCGGCGACCACTGGGAGCCCAAGGACGAGCCCGGCCCGTCCGACGAGCGGGCCGAGGAGGGTGGCCTCGACTCGACCACGGACACCGCCGGGGGCGTCGACGCGAACGCGACCAAGGAGCACCTGCTCGACGTCGCGCGCCGGCTCGACGTCGACGGCCGCTCGACCATGACCAAGGACGAGCTCGTCGAGGCGATCCAGCGCGCCAACGACCGCGCGACCCGGCGCGCCCGCGGCGACTGACCGCCCCCCTCGCGACCACACCTCTACCTCGCGCGACCACACCTCTACCTCGCCGAGGTAGAGCCCTGGTTCCGCGAGGTAGAGCCCTGGTTCCGCGAGGTAGAGCCGTGGTCCTCGGGCGGTCGGCTCGTCGGTGTCAGGCGGCCCGACGGCGGTGGGGGACGCGCACGCGGTCGAGGTCCTGCGCGACGGTGAGCTCGCCGTCGAACACCTCGCGGGCCTCGCGCCAGAACTCCGTCGGGTCGGGGTAGCGCTGCGAGAAGTGCGTGAGCACGAGCGAGCGCACGCCCGCCTCGGCCGCGACGGTCGCGGCTTGCCGGGCCGTGAGGTGGCCCCAGCGCTCGGCCTGGTCGCGGTCGCGGTCGAGGAACGTCGACTCGATGACGAGAAGGTCGACGCCGTCCGCGAGCCGGTGCACGGCGTCGCACAGGCGCGTGTCCATGACGAACGCGAACGACTGCCCGGGGCGCAGCCCACTCACCTCGTCCAGGGTGACGGTCCGGCCGTCGGGCGCGACGACGGAGCCGGTCCGCTGCAGCTCGCCGACCGCCGGCCCGGCCAGCCCGTACCGCGCGAGGAGCGCGGGGTCGAGCGACCGGCCGTCGGGCTCGTCGAGGCGATAGCCCATCGCCTCCAGGGTGTGGTCGAGACGTTCCGCGCGCAGCGTGAACCCCGGTGCGGGGCGGCCGGTCACGGGCGGGACGACGCCGTCCGTCGTGAGCGGCTGGAGCTCCAGGTGCCCGCGGCGGAAGTGGGCGCTCGCGTCGAGCAGGTGGTCGACCCACCGCTGGCCCGACGCCGGGTACGTCACCCCGATCGTGTGCCGCACGCCGTCGCCGCTGATGCGCTGGGAGACGCCCGCGAGGCCGAGGCTGTGGTCGCCGTGCAGGTGCGTGATCGCGATGCGCGTGAGGTCGGTCGCGGACACGCCCGCACACGTCATCTGCCGCTGCGTGCCCTCGCCGGGGTCGAAGAGGATCGCCTCGTCGTCCCAGAACAGGACGTAGCCGTTGTGGTTGCGCGTGCGGGTCGGGACCATGCTGGCCGTCCCGAGGACGACGAGCTCGCGGCGGGACATGGCCCCAGCCTGCCACGGCGCCTCTGCTCGCCGGTGGCTCGTAGGGTGGCAGGAGCCCCCTGCCGAGAACCCGGAGAACTGGAGAACCATGCGCCTGCTCCTCGTCCGTCACGGACAGACCCCGTCCAACGTCGCCGGGTTGCTCGACACCGCCCTGCCCGGCCCGGGGCTCACCGCGCTCGGCGCGCGGCAGGCCGCGGCGATCCCGGACGCGCTCGCGGACCGCGTCGTCGACGGAGTCGCCGTCTCGACGCTCGTGCGCACGCACCTGACGGCCGCGCCGCTGGCCGAGCGGCACGGCTACGACCCGCTCGAACTCGACGGGTTCCGCGAGGTCGACGCGGGCGACCTGGAGATGTCGGCCGAGCACGACGACCACGCGACCTACCTCGAGACGGTGTTCGCCTGGGGCCGCGGCGAGCCCGGCCGCCGGATGCCCGGCGGCCCCGACGGCGCCGAGTTCCTCGCCCGCTACGACGACGCCGTCGCGAGCGTCGCGCGCACGGGCTGGCGGACCGCCGTCGTCGTGTCGCACGGGGCGGCGATCCGCGCGTGGGCGTGCGCGCGCGTCGACGGCGTCGACCTCGACCTGCTCGCCTGGACCCCGCTCGCCAACACCGGGCTCGTGGAGGTCGAGGGGGACCCGGCGTCGGGCTGGCGACTCGTCGGCCTGAGCGACGGGCCGCTCGGCGGTGCCGCGCTGGACGACCTCGGCGCCGAGGACCCGACGGGCGAGTCCGTCGCGGAGGAGGAGCGCCGCGCCGCGACCGACTGATCGGCTGTCGCCCCGAGATGTCGCACGGATCTGGCGGTCGTCAGGTTCGTGACATACGCTCGCCGGATGGCCGACGCACCGCTGCCCGCGCCGAACGAGCGCGCGCTCGAGTCCGACATCGTCACGGACCTGCGCGAGCAGATGACGTACGGGTCGTACCTGCACCTCGACACGCTGCTCGCCGCGCAGGAGCCCGTGAGCGACCCCGAGCACCACGACGAGATGCTGTTCATCGTCCAGCACCAGACGACCGAGCTCTGGCTCAAGCTCGTGCTGCACGAGCTGCTCTCCGCACGCGACCTGCTCGCCGCCGACGAGCTGGGCGCCGCGCTCAAGCGCATCGCGCGCGTCAAGCACGTGCAGCGCACGCTCACCGAGCAGTGGTCCGTCCTCGCGACGCTCACGCCGAGCGAGTACGCGCAGTTCCGCGGGTACCTCGGCCACGCGTCGGGCTTCCAGTCGTGGCAGTACCGCGCGGTCGAGTTCCTGCTGGGGAACAAGAACGCGCGCATGCTCGCGGTGTTCGACACCGAGCCCGCCGCCCGCGCCGAGCTCGCCCGGCTGCTCGCCGAGCCGAGCGTCTACGACGAGTTCCTGCGCCACCTCGCGCGGCACGGCCACGACGTCCCGCAGCGGGTCCTGGACCGCGATGTCACCGTCGCGCACACGCTCGACGACGACCTCGTCGAGGTCTTCCGGCGCATCTACGACGACCCGGAGACGTACTGGTCCGCGTACGAGACGTGCGAGGAGCTCGTCGACCTCGAGGACAACTTCCAGCTCTGGCGGTTCCGCCACATGAAGACGGTGCTGCGCATCATCGGCACCAAGCGTGGCACGGGTGGGTCCAGCGGCGTCGGGTTCCTCCAGAAGGCGCTCGACCTCACGTTCTTCCCCGAGCTGTTCGCAGTGCGCACCGAGATCGGGCGGTCGTGAGCCTCGGCCGCGCGGGCGACGGCGGCACCTGGCTCCCGCCGCTCGCGGACGCGCACGTGCACCTCGGCCTCGTCGACCCCGTCGCGGTGCGGCGCGGCGGGATCGCCGTCGTGCACGACCTGGGATGGGTCCCCGACGTCGCGCGCACGTGGCCGGGGCGTCCCGGCTTCCCGGAGGTCGCGTTCGCGGGCGCGTTCCTCACCGCACCGGGCGGCTACCCGTCGGACCGGTCGTGGGCGCCCGCCGGGTCCGTCGAGGGGGTCGGCTCGCCCGAGGCGGCCGTCGCCGCCGTCGACCGCCAGGTCGCCGCGGGGGCGTCCTTCGTCAAGGTCGCCCTGCACTCCGGCGCCGGCCCCGTGCCCGACGACGTCACGCTCGCCGCGCTCGTCGGCCACGCCCACGCACGGGGCCGGGACGTCGTCGCGCACGTGGAGGGGAAGGGCATGGCGGCGCGCGCCGTCGAGGCGGGCGTCGACCGGCTCGCGCACGCTCCGTTCTCCGAGCGCCTGCCCGACGACCTTCTCGCCAAGATGGCCCGCCCCCACCCCCACCCCCACCCCGAGCACGACCCTGCCCGCCGTCGAGCACGACCTGACGGTCGAAAAGGGCCGGATAACGACCCTCAGGTCGTGTTCGGCGGGAGCCGGGTGGGCTGGGTGAGCACGCTCGACGTGCACGGGTGGGGGAGCCCGACAGCCGAGCAGGACGTCGCGATCGACAACGTGGGGCGCTTCGTCGCGCTCGGCGGGACGGTCGTCTACGGCACCGACCTCGGCAACGGGCCGCTGCCGCTCGGCGTGAACCCGCGCGAGCTGCGGGCGCTCGCGGCGGCGGGTCTCGACGCGCACGCGCTGGTCGCGGCCCTCACGCACGACGCCGCGGCCGAGCGCTGCGTTCCCGGTCGGGTGCTGCGTCCCGGGACGCAGCACTCGAGCACGGACGCATCGCTCGCGACCTGGGTCCCCGGGGACCCGCCCGACCTCGGCGACCCCGATGCCGTCGCCACGTGGCTCGCGCGGGCCGTCGTCGTCGAGCGTGATCCCACCCGTGACCTCGCCCCACCGGAAGGACGACCATGACCGAGGACCACGCCGCCCGCTCCGCCGCGCTCGACGCCGCCGACCCGCTCGCGCGGTTCCGCGACGCGTTCGTCACGTCGGACGAGGTGATCGCCTACCTCGACGGGAACTCGCTCGGGCGGCCCACGCGCGCGTCGGCCGAGCGGCTGGCACGGTTCGCGACCGAGCGCTGGGGCGCGCGGCTCATCCGCGGCTGGGACGAGGAGTGGTACGACCTCCCGCTCACGCTCGGCGACCGGATCGGCGCGGTGACGCTCGACGCGGCGCCCGGGCAGACGTTCGTCGGCGACTCGACGACGGTGATCCTCTACAAGCTCGTGCGCGCCGCGCTCTCGGCGCCGCAGGTTGCCGGCCGCGACGAGATCGTGCTCGACGCCGGCAACTTCCCGACCGACCGCTACGTGCTGGAGGGCGTCGCGCGCGAGCACGGCGCGACGCTGCGCTGGATCACGCCGGACCACGACGCCGGCGTCACGCCCGAGCAGGTCGCCGCGGTGCTCTCCGACCGCACCGCGCTCGTGCTGCTCAGCCATGTCGCGTACCGGTCGGGGTACGTGAGCGACGCCGCCGCGATCACGGCGCTCGCGCACGACGCGGGCGCGCTCGTCCTGTGGGACCTGTGCCACTCGGTCGGGGCGCTGCCGGTCGAGCTGGACGCGTGGGGCGTGGACCTCGCGGCGGGCTGCACGTACAAGTACCTGAACGGCGGTCCGGGCGCGCCCGCGTTCGGCTACGTGCGGACGGGCCTGCAGGACGCGCTGACCCAGCCGATCCAGGGCTGGATGGGGAGCGCCGCGCCGTTCGAGATGGGCCCGGCCTACGCGCCGCACGACGGCGTCCGGCGCTTCCTCTCCGGCACGCCCGCGATCGTGGGGATGCTCGCGATGCAGGACATGCTGGACCTGGTGGACGAGGCGGGGATCGCGGCGGTGCGCGCGAAGTCCCTCGCGCTCACCGAGCACGCGACCGCGCTCGTGGACGACCTGCTGCTCCCGCTCGGCGCGCGGTACGCGTCGCCGCGCGACCCGGACCGCCGGGGGAGCCACGTCACCGTCGACCACGACGCGTTCGAGGCGACGCTCCCGCTCCTGTGGGAGCGCGGCGTGATCCCCGACTTCCGCCGCCCGGACGGCCTGCGCCTCGGCCTGTCCCCGCTCTCCACGAGCTTCGAGGAGGTGCGCGTGGGCGTCGAGGCGGTCCGCGACGCGCTGCGCGAGGTGCTCGGCGCCCGGACGTCTGCGGAGGCCGCCGGGGCAGTGTCGGCGGGCGCGGACGGCACCGCGTGATCCTCGACGACCTCGACTCCCGGCCCGGGAGCACGACGTCGTTGCTGCGCACCGTCGTCGGGCTGTACCTGCGCGACCTCGGTGGCGCGGTCGCGGTGGCGGACCTGGTCGAGCTGCTCGGCGCGCTCGGTGTCGCGCCCGGGGGAGCGCGGAGCGCGATCTCGCGCGTCAAGGCCAAGGGGCTGCTCGTCCCCGAGACGGTCGAGGGACGAGCGGCCTACCGGCTCGCGCCCGACGCCGGGCCGATGCTCGTCCGCGGCGACCGGCGCATCTTCGCCTACCGGCAGCAGGGCGACGACGACCCGTGGTGCCTCGTGTCGTACTCGCTGCCGGAGGAGCGGCGCGACGTGCGCCACCAGCTCCGGCGACACCTCGCGTGGATCGGGGCCGGGAGCGTCGCGGACGGGCTGTGGATCGCGCCGGGCCACCTCGTGGACGAGGTCGAGGAGATCCTCGGCGCGCTCGAGGTCCGCGACGCGGCGACGGTGTTCGTCGCCGGGCGCCCGCGCGTCGCGGGCGCGTTCGCCGACGTCGCCGCGCGGTGGTGGGACCTCGACCGGGTCGCGGCGCTGCACCGCGCGTTCCTCGGGCGCCACGGAGGCTCCCGGTCGGGGCGAGGCACGGTTCCCGACGGCGCCCCGGCGACCCCGGAGGACGGCTCGCCGCGCGAGGCGTTCGCCCGGTGGGTGCGCGCCGTCGACGACTGGCGGCCGATCCCGTACGCAGACCCGGGGCTGCCGTCCTCGGCCCTGCCCGCCGACTGGCCCGGTGCCGCGAGCGTGGCCCTGTTCGACAACCTCCGCACGTCGCTCGCGACGGTCGCGTCGCGGCACGTCCAGGTCGTCGTCGGGCGCTGACGGGGGCACAGTGGGCACATGAGCGACCCCACGCCCGACCTCCCGCCCGCCCTGCGGACCCTCATCGACGCCACGAACGCGGGTGATCCCGCGCGCTTCCTCACCGCGTTCACCGACGACGGGTTCCTCGACGACTGGGGTCGTCAGTTCCGCGGGCACGACGAGCTCGCGAGCTGGGACCGCACGGACAACATCGGCAGACGGTCGCGCTTCGACGTGACAGGGCTGCGCGACGGCGCGACCCCGGACGAGGTCCTGCTCGACCTCACGGTGTCCGGCGACGGGTACAACGGTCCCGCGACCTTCACGATCCTCCTGCACGACGGACTGATCGCGCGTCTCGTCATCTCCTGAGCCCGGTGCCCGCGTTCCGGACATGACCGACACATGCGGATCCTTGCGTGGGCTGTGCTGGTGGGGTTGATCACACCGGTGTGACTTCACCCGGCACCCAGACCTGGACGACCGTCCAGGTCTGCCTACGGTGGTCGGGACGGGTCGTCCGACCCCGTCGCCCGCGACACCGAGATCCAGGTAGTGATGACCCGCTCGACCCTGACACCTGAACAGCAGCTCCCCTCGACCCCCCGTCGCCTCCGGCGGCGACGCCCGGCCGCCGCGGTCCTCGCCGTCGGCCTCCTCGCCGGTGCCGGCCTCGTCGTCCCCGCGACGAGCGCCGCGGCCGCCGACGCGATCAACCCGTTCGACCTGGCCGGAGGTTTCAGCGTCTACGCACGCGAGGACGCCCGCCTCGACAACCACGAGACGGAGGGGTCCGTCGCCGTTGGCGGCGAGCTGACCGTCCGGGCCGAGGGCGGCATGTACCCGATCGTCCACCAGGTGGCCGGGACCGCGGACTACACGATCCCGACCGTCGACGGCGACCCGACCCGTCTGCTCGTCGGGTCGTACGCGCCGACGTCCGGCCTGGCGCAGATCTCCAACGCGGGCGTCCCGGCGGGCCGCGGGCTCGAGCTCGAGGGCTACCTCAAGGTCGTCGGTGCCGACCCCGCGTTCGGCACGTACCAGCGCGGCGACTGGGTGCGGTACCGCACCGATGTCGACGAGGCCCCGTCGATCGACGCGACCAACCAGACGTGGCCCGACGGCGCCGCGACCGTGGCGACCGAGCGCGACTCCGTCGCCGCGTACGTCGAGGCGGGCGCCACGGGGCCGGCCGAGGTGCGCCAGTGCCTCGCGGACCTCGTCCCGAGCGGTGCGGCCCACGTGCTCACGGTGGCCGAGGAAGCCGGCGACCGCGTCGTCCTCTCGGCGCTCGAGCCCGGGCGGCCGAACGTCGTCGACTACGCGACGATCGCGGACGCGTACACGGTGCAGTTCGCGGACGGCGTGCTCCCGTCGGCCGACACCCCGCTGATCGTCTCCGTCCCCGCCGGGACGACCGCGCTGCGCGGCTCGGTGTTCGGCGCCGAGGGCGCGGCGGCCCGTCACGTCCTGTGGGACCTCTCGCGGCTCGACGGCGCGGTCACCCTCGGCACCGGCGGGACGCGCCTCGACGGGTCGGTCTACGCCCCGACCGCGGACCTCACGGTCGAGGCGGCGCCGCTCGACGGCCAGGTCGTCGCGCGGAACCTCACGCTGCTCGGCGGCGAGGCGCACGCCTACCTCTTCGCCGGATCGATCCCGTGCGCCACCGAGCCCGTCGTGGAGACCGGCAGCCTCACGGTCACCAAGCGCCTCGCGGGCGACGCGGCCTCGACCGTGCCGGACGGGACGACCTTCACCGTCGCGTACGACGCGGACGGGACGACGGGCGAGCTCACCGTGCCCGTCGATGGCTCCGCGACCGTCGACGACCTCCCGCTCGGCACCGAGGTCGTGCTGTCCGAGCCGGGCTTCCCCGCCGTGGACGGCGTCGAGTGGGGCGAGCCTGCGTGGCAGGTGGACGGCGCCGGCGTCGAGCCGGGCGACGACGGGACCGTGCGCGTCGAGATCGGCACGACGGCGGACGTCGCGGTGGTGCTGACCAACACGGCGGACGCGCCGGTCGAGCCGACGCCCACGCCGTCGACCCCCACCCCGACCGAGCCCACGACCCCGACCGCGCCCGTCACGCCCGACGCCCCGACGCCTCCTGCCGCCGACGGCGGCTCCGACGGCCTGGCCACGACCGGCGTGCAGGCCGGGGGCGTCGCGCTCGCGGCGCTCGTGCTCGTCGCGCTGGGGGCCACGGTCCTCCTCCTGCGCCGCCGCCAGGACGCCTGACCCGCGACCTCGCGCGCGGCCCGACGCCGCGTCCCCGACCTCGGGGGCGCGGCGTCGTCCTGTCCCGGGCACGTCCGGGACGGCCACCTTCCCGCCCTCGGGAGTTCACCGGGACGACGGGTGCCCGCCACTCCGGCTCCGTACGGTGACAGCGCTTCCCACCACGGGTCCGGCGCCGCCACGGTGGTCCGACGGTCGTCGCCGCGCGGACCCCTGACCTGCGAAGGAACCCATGAACCCGCACGCCTCCCGGCTGCCCGGCGCGCTGACGCGCGCGGCGGCGTCGGCGCTCGCCGTCTCGCTCGTCGGCACGGTGCTCGTCGCCGCGACCGCGACCCCGACGGCCGCCGCAGACGAGTCCCTGCTCTCGACGTCCGGCACGACCTGGCGCTACCTCGACGACAACACGAACCCGGCCGGCGCCTCGGCGGACCAGCGCGTCTGGACGACGACGGCGTTCGACGACTCCGCGTGGAAGACAGCGACGGGCGCGTTCGGCGCGAAGCGCGGCGCAGCGACGGGTATCGGCGCCGCGTTCCCGATCACCACGCTCCTCGCCCAGTACATCGAGGGCACGACGACGGACGTCCCCACGTTCTTCTTCCGCACCGACGTGGAGCTCACCGCGGCGGACCTCGACGGGGTCCCCGCGTTCGAGGGCGAGATCGTGTACGACGACGCCGCGATCGTCTACGTGAACGGCGAGGAGGTCGTGCGCCTGGGCGACGACGGGCGCGAGATCACGGAGAACCTCCAGTACCACGGCAACGGCCGCACGGACCCGGTGACGGGCACGTTCGTCATCCCGTCCGGTGCCTTCGCGCCCGGCGAGAACACGATCTCCGTCGCGCTCTACCAGGACGCGCCGACGAGCTCGGACATCTACCTCGACGTGCGCTCGCTCGTCCCGACGCACGGCGAGGTGCGCGACGTCGCCCTCAACGTCGGCGCGGACGAGACGCAGGCGAACGTCGCGTGGTTCTCGACGCTGCCCGGCGCGGGCGAGGTGCAGTGGGCCCGCGCCGACGACGGCGAGGTCGACTGGCGGGCCGCGGCGACGTCGTCGTCCCGGGACGGCACGGCCGCGGACGGCGCGACCTACCACCACGCGACGATCACCGGGCTCGAGGAGGACACGGCCTACGTCTACCGCGTGGGCAGCGCGGCGACCGGCTGGTCGGAGCCGACGGCCTTCACGACGGGCACGTTCGGCGACGAGTTCAGCGCGCTGTTCATCGGCGACGCGCAGATCGGGGCGAGCGGCAACGCGGCGAACGACGCCACGCGGTGGGCCTCGAACCTCGACACGATGACGGCGCTGCACCCCGACACGGCGTTCCTCATCTCCGCCGGCGACCAGGTGGAGAACGCGGGCAGCACCCAGCAGTACACGGGCTTCCTCGCGCCGCGCCAGATGCGCGAGCTCCGCTTCGCCGTCCAGGACGGCAACCACGACACCGCGTCCGCGCTCTACGACCAGCACTACGCGATGCCGAACCTGTCGACCGAGCAGCGCCGCGACTACTGGTACTCCTACAACAACGTGCTCGTCGTCGCGATCGACTCGAACGACTCCGACCCGGCCGAGATCGCCGGCCACGAGGCGTTCCTGCGCGACGTGATCGGCACGCACGGCGACGCGTACGACTGGGTCGTCGTGACGTTCCACCACTCGCTCTACAGCCAGGCGTTCCACTCGCGCGACACGGACGTGATCCGCATGCGCGAGGCGCTGTCGCCCGTCTTCAGCGACCTGGGCGTCGACCTCGTCCTCGCGGGCCACGACCACATCTACACGCGCTCGTACCTCATGGAGGGCGCGACGCCCGTCGTCCCGGCCGCGGCGCCGGCCGAGGGCGACGTGCTCACTCCCGACGAGGGCCAGGTCCTCTACCTCACGGGCAACTCGTCGTCGGGCTCGAAGTTCTACGACTTCGACGGCGCCAAGCCGTGGACCGCGCGGTGGGAGCAGTCGCGCGAGGCGAGCTATTCCGACCTCGACGTCACGCCCACGTCGCTGACCGTCACCACCTACGCGACCGGGTCGCAGCGCGTCGTCGACCGGGTGACGCTCCAGCGCGACGACGCGGGAGGCCCCGCGCTCGACGTCGAGACCAGCGCGCGCTGTCTCGCCGGCACCGCGTACGTCGCGGTCCGGGCGACGAACACCGGCGACGTCCCGGCGGACGTCACGCTCGCGACGCCGTTCGGCACGCGCACGTTCGCGGCGGTCGCGCCGGGCAAGGCCGCGTACCAGTCGTTCTCGACGCGGTCCGTCGCGGTCGAGGCGGGCTCCGTCACGGTGACGGGCACCCTGCCCGACGGCGGCGCCTCCTCCGCGCAGGACGCCGCCTACCCGGCGGTCACCTGCGGCTAGGCCGCGGACGCACCCGAAGCGACCGGCCGTCCGGCCCGGCGAACCCGGGGTCGCGCGTCACCCGGATCGTCCGGTGACGCGTGACCCCGGGTTCGCCACGTGCGGGCGACGATGGCCCCAGGCGCGGTGCCTCAGGAAGGGCGGGGTCCGGTCGCGTCGTCGAAGGGCTGGACGACGGTCCCGCCGAAGCGGGCCTCGCCCGCCCGGTGCTCGACGCCGCCGATCCAGACCCGGCCGGCGAGCACCTCGGGCGACGCCGGCGATCCGTCCGGCCGATGCGCGGTGAACCCGCCCGTGAGGCTCGCGTTCGCCAGCACGACGGGGCGACCCGCCTCGTCGGTGACGTCGGCCGCGCACCACGCGCACACGTGCCGCGGGTAGCGGGGATTCTCCCGGAGCAGCGTGCCGCACACCGGACAGTGATGGGCGGGCCGCGCGTCGCCGTCGGGCAGGAGCAGCGCGTCGGAGCGCACGAGACCGCCCTGGGCGGTGCGGCGCGCCAGCGCCGTGAGGACGCGCCGGCCGATGCCGGGCCAGCCGTGCACGGCTGCCGACCAGTCGTCGGGCACCGCGCGGGCGCCATACCGCGCGCCGAGCAGCGAACCCGCGACGGCCGCGACGGTGTCGGTGTCGCCGCCGGTCGCGACCGCGGCCTGGAGCGCAGCGACGAGGTGGTCCCGGCCCGCGAACCGGGAGCGCTCCGGCGGCGTCGCGGTCGCGATCGCGTGCCACGCGGCCTGGAGGGCGGTGACGGTGAAGCCGTTCTGGCGCAGGTCCGCCGCGGGCCGTGCGAGCTCGGCGTCCGCGATCCACGCGGACCAGCGCGCCGCCGCGTCCGGGTCGAGGAGGTCCAGCCCCGCGCGCACGTCGAGCCGCTGCTCCGTCACGGCGACGCGCACCGCCTCCGACCAGAGCACGCACGACTCGGCGGCGAGCGGGTCGGTGTGCGTGATCTCCGCGACGGCCCGGGCCGCGCGGGCGGTCGCGTCCCGGTCGTCGAGAGCGACCAGCCCGACGACGCCCGTGCGCATGAGCGCGCCGTTCCCGGCCGTGCGACCGGTCGCCGCGTGCAGTGCTGCGGACGCCTCGCGCAGGCGCGTCGCGGCGGGTCCCCGGCGGGCTGCGGCGTCGCGCAGCACGGCGGCGGTCTGCGTCCCGACGTCGGTCGCGCCCCCGGTGCGCCACGCCTCGAACGCAGCCGCGATCTCGTCGAGCGGTGTCGCGCCGAACGCGTCCGGGACGGGGGAGAGCACGTCGTGGGCGGCCGTGACCCGGGCGACGCACACCGACATCTGGGTGTCGTCGCTCCACTCGCCGGGGGCGTACGGGCCGAGGCCGCCGCCGCGCATGACCGCCACCGCCTCCGGCTGCCCCGGGCCGGGCGGCTGCGCGAACTCGTACGGCACGCCGAGCGCGTCGCCCGCCGCCTGGGCGAGCAGCACGCCCGACGCGCGGTCGAGCAGGGCGTGGTCGAGCGGGTCGAGGAGCGCACGGGCGGGCGGAGGCGGCGTCGTGGTCACGGCGCGATCGTGCCACGATGACGGCATGACCACGACGCTCGACGACCTCGCCGCCCTCATCGCCTCTGTCGAGGCGGACGAGCGCGACCTCGTGCTCCGCACCTTCACGCACGACGACGCGTGGCGGCTCGGCTGCCTGCTCGTCGAGCTCGCCGACGAGCGCGACCTGCCCGTGACGATCGACGTCCGCAAGGGCCCGCAACAGGTGTTCCACGCGGCACGCGAGGGCACGACCCCGGACAACGACTCCTGGGTCGAGCGCAAGGTGCGCGTCGTCGAGCGGTTCGGGGCGTCGTCGTACCTCGTGGGCCTGCGCGCCCGGGCGAAGGGGACGACGTTCGCCGAGCAGCACCAGCTCGCGCTCCAGGAGTACGCCGCCCACGGCGGCGCCTTCCCGGTCCGGGTCGAGGGCGTCGGCATCGTCGGCGTCGTGACGGTGTCCGGGCTCGCCCAGGGCGACGACCACGCGCTCGTCACCGAGGCCCTGCGGTCGTTCCTCGGCTGAGCCGGGCAGACGGACGGGGCCGGCACCCGAGGGCGCCGGCCCCGTCCGTGGTCCGGTCGCGCAGGGGGCGGGCGCGACCGGGGTCAGGGTGCCGGCGCGACGACGGACGTCGCGCCGGCGGTGCGGCGTCAGGCCGCGCGCGTGACCGCGATGCGCTGGGGAGCGCGCCCGGCGAACACGCCGGCGACGGTCACGGTGAGCACGCCCGCGTCGTAGGACGCGCGGACGGCGTCGGCCTCCGCGGTCTTCGGCAGGGTGACGGTGCGGCGGAACTCGCCGAACCGCACCTCGCGGACGCGGCGCCCGGCCGGGGCGACCTCGGCCGCCTCGTCGGCGCCGGTCTCGTCCGTGCCCGACTCGGGCTGCTCCCCGTCGGCCGTCTCGGTCGTCTCCGCCGCGGGGGCGTCGACGACCCGCTGGTCGCGACGCTCGCCGCGGACCACGAGGCGACGGCCCTCGAGCTCGACGGTCACGTCGCGCTCCGGGTCGACGCCCGGGAGGTCGAAGCGGGCGACGAGGTCGTCGCCCTCGCGGTAGACGTCCGCGGCGGGCGCGAACCCCGTCCGCGCGACGGGCGCGCCGCTCGGCCGTGTCCAGAGCTGGCGCACGACGCGCTCGGTGGGCAGCGGGCGGAACGGTGCCACGGTGTAGGTGCTGATCATGGTGGTCCTCCAGGTCTGTCGTGCCACGGTCGGCCCGTGGCGTCCTGACCTCTCCAACCTTGAGCGTGCCCGGCTCAGTCCCGCGTTCGCGGACGACGAACGACGGGGCTCGACCAGCGCGACCCGACCCCGTGCGGTCAGCAGAGCGCGACGTGCTGCCACGGCCCCCAGGCGGCGTACGACGGCGCCTCGCCCTGGGTCCACCAGCGTGCCCGCCACAGGCTCCCGCCGTGGAGCACCCGGTCACCCCCGACGTAGACGGCCGTCGGGGACCACGCCGTGAGGGCCGCGTCGTCGCACTCCGCGGGGTGCTCGGGCTCCGGCGTGGGGGTGCCCGTCGGCTCCGGCTCCGGCTCCGGCTCCGGCTCCGGCTCCGGCTCCGGCTCTGGCTCCGGGTCCGGGGTGGGCGTGCCGCCCGCGGCCACCACGGGGACGCCGGGGTTCACGAGCCCGTCGCCGCCGACGACCGTGTTGTCGTCCGTCACCGTGACCGGGCAGGTCACGGGGTCGTGCACCGTCACCTCGATCGCGTACCGGCCGCTGCCGGTCGCGCCGGTGAGGTCGGCGTGGTTGCCGCGGAACACCGTCCCGCAGCCCCACCCGGGAGACTGCTGGTGCGTCTGGAGACCGGACTTCGTCGTGGCCGTCCCCACGTTGTGCTCGACGACGTAGTCGTTGCCCTTCACGTCGACCCACGAGTCGTCGAAGTTCGCGCCCGTGAGCCCGTCGCCGACGAACGTGTTGCCCGCGATCCGGCCACCGGTCGTCCCCTCCTTGACGTCGACGTTCTCCCCGCGGGCGAGCGGCCCGATGGTGTTGTCGAGGATCTGCACGTGGTCGGAGCGGTCGGAGTAGTCGTTCGCCGAGCCGACGTAGACCCCCTCGCCCATGCCGCGCAGGTTCTGGCCGGTGTCGTGGATCGTCGAGCCGCGCACGACCCCGTATGCGCTCGACGACCGGAAGTGGATGCCCTCCATGTCGAGGTCGTGCACCGTGACGGCGTCGATCGTCACGTGGTCGGACGAGTCGACCATGATGCCCTTCTGCCCGTGCTGGACGGTGATGCCCTGCACCGTCCAGTGGTCGGCGTCGGTGAGGTGCAGGACGTTCCCGCCGCCGCTCGACGTCCGCAGCACGGCCGCCGCGCTCCCGCGCAGCACGACGGGCGCGCTCGCCGTCCCGGCCCGTCCCGTGACCTTGAAGTTGCCGACGTACGTCCCGTCGGCCAGCTCGATGGTCTGGCCCGGCGTGGCGGCGGCGAGCGCGGCGCGCAGCTCGTTCGCGGTGGCGACGTGCATGACGGCGTCGCTCGCCACCGCGCTCGCGGCGAGGGCAGGCGCCCCGGCGAGCGCGGCGCAGGCTCCGACGACCATCCCGACGAGCACCGTGAGGCCGCGACGGGGCCGGGCCGGAGCCGAGGTCGGGGCCGGGAGCGAGTGGGCGGCGTCGCCGCGTGCGGTGCGGGGCATGGGCCGACGGTGCCGCCGCACCCGCCGCAGGTCAACGGTCGGCGGCCGATCGTGTGGTTCTCCCGCACCGGCGTACGGGGATTCCCTACCGCTGCGTAGCGCGCCGGCCCGCACGGCACCCACGCGGCGGACGCCGGGACCGGGCGGGTCCGCTCAGCCGCGGCGCGCGGCGCGCCGGGCCTTGCGGGCGGCCGCTGCGCGCTCCTCGGCGGCGTCGAGCCGCGCGTCGGCGCCGTCGAGCGACTCCTGGGCCGCGGCCACGGCGTCGCGCGCCTCGGCGAGCCGCGCGCGCAGGTCCTCGCGCTCGTCGGCGAGCCGGGCCAGCTCGTCCTCGACGCGCCCGAGCTCGTCCTCCACCTGCCCGACGGCGTCGCCCGCCGCGCGCACGCGCGCGTCCGCCTCGTCGCGCTCGGCCTCGAGGCGGTCGACCTCGGCCGCCGTCTCCTCGACCTCCCGCTCGGCGGCCGCCACGGCGTCCTCCTCGGGAGGCTCGCCGTCGGCCGGGCCGGAGGCCCGCGCGGACCGGGCGCCGCGCCCGCCGCGCGTCGTGCCCGTCGCCGGGTCTGCGGCTCCTGGAGCGCCCGCGGTGCCGCCGGTCCGCGCCCGGAGCTCGACGACGTCGGCGGGCTCGCCGCCCTCGTCCACGATCCCGAACCCGACGTGCTGGAGAGCCTGCGAGAGCCGACCGGCGCGGACGAGCGCGCCCGCGTCCGGGTCCATGACGGCGGCGGTCAGCGTCTCGGCGAGCCGGTCGAGCGCCGTCGCGGAGACCGCCCGGCCCGCGACCTCGCCCGCGTCGCGCAGCTCGCCCACGACCCGCTCCACGCGCTCGCGGCGCAGCCGGTCGAGCGTGCGGATGCGCGTGCGGTCACGGTCGGTCGTGGCGTCGCGCAGCTCGTCGCCCAGGCTGACGAGCGCGGCGACGTCGTCGGGCCGCTCGCGCGCGACCTGGTTGACGACCCACGCGGCCACGGTCGGCTTGGCGAGCCGCGCCACGCGCTCCGCGCCGACGGCGTCCCCCGACGCCTTGATCTCCTTCGCCGCAGCCGTGCGGGCGACGACGAACTGCTCGAGCGGCAGCGCGAAGAGCCGGTCGACGAGCGCGTCGACGTCGGTACCGTCCCCGACCGGGGTGTCGGCGCCGCGCGGGGCCTTCGGGCTCATGACGCCCAGCGTCGCACCCCTGTGCCGGACGTGCGCCCGCTCGCCGGGTCCCCGGCGGCGAGCAGGGCCGCGAAGGCCGCCTCGGTGACGACGGGGATGCCGTAGCGGCGTGCGGTGCGAGCCTTCGTCGAGAGCGAGTCCGGGTCGGCGGCGACGACGAGCCGGCTCCGGCGCGTCACGTAGGGCCAGGGGGAGAGGCCCGCGGCGCGCGCGTCGCGCTCCCAGGCCTCGCGTGTGCGCGACATCGACCCGGTGAGCACGACCTCGTCGCCCTCGGCGAGCACGAACGCGGGGCGGAGGGCGACGGCAAGGTCGTCCGCGAGCCGCGCGGAGAGCGCCGCCTCGACGGCGCCGGCGACGTCGTCGGCGTCGAGGCCGAGCTGGCCCGCGACCTCGTGCAGCGCGGGGTCGTCGAGCAGGGACCTGTCGCCGTCCCGGTCGCCCGTGGCGGTCGCGCCGTCGAGGGCGTCGAGCTCCGCCCGGGCGAGGGCGGTCAGGTAGTCGCGGTGCACGCTCTCGACCGTGGCGCGGTCGAGCCCGGCCCGCCGCGCCTCGGCGAGGAGCGCCGCGCGCTCCGAGTGCGAGACGTAGCGGTCGAGGAGCGCGGCGTCGAGCAGGCGCAGGTAGGTCGCGGTGTCGACGTCAGGGCGCTCGGTCCGTGCGGGCGCGGCACCCGTGCGGGCGCCCGGCGCCTCGTCGAGCCCGGCGAGCCAGTGACCGTGGGCGCGGCTCGCGCCCCGCAGTACCGGCTCCACGCAGGGGAGCGCGGCGGGCAGCGACCACCGCACCCCGTCGGCCGCGGCGCGCGCCACGTCCCAGCACTCGTCGTCGGCAGCCACGTCGAGGTAGTACCCGAGCAGCCCCGCGGTCGCGCGCGCGTCGCCCAGGGCCGAGTGGACGCCGTCGTGCACGACGCCCACCGCCGCGCAGCACGCGGCGAGCGCGCGCGAGCCCGTGAGGTAGCGGCTCGCGAGCTGCTGCGTGCACAGGCACGCGACGGGGTCGATCGCGGCCGCGATGCCCGCGCGCCCGATCTCCGCGCGCAGGAACCGCGTGTCGAACGCGGCGTTGTGCGCCACGAGGACGCGCCCGGCGAGCAGGCGCAGGAGCACGGGGGCGACGCGGTCGAACGTCGGGGCGAGCGCGACGTCGGCCGCCGCGATGCCGTGCACGTGCTGGGGGCCCAGGTCGCGCTCGGGGTTGACCAGGGTGGACCACTCGTCCTCGACCCGGCCCGCGGCGTCGACCAGCACCACCGCGACCTCGGCCACCCGGTCGCCGAGGCGAGGGGAGAACCCCGTGGTCTCGAGGTCGACGACGGCGAATCCGGGCACGGGCACAGTCTGCCCGACGCCGCCCACGCCTCGTCACCACCCGGGCGGACCGCGCGGCGACCCGTGCACGCGCAGGGGTTTCGCGCAGGGAGTTGTGGGCCTACGCTCGCGAGCACACGAGCCTCCGCAGCGTCGCGTCTCGTGTGCGACTCGGCCGGACCCCGACACGACCGGGGTCGGTCGGCGGGGGCCACTGTCGAGGAGGATGCGTGAGACCACGAACGATCGTCCCGTCTGCCGCCGCCGCGAGCCTCGTGCTCGCGGCGCTGACCGCAGCGCCCGTCGGCGCTGCCCCCGGAGGCGGCCTCCGAGCCGCCGACGGGCCGCCCCCGCTCGAGGACCTCGTCACCGGCGACGCGGTCATGCAGCGGCTCCAGGACTTCCAGGACATCGCGGACGCCAACGGCGGCAACCGCGCGATGGAGACGCCCGGCTACGAGGCGAGCGCCGTCTACGTCGAGGACGCCCTGCGGGCCGCGGGCTACGAGCCCGAGCGCCAGTACTTCACGTTCGAGGACCTGGTCATCGACGACCTGTCCCTCACCGCGGCCGGCGTCGAGGTGACGTCGGACGTCTACCCGGCCGAGTTCGCGCCGGACACCCCGGACGACGGCGTCACGGGCCCGATCGTCCAGCCCGCCGACGCGCTCGTCCAGGGCTGCACCGCCGACACCTGGGACGGGGTCGCCGTGGAGGGGGCCGTCGCGCTGGTCAGCCGCGGCGCGTGCCCGTTCGCGGACAAGGCCCGGTTCGCCGCTGAGGCGGGTGCCGCCGCCGTCATCCTCTACAACAACACCGACGGCGCGCTGAACCCGACCCTCGGTGAGGCGAGCGACGTCTGGGTCCCGACCGTGGGCATCACGCAGGCCGACGGCCAGGCGATCCTCGCCGCGATCGCGGGCGGGGCCGAGGCGGTCGCGACGTACGACCTCCAGACGCACGTCGAGGAGTTCGAGACGTTCAACGTGCTCGCCCAGACGCCGGGCGGCCGCGACCACAACGTCGTCATGGTCGGCGCGCACCTCGACGGCGTCGAGGACGGGCCGGGCATCAACGACAACGGCTCCGGGTCCGCGGCGATCCTCGAGGTCGCGGTCCAGCTCGCCGCGGCGACCGACGGCGGCCAGGACGTCGAGAACGCCGTCCGGTTCGCGTGGTGGGGCGCGGAGGAGGTCGGGCTGCGCGGCTCGACCCACTACGTGAGCGACCTCGCCGCGAACGACCCCGCGGCGCTCGACGACATCGCGACGTACCTCAACTTCGACATGGTCGGCTCGCCGAACTACATCATCGGCGTGTACGACGCGAACGAGTCGACGTACCCCGCGCCCGTCGAGGTGCCGCCGGGCTCGGCCGAGACGGAGGCCGTGTTCACCGACTACTTCGACGGCATCGACCAGGCGTGGGTCGACACCGAGTTCTCCGGACGCTCCGACTACCAGGCGTTCATCGAGAACGGCGTCCCGGCGTCCGGCCTGTTCACGGGGGCGGACGGCTCGAAGACGGCCGAGGAGGTCGCGCTGTTCGGCGGCACCGAGGGCATCTTCTACGACCCCAACTACCACTCGCCGGCCGACACGATCGACAACGTCGACGCGACCGCGCTCGACATCATGTCGCGCGCGATCGGCCACGCGGTCGCGTCGCTGTCCGAGGACACGTTCGCGATCAACGGCGTGGGCAACCCGCGCGTCGACGGGATCGAGGCGGAGGCACGGTGCCTCAACGGCAAGGCCTACGTCGCCGTCCGCGCGACCAACGGCGAGGACGAGCCCGTCTCGCTGCGGCTCGTGACGCCGTTCGGGCAGCGGGCGTTCGGCCAGGTGGCTCCGGACGCGAACGCGTACCAGTCGTTCTCCACCCGGTCGGCGTCGGTCGACGCCGGCACCGTGAGCGTCGTCGCGCGCCTCGCGGGCGGCGGCGAGAACCACACCCAGACGTACGACGTCGCGTACGACGCGATCGCCTGCGGCTGACGCGGCCGGGTCACCCGGACAGGCGGGGCCGTCCTCCACGGAGGGCGGCCCCGCCTGCGTCCGACGACGTGCGCCGTGGGCAGCACGTCGCGCGCCACGACCGGTCGGCGGGGTGGGTCTCGCCGGGTCTACGCTGGCCCGCGGTGCGCCGTCGGGTGGCGCGGCGGACGAGGGGGTCAGGTGGCGAAGGAACCGTTCCTCACGACGACGGGCGACGAGCCGGGCGAGGGCCCCGACCTGCCCGGCACGACGTCGGGCGACGAGCGCAGCACCCTCGCGCGGCTGCTCGGCGAGAAGCGCCTCCTGCGCGTCCCCGCCCTCCCTGCGCTGCCGCGCCCCACGTTCCCGCGGCCGTCGTTCTCGCTGCCCGTGGCGCTCCCCGGCCGTCGGGCGCGGCGCGACGACCTCGACCCGGCGCCCGAGGCAGCTCCCGAGCCCTACCTCGACACCGCGCTCGAGGACGCGCTCGTCGAGGCGCTCGGGGACGACGGTGCCGTGGCCGACGGCACCGACGACGCTGATGCCGCGGACGGGGGTCTGCTCGACGACGCCGCGGACGACGGCGCGTTCGACGAGGTCGTCGCGGACTGGGTGCGGCGCGCGATCGCCGCCTACCCGCGGCCGTCGTACCCGCTCGAGCGCGAGTGGGACGTGTCTGTCCAGGGGGTCGTGCGGCTCGTCCCGTACGTGCCGCGGTTCGCGACGGCGCCGCTCGCGCTGCTCGACCGGTTCGGCGCCGTGACGATCGGCCCGCAGCGCGTGGGCCTCGACGGCAAGGACGTGGACTGGGAGCGCGTGGTCGAGGTCCGCACCGCTCCCGCGTGGACGTGCCTGTCGGCCGAGGCGCTCGAGGTGAACCTCGCGCAGTACGTCGTGGCGCTGCCCCCGCTGCCCGGCCGTGCGTGGGTGCTCCGCAAGATCAGCGAGCTCCTGCTCTCGCTCTACCTCGCCGTGCTGCCGCCGGACGCGGACGGCGCCGACGTCGTCGCCGACGCGCACGCGCTCCTCGGCGCGTCCGGCGTCGAGGGCGGGGCTGCGGACCGGTCCGACGGCGCGGACGCGGCCGACGTGCCACCGGACCCGATGTTCGACCGCGTGGTCACGCAGGTCGTCTACCGGCGGCGGTTCGGGACGGGCGAGGCGCAGGCCAGCACGACGTCCGTCCTGCTCCAGCTCGCGCTGCGCGGCGCGACGGACACGATCGTCCGCACCGCCGCGGAGCGCGGGGTCGAGGTCGTGCACGTGCGGGCGGAGGACACGAGCGTCGGGTCGGTCGTCGCGCGTGCGGCGACGTGGCGCCGCACGGCCCTCGACCTGCGCGAGCGCGTGGAACGGCGCCTCGGGCGCTGACGGCTACCGGTCGAGCGCCTCGAGGATGGGGGTGTCGCCGGCGGTGAACCGGACGAAGCGGCCGACCGTCGCGGGGGTGCGCACGGCCTGCGCGACGACCATCGCGACGTCCGCGCGCGAGACCTGCGAGGCGGCGCCGCCCGGGACGTCGTCGGCGCCGTCGAGCCCGTCGGCGCCGTCCCCGACGACGCGGATCGCGCCGGTCGGGTCGTCGTCGGTGAGCGTGCCCGGCCCGAGGATGGTCCAGTCGAGGTCGGTGCCGCGCAGGTGGTCGTCGGCGGCGAGCTTGGCGTCCGCGTAGGCGAAGAAGCTCGAGTCCGGGTCGACGCCGTGGTCGGGCACGGACCCGATCCACGACACCATGAGGTAGCGGCCGACGCCGGCGGCCGCGGCGGCGTCCATCGAGCGGCAGGCGGCGTCGCGGTCGACGGCGTAGGTGCGCTCCGGGCTCCCGCCGCCCGCCCCGGCGGACCACACGACGGCGTCGAACCCGCCGAGCGCGGCGGTGAGCGCGTCGACGGGGGAGTGCTCGACGTCGAGCAGGAGCGGCTCGCCGCCCAGGCGGCGGACGAGCGGGAGCTGTTCCTCGGCGCGCACGATCCCGGTCACGGCGGCGCCGTGGTCGACGAGGATCGGGACGAGCAGCCGACCCACCTTGCCGTGGGCACCGACGAGGGCGATCTTCATGCGGCGGACTCCTGTCTGCTGACGTCGAGATCGACCCGAGGGGTCGCGATCGACCCACAGGAGGCCGATCTCGAGACGGTCCGGCCGATCTCGCGGTGAGGATCCCACCGTGCTCTCCCGAGGCCGACGCCGCCACCCGGGCCGGCGTCAGGGTGTGGGAAGGCGTCAGGGGCAGTGTCGCGCGTTGGGCGCCGCGGCGAGGGTCACGGTCGCCGACCCGCGGAGGAGGTCTCCGCCCGCAGGGTCCTGGGCGCACACCGTCCAGCCGTTCGACGCACCCGGCAGCGTGCCCGCGCCCGGGTCGCGCGCGTCGACCACGACGACGCTCGCCGCGCCGCGCTTCTCGAGGTCCGCGCGTGCCTGCTTGAGCCTGGTCTCCACGAGGTTCGGCATCGGGAACGCGGGCTCGATCTCGACCGAGACCTCGACGCCGTCGGACCCGCCGGGCGGGACCGGGGCTCCCGGCCCGGAGGTCGGGGAGCCGGTGGGCTCGTCGGTGGGCTCGGTCGTGGGGGTCGCGGTCGGGAGCGCGGTGGGTGACGGCGTCGGCGTCCCGGGGCCGCCGGGCAGGGCCTCGGCGCGGCACCCGGCCAGTGCCGCGACCGCGACGGCGGCGAGCACGACCACGCGCGCGCGCCGCGGCACCGTCGCCGGGCCCGAGCGAGCTCCGCGATGCGCTCTGCGCTGCTGCGAGATGTCCTTCTGCGTCCGGCCCGTCGTCGTCGACGGTGCCGTCGTTCGTCCTGCCACCACACGTGCCCCCGGTTGCCCCTGCAAACTTCCTTGCGTCTTCGAGGGTACGTGACGGTCGCGCCGGCCGCGGCCGGGGGAACCGAGGACGGCGGGTGATCCTCGGACGCCTCAGCCGCGACGGGGCGGCGTGCGCTTGGGCGGCCGGACGGTCGGGACGTCGCCGACGATGGGGATCGGGCGACGGTGGAACGGGAACCCGTAGCGCGTGACCAGGCCGGCGAGCGTCGTCAGCCGGTTGCGCGGCCCGATGAGCCCCATGATGTGGACGAACAGCCACGCGAGCCACGCGACACCGCGCGTGAGGCGCAGCCTCCCGACCACCTCGGCGATCGCCGCACGCCGTCCGATGACCGCCATGGTGCCCTTGTCGAAGTACCGCAGGGAAGACGTCGGGCGCCCGGCGAGCAGCGCCTCGATGTTGCGCGCGACCTGCTCGCCCGCCTGGATCGCCGGCTGCGCGAGCTGTGGCAGCCCGGCGGGGGAGATCGCGATGTCGCCCGCCGCGAAGACGCCGGGCAGACCCTCGACCTGGAGGTCGTCGCCCACGACGACGCGCCCGCCCTCGCCGCGCGGCAGGCCCCAGTCGTCCACCTCCTCGTGCGGGTGGACGCCCGCCGACCAGACCGTGAGGTCGGAGCGGATGCGCGTGCCGTCCGTGAGCACGACGGCGTCCGGCAGCACCTCCGCGACCCCGGCCCCCAGGTGCAGGCCGACGCCGCGGTGGCGCAGCTCCTCGGCGGCGTAGCGGCGCAGCCTGGGGTGGAACGACTTCAGCACCTCGCCGCCGCGCTGGACGATCTTCACCTCGAACGCGTCGCCGTGGATCTCGGGGTACGCCGGGCGCAGGCCGGCGGTGCGCAGCTCGGCGAGCGCCCCCGCGACCTCGACGCCCGTCGCGCCGCCCCCCACGACCACGACGCGCAGCCCCTCGTCCGTCCCGGGGTTCGCCGCCGCCTTCTCGAGGCGGATGAAGAGGGTGTCGCGGATCTTCATCGCCTGGGACCGCGAGTACATCGGGAACGAGTTCTCCTTGGCGCCCGGGGTGCCGAAGAAGTTGGCCGTGACGCCGTTCGCGACGACGAGGTAGTCGTAGTCGACCCACTCGTCGTTGAGGAGCCGGATGCGCCGCGCCTCGTGGTCGATGCCGACGAGGTGCTCGTGCACGACCCGCACGTTCTTCTGCTTGAGCCGCAGCCCGCGCAGGAAGTAGGTCACGTCGCCGGGGTTCAGCCCGCCCGTCGCGACCTGGTAGAGCAGCGGCTGGAACGTGTTGTAGACGCGGCGGTCCACGAGCGTCACGCGCACGGGCGCCTTCGCGAGCCCCTTGACGACGGCGAGACCGGCGAACCCGGCGCCGACCACCACGACGTGCGGCAGGGGGGCGGCGGCTGCCGGTGCGGGGGCAGCGGTGACGGGCTCGGGCACGGGGCCTCCTCGGGGCGACGGGGTGGGAGAGCGCCGGTGCCCGCCCGCCTGCGTCGCGGACGTCGCCGACGACGTCTGCCAGGTTACGGCGAACCCCGCCCCCGCGCCGACCAGGGCGCCGCGGCGCGAGGTAGAGCCGTGGTCACGCGAGGTAGAGCCGTGGTCGCGCGAGGTAGAGGCGTGGTCACGCGAGGTAGAGCCGTGGTCGCGCGAGGTAGAGCCCTGGTCACGCGAGGTAGAGGCGTGGTCGCGCGAGGTAGAGCCCTGGTCGCGCGAGGTAGAGGCGTGGTCGCGCGAGGTAGAGCCGTGGTCACGTTGCCCGACGGCGGTCTGGTCACCTGGGGTGGTCGGGGTGGGTGGTGGTGCCGCGTCGACCATGCGCCGCTCGTTCCTCGCGGCTCCCGTGCTCTCGGTCGGGATCGTCCTGCGTTCGCCGGCTCACTCCGGACGATCCCGCGTTCCAGGCCCGCCACGACGCGGCACCACCACCCACCCCGCCCGGCGTCGTCTCACCCTGGTCCGCACGCACCCCGGGCGACCGCATGACCTGGGTTCTCGTTCGGCGACCAGGGCTCTACCTCGCGCGACCACGGCTCTACCTCGCGCGACCAGGGCTCTACCTCGCGCGACCAGGGCTCTACCTCGCGCGACCACGGCTCTACCTCGCGCGACCGGGGTTCTACCTCGGCAGTCGCCGGGTCGGGGCGGGGGGTCAGGCGCGGTGGTGCTCGACGTCGTCGCGGTGCAGGAGGTCCTCACGGACCACGCGGCGCAGGACCTTGCCGATCTGGGAGCGCGGCAGCTCCGGCACGACGGCGAGCGTGCGGGGCAGGGCGTAGCGGGCGAGGCGCTTCTCGCCCCACTCGCGCACGGCGGCGAGGTCGACGCGCGGGGGCGAGGCGGCCTCGTCCGCGTCGTCGAGCACGACGACGGCCGCGACGTGCTCGTCCGAGCCGCTGCCCGGCACGCCCACGACGGCGACGTCGCGGACGCCCGGCATCCCGCGCAGGTGCTCCTCCACCTGGGAGGGGTACACCTTGAACCCGCCGGTGACGATCATCTCCTTGATGCGGTCGACGAGCGTGACGAGACCGGCGTCAGGGCCGTCGAGCGCGACCCGCACGACGTCGCCGGTGCGCAGCCAGCCGTCGTCGAGGAGCTGGTGCGCGGTCTCCTCGGGGCGGTTCCAGTAGCCGCGGAACACCTGCGGGCCGCGCACGAGGAGCTCGCCGCGCACGGTGCGGGGCGCTGCGGGGTCGTCCGTGGGCTCGGGGTCGGCGTCGCGCAGGTCGCCCGCGTCGAGCGCGTCGGCGTCCACGACGCGGATCTCGGTGCTGGGGAAGGGGACGCCGAGCGTGCCGGGGCGCCGGTCGTCGGAGCAGGGATTGCCGAGCGAGATCGGCGACGTCTCGGTCATGCCGTAACCCTCGATGAGCAGCCCGCCCGTCGCGTCCTCCCAGCGCCGCGCGGTCTCGGGGGTGATGGGCATCGCGCCCGCGAACGCGAGGCGGATCGAGGTGAGGTCGGAGCCCGCCCCGGTCGCGTCGACGGCCGCCGTGACGATGCGGTCGAACATCGGCGCGACGCCGGGGAGGAAGGTCGCGGGACGGCGCGCCTGCGCGGTGACGAACGCCTGGGGGTCGAACTTGGGGAACGCGACGAGCGTCGCGCCGATACGCGCGGGCAGGGTGAGGCAGAACGTCAGCCCGAACGCGTGGAAGAAGGGCAGCACGCCGTAGACGGTCTCGGCGCCCTCCTCGAACGTCGCCCACGCCTGGCCCTGCACGACGTTCGCGACGAGGTTGCGGTGCGTCAGCACCGCGCCCTTGGGGGTGCCCGTGGTGCCGCCGGTGTACTGGAGGAGCGCGACGTCGTCGGCGCCCGGGTGGGGGAGCGCCGGCGGGAGCCCCCGCGCCCGGCGGACGAGGTCGTGCCAGTCGGGGACACCTGCGGGGACGGGGCCGCGCAGCGCGTCGCGCTGGACCCGCGCGCGGGCGACGGGCAGGCGGAGCGCGAGGCGGCTCCCGCGGGGCAGGTCGCGGGCGATGTCGAGCCCGACGACGGTGCGCAGGTCGGGCGCGTGCGTGCGGGCCTCGAGCACCGCGGGCACGGTCTTGGTCCACACGACGGCGACGCTCGCCCCGGAGTCGGCGAGCTGGTGCGCGAGCTCGTCTGCGGTGTACGTGGGGTTGTGCTCGACGACGACCGCGCCGAGGCGCTGGACGGCGTAGAACGCGACGACGTGCGAAGAGCTGTTGGGCAGCACGAGCGCGACACGGTCGCCGTGGCGCACGCCCAGGTCATGGAGGGCGCTCGCGGCGCGCTCGACCTGCGCGACGAGCCGCGCGTAGGTCGTGGTCGCGCCGAAGAAGTCGATCGCGACGCGGTCCGGCCAGCGCTCGGCCGCGCGGTAGAGGGCGGCCGTGACCGGCTCGTCGGGGATCTCGACGTCCGTCGGGACGCCGGGAGCGTAGCGGTCGGTCCACGGCCTCGTCGCCAGAGTGTTCACTACGCCACCGTAACCTACGGTTGCGTAGGTTCTGTGCGGCCCCGGTGCCGAGCAGGGGAGGACAGCGCGCGGCGAGGCGTCAGCCCGCGAGGACGTGGTCGAGCGCAGCCCGGCCCGCGGGTCCCCAGTGGGCCTTGCCGCCGGGCAGGCCCCGGTCGCCGTTCTGTCCCATGAGCAGGAGGAAGAGGGCCTTGAGCGCGGCCAGCCCGCGGGCGCGCCGGACCGTCGCGTCGTCGGCGCGCGCGTAGGCGTCGAAGAACCGCGCGACGGTGCCGGCGGGCAGCAGCACCCAGGCGGCGGCGAGGTCCCACGCCGGGTCGCCCGCGAAGAGGTCGCCGAAGTCGACGACGCCCGCGAGCGTCCCGTCCGCGACGACGACGTTCGCGGGGTGCAGGTCCCCGTGCACCCACACGGGCGGGCCCTCCCACGCGGGGGCCGCGACGGCGTCGGCCCAGACGGACCGGACGGCGGCGGCGTCGTCGGGGGCGACGGCGCGCAGGAACCCCTCGAAGCCGTTCGTGGCGTCGCGGGGGTGGGCGCCCCGGTCCGTGGACGTCGGCGCGCCGGCGGGCGCCGCGACGTGCAGCGCCCGGAGGAATCCCGCCAGTGCGTCGGCGGCGTGCTCGCCCCGCGTGATCGCGCCGTGGTCCAGCGGCTCGCCGGGCACCCACGTCATGACCGTCCAGTGCCGCGGGAGCCGCGCGGACGGCTCGCCGTGCCGCACGGGCGTGGGCACGGGGAGCGGCAGGCGGGGTGCGAGCACGGGCAGCCACCGCCGCTCCTTGAGCTGGGGCTCCGGCGTCGGGTCCATGCGCTGCACCCGGACGGCCAGGTCGTCGCCGAGCCGCCACATCTGGTTGCCCCAGCCGCCCGCGACCTCGCGGAGCGGCAGCCCGGCGAGGTCGGGGTGCTGCTCCGCCAGCGCCTCGCGGACGAGGTCGGCCGTGGTCGCGGTCTCCGTGGCGCTCATCGCGCCCACGGTACCGACGCGGCGACCCTACGCGGCGACGTCACCCTTCAGGGTGTCGCGGGCCGCGACCGAGTGCCGGTAACCGTAGAACGCGTAGATCACCAGGCCCACGACGACCCAGCCGAGGAAGCGGAGCCACGTGAGCGTCGTGAGGTTGGCCATGAGCCAGAGGCACGCGACGCCGGACACGATCGGCAGCACGGGCGACCACGGCACCTTGAACGAGCGCTGCAGGTCGGGCCGCGAGCGGCGGAGGATCGGGATGCCGAAGCTCACGAGGACGAACGCGGAGAGCGTCCCGATGTTGATCATCTCCTCGAGCAGCTCCACCTGGGAGAGCCCGGCGATGAGCGCCACGACGATCCCGATGCCGACCTGGAGCCGGATCGGCGTGTGGTACCGGTGGGAGGTCCGCGAGATGCCGCGGGGGAGGAGACCGTCGCGGCTCATCGCGAAGACGACGCGCGTGAGGCCGAGGAGCAGCACCATGATCACGGTCGTCAGGCCGATGAGGATGCCCACGGAGATCACGCGCCCGGCCCAGTCCGCGCCCACGAGGATGAACGCCGTCGTGAGCGACGGCGCGTCGGACTCCGCGAGCTCGGTGTACGACACCATGCCCGTCACGACGAGCGTCACGAGGATGTACAGGACCGTGACGATCGCGAGGCCGCCGAGGATGCCGCGCGGGAGCGTGCGCTGCGGGTCCTTGGCCTCCTCGGCCGTGGTCGCGACGACGTCGAACCCGATGAACGCGAAGAAGACGAGCGCGGCGCCCGCGAGCAGGCCCATCACGCCGTACGTCGTGGGCTCGAGCCCCGTGAGGAAGCCGACGAGCGGCTGCTCGAGCGCCGACTGCTCCGGCGCGGGCTGGGCGGGCGGCACGAACGGCGAGTAGTTCGACGCGTCGACGAAGAAGAACCCGACGACGATGACGAACAGCGTGATGCCCACCTTGATGACCGTGAACACGCTGTTGACGCGCGTGCTGAGCTTGGTGCCGATCGCGAGCAGCGTGGTGAACACCGCGACGATGAACACCGGGCCCCACTCGAGGTCGACCGGACCGATCGGGATGGTCAGCGGCAGGTCGATGCCGAACAGCCCGAACGCGTCGCCCAGGTAGACGCCCCAGAACTTCGCGATGACCGCCGACGCGAGCAGCATCTCCAGGATGAGGTCCCACCCGATGATCCACGCGACGAGCTCGCCCATGGTCGCGTAGGAGAACGTGTACGCCGACCCGGCGACGGGGATCGCGGACGCGAACTCGGCGTAGCACATGACGGCCAGGGCGCACACGATCGACGCGATGACGAACGAGACGATGACGCTGGGTCCCGCATAGTTCGCGGCAGCCGTCGCGCCGACGGAGAAGATGCCCGCGCCGACCGCGACCGCGACCCCGAGGACCGCGAGGTCCCAGGAGGTCAGGCTGCGCTTGAGCGAGCGTTCCGGGTCGTCGATCGCCGCGAGCGAGTCCTCGACGGACTTGCGACGGAACAGGCCGGTCCTCGTGGCCACGGGTTCGCCTCCCCGGCGTCGGTGACAGGTCCGTCCATTGAACCGGTCCCGCGCCGACGTCGCGCGGTGGCGGTCCGGCGCCCTGCCCCGAGCGGACGGCGGTCAGGCCGGGTGCCAGCGCGCCCCCCAGCGGCGGGTCAGGCGGCCGCCGGACGTCGCGGCGTGGGCGCGCACGCCGACCTCCACGGCGTCGGCGACCGCGTGCGCGGCGGCGTCCGTGTCGGCGAGGAAGCGGACGGTGACGCGGGCCTCCCCGCGCACGACGCCGACGTCGTACGCCTCGACCGTCGTCAGGGCGCGTGCCGCCGCCGCAGCGGCGGGGAGCACGGCCTCGGGGTCGGCGCCCGGGCGCAGCAGACCCACGGTGAGGGTCACGCGGTACGACGGCACGGCTCAGCCGAGCCCCGGCAGCCCGGCTTCGTCGCACGGGTCGAGGTCGACCGGGCCGGACACGTCGAGGCGGACCAGGTCGCCGTCGGCCGTCACGCGCACCGACCACCCCGCCGGGTCCGTGGCCTCGACCGAGGCGGACCCGCCGTGCTCGGCCTCGACCACGTCGGACGGCTCGCCGAACCCGTGCTCGTCGAGCACCGGGGCGATCGCGTCGGGGACCTCGGCGATCAGGCCGTACGCGTCCTCGCCCCCCGGCGTGGCCCGGGCGTCGGGGAGGAAGACGACGCAGCGACCGTCGTCCTGCGCCGTCGCCGTGGCGCCCCCGCCGTCGTCGGTCCAGCCGTCCGCGCCGTAGACGCCCTGGACGGCAGCGAGGACGTCCTGCCTTGTCTGCTCGTACTGCGTGACGGCGTCCGGCGCGGGCGGCTCCGCCGGCTCGTCGGCGCCGCACGCGGCCACGGTGGCGAGAGCAGCCAGCACGAGCACCACCCCCGCGGCCCGCGCGGGTGCGCTCTCGCGCCGTGTCGTGGCCTGCTCCGTCATGGGTCCCCCTCGGTCGTCGCGTGCGCGTCCGCGGGGGACGCTACCAGCGCCGTCGGACGCGCGACCCGCGGCTGGATGGGGAGCACGACCCATGGCCCCGGGTGGGCGGACGGCGGTACCGTCGCGGCGACCTGCGGGCGAGGGGGAGACATGAGCGGGATGTACGGGGCGGACGTCGCACGGCTGCGACAGCTCGGACAGCGGTTGTCCGAGGCCGCCGACAGGCTGACGTCGCTGCGCGGCGAGCTCGACGCGCTGGTGACGTCCAGCCCCTGGGAGGGGCCGGACGGCGACGCCTTGCGCGGGGAGTGGTCGACGTCGCACGGCCCGGCCGTCGCGGCGGTCGGCGCGATCCTCGGCGACGCGGCGGCCGCCGTCGTGCGCCAGGCGGACCAGCAGGAGAGCGCGAGCACCGACGGGGTCGGCGGCCCGGGTGGGGGTGGGTCGGGCGGAGGCGGCGGGGACCGCAGCACGCCGGGCGAGGACGGCGACCGGCCCGGCGACCCGGACCTCACCGACGACCTCGGCGACTACGAGGACGTCCCGCCGATCGACCTCGAGAACGAGGACTTCTCGATCGACGACATCAACCAGGGCCAGGTCGGGGACTGCTGGTTCCTCGCCGGCCTGGGCGCCGTCACCACGACCGACCCGAACTTCCTGCGCGAGCACATCCGGCTCAACGACGACGGCACGTACACCGTGACGATGTACAAGGACGGCGAGCCGGTCGAGATCGTCGTGGAGCCCACCGTCCCGGAGAACGGCGTCGGCGGCCAGAACGGCGAGCCGAACTGGGTCTCGATCTACGAGAAGGCGGCGGCCGAGTACTTCGGCGGCGACTACCAGGACATCGACGGCGGGCACTCCGACGACGCGTTCGAGGCGATCACGGGCCGTCCTGCCGAGCGGTCGGGCGAGCTCAGCCTCTCCGACATCCAGGACCGGCTGAAGGACGGGCCCGTCGCCGTGGGCACGGAGGACGACGACGCGTTCTGGTTCTGGGAGGACGAGGTCGACGACAGCCGCATCGTCCCCAACCACGCGTACGTCGTCACCGAGGTCAAGGAGGTCGACGGCGAGCTGAAGATCCACGTCGTCAACCCGTGGGGACCCGGCGGCGGCATGCTGGACGGCGAGCAGAAGGTCGGCGACCTCTGGCTCACCGAGCAGGAGTACAAGGAGAACTTCGACTCGGTCTACACGGGAGGCTGACGCATGGCAGGCAACGACGAGGTGCGCCGGGCGCGCGTGCCGCAGGGCGCGCAGGCGGAGTTCGCCGACGTGCGGGTGGGCGTGATGCGCGTCGGCGTCGGCGCGGGGCGCGCGCTCGCGCAGCTCGCCGTCCGTTCGCCTCGCGGCGAGGACGTCCTGCGGGCGGACCTCGGGGACACGATCGACCTCCACGGTGCGGGCATGCTCCACGTCGACGACGTGGAGGGAGAGCCGGGGAGCTCGAGCGGAGCGGTCACGTTCACGTTCACGCCCGCCTGAGCCGTGCGGTCGGCGGCGGCGCTCAGCCTGCCGCGTCGGCGGAGAGCACGGCGACGAGGAAGTCGGCGTCCGGGGTCCACGGGCGCAGGTCCCACGTGGCGAGGGCCAGGTCGAGGTGCAGCCCGGCCTCCTCGGCGTCGGCGAGGAACCGCTCGGGCGCGTAGCCGCGTCCGGTCCCGAAGCCGACGACGGCCCGCCCGCCCGGCGCGAGGTGCGCCCGGAAGCGGCGCAGGACCTCGACCTCGGTGCCCGGCGCGAGGAACGTCACGACGTTGCCCGCGCACACGATCGCGTCGAACGGCTCGGTGACACCCTCGGACGGCAGGTCGAGCTCGGCCAGGTCGCCCACGCGCCAGTCGGGCCCCGGGTGGTCGGTGCGTGCGGCCTCGACGAGGACCGGGTCGACGTCGACCCCGACGACCGTGTGGCCGCGCGCGAACAGCTCCGCGCCGACGCGCCCCGGCCCGCACCCGGCGTCGAGCACCCGAGAGCCGCGAGGCAGCATGGCGTCGACCAGCCGCGCCTCGCCCGCGAGGTCGGCCCCGCGGGCCGCCATCGTGCGGAACCGTTCGACGTACCAGGTGGAGTGCGACGGGTCGGCCGCGGTCTTCTGCTCCCAGCGGGAGGGACGGGTGGCGCTCATGGCGACGACGCTACCCGCGCGGGGTGAGACCGGTCCCGTGACCTTGGTCCCCGGTGCCCTCCGCCTCGGCGCGCTGCGAGAATCGGAGGATGTCTCCCGCCGCACCGCCCGCCGTACCCGGCACCGCGCCCGTGACCGACCTCGCCTCCAGCGCCCCGACGGGCGAGGTCCTCGCCGTGTGCCGCGTGCACGCACTCCTGCCCGACGCGGGGCCCGTCGGCGTCACGGCGATCGACAAGCGGCCCGTGGACGGGCCGGTGAAGGTGCGCCGCCTCGGTCTCTACGCCGACCTCCAGGCCGACCGCGCGAACCACGGCGGCGAGGAGCAGGCCGTGTACGCGTACGGGCAGGACGACACCGACTGGTGGGTCGGGCAGCTCGAGCGGGAGATCCCACCGGGCCTGTTCGGGGAGAACCTGCGGGTGCGCGGCATCCCCGTGAGCGAGGCCGTCGTGGGGGAGCGCTGGTCCGTCGGTACCGCGCTGCTCGAGGTCACCCAGCCCCGCACGCCCTGCTCGACGTTCGCGCGACGGCTCGGCGAGGACAAGTGGGTCAAGCGCTTCACCGCTGCGAACCGGACGGGCGCGTACCTGCGGGTCGTGCGCAACGGCGAGCTGGCGGCGGGAGATGCGGTGACCGTCTGCTACCGGCCCGAGCACGGCGTGACCCTCGCCGACTGGTTCGGGGCGTGGAACGCGCGCGGCGCGGAGCCGGAGCGCGCGGCGGGCGTCGCGCGCCGGCTCCTCGCCGCGCACCTCGAGGGCGACGTCCGGCTGTCCGACGAGCTGCGCGCCCGCGCCGAGATCGCGGCCGGGCGGCGCATCGAGGACTGAGCGGAACGCGTCCCACCTGCGGCGACAACACCACGGTGGCGCGTCGAGTGAATTCATGCGCACCACTGACAAACTGGCCGCGCTCCACTACGCTCCCTGCTGAGCGCTCACTCGTATCAATGTCGATCAAGCAGGGAGCACGACATGAAGAAGTTCCTCAGCGCGGCCCTCGTGGCAGGTCTCCTCGCGACCGGTGCGGTCGCCGCCACGGCCCCGGCCGCGTCGGCCGCAGTCGTCGGGTGCAGCGTCAGCGGGCCCACCCTGAACGGGGCGACGGCGAGCGTCACGAACCTCAGCTGCACGCGGGCGCGTGTCGTCGTCAAGTACGTGTCGAACGGTCAGGTCAGGGTGGCGTACGGCGCCTGGGTGGCCAAGGGCGGCATCTCGCGTGCGAGCGCGCCGTCGGTCAGCTCGATCGTCTCCGTCTCCGCGGACGGCGGTCTCTGACCTCCGCACGCGGATGCGACCGGCCCGCCGGTGCCCTCCGGGCGCCGGCGGGCCGGTGCCGTCAGCGCTCCGCGCGCGGGATGCGGGGGGCGCGCGGGCCGCGCGGCGGCTCGTTCGGGGGCCACTCGCCGTCGTCCGAGCCGTCGTCGGCGGTGAAGAGCAGGTCGTGCAGGCGGACCTGCACGTTCTCGACGTCGGGGACGTCGTGCAGGTTCAGGCCCGGCTTGTCGGTCGCGTCCGAGATGACGAGCGTCCCGCACCCGAAGATCCGGTCGATCGGGCCCTTCTCGTAGTTCACGTCGTTGATGCGGTAGAGCGGGATGTCCCGCCCGGTCCGCGTGATGATGCCCGAGCGCATCGCGATGCGCTTGTTCGTCACGGTGTACTCCGTGGTCCGCCAGCGCAGCCACGGCACGAACACCCAGACGATCGCCGCGACGAGGGCGAGGCCCGCGACGACCCAGCGGACGACGTCGTTCGGGACGAGCACGACTGTGACGACCACCGCCGCGACGAGGACGACGAGGAGCACGAACGGCCAGAACAGCGCCTTCGCGTGCTCCTTGAGCTCCATGACGACGTGCTCGCCCTCGGTGAGGTGCTTCTCGCTCAGACCCATGGGCAGCATCGTGCCACCTCCCGGACCCCGGGGGGAGGGCCGTCCCGCCGGTCGGCCGCGCGGGGCTCAGGCCTGTGCCGAGAGGTTCCAGCCCTCGACCGTGCGCAGTCCGTGACCGTAGCCCAGCAGGCAGATCGCGGCCGTGCCGAGCTCGAACCGTGCGCCCAGGGACGGGTCGATCCCGAGCCACACGGTGGCGAGGACGCGGAGCAGGTGCCCGTGCGCGAACAGGACGACGTCGTCGCCACCCTGCAGCGTCGGCTCGATGCGCCGGACCACGCGCCCGGCCCGCTCGGCCACGTCCGTGAGCTCCTCGCCGCGGTGGCCGTTCGCCGCCGCGAGCACGTTGACGCCGTCCCGGAAGATCAGCCACTCGTGGCCCAGCTGCTCGCCGACGTCGACCGCGGTCCGGCCGTCGACGGGGCCGTAGTCCCACTCGGCGAGGTCGTCGTCGGTCTCCGCGTCCGGGAACCCCGCGAGGTCGGCGGTGCGTCGCGCGCGCTGGCGCGGGCTCGAGAGCACGACGGCGGGGCGTCGTCCGCGGCGGTCGGCCCACCGCTGGAGCCACACGCCGGCCGCGACGGCCTGCTGCTCGCCCGCGACCGTGAGGGGGATGTCCGAGCGCCCGGTGTGGCGGCCGCTCGCGCTCCACTCGGTCTCGCCATGGCGCACGAGGACGAGCTGCGGGTCGGGTGCGGTGTCGTTCGCGGTCACGGGGTCGGCCTTCCTGTGGGGGGTCCTCCAGCAGGATCACCCGGGGGCGCCCGGGGCGCGCGCCGGGGGCGTCAGTCCGGGACGCCGTCGATGCCGTTGATCGCGAGGAACACGACGAGGGCGCCGAGCAGGACGACGGCGATCCCGGTCGCGACGAGCAGGACGGTGCGGGGGCGGACGCGCACGGGGACTCCGGAGGTCGGGGGTGGGGATGGGGCGGTCGACCCCATTCTCGCGCGCCGGGGTGGGTGGTCCCCGTTAGCGTCGGTACGGACACGGAAGGGCGGCGACGACGCCGCCGGGGGAGGGGGACGAGATGGTGCACGAGACGGCGGACGGGGAGATCGCGTACGGGAGCCCGGAGTTCGACTGGTCGATCCTCACGGTCCCGACAGCGCTCGCGGTGGTGCGCGGCCAGCTCGGGTTCTCGTGGCTCGAGGTCGCGGAACGGCTCGCGACCCTCACCCAGGCGGAGCTCGAGTGGGAGCCCGGCCCGGACGCGTTGCGCGTCGTGCGGCGCGGCACCGAGCGCACGCCGCGCACGCTCGGCGTCGGCGACTGGGTGATGGAGTGGCCGCAGGGCCCGGACTCGTCGCAGCCACGGACGATCGGGTGGCTGGTCGCGCACCTCACCGAGGCCTTCTTCGAACGGTGGGAGTGGACGTTCGGACCCCACGAGCGCCGCCGCGACGCGGTGGCGTTCTCGGGCGAGGTCGGCGCCGCCGTCGCGGGGCTGCGGCACGAGGTGGACCGGTGGCGGGCGGGCGTGGACGCGTTGCCGGACGAGGGGGCGTTCACCGTCGGGCTCAGCCAGGCGACGGAGATCGACGCGCAGTCGCCTTTCGTCCACCTCGTCGCGCACATGAACCGCGAGCTGATCCACCACGGCGCCGAGATCATGGTGCTCCAGGACCTCTACCGTGCGGCGAACGTCACGCCCTGACGGTCGGCCCGGGGGAATCGTGCGGTCCTCCAGATGGTTGAACGGTCACATGACGACGAACAGCCCCGCCGCGCCGGACGCGACGGCCCCCACGGTGAAGATCGACATCTGGTCCGACGTCGCGTGCCCCTGGTGCTACGTCGGCAAGCGGCGCCTCGAGACGGCGCTCGGGCGGCTCGCCGAGGCCGGTGACGGCCCGCAGGTCGACATCGAGTACCACTCGTTCGAGCTGGCGCCGGACACGCCCGTCGACTTCGACGGCACCGAGGTGGACTTCCTCGCGGGGCACAAGGGCATGCCGCGCGCGCAGGTCGAGCAGATGCTCGGGCAGATGACCCAGCTCGCCGCCGCCGAGGGCCTGAGCTACGACTTCGACGCGCTCCAGCACACCAAGACCCTCACCGCCCACGAGCTGCTGCACCACGCGAAGGCGCACGGCAAGCAGGTCGAGATGAAGGAGCGCCTCCTCAAGGCGTACTTCGAGGAGGGCCGGCACGTGGGCCGCGTGCAGGAGCTCGCGGACCTCGCGGCGGAGGTCGGTCTCGACCGCGCCGAGGTCGTCGCGGCTCTCGAGGACGGCCGCTACGCCGAGGACGTGCAGGCGGACATCGACCAGGCGCGTGCCTACGGGATCAACGGGGTGCCGTTCTTCGTGGTCGACGGCCGGTACGGCGTCTCGGGTGCCCAGGACCCGGCGGTCTTCGTCCAGGTGCTCCAGCAGGCCGTCGCGGAGCGCGACGCCGCCTGACTCGTCCGCTCTGCGAGACGCGGTTCGGAGAGCGACGTATCTCACACCCCGGTGCGGTGGACCTGCGACTCGGTATCACCGAGACTGGGACGCAGCCCGCACCGACGCCGGCTCCGCACGTGCACCGGCGCCCGTGATTCCCACGAGGAGGCCTCAGATGACCGACACCACGACGAACCTCTACCACTCCATCGCGAACCCGCGCCGCACGACGCTCATGAGCGTGAGCGCCGCGGACGCGGCCGCCCCGCACCGCGAGGCCGCGCCGTCGCTCACGCTCGTGGGCGCGGACGACGCCGCGGTCTGCGTCGACGGGGTGTGCGCGCTCCCCGAGTAGACCTGTGAGCGCAGGAGAGAGTCGCCCGAACGCCAGGTTCCGGCGGCTCTTTCCTGTCTTGGGGGAGGCGCGTGGCCGTCAGTTCGACCGGTGGTCCTGGATCGAGAGGCGCGGCCCGCGCCGGGGGGCGTGCGCCCTGCCGGAGAGCTCCAGGAGCCGGACGACGCGATAGCGGTGCGGGGAGTACGGCGCGAGGAGCTCGAGCATGCGCTCGTCGTCGACGCGCTCGCCGACGAGCGCCCAGCCCACCGCCTTGGCGAGGTGGTAGTCGCCCACGGACACGGCGTCGGCGTCGCCGAGCGCGCGCTGCGCGACCTCGGCCGCGGTCCACACGCCCACGCCCGGGACCGCCTGGAGCCGGGCGTGCGCGGCGGCGGCGCCCTGCGCGTCGAGCAGCGCGCCGCACTCCTCGAGGCGGCGGGCGACGCGCGCGGCCGCGACGACGGTCCGTGCACGACCCGGGTCGACGTTCGCCCGGTGCCAGTCCCACGACGGGACGCTCGCCCACGTGGCGGCGTCGGGCACGACGAGCATCCCGGCGTCGCCCGCCGGACCGGGTGCGCGCTCGCCGTACCGGCGCAGGAGCCACCCCCACGACCGCCACGCGGCGACCGTCTGGACGCGCTGCTCGAGGATCGCGGGGACGAGCGCCTCCAGCACGCGGCCGGTGCGGGGGATGCGCAGCCCTGTGCTGCGCCGGTGCGCGTCGCGCAGGGGCGCGGGCGGGGTGAAGCCGGTGTCGTCGTCGTACTCGCCCAGCAGGTGGGGGAGGGCGTCGAGCGCCTCCTGGGCGCCCGGTCCCCAGGCGTGCCCGACGACGTCGCGCGGCGCGGTCTGGGCGAGGCGGCACGTCGCGGGACCGGCGGGCATCCGCGTCGTGCGCCAGACGTCGCCGGACGGCGTCCGGCGGAACGTCGGGTCGTACGGCCCGCGGGAGAGCCGGCCGAGCGTGAGGTGCAGGTCCAGGGGCCGGTCCGACCGGACGCGTCGGACGAGCGCTCCACCGACGACAGCGCGCGGGCTCGGCAGGACGGTCACCGGACCATCGTCGCACCCGCCGCCGACGGCCGAGCACGACATTGCGCGGCGTCGAGCACGACCTTGATGTCGCTATCCGCTCGATAACGACACCAAGGTCGTGTTCGGCGGGCGGGGCGTCAGTCGAACAGGGTGTCCATGTCCCACGCGGGCTCGGGCGTCGGCTGCCTGGGCGCCGTGGCGGGCATCCGGCCGGGCGGGCGCGTGGGGTCGCCGAGCTCGGGGACGAGCGTGCCGTCGAGGTCGCCACGACCGGCGGCCCAGTCCTGGGCGGCGAGTCCCGCGAGCTGGTCGGCGCGCTCGTTGAACGGGTCGCCGACGTGGCCGCGCACCCAGCGGAACCGCACGGGCCCCGCGCGCTCGGTGATCACCCGGTCGATCGCCTGCACGAGCTCGAGGTTCTTCACCGGCTGCCCACCGGCGGTGCGCCACCCCTTGCGCTTCCAGGCGACGACCCACTCCGACGCGCACTTGATGGCGTACTGCGAGTCGGACTCGATGAGCAGCGGCTCCGCCCCGGGGTGCGCGCGGACCGCCTGGAGCAGCGCGGTCAGCTCGGCGACCTGGTTGGTCCCGCTCACGGCGCCGCCGGAGTCGAACGTGCCGTCGTGGTTGATCCACGCCCACCCGATGGCGCCGCCCGGGTTGCTCAGGCACGAGCCGTCGGTGCTGACAGTGATCACAGCGCTCCTCGATCACGGACGTCCCCGCCCGCCGGCTGCGGCGCGGGGAGGCGAATGCGTCGAGCCACATTGTCCCCCGGACCGGGGGGTCGCCGGACCACCTGTCCGCGGGCGTCTGGTCGGGGTCGCCTCAGGGGAGAACCGGGGGGATACCCCATGGTGCCGCGCGCGCACGCGGTCGAGGCTGGGACGCATGGTCGCGTGGGTCGTGGAGCTGTGGGGACAGGTCGAGGCGTGGCTGCTCGCGCTCGTCGACTCCGTGTGGGCGTTGCCGACGCTCTTCGCGACGACCGCGGGCGACGGGTTCTTCCCGCCGATCCCCGGCGAGACCGTGATCGTGATGCTCGCGGTGGGAGCGCAGTCCGGAGGGGGCGTGGCCTGGGGTCTGGTCCTGCTCGTCGCGGCGCTCGGCGCCTGGTGCGGCGACCAGCTCGCCTACGCGCTCGGCCGGGCGCTCGGCACGCGGGCGTTGCCGGTGCTGCGCGGGCCGCGCGGTCAGCGCGCCGTCGCATGGGCCACCCGCTCCCTCGACCGACGCGGCGCGTCCGTCGTCCTGGGCGCCCGGTTCGTGCCCGTCGGGCGGACGGCGGTCAACGTGACCGCCGGGGCCGTGGGCTTCTCGCGGCGCCGCTTCATGGCGCTCTCCGCCGTCGCCTCGGTCGCCTGGGCCACCTACTCGGTCCTCATCGGCACGCTCGCCGCCGCCTGGGTGGGCGACAGCCCGCTCCTCGCCGTCGTGGTGGGGGTCGTCGGCGGGATCCTCCTCGGCGTCCTCGTCGACACGGTGGTCCGCCTCCGGGCGGCCCGCCGGGAGCGGGTCGCCGCCCTGGCGCCGGGGCCCGTCACGAGCCCGGCGCCCGGTGCCGACACCCTGGAGACCGACGCCGCGCTGGTGCCCTGCCCCGGCCCGGCGCGGTAGGGCCTGGTCGCACGCGGGTCGTCCGCAGGACGAAGAGCAGAGGGCCCCGGTCGACGACCGGGGCCCTCCAGCTCGTCAGCGCGTCGGATCAGGACACGCCGAGCAGGTCGATGACGAAGATCAGCGTCTTGCCCGACAGGCGGTGGCCGCCGCCCGCGGGGCCGTAGGCGAGCTCCGGCGGCACGACGAGCTTGCGGCGCCCGCCCACCTTCATGCCGGGGATGCCCTGCTGCCAGCCCGCGATGAGGCTGCGCAGCGGGAAGTTGATCGACTGCCCGCGGTTCCACGAGGCGTCGAACTCCTCGCCCGTCTCGTACTCGACGCCGAGGTAGTGCACGTTCACGGTCGCGCCCGGCGTGGCCTCCGGGCCGTCACCGACGGTGATGTCCTCGACGACGAGCTCCGTGGGCGCAGGGCCCTCCGGCGCGTCGACCTCGGGGCGGGACAGCTCGTTCTCTCCAGTGGTCATGCTCCGATCCAACCACGACGGCGGACGACGGGCGGGCCTGAGGTTGGGGGCGCCCGGAACACCGGTCGGGGATACCCCCGGCCCCGCGTTCGGCCGCGCGCAACACGGCGCGGCCGAAGATCGCCATCATGGAGGCATGTCCTCCACGCCTGAGCCGCACACCGGCCTGCCCGCCGGCACCCCGCGCGGGGTGACGCCGGGCGCGGGCCCGGCCCCCGCCGTCGGGCACCGACCGACCCCGCGGGAGATCCGGCGGTGGCGCCGGTTCCTCGCCGACGAGCGCGCGGAGGCCGCCGTCTACCGGGACCTCGCGAGCCGGCGCAGCGGGGAGGAGCGTGACATCCTCCTGGCGCTCGCGGACGCGGAGCGGCGGCACGAGCAGCACTGGCTCGACCTGCTCGGCGACGACGTCGGCAAGCCGCTGCGCGGCGACTGGCGCACGAGGATGCTCGGCTGGCTGGCGCGCCGCTTCGGCGGCGTGTTCGTCCTCGCGCTCGCCCAGCGCGCCGAGGCGCGCTCGACCTACGAGACCGACGCCGACGCGACGCCTCGGATGGCCGCCGACGAGCGCATCCACGAGGAGGTCGTGCGGGGGCTCGCGACGCGCGGGCGCAACCGGATGTCGGGCACGTTCCGGGCCGCGGTGTTCGGCGCGAACGACGGGCTCGTGTCCAACCTCGCGCTGATCCTCGGCATCGGGGCGTCGGGGGCCTCGAACAGCACCGTCCTCCTCTCGGGGCTGGCGGGCCTGCTCGCGGGCGCGCTGTCGATGGGCGCGGGGGAGTACGTGTCGGTGCGGTCGCAGCGCGAGCTGCTCGACGCCTCGACCCCCAGCCCGCAGGCGTCCGCCGCGCTGCCTGACCTCGACGTGGACGCGAACGAGCTCGCGCTCGTCTACCGGGCGCGCGGCATGGCACCCGCCGAGGCCGAGGACCACGCCGCCGACGTCCTCGCGACGTACACGCAGCAGACCGTCATCGCCCCGCCGCCCAGCACCGACGAGCACGAGACGCACGGGACGGCGATGGGGGCGGCGGTGTCGTCGTTCCTGTTCTTCGCGTCGGGCGCGCTCATCCCGGTGCTGCCCTACCTCTTCGGCCTCACGGGGTTCGTCGCCGTGGGTGTCGCGGCGCTCCTCGTGGGGATCGCGCTCCTCGCGACCGGCGCGACGGTCGGCCTGCTCTCGGGGACGTCGCCGCTGACGCGCGCGCTGCGGCAGATCGGCATCGGCTTCGGCGCGGCGGCCGCGACCTACCTCCTCGGCCTGGTGTTCGGGGCAACCGTCGGGTGAAATCGGACGCTTCCGGTGGTGAGCGTCACACGGGCATGCCTACCGTGACCCCGGGACGGGCCTGTCGGCCCGCCGTTCGCTGCACCGACGACCCACGGGGCGCACGATGGACGTGACGCACGACGCGCAGGGCAGGCGCGCACCAGCCGCCCGTCGCTGGCTCGTGCGCGCGCTCGTGGCCGGTGGCGGTCTCGGCGCAGGCCTCGCGTTCGCCGTCGCGACCGCGGGCGGCGCCTCCGCCGCGGACGACCCGCTCGGTCTGGGCAAGGCCCTGTCTCCCGTGACCTCGACGGTCCAGACCGTCGTCGACCCGGTCGTGCAGGACGTCGTCAAGCCCGTCGTGCGCGATGTCGTCGCCCCCGTCGTCCAGCCGGTCGCCCCGGTCGTCGAGAAGGTCGTGACCCCGGCCGCGCCCGTGGTCGAGGAGGTCGTGCGGCCCGTCGCCCCGGTGGTGGAGCAGGTGGTCACGCCGGCCGCTCCGGTGGTCGAGGAGGCCGTGGCGCCGGTGGCGCCCGTCGTGCAGCCCGTGACCGACGCCGTCGCGCCGGTGACCACGCCGGTCCTGGACGCGGTCGTGCCGGCCGCGACGCCGGTCGTCGAGGCGGTCGCCCCCGTGGTGAACCCCGTCCTCGAGACCGTGGCACCGGCGCTCGACCCGGTCACGCCCGTCCTGGAGGCGCTGACCCCGGTCCTCGACGTCCTGGCCCCGGTCACCGACCCTGTGCTCGGTCCCGTCACCGGGCCGCTCGCGCCGCTGGACCCGCTCGCGCCCGTGCTCCCCGAGGCGCCCGGGACCGGTCCGGAGGCCCCGGGCACGGTCGATCCGGCGACACCGGGCGTGGTGGGCCCCGGCCCTGACCACGGTCTCGCCGCCCCGGTGGTGCCTCTCCCGGCCGGTGGCGAGCCGACGTCCGCTCCACCGGCCGGTGCGGACGGCGCGGGCCTGACACCGACCCTCGGTGCCCGACTCGGCGCGCCGCTCGGGGACGGGACCGGCGGGAACCTCGTCGACCAGGCCACCGCTCCGCCGGGCACCGCTGCGCCCGCGGGCGGCCCGACGGCGCCTGGCGGAGGCCCCTCCGACGGCGCGCTCGGCACCTCGCCCAGCCCCTCCGGCAACGCGCAGCGCGCCGGGTCGGGCGGCGACCTCGCGGCGGTCGGCCACGGCGCCGACGCCCCCACGCTCTCGTCCTGGACCGCCGTCGTGGACGACGCGCGGTCGAAGCACCCCTCGACGTTCTTCGAGGTCCCCGTCTCTCCTGCCTGAGGTGGTCCGCCGCCGCGCGCCGCGCGGCAGACGCGACCCGGCGCCGTCGTGCGCCACCACCCTTGAGCAGGAAAGAGAACGATCATGCACACCTTCGTTCGGCGCGCGCTGCGCACAGCGCTCGTCACAGGCGGCCTCGTGGTCGTCGGGGCCGGAGCGGCCCACGCAGCCGAGGGCGACCTCCTCGGCGACCTCGGGCTGGACGTGTCGGTCGAGGCTCCGCTGAGCCAGGTGACCGAGGTTCTGCCCGACGTCTCGGTGGACGTGCCCGTGCACGTCCCCGTGACCGTGTCCGACGTCGCGGTGGGCGCCCTCGGTGACGCGACCGTGACCTCGACCCCCGCACCGTCCGCCGAGCCGGCGCCTGCGCCCGCACCGGAGCCCGCCCCGGCAGGTCCGGCGGGCGTCGACGTGGACGTGCCGGTGACGGTTCCCGTGGACGTGTCCGGCGTCGCCGTCGGAGTCCTGGGCGACGCCGCGGTGGCGCCGGCCGCGGACCCGCAGCCGGCGCCCGCACCGGCCCCTGCCCCCGCGCCCGCCGACGCGGGCGACGTGGACGTCGACGTGCCCGTGACGGTTCCCGTCGACGTGTCCGGCGTCGCGGTGGGCGTCCTGGGTGACGCGGCGGTCACGCCGGCCCCGGCAGCTCCGGCTGCCCCGGCCGACGGTACCGACGACGGAGCGACCGGGTCCGGCTCGGACGTGGACGTCGACGTGCCGGTCACCATCCCCGTGGACGTCTCGGGCGTCGCGGTCGGTGTCGGCGGCGACGCGACGGTCGGCGGTGGCGCCGGTGAGGGCTCCGGGGACGGGGCCGGTTCCGGCGACGCGTCCGACGGCTCGGGCGTGCTCGACGGTGTCCTGGGTGACGGCGGCCTCGTGGACGACCTGCTCGGCGACGGTCTCCTGGGCGATGGCGTGCTCGGCGGGGACGACGGCGTCCTGGACGCGGTCCTCGGCGAGGACGGTCTCGTGGACGACCTGCTCGGCGGCGGTTCGTCGGGCGACGGTCTGCTGGACGGCGTGCTCGGCGACGACGGCCTGCTCGACGGGGTCCTCGGGGACGACGGCGTGCTCGGCTCGCTGCCCGACCTCGACGTCGACCTGCCGGTGACGGTCCCCGTCACGGTCTGCGGCGTGGGCGTGGGCCTGCTGGGCGACGCCTCCGCCGCGTGCCCGACGGCGACGGTCCCGACGGACCCGACGGACCCGACGGACCCGACGGACCCGACGGACCCGACGGACCCGACGGACCCGACGGACCCGACGGACCCCACGGACCCGACGGGCCCGACGGACCCCACGGACCCGACGGGTCCTGCTGACCCGGGGACGTCGGGCGGGACGGACGGCACCGTGACCCGTGTGCTCAACCCGGTGACCGGGAACGGCGCCGTGGCTGCCGCGGCCGGCGGTTCGACCGCCATGGCGTCGGCGCCGACGGCCCTCGCCACCACCGGTGCGGGTGGCGACCTCGGGTTGCTCGTGATGGCCGGGCTGCTCACGCTCCTCGGCCTGTCGCTCCAGCGCTTCCGCCGGAAGTCCTGGGTCGCGGACCCGGCCGCCTACACCCCGGTCTTCGCCGACCGGAGCTGACGCTCACCATGACGGGACCGCCCGGGCCTCGTGCCCGGGCGGTCCTCGCGACGCGGTCGAGACGGTCCTGGCCAGGGAGCACCCGGAACGACCGCGGCGCGGCGGCGTCGCGCGCCCAGGCGTGCGGCGCCGCGGTGGAGCGCTCGATCTCTCGGTCGAGCGCGGCGAGCGCGTCGGCGTCCCACGATGCCGGGAGCCCTCACCCGGGGGCTAGACCACGAGGCCGAGGAGGAGGACCACGACGAGCGCGACGACGGACAGGACGCACTCCATGAGCGACCACGTCTTGAACGTCTGCCCGACCGTCATGCCGAAGTACTCCTTGACCAGCCAGAAGCCCGCGTCGTTGACGTGGGAGAGGAACACCGACCCGGCGCCGATCGAGAGCACGAGCAGCGCTGCGTGCGTGGGCGGCAGGGTCGCCGCGATCGGCGCCATGATGCCTGCGGCCGTGATCGTCGCGACGGTCGCGGAGCCGGTGGCGACGCGGATGAGCACGGCGACGAGCCAGCCCGCGAGGAGCGGCGTGACGTTCGCGTCCGAGATGCCCTTCGCGACGACGTCGCCCACGCCCGAGTCCACGAGCGTCTGCTTGAACCCGCCGCCGGCGCCGACGATGAGGAGGATGCCCGCGATCGGCGCGAACGACGAGTCGACGAGCTTGCTCACCTGGTCGCGCGTGCGGCCGAGCGCGGAGCCGAGGACGACGAGCGAGACGAGCGCCGTGATGAGGAGCGCGACGAGCGGCGTCCCGACGAACTCGAAGACGCGGCCCCAGCCGGTGTCGATGGACCCGCTGACCTCGACGAGGGTGCGGGCGAGCATGAGGATCACGGGCAGCAGGACGACGCCCACGGAGACGGCGAAGCTCGGGCGCGGCGCGTCCTCGTCGCGCTCGGACACGCCGAGCACCGACGTCGGCGGCGGGAGCGGCACCCAGCGCGCGAGGGGCTTGGCGAGCAGGGGGCCGGACACGATGACGGTCGGGACCGCGACGAGCAGGCCCAGGCCGAGCGTCAGGCCGAGGTCGGCGCCGAGCGCGTCGATCGCGAGGAGCGGCCCGGGGTGCGGGGGCACGAGGCCGTGCAGCGCCGACAGGCCGGCGAGCGCCGGGATGCCGACGAGGATCGGGTTCGTGCGCACGCGCTTCGCGACGAGCATCACCACCGGGACGAGGAGGACGACGCCCACCTCGAAGAACAGCGGGATCCCGATGACGAACGCGATGAGCGCCATGGCCCACGGGAGGCGCTGCGGCGTCGTCTTGCCGAGGATCGTGTCGACGATCTGGTCGGCGCCCCCGGAGTCGATGAGCATCTTGCCGATGATCGCGCCGAGGGCGATGAGCACGCCGACGCCGGCGACCGTCGAGCCGAGCCCCGCGGAGAAGCTCGTGAACGCGTCGACGAAGTCGATGCCCGCGACGACGGCGAGCACGGCCGAGCCGATCATCAGCGCGAGGAACGGGTGCAGCTTGAGCCACACGATGAGCACGACGATCGTCGCGATGCCGACGACGGCGGCGAGCACGAGCTGGGCCGTCCCGGCGTCGGTCACGGGGGCGCCCTCCGCGGCGCGCGCGCCGGCCGCGACGGCGGACGGGGCGGCCGTGGCGGCGTGCTGCGTGAGCGTGCCGATCATCGCCGCACCCCCGTCCCGGTCGAGGTCCCGGTCGCGGTGCTGGCGTCGGTCCGCCCGCAGCCGGCGCGCCGGTCGAGCACGAGGTCGGCGATCTCCTCGGGCGTGCGGGTGACGTCGACCGTGAAGCCGGGCTCGTCGTCGTCCAGGGGCTCGAGCGTGGCGAGCTGCGAGGGCAGGAGCGACGTGGGCATGAAGTGGCCGCTGCGGTGCGCCATGCGCTCCGCGAGGAGGTCGGGGCTGCCGTCGAGGTGGACGAAGCAGACGTGGCCCCGCGCGGTGCGCAGCAGGTCGCGGTAGGAGCGCTTGAGCGCGGAGCAGGTCACGACGCCGGAGCGCCCGGCGTCCGCCTCGGCGCTCAGCCAGTCGCGGATCGCCTCGAGCCACGGCCAGCGGTCGTCGTCGGTGAGCGGCGTCCCGGCGCTCATCTTGGCGATGTTGGCCTCGGGGTGGAACTGGTCGGCCTCGGCGTACTCGGTGCCGAGCCGCTGCGCGAGCAGGGTCGCGACCGTCGTCTTGCCGGAGCCTGCGACGCCCATGACGACGAGGTGCTGGGGCAGCGTCGGGGGCGCTGCCGGGGTCGTGGCGGTCGCGGCGCTCTCGGCGCGGGCCGTGGTGCTGACGTCCGTGTCCATGTGTCGACTTCCGTGTCGGGCGGGGCGTCCGGTGCGGGTGCGTCTCTCGCGGCGCGGTCCCCGTCCCGGGTGACGACCGTCGTGGTCCCCACTGCCGACCACTGTGCGGTATTGGTAGCACCTTTGGCAAGTGATTGATATCACCAATGACCGCCACTAGGCTGCTGACCATGGCGACGACGGTCCTGCACACCACCGTGCTCGACGCCCTCGGACGCCGCATCACCAGCGGAGACGTCCCGCCGGGCGCGCCGCTCACGCTCGAGTCGATCGGGTCCGAGTTCGGCGTCTCGCGCACCGTCGCGCGCGAGGTCATGCGGTTGCTCGAAGGGCTCGGCCTCGTGCGGTCGAAGCGTCGCGTCGGCCTCGTCGTCCTCGGCCTCGAGGAGTGGAACGTGCTCGACCCGCGCGTCATCCGCTGGCGCCTCGAAGGCCCGGGCCGCGACCCCCAGCTCCGCACGCTCACCGAGCTGCGCCACGCCGTGGAGCCGCTCGCGGCCGCGGGGGCGGCGGTCCACGCGACCGACGACGAGCGCACCGAGCTCGTCGCGGCGGCCGCGCGCATGCGGATGCTCGGCGAGGCGGGCGACCTCGAGGAGTTCCTCGCGCTCGACGTCCGCTTCCACGAGCTCCTGCTCCGCGCGAGCGGCAACGAGATGTTCGGCGCGCTCGCCGGCGTCGTCGCCGCGGTGCTCAGCGGGCGGACGCACCTGGGGCTCATGCCCGCGTCCCCGGTGCCCGAGGCGCTGGACCAGCACGAGGCCGTCGCACGGGCGGTCGCGGGCGGCGACCCGCGCGCCGCCGAGGCGGCGATGGCGGCGATCGTCGGCGAGGTGCGCACCGCGCTCGGCGGGGTCGACCGGCAAGCCTGACCGGACCCTCGCGCGTGCGCCCGTCCGGCGGGGCTACCTCGCGTCGACGGGTGTCGGGAGCGCGTGCAGCGCGTCGACGAGCGACGCGAGCTCGGGCGTCTCCGTCGCGTCGTGCAGTGCCGCCTCGAGGGTCGCGTCGTGGGTGGGCCGCGCGGCGAGCAGGAGGGCCTCGCCCGCGGGCGTGAGCTCGGTGTAGATCCCGCGGCGGTCGTCCTGGCACAGGATGCGCGTGAGCAGGCCACGGTCCTCGAGCCGGTTGACGAGCCGGGTGGTCGCGCTGGGGGAGAGCGCGGCGGCGCGCGCGAGCTGCTGCATGCGCATGTGCCAGCCGTCCTGCCGGGAGAGCGCGTCGAGCACGGTGTACTCGACGACCGAGAGGTCGTGCTCCGCCTGGAGGGCGCGCTCGAGCGCGGCGTCGATGAGCCCGTGCAGCGCGGCGAGCGTGCGCCAGCCCTGCGCGCGGATCTCGACGGCGTCGTCGGCGATGCCCATGGGGTCCTCCTCGGTGCGTGCGTGCCGTCACAACTATAGCGCTTGTGCAACTAATCGGCGTGTGCAACTATCGATAGTGCGCGTCTGCAACAAGTGCAGACGCCAGGTGAACGCGTGCGCAACGCCCATCCTTCCCGCTCGTCGTCCAGGAGCTCCTCGTGGCGTCGCCCTCGAGACCCGCACCTTCCCGGAACCAGGAGATCGTCATGCCAGTCGCCCTCTGGGCCCTCGCCATCGGGGGCTTCGGCATCGGGCTCACCGAGTTCGTCATCATGGGCCTGCTGCCCGAGGTGGCCGCCGACTTCGGCGTCACCGAGTCCGTCGCCGGCTACCTCATCTCGGGCTACGCGCTGTCCGTCGCCGTCGGCGCGATCGGCCTCACCGCGGCCCTGACACGCGTCGACCGCAAGAAGGCCCTGCTCGGCCTCATGGTCCTGTTCATCGCGGGCAACCTGCTGTCCGCCGTCGCTCCGACCTACGAGGTCATGCTCCTCGGCCGCGTCGTCGCGGCGCTGTGCCACGGCGCGTTCTTCGGGATCGGCGCCGTCGTGGCGGCCGACCTCGTCGCGCCCGAGAAGCGTGCCGGGGCCATCTCGATCATGTTCGCCGGGCTGACCATCGCGAACGTGCTCGGCGTCCCGTTCGGCACGTTCCTCGGCCAGGCAGCCGGGTGGCGCGCGACGTTCTGGGCCATCACCGCCATCGGCGTCGTCGCGCTCGCCGGGATCGCGCTGCTCGTCCCGTCGCGGGTCGGGTCGCGCGACGGCGTCCCCTCGCCCGGCGGGAGCGCCTCGCCCGGGACGCACCGCGCGTCGGGCCGCACGGGGCTGCGCGGCGAGCTCGCCGCGTTCCGCAGCGCGCAGGTGTGGTTCTCGATCGCGATCACCGTGCTCGGGTTCGGCGGGATGTTCGGCGCCTTCACCTACATCGCGTTCACGCTCACCGAGGTGGGCGGGTTCACGTCGGCGTCGGTCCCGTGGCTGCTCGTGCTGTTCGGCGGCGGGCTGTTCGTCGGCAACCTCGTCGGCGGGCGCGCGGCCGACCGCCGCCTCGGCACGACGCTCGTCGTGCTGTTCGCGGCGCTCACCGTGGTGCTGGGCGTCTTCGCGCTCACCGCGACCAGCCAGGTGATGACCGTCGTGAGCCTGGTCCTCATGGGCGCCTTCGGGTTCGCGACCGTCCCCGGGCTCCAGATGCGCGTCATGTCCTACGCGCAGGGCGCGCCCACCCTCGCGTCGGGCGCGAACATCGCCGCCTTCAACGTCGGCAACGCGCTCGGCGCCTGGATCGGCGGCCTGACCATCGCCGCCGGGCTCGGCTTCACGTCACCCCTGTGGGCGGGTGCGGCGATGACGGCCGTCGGGCTCGTCGTCCTGCTCGTCGCTGTCCGCGCCCGCGGCGGCGAGTGGTCGCGAGCCGTGCAGCCCTCGCCGCGCGACGCGGTGCCCGCCCCCGCACCGGAGGCACCGGCCGCCGTCTGACACGACGATCCGCCGAGGTAGAGCCCTGGTTCGCCGAGGTAGAGCCCTGGTCATGACCAGGGCTCTACCTCGGCGAACCAGGGCTCTACCTCGGCAGGGTGGGGTCAGCGGGGGTGGACGCGGACCTCCGCGGCCTTGACCACGAACCAGACGTGCTCGCCGGGGGTCAGGCGCAGCTCGGCGACGGCACGCGGCGTGAGGTCCGCGGCCAGGTGCGGGGTGTCGTGGCCGACGGCGGCCGGGGCTTCCGCGGCCGGGGCACCTGGGTCCTCGCCGGCCACGCGACCCCAGACGCGTAGCAGCGGGCCGTGCGGCTCGACGCTCGTCACGACGACGCGGTACGCGTTGCGGGGGCTGCCCTCGGGCGTCGCGCGGTGGACGGCGACCGCGCGCGGCTCGAACACCGCGACGGCCCCGTCCCCGGCGGCGAGCGGTTCGCCCGCCGTCCCGTGCACGCAGACCTCCGTGCCGTCGACGGCGAGGGTCGCCTCGCGTGCGGCGGCCTCGTCGTCCGGCCCCGCCTCGGTCGGGACCAGGGCCGCGTCCGCCCCGCCGGAGCCCGGCCCGTCCGGCTCCGTCCCGAGGCTCCCCGCCGTGACGGGCTCCGGCACGGCGACGTGCACGACCGTCCCCGCCAGGAGGTTCACGCCCGCGAGGCGGGCCGCGAACCGGGACCGGGGTCGCGTGAGGACCTGGTCCACCGGACCGTCCTCGACGACGCGACCCGCGTCCAGCACGACGACGCGGTCCGCCAGCAGCAGCACGTCGAGCAGGTCGTGGGTCACCAGGAGCGTCGTGCGCGGGTGCTCGCGCTGCGCGTGGTGCAGCACCGACCGCACGTGCTGCGCGACGCCGACGTCGAGCGAGGCGAGCGGCTCGTCGAGCAGGAGCACGCGCGGGTCGGTGACGAGCGCCCGGGCGATCGCGACGCGCTGCGCCTGCCCGCCCGAGAGGTCGGTCGCGCGCCGGGTCGCGAGGTCGGCGGCGCCGACGTGCCCGAGCGCGGCCCGGGCCTCGCGCCGGGCGCGCGAGCGTGGCACGCCCCGCGCCCGGAGACCGAACGCGACGTTGTCCTCGACCGACAGGTTCTCGAACAGCAGCGGCCGCTGGCTCAGCCACGCGAGCCGGCGGCGGCGCGGCGCGGCGCGCGTGACCTCGTCGCCCCCGACGGCGACCCGGTCGTCGTGCGCGTCGCCGGGCGGGAGGAGGCCCGCGACGACCTGCACGAGCGTCGACTTGCCCGCGCCGTTCTCGCCGAGCACCGCCACGACCTCGCCCGGGGCGAGCGCGAGGTCCACGTCGAGGCCGCGGTCGCGGACGACGGCGCGCACGGAGAGCGCGGCGGGCGCCGCGTCGGGGTGCGGAGTCGGGTCCGCGGCGGGCGCCGACGCCGGGTCGGCGCCGTTCCGGGGCGAGACGTCCTCCCGGACGACCCGGTCGCCGTCGGGCAGGGTGCCCGACCCGCGGGCCACCCGGCCGACCCGCCGAGGACGGGGCGTCCGGGCGTCCGGGCCGCCGAGGACGCGCGGGCCGTGGACGGCCGCCGTGATGAGCACCGCGACGACGACGAGCACGAACGAGAGCGCGACGGCGGCGTCCGGGTCGGCGCTGCGCTGGAGATAGATCTCGAGCGGCAGGGTCTGCGTGACGCCCTGGAGCGCGCCCGCGAACGTGATGGTCGCGCCGAACTCGCCGAGCGCCCGCGCGAACGCGAGCACCGCGCCCGACAGCAGCCCGGGCAGGACGCGCGGGAGCGTGACGCGGCGCAGCACCGTCGTCGGCCCGGCGCCGAGCGTCGCGGCGACGTCCTCGAGGCGCGTGTCCTGCGTGCGCAGCGCGCCCTCGAGGCTCAGCACGAGGAACGGCAGCGCCACGAACGTCTGGGCCAGGACGACCGCCGTCGTGGTGAAGGCGATCTCGATCCCCAGCACCTCGAGGTGCTGGCCGATCAGCCCGCGGCGTCCGAACGTGTGGAGCAGCGCGATGCCGCCGACCACGGGCGGCAGCACGAGCGGCAGCAGCACGAGGGCGCGCGCGACGCGCTGCCCGGGGAACGTGGTGCGCGCGAGGACGAGCGCCATGGGCGTGCCGAGCAGCACGCAGCACAGCGTCGCGACGAGCGCGGTGCGCAGGGACAGGCCGAGCGCGTCGAGCGCGGCCGGGGAGGTCACGAGGGCCCAGAAGCCGCCGGTCCCGTCCGGCCCCGGCGCCAGCTCGACGCGCGCGACCATCGCCACCACGGGGACGACGACGAACAGCGCGCCGAGCAGCGCCGGGACGAGGACCCAGCGGGGGAGCCCGCGCATCAGGACCTGCGGGGCGGGCCGGACGTCATGGCGTCGCCGCGTCCGGGGCGCCGAAGCCCGCGGCGGCGAGCGCGGCCTGCCCGGCGTCGCCGGCGACGAGGTCGATCCACGCCCGCGCGACCTCGACCTGCTCCGGGCCGGCCTCCTCGGACGCCGCGACGAGCGCGATCGGGTAGACGTTGAGCGCGGCGTCGGTCTCGGGCACGTCGACCACGTCGACGGCGTCGCCCGCGAGAGTCGCGTCCGTGACGTACACGAGGCCCGCGTCGGCCTCGCCCGACGTCACCTTGGCGAGCACGTCGGTGACGCTGGCCTCCTCGCTCACGCGGTGGATCGTGACGCCCGCGGCCTCGGCGACCGTGTCGGTCGCGCCACCGCACGGGACCTCCGGTGCGCACACGACGACCTTGACGTCGTCGCGCGCGAGGTCGGCGAACGTCTCGACGCCGGCCGGGTTGCCGGGCGGGGTGACGATCGTCAGCGCGTTCGTCGCGAACGCGACGGGGTCGGACGCGTCGCCCGCGTCGACGACCCGCGTCATGGTGCGCTCGTCCGCGGAGGCGAAGACGTCGGCCGGCGCCCCGGCGAGGATCTGGTCGCCCAGGTCCGCGGACCCGGCGAACGACAGCGCCACGGTGACGCCCTCGTGCTCGGCCTCGAAGTCGGCCGCGAGGTCCGTGAACACGTCGCGCAGCGACGCCGCGGCGAGGACCGTGAGCGTGCGCTCCTCGGCCGGCGTGCTCGCGGCGTCCGTGGCCCCGTCCGACGACGCGGCGCCGTCCCCGGCGTCCGTGCCGCATGCGGCGAGCGCGGCGACGAGGACCGCCGTCCCGAGCCCGGCGAGGGCTCCTCGGGCGCGGCGGCGGGAGGCGGTCGGGCGGGTGGTCGTGCGGGGCCGTGTGGACGCGCTCACGCGGTTCCTCCCGGCGTCTCGACGATGACGGTCGTCGCCTTGACGACCGCGACGGCCAGGCTCCCGGGCTCGAGGCGCAGCTCGCGCACGGCCTCGGTGCTCATGAGCGAGACCACGCGCTGGCCCCCGCAGAGCATCTCGACCTGGGACATGACCGTGTCGCTCACGACGTCCGTCACGATCCCCACGAACCGGTTGCGCGCCGAGCGCGCGACGCCGGACGGGTCGGGCGTCGGGTGCGACTGGGCGACGGCGAAGCGCGCGAGCTCCGCGCCGTCGACGACCTTGCGCCCGGCGTCGTCGGCGCTCGCGGCGAGGTCCCCGGCATCGACCCAGCGGCGGACGGTGTCGTCGCTGACCCCGAGCAGGCTCGCGGCCTCGCGGATCCGAAAGTGCGGCATGGATTCGATGATAGACCCGCACCTGCGGGGTTTCACCCGAGCGGCGCTGGGTGGTGTGGGACGCTCGGGGCGTGAGCGAGACCACGACCCGGGCGGACGTGCGCGTCGCCGTGGAGGACCCGACGGCCGACGACGTGCTGGCGCTGCTGCAGGAGCACCTGGACGACATGCACGCGACGTCGCCGCCGGAGAGCGTCCACGCGCTGGACGTCGAGCGGCTGCGCGCGTCGGACATCACGTTCGTCACCGCGCGGTCCGCGGACGGCGGTCTCCTGGGGTGCGGCGCGCTCAAGCAGCACGACGCGACGCTGGGCGAGCTCAAGTCCATGCGCACGACGGCGGCCGCGCGGGGCCGGGGCGTCGCGGCCACGGTCCTCGCGCACCTGCTCGACGTCGCGCGCGACCGCGGTCTCGACCGCGTGAGCCTGGAGACGGGTACGGAGGACTACTTCGCGGCGGCGCGTCGGCTCTACGCGCGCCACGGGTTCGTCCCGTGCGCACCGTTCGCCGACTACACGGACGACCCGAACAGCGCGTACCTGTCCAGGGTGCTCTGAGACCGCCTCAGGAAGCACCGGCTCGCTGGCCGTGGCCCTTGGACAGGCCGGACGCCTCGTCCCGCTGCCGGATCTGCAACGTTCCGACCTGGATCGGTGTGGGGTCATCTGCTCCTCGGCCAGCAGAACCACGCGAAGAGACCCGGCGACCGCTTGCCGTCGCGCATCCCTGGCTGAGCACCCTCGGCGACGACAGGGCCGTGGACGAGGGCTTTGGCGAGGGCGCACCGCCACGCGACCGCGTTATGGCGGTCCGCGGTCTGGTTGCGGCTCTCTGTTGCGAACCAGATCCCGAGAGCCACGCTGGCGACGGCACCCACGAAGAAGCCGATGATCGCGAGCCCGGACGCTTGCAGCGCCCGAGGATCCGTCGACGTGGGTGAGAGCGTCAGGGCGATCTGAACGCCCCCTAGCGCGATGGCGGCAGTCGCAACCCAGATCGCGATGCTCAGTGCCGGCTGGACCATGGCATGGGTGGTCGCGTCATCGACCGCCTTGTCGGCCGCGACCGAGGCCCTCGCCCAGTCCTCGCGGTCGATGCCCTCGTGGACGAGTCGGCGAATCATCTCGTCGTCGCAAACGCTTCCGAAGAGAACTCTCGGAGTCCTCTTGAAGTTCCGCTTCCTGTCTCTCCTGGTTTCGATCCGGAGCTCTTCGTAGGTAACCACACCGCCCCCTCCGTGCTGGTGCCCCGCTTCCATGCCACACGGCGAGGCACGTGGAAGCGTAGCGAGCGAGCGGGCTGCGGCCTGTGTCACCCAGAGACCGAGAGCGGTGTGAGCCGCGAGAGCGCCGACGATCAGAACAGCGTTCGCTCGACCTCTCGCTCCAAGGAAGGGCGAGGCTCCAACGTCGAGGACCCCGTGACGGGTGCGGTCACGGGGTCCTCGGGTCGGGTCAGGGTGGCGTGGGAGCGCCGAGGTGTCATGCGTCGAGCTTCAGACGCGCCCCGAGGGCGACGGCGGCGACGACGGCAGCGCCGGCGACGAGCACGAGGTCCTTGAGCACGTACTGGCCCAGGAGGGTCATGCCGTGGCCGAACAGCTCGCCGGCGAAGAGCACGATCGGCGACAGGATGCCGGCCATCGCGACGGCGAGGGCGACCAGCCCGGCCCGCAGGAGGCGGCCCGTGAGGAGGGTCAGCCCGATGAACGTCTCCAGGACGGCGGTGAAGATCACGGCCGCGGTCCCACCGACGAGGCCGAACGTGAGCGTCTCGACGGTCCGTGCCGCGATCGACTCCGCCGGGCTCGCACCGGGGAAGAACTTGAGGACGCCGAACCCGAGGAACACGAGGCCGAGGGCGACGCGCAGCGCGGGGACGGACCAGCGGGTGAGGAACCGCGCGGTGGCGGCGACGGCCGTGTCGACGCGTCCGGTCAGGCGCTCGGTCAGGACGGCGACGCGGCGGCGGGCGACGGGGGTGGTCGAGGACGCTGACGGGCGGACGGCGCGGGGACGACCGGCGGTCGTCGGGGCGGTGGTGGACATGCTCGAAACCTCTTCCGGGTGACGGTCGCGGTCGGGGTGACCGCCCCTGGAAGGAGGGGGCGTCAGGACGTTCCGTGGTCGCCCTGGCGCCCATTTCACCCGGTGGTCCCCGGTTGCTGCTGGGGGCGCCACAGCGATTTCCGGTCGCTGACCTGGTGCTCCGCGAGCGCGGCGCTGCTGCGCGGATCACCGCCCGCGCGGGCGCTCCGAGGGGTCCCAGCCGGGCCGCGGGGCGCGCGCGGCGACCGACGCCTCGCGCGACCGGTACACGACGTACGGGCGGAACAGGTAGGGCGCGGGCGCGGAGAACGCGTGCACGAGCCGCGTGAACGGCCACAGGATGAAGAGCAGGTTGGCGGCGACGATGTGGAGCTGGAAGGCCGCGGGCACGCCCTCCATGAGCGCGGGCTGGGGCTGGAGGTACCAGAGCGAGCGGAACCAGGGGGAGATCGTCTCCCGGTAGTCGTACCCGTGGCCGCCGGCGAGGAGCTGCGTCTGCACGGTCGCCCACGAGCCGAGCAGGATCGACGCCGCGAGGAACACGTACATGGTCTTGTCCATGCGCGTCGTCGCGCGGAAGACGGGGCCGGTGGTGCGGCGACGGTAGATGAGGATGAGCAGCCCGGCGACGAGCGCGACCGCCGCGATCGAGCCCATGTACGTGGCGACGAAGTGGTAGGCGACCTCCTTGATGCCCACCGCCTCCGTCCACGATTTCGGGATGACGAGCCCCATGAGGTGCCCGAGGATCACGAACAGCAGACCGAAGTGGAACAGCGGGGAGCCGAGCCGCAGGAGCCGCTTCTCGTAGAGCTCGCTCGACCGCGTTGTCCAGCCGAACTTGTCGTACCGGTACCGCCAGATCGACCCCACGACGAACACCGCGAACGTCACGTACGGGAACACCACCCACAGCAGGATCTCGCCCGTGCTCACCCCGTTCATCGCTCCGCTCCTCCGGTTCGGCCGGCACCCGCGCCGTACGGCTCCAGCGCGAACGGCTCCATCCCCACGAGCTCGGCGGGCGGTCCCGCCGTCACGAGCTCGACGTACCGCTGCTGCGTGCGCTCGTCGAGCGGGGGCAGCGTGAGGCACACCGCCTCGACCAGCCCGGTCCACGGGCTCGCCATGCTCTCGAGCGCGGTCCGCAGCACCTCGATCCCGTCGCGGTGCGAGGCGAGCAGCCCTGCCGCGATCGTCGCGTCGTCGCCCTCGGTGCGGGCCGAGAACTCGAGCACGGTCGGCAGGTAGTCGGGCAGCTCCGAGCCGGTGACCTCCCAGCCCGCGGCCCGGTACGCCTCGACGAACGCGACGAGCGCCGTCCCGCGCCGCCGGGTGTCACCCGCGGCGTAGTAGGACAGGTACATCGAGCACTTGCGCTTGAGGTCGAACGTCGCGACGTAGCGGGCCTGGAGCTCGCGCAGGTCCGTCGCGTCCGCGGACGCCGTCAGCACGTCGCAGAACGCGTCGAGGCGCTCGCGGACCGGCACGGGCAGCCCTGGCGTCGACGCCCGGACGGCCACGGCCGCGTCGAGCACGTCCGCGTCGGGGTAGGCGAGCAGCACGGACGCGGCCATGTGGGCCGTGCGGCGCTGGGTGCTCGACGCCGCGACGGGCGACAGGTGGTCGGGCTGCGGCCCGCGCGGTCGCGCCCCAGGTCGCAGCACGGGGGTCGGGAGCAGCGAGCGCGTCCTCATCGGGTGCCCCCGTCGGGCTCGACGCCGGGTCCGCTCCCGGGCGCCGGTCCGCTCGCCGGTCCGCTCGCCGGTCCGCTTGCCGACGACGGGTCGGGGATCGTGTCGTGCCGCGCGTCCTGCCGCCCGCCGGGCAGCGAGCCGGGGGCGCCGGGCGTGACGCCGCCGGTCCGCGTTCCCGCTCCGGTCCCGCCGGTCGTCGCGTCCTCGCCGGGTGGGAAGAGTCCCGGTGGGCGGCCGTTGCCGTCCCAGTTGAGGAGGTTGACGCGTCCGGGGGTCGACGGCCCGTACGGGGAGTCCGCCGTCTGGCGGGCCTGGAGCACGTGGAAGTTCTCGACCGCGACGGGCACCGGGCTCCCCGACGTCTCGCCGAACGGCCCACCGCCGGTCAGGCCCATGCCGCCCATGCCGGGTCCGCCGTCGTAGTCCAGCGAGCAGGAGAGCTCGTCGAGCTCGCGGGCGATCTCGGTGTGGGCGGTGGGGATCACGTACCGGTCTTCGTACTTCGCGATGGCCAGGAGGCGGTACATCTCCTGGACCTGCTGCCCGCTCATCCCGACCGCGGCTGCGGTGCGTTCGTCGGGGTCGCGGCCGAGGTTGATGTCGCGCATGTAGGAGCGCATGGCGGCCAGGCGGCGCAGAACGCGTTCGACGGGGGCGGTGTCGCCGGCGGTGAACAGTCCCGCGAGGTACTCGAGGGGGATGCGCATCTTCGAGATCGCGGCGAACAGGGTGCGCCCGTCCTCGCCGTCGTTGCCGGAGGCGGCGACGACGTCGACGACGGGGGACAGGGGTGGGATGTACCAGACCATCGGCAGCGTGCGGTACTCCGGGTGCAGGGGCAGCGCGACCTCGTACTTGGTGATGAGGTCCCAGATCGGCGAGCGCTGGGCGGCCGTGATCCAGTCCTCGGGGATGCCCTCGGCACGCGCGGCGGCGATGACCTGGGGGTCGTTCGGGTCGAGGAAGACGGCGCGCTGGGAGGCGAGGAGGTCGTGCTCGTCCGCCACGCTCGCGGCCTCGGTGACCTTGTCGGCGTCGTAGAGGACGAGGCCGAGGTAGCGCAGGCGCCCGACGCACGTCTCCGAGCAGACGGTCGGCAGGCCGACCTCGATGCGCGGGTAGCACAGGGTGCACTTCTCGGCCTTGCCGGTCTTGTGGTTGAAGTAGACCTTCTTGTAGGGGCACCCGGTGACGCACATGCGCCAACCCCTGCACTGGTCCTGGTCGACGAGGACGATGCCGTCCTCGGCCCGCTTGTACATGGCCCCCGAGGGGCAGGACGCGACGCAGGCGGGGTTGAGGCAGTGCTCGCAGATGCGGGGCAGGTAGAACATGAAGGTCTTGTCGAGCTCGGTGGCGACGTGCTCGGACATGTGCGCCAGGATCGGGTCGTCGGCCATGGTGGCGGTGGAGCCGGCGAGGTCGTCGTCCCAGTTCGCCGACCAGGAGATGTTCATGTCCTTGCCGGTGAGCAGGGACGTGGGGCGGGCGACGGGGGTGTGGGCGCCC
>NZ_JCAXEP010000015.1:0-106852 GCF_059758455.1 Cellulosimicrobium sp. GQ32 | reverse complement strand
TGCGTGCTCCGAGGTCTTGCGTCACCCTGCCGGAGCATCACGGGTCGTGCGCAGAGGCGCTCCCCAAGGAGCGCTCAGGCCCAGCCATAGGCGGCCGACCAGCGCACGATCTCCGCGAAGAACCGGGCGCGCGGCGCGGGCGCCGAGAGCGAGAGGTCGTGCATCCCGTCGGGGATCCTGACGATCGTGACGACCCGCCCCAGGTGCGCGGCGCGGCGGGCCAGCGGCTCGACGTCGAGCACGATGTCGGCGGAACGCATGTCCTCGGACCAGCGGGTGCTGAACAGCGACTTCTCGGCGAGGAGCACGAGCACGGGGCAGTCGATGGCGAGTCCGGCTGCGACGCGGGCGTGGCCCGAGATGACCGCACGCAGCCAGCCTGCGCGGACGGGGAACGACGGGACGGGGCGCCAGGCGTCGTCGATCACCCAGGCACCGTCGTCGCGGTCGCGCAGCGTCCGGGCGTAGTAGCCGGGGTCCACGTTCGGCAGCGGGGTGCGCGGCTGGAAGCGCGCGAGCTGCCGGATCGCGGGTCCTGAGACGGTGCGGGCGACCGACGACCCCTGGAGCTCGAGCCACGGACTGTTGAGCACGAGCCCCCGGACGACGCCCGGGTGCCGGTGGGCCCAGAGCGCCGCGACGAGCCCTCCGGTGGAGTGGCCCATGAGCATGATCGCGGCGTGCGCGCCGAGGTCCGCCCGGACGACGTCGAGCGCGGCGGCGATGTCGGCGTCGTACTCGGTGAGGTGGTCGGCGTACCCGGGCGTCTGGTGCGGGCGGAGGCTGCGCCCGTACTTGCGGAGGTCGACGGCGTAGAAGGCCGCGCCGAGCGCGCGCCAGGTCTCGGCGAGCTCGGTCTGGAAGAAGTAGTCGCTCCACCCGTGGACGTACAGCACCGCGCGCGCCGGCCGGATCGGCTCGTCGGTCGCCGGCGCATGGCGGACCACGGTCACGACGACCTCGCCCTCGTCGTCGGGCTCCAGCTCGACCGTGCACTGCTCGTACCCGGCGCCGAGGACGTCCGGACCCCAGCCCGACGACGTCACGGCGTGAGCACCACCTTGCCGAACTGCTCCCCGGTGGCGAGTCGCGCGAGGCCGTCGCGAGCCCGCGTCAGAGGCAGCACCTGGTCGACGACGGGCCGCACCTCGCTCCGCGCGAGGAACCGCAGCAGCGCCGCGAGGTCGTCGCGCGTCCCCATCGTGACGCCCTGGATCCGGATCTCGTGGAAGAAGACGCGGGTCAGCTCGGCGGGCGACGCGTCCCCGCTCGTGGCCCCGGCGACGACGACGGTGCCGCCCGGGCGGACCGCGCGCAGCGAGTGACGCCAGGTGGCCTGGCCGACGGTCTCCACGACGACGTCGACCGGCGCGGGCAGACGCGCCCCGTGCTCGAACGTCGCGGCCGCCCCGAGCCTCGCGGCGCCGGCGCGCTTGCCGGCGGAGCGGGAGGTCACCCACATCTCGAGCCCGGCGGCAGCGCCCAGGGCGACGGCCGCCGTCGCCACGCCGCCGCCCGCGCCCTGGACGAGCACGCGGTCCCCAGGCGCGGCACCACCGGCGGTGAAGAGCATGCGGTACGCCGTCAGCCAGGCCGTGGGCACGCAGGCGGCCTCGACGAACGTCAGCTCCGGGGGCTTGGGGACGAGGTTGTGGGTCGGGACGGCGACGCGTTCGGCGAGCGTGCCGGGGTAGCGCTCGGAGAGGAGCGACCGACGCTCGGTCGGCCCGACCCCGTGCCCGTCCGCCCCGATCACCGCGTGCACGACGACCTCGCTGCCGTCGGGCGCGACGCCCGCGGCGTCGGTCCCGAGGATCATGGGGAGCCGGTCCGCGGGCAGCCCGACCCCGCGCAGCGACCACAGGTCGTGGTGGTTGAGCGATGCGGCGCGCACGTCGACGGCGGTCCAGTGCTCGCGAGGCTCCGGTTCGGGACGGTCCCCGACGACCAGACCGGCCAAGGGATCGTCGGGGTCGAGGTGGTCGGCGTAGGCGGCGAGCATGCCCCCAACCTACGGTCCGGTACGCGCCGCAACCACGGGAGAGTGCGTGCCGCGCGTCACGGACCGGTGGAGCGGTCAGAGCAGCGGGAGCATGCGGCCGAGATCAGGGACCGCCTCGGAGGTGTGCACCGGCTCGAGAGCCCGCGCGAGCTCGTCGACGTCGTAGGGGACGCGGCCGCACGCGAGCCGCAGCCAGAGCCGGGGGTCGCGCACCTCGAGCGCCCAGCCACCGCGCGTGACGACGACGTGCAACAGCTCCGCCGCGACGGCGTCGAGCGCGTCGCGGTCCACCGGGTCGGTGACCACGCCCGGGAACGTGCGCGCGAGGTCGTCGGCGTGGACGACGAGCTCGAGGACCCGTGAGCGCACCATGTCCTGGAGCGTGATGGGGCCGCGGCGTGCCTGCACGACGTGCTGGTCGCAGAGCTCGTCGAGCCGGGCGAAGCCGGCTGCGGCGAAGGCCTGGACGTGCCCGAGGCGGTCGTCGGCGATCTCCGCGTCGAGGGCGCGTGTCGAGCGCTCGATCTCCTCCGCACGCTCCGGGTACGTACCGAGGTACTCCGCGAGCGTGAGCGGAATGGTGCCGGCGGGCACAGGCCCGCACAGCGCGAGGGTCTCCATGACGCGGCCGAGATGCGTGACCAGCTCGCCGACGGTCCAGCCATCGAGGACGCTCGCACGACCGGCGTCGTGGTCCAGCTCGCCCCCGAGGTCCCGGAGCCAGCGGTCGAGCCGCTCCCACTGGGTGCGCAGGTGCTGGGCCGCCTCGGTCACGTCGCTGTCCATCTCTTCATGGTCCCAGGACCGGGTGGGCACGCCCGTCACGGAGCCACCTCGTGGACAGGTCGGTCGGCGTGTCAGTCGCGGACGCGCGCCGGCTCGCCGAGGAAGTCCGCGACGATCGGGCCGAGCTGGTCGAACTCGATGAGGAACCCGTCGTGCCCGAAGTCGCTCGTCAGCGTGCGCAGCGGCTCGGCACCGGGAATCCCGGCCGCGATGCGCGCGCAGTCCGCGGGCAGGAAGAGCCGGTCCGTGTCGACCGCGACGACGAGCGCGTGCGCGGCGATCTGCGCGAGCGCCGCCTCGACCCCGCCGCGGTCGCGACCGAGGTCGTGCGTGAGCATCGACTCCGTGAGCACCACGTACGAGTTGGCGTCGAAGCGGCGCGCGAGCTTGTCGCCGTGGTGGTCGAGGTACGACTGCACGGCGTACCGGCCGTCGGTGAACGGGTCCTCGCCGCCCTGCGGGAGGCGGCCGAACCGCTCGTCGAGCTCGCGCGCGGACCGGTAGGTCGCGTGCGCGATCTGCCGCGCGATACCGAGCCCGACGTGCGGGCCGTCGCCGTCTGCGGCGTCGTAGTAGTCCCCGCCGCGGAACCCGGGGTCGGCGCGGACCGCGCCGAGCTGCGGGTGCGCCCAGGCGATCTGGTCGCCGGTCGTCTGCGCGGTCGTCGCGATCGCGGCGAGCGAGACGACGTCGACGCCCGCCTCCGGTCCGAGCAGCGCCCACTCGAGGACGCGGTGCCCACCCATCGAGGCGCCGACGACGAACGCCCACGACGTGATACCGAGAGACCGCGCGAGCTCGATCTCGACCGCGACCTGGTCGCGGGTCGTCACGCGCGGGAAGCGACTGCCCCAGGGCCGGCCGTCGGGGGCGGTCGACGCGGGGCCGGTGGTGCCCTGGCACCCGCCGAGCACGTTGGGCGCGACGACGAACCAGCGGTCGGTGTCGATCGGCGCGCCGGGCCCGACGAGCGACTCCCACCAGCCCGCGGTGGCGTGGCCCTCGCCCGCGGGGCCGCTCACGTGGGAGTCACCGGTGAGGGCGTGCAGCACGAGGACGGCGTTCGACCCGTCCGGTGCGAGCGTGCCCCACGTCTCGTACGCGACGCGGACGTCGGGCAGGCGAGCGCCGGACTCGAGGTCGAACGTGCCGACGTCGGCGAACTGCCGCCGCCCCACCGGGTCCCCGTCCCTCCAGGCGCCCGTCGCCGGGACCGGCGCCTTCACCCGCGCGCGCGACGGCGCGACGCCGCGCCCCGAGGCGTCCGCGCGCTGGTCGCGTCGGGCGTCGCGGGCGGGGGAGAGGAGGTCGTCGTTCACAGGGCTCACCGTCGGCCACTGTACGGCCGGGGCGCGCAGGGCGCCCCGGCTGTCCAGATCCGTCATCGCAGTCCTCGTCGTCGTTCTGCCGGGCGTGCGGGCGTCGTCTCTCAGGCGTCCAGCGACGACTTGGCGGCGGTGAACCCGAGCTCGAGGTCGGCGAGGATGTCGTCGACGTGCTCGATGCCGACGGCGAGGCGGACGAGGCCAGGCGTCACGCCGGACTTCGCCTGCTCCTCGGGGCTGAGCTGGGCGTGCGTGGTCGAGGCCGGGTGGATGACGAGCGAGCGCACGTCGCCGATGTTCGCGACGTTGGAGTGGAGCTGCAGCGCCGAGACGAAGGCCTGCCCCGCCTCGCTGCCGCCGTCGAGCTCGAACGCGAGCACCGCACCGGCGCCGCGCGGCAGGTACTTCTGCGCGTTGGCGTGCCACGGGCTCGACGCCAACCCCGCGTAGTGCACCGTGCGGACGTCGTCGCGCGCCTCGAGCCACTCGGCGACCTTCTGCGCGTTCGCGACGTGGCGCTCGACGCGCAGCGACAGCGTCTCGATGCCCTGGGCGATGAGGAACGCGTTGAACGGCGAGATGGCCGAGCCCAGGTCGCGCAGGAGCTGCACGCGCGCCTTGAGCACGTACGCGAGGTTGGCGCCGAGGATGCCGTCCACGCCCAGGTCGCGCGCGTAGACGAGGCCGTTGTACGACGGGTCGGGCGTGTTGTAGTTCGGGAACCGCTCCGGGTACGCCGCGTAGTCGAACGTGCCGCCGTCGACGATCACGCCGCCGATCGCGGAGCCGTGCCCGCCGAGGTACTTCGTCGCCGAGTGCACGACGACGTCCGCCCCGTGCTCGAGCGGCCGCAGGAGGTAGGGGGTCGCGACGGTGTTGTCGACGACCAGCGGCACGCCCACCTCGTGCGCGACCGCCGCGACGGCCTCGATGTCGAGGACGTCGGCCTGCGGGTTGGGGATCGTCTCGCCGAAGAACAGCTTCGTGTTCGGGCGCACGGCGTCGCGCCAGGCCTGCGGGTCGTGCGGGTCGGTGACGAACGTCGTCTCGACGCCGAGCTTGGCGAGCGAGTACTGCAGGAGGTTGTAGGTCCCCCCGTACAGGCTCGGGGAGGCGACGACGTGGTCGCCCGCCTCGGCGACGTTGAGGATCGCGAACGTCGTCGCGGCCTGCCCGGACGCGAGGAGGAGCGCGCCGACGCCGCCCTCGAGCGACGCGATGCGGTTCTCCACGACCTCCTGCGTCGGGTTGCCGATGCGCGTGTAGATGGGACCGAGGTCCTTGAGCGCGAAGCGGTCGGCGGCCACCGACGCGTCGGGGAAGACGAACGACGTGGTCTGGTAGATCGGCAGCGCGCGGGCGCCGGTCGTCGGGTCGGCGGTCTGGCCGGCGTGGACCTGGCGCGTCTCGAAGGACCAGGCGGGGGCGTTCTCGGTGCTCATGGTGCTCTCCTACGGGGTGGTGGGGTGGGACGACGGCGCACGGCGCGCCGGGCGGACGGGTGCCGTGGGAGACGAGGAGGCGGAAGGCCGGCCGTCGACCGCGGCGAGGGGCGCACACGGGACGGGATCGCCACGGCGAGGACGTCGTCGACGACGGCTCGCGGGCAGGCGAACGTGTGCTGGGGTCAGCGACACATTCGACGGAACATGCTGGTGAGGCTAGGCCCGATCCGCGCTGTCCGACAGGGGTGTCTCGCGATGCGAGACCACATCCTGAGAAGGTCGACGTCGCTCCGATGGCGCATCGCGGACCTTCTGGGCAGACTCGTGCGGGTGCTGTCAACGGGACACGCCGAGCGACCGGCCGGAGGAGGAGCGATGGACGACGCGCCGTCGACGCACGCCGCCCGCCCGGAGCTGCACGGGGCAGCGCGACGTCGCCCGGCCACCGGGCCCCGCCGGCTCGCGTCCGCGACCGCGGCGGGCCTGCTCGCGCTCGTGCTCGGCGTCGGGCTCGCGCCCTCCGCGTCGTCCGAGCCGCCGTCGGACGACGACGTCCGCGCGGCGCGCGAGGCCGCGGACGGCGCCGCCCGGGACGTCGAGTCCGTCGAGCGCGAGCTGGCGTCGCTGCGCGACCGGCAGTCCACCGCCGAGGCGGCCGTCGAGACCGCTGCGGAGGAGTACGCGGCCGCGCAGGACGCGCTCGCTGCGGCCGACGCGGAGGTCCGAGACGCGCAGGCGGCGCTGACGACGGCCCGGACCGGCGAGTCGGACGCGCGCGCCGCGGTGGGTGCGCTCTTCCGTGCGTCCCGGCAGGGCTCCACGGACCTCGACGCGTTGCGCGCCGTCCTCGACGCGGACGGGGTGGGACAGGTCGTCGAGCGGGAGAACGCCGAGCGCGTCGCCGGCCGGACCGCGGGCCGCGCGGTCGACGCGCACGCGACGGCGCGCGCCGTCGCCGACACCGCCCGTGCCCGCGCCGACGCGGCGCTCGCGCACCAGGGCGAGGTCGAGGACCGTGCGCGGGACGCGCTCGCCGCCGCGCAGGTCTCGTCCGACGCGCTCGACGACGCGGTGCAGGAGTCCGCGACCCGGCGGGAGACGCTCCTCGCCGAGCTCGCCCGCGCGCGGGCCACGAGCGTCGACGTCGAGCGCCGGCGCCAGGACGCCCTCGACGCGCAGGCCGCGAGCGAGCGCGAGGCCGCGGCCCGCGCGCGCGTCGAGACCCCGGCGGCGGGGACGTCGTCGGGCGCGCCCGTGGTGCCCCCGACGAGCAGCCCCGCACCCGCGAACCCGGCGCCCGACCCGGCGCCGGCACCCGCACCGGCCCCGGAACCCCCACCCGCGCCGAACCCCGCACCCGCGCCGAACCCGGCACCCGCGCCGACGCCCGGCCCGCCGCCGGTCGTCACGCCGCCCCCGGGAACGGGCGTCGGCAGCGCGGCGCAGGGCCGGGCCGCCGTCGCGTGGGCGCGCACCAAGATCGGCGCCCCGTACGTGTTCGGCGGTACCGGACCGGGCTACGACTGCTCGGGCCTCACGTCGCGTGCGTGGGCCGCGGCGGGCGTCGACATCACGCGCACGTCGCGCTCGCAGTACCAGCGCGTGCAGAAGATCTCCTACGACCGGATCCGCCCGGGCGACCTCATCTTCTACGCGAACGACACCGCGAACCCGTCGACCATCCGCCACGTCGCCATGTACACCGGGAACGGCAGGATGATCGAGGCCCGCCAGCCCGGCAGCCCCGTGCACGAGGTCGCGATGCGCTGGGCCGACGCGATGCCCTACGCCGGGCGTCCCTGACGGTCGGCCGCCCGGGCGCCGTGGTGGTCAGGTGCGGGCGTGCCGGACGCGACGGGGAGGTCGACCCCGACGAGCTCCTCGAGGTGGCGCCACACGGAGGCGACGTCCTGCGGTGCGGGCGAGGCGGTGAGCACCCCGGGCCGCACCCGGACGGGCAGGCCGCGCCGGCCGTTCGCCGGAGCGTAGAGCTCGCTGCCGCGTGCGCCCGGGTCGGTGAGCGCCCGCACCGCCGACCATGCTGCGGCGTCCTTGCCCTGAGCCCAGGGCGTGTAGGGGTTGGGCCGCGCCGGGACGCTCGCGTCGCGGATCCCGGGGCGGTGCGGCGTGCGGGCGTCCACCCCGACGCCGGGCCGGGAGACGAGGGTCTCCGTCGGCGCACCCGCCGAGCGCAGCCGCCGGTCGAGCTCGAACGCGAAGACCTCGGTCACGGCCTTCGCCCGGGTGTACGCGACGACGCCGGACCGCGAGGTCGGCAGTGCGTCGACGACAGGTCGCCGGAGCCGGTCTACGAAGCCCGACGACGTGTGGACGACGCGCGTGCGCACGTCGTGGCGTGCTCCGGTGCGGAGGAGGGCGGGCAGGGTGTGCGCCACGAGAGCCGCGTTGGCGACGACGTGCGTGCCCGCGAGCAGCGGGAGGCCGTCCACCGTGCGGTCCCGCGCGCGCATCGCCATCGAGCCGCCGTTGAGCAGGAGGCCGTCGAGCCGGTCGAGCGCGGCCAGCTCCGCTCCGGCGTCGCGTACCGAGGCCAGGGACGACAGGTCGACGACGGCGCTGCCCAGCGACGCCCCGGGGACCTGCTCACGGATCGCGGTCGCCGCGATCTCGAGGCGCTCGGGCGACCGGCCGGCCAGCACGACGTGGGCGCCGGCCGCGGCGAGCTGCTCGGCGGCGAAGTAGCCGATGCCCGCCGTCGCACCCGTGACCACCAGGGTGCGCCCGCTCTGGTCGGGCAGGTCGCCCGGGTCCCACGCGGTGAGGGTGTCGTTCTCAATTGGATAGTCCATCCGGTTACGGTACCTCATCCGGATGGATCATCCGTTTGCACGATAGAATGGGACCATGACTCCGCTCCGCGCCGACGCCGTCCGCAGCCGTGAGCGCATCCTCCAGGTCGCGCGCGGCGCCGACCCGAAGGACCTGCGGCTCAACGAGATCGCGCGTGCGGCGGGCGTGGGGGTCGGGACGGTCTACCGCCACTTCGCGACCTCCCACGCGCTCCTCGAGGAGCTCACGCGCGACGCCCTGCACCGGTTGCGCGACCGTACCCGTGCGGCGCTCGACGACCCCGACCCGGGTCAGGCCTTCGAGTCGCTGGTGCGCGACGTGGTGGGCCTGCACGTCGAGGCGGGCGGGCTCCAGGCCGTCCTGCTCGCGACCACGGACGCGAGCCCCGACGTCGCCGCGCTCAAGGCCGAGGTGCTCGGCGAGCTCGCCGACGTGCTCGCGCGCGCGCAGCGGGCCGGCGCCGTGCGTCCCGAGCTCTCGCCGGCCCAGGTGGAGCACCTCGTGTGCGGCATCGAGCACGCCGTGCGCCTCGGGTCACCCGAGGACCGGGACGTCGTCGTCGACACCCTGGTCGCGGGCCTGCGGGCGCGGTGAGCCGGGGACCTGGGTCGCGCGCCGTCGCGACCTGAGGGCGACGCGCACCGGGAGTCCGGGTGGTGAGGCTGGTCCCATGACCGACACGACCGACACGACCTCGTCCCCGTTCCGTCCCACCGCGCCCGTCGGGTCCACCCGTTCCACCGGATCCGCCGCCCACCCCGCGACGACAGCGGTCACCGCGTCCGTGACCCTCGTCGCAGGCGTCCTGCGCTGGTCGGGGCCGCCACCGGACGGGTACTCGGCGATCTTCGCGCCGCCCTGGGTGGCACCCGTCGCCGCAGGGCTCGCGCTGCTCGCGGTCGCCACCGCCCGCGGGCACGGTGCCGGGTCCCGCCGGACGGCCGTCCTCGGTGGGGCCGCCGTCGTCCTGCTCTTCTGGGCGGCCGGAGGTCTCGCGCTCGACGCGTTCCGGGCGTTCTTCGCGGTGACGGGGATCCCGGCCGGCGACTTCTCCGTGGTCGACGTCCCGGGGACGCTGGTGCGGTCGCTCGCCGCGGTGACGGCCGTCGTCACGACGCTGAGCACGTGGTCGGTCGCCACCGCGGGAGCCCGGCCTGTCCGGCGCCGGTGGCCGCGGGTGCTCGGCCTGGCGATGTGCGTGCCCTACCCGGCGCTCAAGGCCTACTGGTGGCTGGGCGGTACGCTCGGACGGCCCGAGCCGCACACGGGGGGAGCGCCGGTGATGGAGGTCGCCTTGTTCGCGACGGCGGCCGTCCTGGTGCTCGCGCTGACGCACCGCCCGGTCCCCGGCAGGGTCCTCCGTGCCACGCTGAGGGCCGGCGGGTGGGTCGCGGCGTCCGCGGGCCTCACGATGGGGGCGCTCATGGTCTTCGGGACCGCCGCGCAGCTCCTGGGCCTGGACGACGGTCCGGTCGACCTCGGCGCCGGGGCGATCACCGTCATCGTCGCCCTGACCTACGGCACCTGGCTCGTGATTGGCGTGGCGCTGCTCGTGGCGACGCTGGACGCGCGCGACGCCGCCCCGCGCCCCGCCCTGCGCGGCGCAGGAACGGTCGCCGTCCCGTGAGCGTGCGGCCTGCACGCGGGGACGTGCTCGTCGCGACGGCGGCGGCGCTCGCCCTGCTGCCCGCGACGTGCGTGGTCTCGCTGGGGTCGCTCCCCGCCGCCCGTGCGTGGGCCCTGGTCGCGCTCGCCGCGCTGGCGCACGCCGCCTTCGTCGCTCGCCGGTCGGCCACGGTGCTCTCGCACGTGCTCGTCGCGCTCGCCGTGGCGGGGATGCTCGCCGTCTCCGGCCTCTACTTCCTGCTGCCGTCGGCGCTCGTGTTCCTGCTCTCCGTCTACGCCTGCACGGCGTGGGGGCCGCGCCCGATCGGGCTGGTGACCGGCGTCGTCGGCACTGCCGCGACCGTGCTCCGGTACCGCGGGGACCCGAGCGTGACGGCGTCGCCGGTCGGTCCGAGCCCCTGGCTGCTGGGCCTGCTCCTCGCTGCGCTCGTCGGGGTCGCCTGGGCCGCCGGCCTGCTCCGGCGGTCGCAGGAGCAGGTGCGGCGCGAGGCGCTGGCCGGGCGCGAGCGCGCGGAGGCCGAGCGCGAGGAGCGGGCCGAGCGGGCCGTGCTCGCCGAGCGCACCAGGATCGCGCGCGAGATGCACGACGTCGTCGCGCACTCCCTCTCGGTCGTCGTCGCCCAGGCGCGGGTGGGCCGCGCCGATCCGGGGCGCGCGGCGCAGGCGCTCGCGGTCGTCGAGGAGACCGGACGTGAGGCGCTGCGAGACATGCGGGGGATCGTGCACGTGCTGCGCGCCGAGCCCGCGGGCACCCCGGTCGGTGCGGCGGGCGCGGCGCCGATGCCGACGCTCCGGGACGTTCCCGACCTCGTCGACCGCGTCCGCGGGGCGGGTCGAGCCGTGCGCGTCGTCGAGTCGGGTGTCCCCGTGCCGCTCGGTCCGACGGCCGAGCTCGCCGCGTTCCGCACCGTCCAGGAGGCACTGACCAACAGCGCGCGCCACGCGATGCCCGGCTCGTCGACGGTGGTCACCCTCGCGTGGCACGACGCCGGGCTCCACGTGGAGGTGGCCGACGTCCCGTCGCCCGACGACGCGGGTGCCACCCGACCTGCCCCTTGCCCGGACTCCGCTCCGGCGGGCGGCGCAGGCCTCGGGCTCGTGGGGATGCGGGAGCGGATCGAGGCGGCGGGCGGGACGCTCGAGGTCCGCGCGGGCGACGCGTGGACGGTCGCGGCCTCGGTCCCGACCTCGAACCTCGCATCGCCCTGGCGTGCGGACGGTGGCCCGTGATCCGCGTGCTGGTCGTCGACGACCAGCCGCTCGTCCGGGCCGGGGCGGTCGCCGTGATCGACGCCGCACCGGACCTGACCGTCGTCGGCGAGGCCGCCGACGGTGCACAGGCGCTGAGCGTGCAGCGCGAGCGACGGGCCGACGTCGTCGTCCTGGACGTGCGCATGCCGGTCATGGACGGCATCGAGACGACGACGCGGCTGCTGGACGCGTCGATGCCTCCGTGCCGGGTGCTCGTCCTCACGACCTTCGACCTGGACGAGTACGTCTACGCCGCGCTGCGCGCGGGCGCCGCCGGGTTCCTGCTCAAGGACGCGCCGACCGAGGACCTGCTCGCCGCCGTCCGCACCGTGCACCGGGGAGACGCGGTCATCGCGCCGTCGGCGACGCGGCGGCTCCTCGCCGAGGTGGTCCCCGCGCTCCCCGACGTCGCCGCGCGCGACCGAGCCCTCGCAGGACTCACGGAGCGCGAGCGCGACGTGGTCGCGCTGCTCGCGGACGGGTTGTCGAACGCCGAGATCGGCGCGCGGACGTACCTCTCCGAGGCGACCGTCAAGACCCACGTCGGCCGGGTCCTCACCAAGCTCGGGCTGCGCGACCGGGTCCAGGTCGTCGTCTGGGCCTACCGGAACGGCCTGGTCCGCCCGTGACGCACGACGGCGCCCCTCACCCCGTGGGGTGAGGGGCGCCGTCGTGCCAGGCGTACGCCGCGCGGTCAGTGGCCCGGCGTGTGGTACCCGGAGTCGATGGCGCGCTGGAGCGAGCGCTCGATCTCGGCCTCGGCGTCCGCGCGGCCGACCCAGTGGGCGCCCTCGACCGACTTGCCGGGCTCGAGGTCCTTGTAGACCTCGAAGAAGTGCTGGATCTCCAGCCGGTGGAAGTCGGAGACGTCGTCGATGTCCTGGCGCCACGCGGCGCGCTGGTCGCCCGTCGGGACGCACAGCACCTTGTCGTCACCGCCGGCCTCGTCGCGCATGCGGAACATGCCGAGCGCGCGGCAGCGGATCAGGCAGCCGGGGAACGTGGGCTCCTCGAGCAGCACGAGCGCGTCCAGGGGGTCGCCGTCCTCGCCGAGCGTCCCCTCGATGAACCCGTAGTCGTCGGGGTACCGCGTCGAGGTGAAGAGCATGCGATCGAGGCGGATGCGACCGGTCGCGTGGTCCACCTCGTACTTGTTGCGCTGCCCCTTGGGGATCTCGATCGTGACGTCGAACTCCACTGCTTCCTCCAGTCGTACCGGCACCGCGACGCTCGGGCGGTGGCTGGGTCTGTGGACGACGGACCACGCCGTCGTGCGGGAACTAGTGTGACACGTGCCGTCCGCGCGGGAGGGTTCCCACCGGCCTCCCGGGCGGGCGAGCTGAGTGATAATGCGCACGTGCCCGCACCCGACGTCCCGGTCCAGGCACCGGTGCCCGCCGGTGCCGCGGAGGCGCGCGCGCACGGGACGGGACGAGGGAGACGCATGGGCTGGGGGACGCGCACGGGCGTGGCCGTCGGCGTCGTGCTCCTCCTCGCGGGCGGGTACGCCGTCGCGGACGCGTACGACGCCGTCCCCGGCGTGCTCACGACGGCGGCGCCGTACCCGGAGCCGAACCCCTTCCCCGACGCGCCGGGCGCCGTCGCGGCGCCGCCGCTCGAGGTCGGGCTGCCGCCGCTCGACGCCGCGGCACCGGTCCCAGCCACGGGGAGCGTGCAGGGCCTCGTGGACCGCCTCGCGGCCGACACGCGGCTCGGTCCCCGCGTCGGCGTCCTCGTGACCGACGCCGCCACCGGCGACGTGCTCGGGGCGAGCGGCGACACCGTGGGCCACGTCCCGGCGTCGACGCTCAAGACGCTCACCGCGGCGGCGGCGCTCACGTCGCCCGGGGCGCACGCGACCCTCCCGACCCGCGCCGTCCTCGAGGGCCAGGAGACCGTGTACGTCGTGGGCGGCGGCGACATGATGCTCGCCGCGGGCGCCGGCGACCCGACGGCGGTCAACGGCCGGGCGGGCCTGGGCGACCTCGCCGCGCAGGTCGCGGGCGAGCTCCGGCTCACGGGCCGCACGACGATCTCGCTCCGCCTCGACGACACGCTCTTCACGGGTGCCGCGGTCGCGCCGACGGTCGACCCGGCGAGCGTGCGCAACGGGTACGTCGCGCCCGTCGCCGCGCTCGCGGTCGACATCGCGCGGCTCGAGGACGAGGAGTACGCGCCGCGCGCGGAGGACCCGGCGATGGCGGCCGCCGACGCGTTCGTCGCCGCGCTCGCCGAGCAGGGGGTCACCGTGGCGGGGGACGTGGTGCGCGCACCCGCGCCCGACGACGGCCGCACGGTCGGCGAGGTGGAGTCCGCGCCGCTGAGCGAGGTCGTCGCGTACCTGCTCCAGCACTCCGACAACACCATCACGGAGGTGGTGGGCCGCGTCGTCGCGATCGACGCGGGACTGCCCGGCTCCGCGGCGGGCGCGACGCAGGCCGTGCGGTCGGCGGTCGAAGGGCTCGGGGTCGACCTCACGGGCGCGACGCTCGCCGATCTCTCGGGCCTCGGCGACGGCTCGGTCGTCACGCCCGCCCAGCTCGACGAGGTCGTCGGCCTGCTCGCGGACCCGGCGCACCCGCAGCTGCGGCCCGGCGCCGTCGGGCTGCCGGTCGCGGGACTGTCCGGGACGCTCGGCGAGCGCTACCTCGAGAACGCGGGCCGCGGCGTCGTGCGGGCCAAGACGGGCAGCCTGCCGAACGTCACGTCGCTCGCGGGCACGGTCGTCACGGCCGACGACCGCCTCCTCGTGTTCTCCCTCATGGCCGACGCCGTCCCCGACGGGGGCACGTACGGCGCGCGCCTCATCTTCGACGACTTCGTCGCCTCGCTCGCGGAGTGCGGCTGCACCGCCTGACCCGCTCCGGCCTGTCTGGAGACCGTGTCCCGGCCGAGAGAGGGCCGGGATACGGTGAGACGGTGACACTCGTCGAGCAGGACGGCCGTTCGGGCAGCGACCCGTCACGCGGCGACACGTCGATCGTCGACTGGTCGGCCGCCGCCCAGATCGCGGGCCGGCTCGCGCGCCCGGGCCCGCAGGCATCGCGCGACGAGCTCGCCGACCTCGTCGAGGGGCTGCGCACCGCGGCGGAGGCCGCCGTGCCCCACGTGCTCGACGTGACGCGCATGAGTCCCGCCGCGGGCGGTCCGACGACGGGGCAGACGGCTGGGCCGACGACCGGGCTCGGCACCGTGTACGTGGTGGACCGCGCGCGCTGGGCGCGCGCCAACACCGAGATCATGGCGTCGCTCACCGACGGCGTGACGGACGCGCTCGTCGGCGAGCGCGGACGCGTCCCGCAGGCGACGGCGCTCGTCGGGGCCGCCCAGGTGGGGTCGGTGCTCGCGGTCCTCTCCAGCCGGGTCCTCGGCCAGTTCGACCCCTACAGCGGGCTGGGCGGTACCGCGCCCGCGGCGGGCACCGTGCCCGACGGCGGTCCGTCGCCTGCGGCCACCGGCTCGCCCGGACGGCTGGTGCTCGTGGCGCCGAACGTCCTGCAGGTCGAGCGCGCCCTGGACCTCAAGCCTGCCGACTTCCGCCTCTGGGTGTGCCTGCACGAGCAGACCCACGCGCTGCAGTTCGCCGCCGCGCCGTGGCTGGCCGACCACCTGCGCGCGCGGGCGAGCGCGCTCCTCACCGAGCTCTCCGCGTCGTCGCGCCGGCTCGCCGAGGCGCGCCTGCGCGAGAAGCTCGCCACCGTGGGGCGCGCCGTCCTGCACGCCGTGCGCGGCGAGGACGGGACCCTCGTCGACGGCCTCCTCACGCCCGAGGAGCAGGACCGCCTCGCCGACGTCACGGCCGTCATGGCCCTGCTGGAGGGGCACGCCGACGTGGCGATGGACGCCGTCGGGCCGCGCACCGTGCGTACGGTGCGCAGCATCCGCCGCAAGTTCGAGGCCCGGCGCGACGGCGAGGGGCGCTCCGGGTTCGACGTCGTGCTCCGGCGCGTGCTCGGCATGGACGCCAAGATCGCCCAGTACCGCGACGGCGCGGCGTTCGTGCGCGCGGTCGAGAAGGAGGTCGGGCGCGACGGGTTCAACGCGGTGTGGGCGTCCCCCGAGAACCTGCCGACCGCCCGCGAGATCGCCGACGCGCGCGCCTGGGTGCGCCGCGTCCACGGCTGAGCCGGTGGGCGGGCCGGCACCCGTCGTCGCCGCCGCGCGCCGGGCCGTGCGCGGCGTGCTCGGGGACCTGGACCCCGGGTCGCTCGTGCTCGTCGCGTGCTCGGGCGGTGCGGACTCGACGGCGCTCGCGGCCGCCACGGCGTTCGTCGCGCCCCGGCTCGGGCTGCGCGCGGGCGCCGTCGTCGTGGACCACGGGCTCCAGGAGGGCAGCGCCGGTGTCGCGGCGGACGCCGCGGAGCGCTGCCGGGGCCTAGGGCTCGACCCGGTGGAGGTGCGCCGCATCGTCGTACCGGCATCGGGCGACGGCCCGGAGGCCGCCGCGCGCTCGGCCCGGTACGCCGCGTTCGGCGCGGCGACCGCCCGGCACGACGCGGCCGCGGTGCTCCTGGGTCACACGCTCGACGACCAGGCGGAGACGGTGCTGCTCGGGCTCGCCCGCGGTGCGGGTGCACGCTCGCTCGCCGGGATGCCGGCACGACGCGGCGTCCACCGGCGCCCGTTCCTCGCGCTGCGGCGCGCGGACACCGAGGGCGTGTGCCGGGCGCTCGGGCTCGCGTGGTGGGACGACCCCACGAACGGACCGGCGACGTCGGGCGACGCCCCGGGGCCGCCCGGCACCGCGTCGCTTCCCCTGCGCTCGCAGGTGCGCGCGCGCGTCGTGCCCGCGCTCGTCGACGTCCTCGGGCCCGGGGCGGTGCCGGCGCTCGCGCGGACCGCGAGTCTCCTGCGCGACGACGCCGACCTGCTCGACGCGCTCGCCGCGGACCTCCTCGTGACCGCCCTCGTGGCGACCCTGGTCGACGGTGAGGGCGGCCCGGTCGGCGAGCCTGCGGCGGCGGTCGCCGCCAGCGTGGTGCTGGACGCCGAGGTGCTCGCCACCGCGCACCCAGCCCTGCGCCGTCGGGCGCTGCGGACGGCGGCGTTGCGCGCGGGCTGCCCCGCGAGCGACCTCTTCGCCGTGCACGTCGACGCGCTCGACGCGCTCGTCACGGCGTGGCGGGGTCAGGGCACCGTGCACCTGCCAGGCGACCTGAGGGCCGCGCGCGCGTGTGGCAGGCTTTCCCTGGGCCCGGAGACGACGCCCCGGCGCGGCATCCCCCCCACGAGCCCTCACCACCCTCAGCAGCCCCACCACCCCCACACCTCAGGAGTGACCCCCGTGGAAGCATCGGACGTCGCAGGCGACCTCGAGAACATCCTGCTCACCGAGGAGCAGCTCGGTGCGCGGCTCGACGAGATCGCGGCGCAGATCGACCGCGACTACGCGGGCAAGGACCTCCTGCTCGTCGGCGTCCTCAAGGGTGCCGTCATGGTCATGGCGGACCTCGCGCGCCGCCTGCACAGCCACGTCGAGATGGACTGGATGGCGGTCTCGTCGTACGGGTCGGGCACCAAGTCCTCGGGCGTCGTGCGGATCCTCAAGGACCTCGACGCCGACCTCACGGGCCGCAACGTGCTCATCGTGGAGGACATCATCGACTCGGGCCTCACGCTCTCCTGGCTCCTGTCGAACCTGCGCTCGCGCGGCCCGGCGTCGGTCGAGATCGCGGCGATGCTGCGCAAGCCCGACGCGGCGAAGACGGACGTCGACGTCCGGTACGTCGGGTTCGACATCCCGAACGAGTTCGTCGTGGGCTACGGCCTCGACTACGCGGAGAAGTACCGCAACCTGCCGTTCGTCGGGACGCTAGCGCCCCACGTGTACTCGAGCTGAACGGGAGGCGGGGACGTCCGCCGCCGCGGTGGCGCGGCGGCGTCCCGCGTCCGGGCGCCGTGGCGCCCGCGCCCAGGGGACGTGGGCCACGCCCTGGGCGAACAGAGGCGTGATCCCCAGCAGGCGTCAAGGTCCAGAGTGTAGTTTCGAGCCCGAACACTTGCGCGAGCGGAGGGATCCGGGGCGCACGCCCCGTCGCCGATGAACATCAAGAAGATTCTCAGTGGGCCGATCGTCTGGATCGTCCTGGGCCTCGTGATCCTGTGGATCGCGTTCGCGACGTTGTCGCGCCCGACGGTCCAGCGCATCGACACGTCCCAGGGCCTCGAGCTGCTCTCGGGCGACACGGTCGAGCAGGCCCTCATCGTGGACGGCGACCAACGCGTGCGTCTCACGCTGTCCGACGACTACGTGGTCGACGAGGGCACGGACACCGAGGAGAACAAGGGCAAGAACGTCGAGTTCTACTACGTCCAGCCCCAGGGCGAGGCCGTGGTCGACGCGGTCGTCGCGGCGGAGCCCAAGGACGGGTACAACTCCGAGGTCGCGCAGCCGTCGTTCTGGTCGTCCCTGCTGGGGCTGCTCATCCCGTTCCTCATCATCGGCGTGCTGTTCTGGTTCCTGCTCTCGCGCATGCAGGGCGGCGGCTCGCGCGTGATGGGCTTCGGCAAGTCGCGCGCCAAGCTGGTCTCCAAGGACACCCCGCAGGTGACGTTCGCGGACGTCGCCGGTGCGGACGAGGCGGTCGAGGAGCTCCACGAGATCAAGGAGTTCCTCGCGGAGCCGGACAAGTTCCAGGCCGTCGGGGCCAAGATCCCCAAGGGCGTGCTGCTCTACGGCCCGCCCGGGACGGGCAAGACGCTGCTCGCGCGCGCCGTGGCCGGCGAGGCGGGCGTGCCGTTCTACTCGATCTCCGGCTCGGACTTCGTCGAGATGTTCGTCGGCGTCGGCGCGAGCCGCGTCCGCGACCTGTTCACCCAGGCCAAGGAGAACTCGCCCGCTATCATCTTCGTCGACGAGATCGACGCCGTCGGCCGCCACCGCGGTGCCGGCATGGGAGGCGGGCACGACGAGCGCGAGCAGACGCTCAACCAGCTCCTCGTCGAGATGGACGGCTTCGACGTCAAGACGAACGTCATCCTCATCGCGGCGACGAACCGTCCCGACATCCTCGACCCGGCGCTCCTGCGCCCGGGCCGCTTCGACCGCCAGGTCGCCGTCGAGGCGCCGGACCTCAAGGGCCGCGAGGCGATCCTGCGCGTGCACGCCCAGGGCAAGCCGATCGTCCCCGAGATCGACCTCGCGGCGGTCGCGCGCCGGACGCCGGGCTTCACCGGTGCCGACCTCGCGAACGTGCTCAACGAGGCCGCGCTCCTCACTGCCCGCAGCGGTGCGCAGCTCATCGACGACCGCGCGCTCGACGAGGCGATCGACCGCGTCGTGGCCGGGCCGCAGAAGCGCACGCGCGTCATGAACGTCAAGGAGCAGAAGATCACGGCGTACCACGAGGGTGGGCACGCCCTCGTCGCCGCGGCGATGCGCTACACGGACCCCGTCACCAAGGTGACGATCCTGCCGCGCGGCCGCGCGCTCGGCTACACGATGGTCATGCCGACCGAGGACAAGTACTCCACGACGCGCAACGAGCTGCTCGACCAGCTCGCGTACGCGATGGGTGGGCGCGTCGCCGAGGAGCTCGTCTTCCACGACCCGACGACGGGCGCCTCGAACGACATCGAGAAGGCCACGGCGATCGCCAAGAAGATGGTCACCGAGTACGGCATGAGCGAGCGCGTCGGCGCGATCAAGCTGGGCACCGGCTCGGGCGAGCCGTTCATGGGCCGCGACATGGGCCACACGCGCGACTACTCCGAGTCCGTCGCCGGCACCGTGGACCACGAGGTGCGCAAGCTCGTCGAGGCCGCGCACGACGAGGCGTGGGAGGTGCTCACGCAGTACCGCGACGTGCTCGACGCGCTCGTGCTCGAGCTCCTGGAGAAGGAGACGCTCAACCAGGCGGAGCTCGCCCGAGTCTTCGAGCCGGTGGTCAAGCGCGACGCGCGCGACGTCTGGCTCTCGAGCGAGCAGCGCGCCGTGTCGCAGCGCGGGCCCGTCCTCACGGACGCCGAGATGGCGGCGCAGAACGGCGCCCCGGTGATCCCGCAGGACGAGGCCGCCGCCGCGAACGACGAGCTGCCTCCGGAGCGCATCGGCGAGGTCCCGGCGGACAGTCCGCTCGACCGGGCGCTCGGGCGCGACGGCACGCTCGACGCGACGGACGTGCGCGAGCCGGGGCAGGACTGATGGGGGAGGCTCCGGGCACGGGCGCCGCACCGACCGCGATCACGCGGGCCCGTGCGGCCGAGGACCTGCGCGCCCCGGCGGACGTGCCGCCGTACGACCAGGAGCGCGCCGAGGCCGCCGTCCGCGAGCTCCTGCTCGCGGTGGGGGAGGACCCGGACCGCGAGGGCCTGCGGGACACCCCGGCCCGCGTGGCGCGCGCCTACCGCGAGATCTTCGCGGGACTGCGCCAGGAGGCCGCGGACGTCCTCACGACGACCTTCGACCTCGGCCACGAGGAGATGGTGCTCGTCAAGGACATCGAGGTGTACTCGACGTGCGAGCACCACCTCGTGCCGTTCCACGGCGTCGCGCACATCGGCTACATCCCCAACGTCGACGGCCGCATCACCGGTCTGTCGAAGCTCGCACGCCTCGTCGAGGTCTTCGCGCGCCGCCCGCAGGTCCAGGAGCGGCTCACGTCGCAGATCGCCGACGCGCTCGTGGAGCACCTCCAGCCGCGCGGCGCGATCGTCGTCGTCGAGTGCGAGCACCTGTGCATGTCGATGCGCGGCGTGCGCAAGCCGGGGTCGCGCACGGTGACGTCGGCGGTGCGCGGCCAGATGCGCGACGGCGCGACGCGGGCCGAGGCGATGAGCCTCATCCTGGGGCGCTAGTCCCGTGGACCGCTTCGTGGTCGCCGGGCTCGAGGAGCTGGCCGACGTCGGCCGGACGCTCGTCATGGGCGTCGTCAACGTCACGCCCGACTCGTTCTCCGACGGTGGCGAGTGGTACGAGCCGGACGCCGCGGTCGCGCACGGGCGCGAGCTGTTGGGCGAGGGGGCAGACATCCTCGACGTGGGCGGCGAGTCGACCCGCCCCGGCGCGGGCCGCGTCCCCGTCGAGGCCGAGCTCGCGCGCGTGCTGCCCGTGATCTCCGCGCTCGCCGCGGAGGGAGCGGTCGTGAGCGTCGACACGACGCGCGCCGTCGTCGCGGAGCGCGCCGTCGCGGCGGGTGCCCGGATCGTCAACGACGTCTCGGGCGGGCTCGCCGACCCGGCGATGGCCGACGTGGTGGCGCGCACCGGCGTCGCGTACGTCTGCATGCACTGGCGCGGCCACGCCGACGTCATGGACGACCTCGAGGACTACGACGACGTCGTCACGGACGTGCGCGACGAGCTCGCGGCGCGCGTCGAGACGCTGCTCGCCGCGGGGGTCCGGCGCGACCAGGTCGTCCTCGACCCCGGCCTGGGGTTCTCCAAGGCAGGGTCGTCCAACTGGCCCCTGCTCGCGCGGCTCGACGAGCTCGAGGAGCTCGGGCTGCCGGTGCTCGTCGGGGCGTCCCGCAAGCGGTTCCTGGGGCACCTGCTCGCGCGGTCCGACGGGCAGCCCGTGCCGCCCCTGCTGCGCGACGACGCGACCGCCGCGATCACGACGCTCGCCGCCGCCGCGGGTGCGTGGTGCGTGCGGGTCCACACCGTCCGGGCGTCGGCCGACGCGGTGCGCGTCGCGGCGGCATGGTCCCGTGCGGGCGCGGCCGGGTCGGGCCGGTGGGACGGGAGCGGGGGCGCGACCGGCCGACCGAGGACCGGAAGCGACTCGACGGCGCGGCCCACCACCTAGCAGGATGGGCGACGGGCCCCGCGGCGCGGCCGGCCCGGCGCAGCACGACACACGCAACGAGACACGGTGACGAGAGGTCCGTCCGCCCGACCGGCGGGCGGCGACGGAGCACCGGACGGGAGCACGACGTGACCACAGCGTTCGCAGGAGCGGTCCTCGACGCGGACGGACGGCCGTTCGACCGGATCCGGCTCACGGGCCTGAGCGCCACGGGGCACCACGGCGTCTTCGAGCACGAGAAGGTCGAGGGCCAGCTCTTCCGCGCCGACGTCGTGCTCCACCTGGACACGCGCGCCGCGGCGAGCGGTGACGACCTCGCCCAGACCGTCAGCTACGCGGGCGTCGCCGAGGACGTGGTGGCGGTGCTCGCGGGCTCGCCCGCCGACCTCGTCGAGACGGTGGCCGAGCGCATCGCGGCGACGATCCTCACCCACGACGAGGTCGTCGCGGTCGACGTCGCCGTGCACAAGCCGCAGGCGCCGATCACGGTCCCGTTCGAGGACGTCGAGGTCGTCATCCGCCGGGACCGCGTCGTCGTGCCGGTCGTCGCGCCGCTCTCCCGCCGGTCCGAGCAGCTCGTCGCGCCGATCCCGGTGGGCTCGGTCGCGCCCGCCCTCATCCACGGCGTCGGGGACGCCCCGGTCGCCGAGGAGCGGGTCGAGCTCGCCCCGGCACCCGACGTCATGCCGCCGAGCATCCCCCCGGGCTCGACCGCGGTCCCCGTCGAGCCCTCGTCGCCGGAGCCGCAGCACGAGGTCGCGGGTGGCGCCCAGGACCTCGACGACGAGCGCGACGCCACGCGCGAGGCCCCGGCGGTGCCCGGACCGGAAGCGAACGACGAGCCGACCGGCGCCGTGCCCGCCCCCGAGGCACCGGGCCTCGCGCCCGAGCCGGCCCCGGAGCCGTACGACGCGCTCCTCGAGGCATCGGCGCCCCCGGCGCCGGCCGAGCCCTCCGCGGAGGGCCTGCCGGGCGTGGTCCCCGCGCCGGGGCCGACGCCGACCGAGCCGCCCGCGCCCGAGCAGCCGGGGCCGGTCCCCGCCGCCGCGCCCCTCGCGGAGCACGAGCCGCAGCCGGTCCACGACCAGGCGTCCGCGGCTCCTGCCGAGCCGCTCCACGCGCCCTTCGCCGAGCCGACGTACGAGCCGACGTACGAGGCGCAGGGCGACGCGGCGCCCGAGGTGCCCGTCGCCGCTGCCGCGGTCGCGGCGGCAGCGCCCGACGCGGTTGCCCCGGCCGCACCGTCCGAGGAGCCTGCCGCGCAGGTCGCCCCGGAGGAGGAGATCCCTGCTCCGCCCGTCGAGCACGACCGCATGGACGACGTGCCCGCGGGCTTCGTCGAGGTGGTGCTCGCCCTCGGGGCGAACCTCGGCGACGCCCAGCAGACGCTGCGCGACGCGATCACGGACCTCGACCGGATCTCCGGGCTCGAGATCACCGAGGTCTCGCCGCTCGCGCGGACGGCCGCGGTGGGCGGCCCCGACCAGCCCGACTTCCTCAACACGGTCCTGCTCGCCCGCACGCGGCTCTCGGCCCGCGACCTGCTGCACGCGTGCCAGGCCGTCGAGCAGGCGCACGGCCGGGTGCGCGACGAGCGGTGGGGGCCGCGCACGCTCGACGTGGACCTCATCGTGTACGGCACGCTCACGGCCGTCGCCGACGACCTGGAGCTGCCGCACCCCCGCGCCCACGAGCGGGCGTTCGTGCTCGAGCCGTGGTCGCAGATCGACCCGGACGCGGTGCTGCCCGGCCTCGGTGGGGGTCCGGTCGCCGCGCTCGCGGCGACCGCGCCCGACCGCGGCGGCATCCGGTGGCTCGCGCTAGACTGGCTGACCGACGCGGCGCCCGAGCCCACGGGTGCGGTCCCGCTCGCGACCGGAGGCTCGGACGCGGCCCCCGTGCCCGCGCCGGCGGAGCCCGTGGTCGTCGACGACCCGTACGGGCGGACGCCGACCGACGCCGCCCCCGGCCCGCACGAGGCACCGTCGACGTCGGGGCCGGTCGGCGTGCAGGCGGTCCCGGAGGACGCCCCCGCGCCGTCCGGGCCCCAGCACCCGCCCGTCCCACCGCAGGCACCGCACCAGGCGCTGCCCCAGCGGCCGGCGGTGCCGCAGCAGCCGCTGCCCGCGCAGCCCGTGGCGCCGCAGGAGCCCTCCGCCCCGGGCGCGGTGCTTCCCGTCACGCCGCCGCAGGCCGCGGTCCCGCCGCAGGTGGTCCCGACGGATGCCCCCGTGGCCCGCCCCGTCTTCGCCCCGGTGTCCGACGGCGTGGCGCCCTCGATCGAAGGCGCCCCGGGAGTCGTCCCGGACGGTTCGTTCGGCTCGCACGAGCCCGGGTCGCCGCCCGTCGCGCCGTTCCCCGGCCCGTCGCACCGGCCGGCGGCGCTGCCCGACCCCGAGCCGCCGACGCAGGACGTGCAGCCCTCGGAGCCGGGCGCCCCCGTCTTCCCCGCCTTCGCGCCCGTCCGCCCGGCAGGGCCCCCGGTCGCCGCGCACCCGGTGGAGGCGCCGCCCGCGGCGGTCCCGCCCGCGCAGGTCCCTGCCGAACCCGCCACCCCGGTCGACGACGGCATCATCCGGTCGGTGCCTTTCGCCCCGGTCTCCGGGCCGGTCCAGCCTCCGACCCAGCAGTCGGCCCAGGCGTCGGCACCCGGACCGCTCGCCGACTCGTCCCTGCGCCCGGCGACCGACCCGTGGCCGCCGTTCGGGCCGGTCTCGGGCGGCGCGCACGACGCCGAGCGCTGATGCGGCGCACCTCGGTCCGCACCCTGCTGCTCGTGGCCGTCGCCACGGCGGTCGTGGGCTGGTTCGTCGTGCGGCTCCTCCAGGGGCGCGGCACGCACCTGCCGCCGGTGCCGTGGGTCGTCGACGTGGCGGTCGTCGCGCTCGCCGCGGCGGTGTTCTGGGCGGGGTGGACCGTCCGCGCGTACCAGCGGGGCAAGCGGCCCTCGCTCGACGCGATCCGCGCGGCCCGCACGTTCGTGCTCGCCAAGGCCGCCGCTCTCACGGGCGCCCTGCTCGCGGGCTGGTACGGCGCGCAGGTGCTCGTGGCCCTGCCCGACCTCTCGATCGAGGCACAGCGCGGCCGCGCGGTGGCGGCGGGCGTCGCGGTCGCGTGCGCGGTGCTGCTGGCCGTCGTCGGGCTCGTGGCCGAGCGGTTCTGCCAGCTCCCGCCCGACGACCACGGCGAGGGCCGCGAGGGCTCGACGACGCGCGAGGACCCGGAGACGCCGGGCGCGAGCACGCCCGCCTGACGCGCCGCGTTCTTCGGCATGGCAGCGCACCGCGACCCGGTGGCGTCGGCGGCGCCCCGGCCGGCCGTGACGCGCAACCCCGGGCGCACCGGGACGGGATGGGAGAATCGACGCATGACCGACCCTGCACGGGACCTGGACGCCCGCGGCACCGGCCCCTTCGACCCGCCCGGCATCGAGTGGACCCGCGTGTCGCCTCGGCTGATCACCGCACGCCTGCTGTCGGTGGGCATCACGCTCGCGGTGCCGGCCGTCGCGGCGATCGTGCTGGCGATCCTCTTCCCGCACTGGTGGCAGTGGCTCGTGCTCGGGGTGCTCGTGCTCCTCGGGCTGTGGGCGCTCGTGCTCGTGCCGCGCCAGGTGCGCGCGATCGGGTACGCCGAGCGCGACGACGACCTGCTGATCCGGCACGGCATCATGTTCCGCCAGCTCGTCGTCGTGCCGTACGGCCGCATGCAGTACGTCGACGTGCAGGCCGGCCCGCTCGCACGCAAGCTCGGTATCGCGCAGGTGCAGCTCCACACGGCGTCGGCGTCCACCGACGCGACGATCGACGGCCTCGAGCCCGCCGAGGCGGAGCGCCTGCGCGACCGCCTGGCGTCGCGCGGCGAGGCGAGGCTGGCGGGCCTGTGAGCGACGCACCGGCCACCGACGACCTCGTGTGGCACCGGGTGCACCCGGTCACCCCGCTCGTGCGCGGCTGGACCGTCATCGCGGTGCTGCTCGTCGTCGTCGGGCAGCAGACGCTCAACGGGCTGCCCGAGGGGGAGAACCTCCTCGAGGGGAACCGCTGGTGGATCATCCTCCTCGGCATCCTCGCGGTGGGCCTCGTGGGGCTGGGGTACTCGGCGCTCGCGTGGCGCATGACGAGCTACGCGGTCGACGACGAGTCGGTGCACCTGCGCACGGGCGTGCTGTTCCGGCAGCAGCGCAAGGCACGGCTGGACCGGCTCCAGGCGGTCGACGTCGTGCAGCCGCTCCTCGCGCGCTTCTTCGGCCTCGCGGAGCTCAAGCTCGAGGTCGCCGGGGGTGCGGACTCGGGCGTGAAGCTCGGCTTCCTCAAGGAGGTCGAGGCCAACCGGCTGCGCAACGACCTCCTCGCGCGCGCCGCCGGCCTGCGGGTCGCGCGCGAGCGCCCGGTCGGCGTCCCGACGGCGGTCGCGGACGGGAGCGCGGCGGGTGTCGGTGCCACGTCCCCGGCGGCTGACCCGAGCGCCCCGTCGACGATGCCGCCGATCAGCGGAGCGTCCGTGGGCGACGAGGTGCTGGTCGCCCCGGAGGCGCCCGAGCAGCCGGTCACCGCGGTCGGTCCGGGTCGGCTCGTCGCCTCGCTCGTGCGGTCGGGCGCGACGGTCGGCCTCGTCCTCGGTGTGCTGGGGATCGCCGGGGTCGTGATCGGCACGCGAGAGATCGGGGTGCTGTTCAGCGCGCTGCCCGCGGTCCTCGGCTTCGGGGGCTTCCTCTTCTCCCGCTTCTCGGGCGAGTTCGGCTTCCGCTCGGCGATCTCGCCGGACGGCATCCGCCTGCGGCACGGCCTCCTGGAGACCCGGTCGCAGACCATCCCGCCCGGCCGCGTCCAGGCCGTGCGGCTGCGGCAGGGCCCGTTCTGGCGCGGGCCGGACTGGTGGCGGGTCGACGTCAACGTGGCGGGCTACGGGGTGAGCTCCGACGGGTCGGACACGACGAGCGTGCTGCTGCCCGTCGGGACGCGCGACGAGGCGCTCGCGGCGCTGTGGCTCGTGCTGCCCGACCTCGGCACGCCCGACCCGCGCGCTCTCCTGGACGAGGGCCTGTCCGGCCTCGACGCGGGCGAGCACTTCACGGTGACCCCGCGACGCGCGCGCCTGCTCGACCTCGTGTCGTGGCGGCGCAACGGCTTCACGGTGACCGACCGCGCGCTCGTGCTGCGCGGCGGCCGGGTGTTCCGCAGCCTCGTCGTCGTGCCGCACGAGCGGACGCAGTCCCTCGGGCTCGAGCAGGGCCCCCTCCAGCGTCGGTTCGACGTCGCGACGTTCGCGGTGCACTCGACGCCCGGCCCGGTGTCGCCCAAGGTCTGGCACCTCGACGCGGGCGACGCAGCGCGCCTCCTCGACACCCAGGCCGAGCGCGCCCGCGAGGCCCGCGCGCACGCCGGCCCGGAGCTGTGGATGCGACGCGACGACGTCCCCCTGGTGCCCGCGTCCGCGCCGGCCGCCGAGCCGCCTCCCGCCCCCGGTGCCGGACCCGACGACCGTCCGGCCGCCGACGGGGAGCAGGCGTGAGCGCGGGGGCGTCGCGGCCCGGACGCCTGGGCGTGGGCGTCGTGGGGGCGGGTCGGGTCGGGGCGGTGCTCGGGAGCGCGCTGCGCGCGACCGGGCATGCCGTCGTCGGCGCGAGCGGCGTCTCCGACGCGTCGCGCGAGCGCATCGAGACCCTCCTGCCCGGCGTGCCCGTGCTGGAGGTCCCGCAGGTCGTGGAGCGCGCGGAGCTCGTGCTCCTCGCCGTGCCCGACGACGCGCTGGGCTCCCTGGTCCGCGGCCTCGCCGAGGTGGGGGCCTGGCAGCCGGGACAGATCGTCGTGCACACGTCCGGCCGCTACGGGACCGCCGTGCTCGACCCGGCCCGCGCCGCGGGCGCGATCCCGCTCGCGCTGCACCCCGCCATGACGTTCACCGGTACGTCGCTCGACCTCGCGCGGCTCGAGGGCACGACGTTCGCCGTCACCGCCCCGGGACCGGTCCTGCCGATCGGGCAGGCCCTCGTCGTGGAGCTCGGCGGGGAGCCCGTCGTCGTGGCCGAGGAGTCCCGCGGGCTGTACCACGCGGCCCTCGCGCACGGGGCGAACCACCTCGTCGTGCTCGTCGCCCAGGCCGCGCAGGCGCTCGAGGCCGCGGGCGTCGACCAGCCGGGCCGGGCGCTCGCCCCGCTGCTCGCCGCCGCGCTCGACGGCGCGACCCGCGGCGCGGACGCGGGCGCCGAGTCGGGCACCGGGGCGGGGGCGGGCGCGCTCCTGGGCCTCACCGGCCCCGTCGTGCGCGGCGACGTCGGTACGGTGCGCGAGCACCTGGATGCCCTCGACGCGCTCGCGGCGACGAGCGACGCGTCCGACGTGCCGCCGTCGTACCGTGCGCTGGGCCGCGCGGTGACCCATCGGGCGCTCGCGGGCGGGCGTCTCGACGAGCAGACCGCCCGCACCCTCCTCGACGCGCTCGCGGAAGCGCCCGACGCAGGGCCCGGCGCCGAGCCGCACGGCGACCCGCACGACCCGCAGGACCCGCACGACGACGAAGGAACGGCATGACCACCACCCCCGCCCCGGACGTCCCGCCGACGTCCCGGCCGGACGCCCCGCGCGTCGTGACCACGCGCGCCGACCTCCGCGCCGCGCTCGACGGCTGGGCCGTCGCGCACGCGGGCGCGCGCCGCGCCGTCGTCATGACGATGGGGGCGCTGCACGCCGGACACCTCGAGCTCGTGCGCCGCGCGCGTGCCGAGGTCGGGCCGGACGGGCAGGTCGTCGTCACCGACTTCGTCAACCCGCTCCAGTTCGGTCCCGGCGAGGACTTCGAGCGCTATCCGCGCGACGTCGCGGCCGACGTCGCGCTGCTGGCCGCGGCGGGCGACGACGTCGCCGTGGACGTCGTCTTCGCGCCCGCCGTCGAGGAGCTGTACCCGGACCTCGGACCGTCTGCAGGAGGCGCCGGCCCGATCGTCCGGGTCACCTCGGGCCGGATCGGCACCGTGCTGGAGGGCGCGTCGCGGCCCGGTCACTTCGACGGCGTGCTCACGGTCGTGCTCAAGCTGCTCCACCTGGTGCGGCCCGACGTCGCGGTGTTCGGGGCCAAGGACGCGCAGCAGCTCCTCGCGGTCCGACGCCTGGTCGCCGACCTCGACCTCGACGTGGAGATCGTCGCGGTCCCCACGGTGCGCGAGGCCGACGGGCTCGCGCGCTCGTCGCGCAACGCCTACCTGTCGCCCGCGGAGCGTGACGAGGCGCTCGCGCTGAGCCGCGCGCTGCGCGCCGGTGAGGACGCGGCGGCCGTAGGTGCCGACGCGCCGGGCGTCCTCGCCGCCGCGCGGGGAATCCTGGACGCCGCCGACGGCGTTGACCTGGATTACGTGGCGCTCGTCGATCCCGCTACCGTGGAGGACCTGGCGCCCGGCGCCGTCGGCCCCGGGCTCCTCCTGGTCGCGGCACGCGTGGGCACCACCCGTCTCATCGACAACGCGGCCGTCGAGATCGCGCCGCCCGCGACCCGGGCCGCCGACCCCGACGACCGCGCCCCCGCACCTGGAGGTACCGCGTGACCGCGCAGACCCCGTCGAGCCCGCAGCGTCGTCCGGCGTCCCTGCAGCGCCCCATGATGATCGGCAAGATCCACCGCGCGACGGTGACGCAGGCCGACCTGCACTACGTCGGCTCGATCACCGTGGACGCCGACCTGCTCGACGCCGCGGACCTCTACCCGGGCCAGCAGGTCGACGTCGTGGACGTCACCAACGGCGCGCGCCTGACGACCTACGTCATCCCGGGGGAGCGCGGCGCCGGCCAGGTGTGCATCAACGGCGCCGCCGCGCACCTCGTGAAGCCGGGCGACGTCGTCATCCTCATCGCCTACGGCATGCTCGACGACGCCGACGCGCGCACCTACCTCCCGAACGTCGTCTTCGTGGACGAGCAGAACCGGATCGTCGAGCTCTCCGACGAGCCCGGCCTCGTGCCCGCGGGCCACGGCCTCGAGGCGAGCGGCCTGCCGTTCGCCCCGTTCCGTGGTGGCGACGGCGGGGCGAGCGTCGCGTCCGCGGTGCGCCCCGCGTGAGCGGACGCGGCAGGCCGGGGGCTCCCGTGCTCGCCCGGACCCTCGCGGCCCCCGCACCGGGCTGGACGACGACGACGGACGTCGTCGTCGTCGGGTCCGGCATCGCGGGCCTCACCGCGGCGCTCGAGCTGCGCACGCGCGTGCCGCGCGTCCTGCTCGTCACCAAGGGCGAGCTGTCGTCGGGCTCGACGGTGTGGGCGCAGGGCGGCATCGCGGCGGCGCTCGACCCCGAGGACTCGCCCGAGGCACACCTCGCGGACACGCTCGTCGCGGGCGTCGGGGTGTGCGACCCGGCCGCGGTCGAGGTCCTGGTCACGGAGGGCCCGGCGCGCGTGCGCGAGCTCGTCGCGCGCGGCGCGAACTTCGACCGGGCCGAGAACGGCGACATCGCGCTCACGCGCGAGGGCGGCCACCACGCGGACCGCATCGCGCACGCGGGCGGCGACGCGACGGGGGCGGAGATCTCCCGTGCGCTCGTGGCCCAGCTCGACGCCGTGCGCAGCGACCCGGGCATCGAGGTCATCGAGAACGCGCTCGTGCTCGACGTCCTCACGAGTGAGGGGCCCGACGGCGCCCCGCGTGCCTGCGGAGTCACGCTCCACGTGCGCGGTGAGGGCACGCGCGACGGCGTCGGCGCGGTGCTCGCGCGCGCGGTCGTGCTCGCGACCGGGGGAGTGGGCCAGGTGTTCCGCTCCTCGACCAACCCGCCGCAGGCGACGGGCGACGGCATCGCGGCGGCGCTGCGCGCGGGTGCGACGCTCGGCGACCTCGAGTTCGTCCAGTTCCACCCGACGGTCCTGTGGCTCGGGCTCGGTGCTCGGGGCCAGCTCCCGCTCATCTCCGAGGCGGTGCGCGGCGAGGGCGCGATCCTCCTCGACACCGACGGCCACCGCTTCATGCCCGCGCAGCACCCCATGGCCGAGCTCGCGCCGCGCGACGTCGTCGCGCACGCGATCGTGCGGCAGATGGCTGCTACGGGCTCGGACCACGTGCTGCTCGACGCGCGCCACCTCGGCGCCGACTTCCTGCGCTCGCGCTTCCCGACGATCACCGAGCGGCTCGCGGAGAACGGCCTCGACTGGACCGAGGAGCCCGTACCCGTGGCGCCGGCCCAGCACTACCACTCGGGCGGCGTCGTGACGGACCTGCACGGGCGCTCGACCGTCGACGGGCTCTACGCGATCGGTGAGGTCGCGTGCACGGGGGTCCACGGCGCCAACCGGCTCGCGTCCAACTCGCTGCTCGAGGGCCTCGTGTTCGCGCACCGCGCGGCGCGCCAGATCACCGACCGGGTCGCGGCGGGCGAGCTCGAGCAGGTCGAGCCCGTGCGACGTCCCGGACCGTCGGCGCTCGTCGCCGCCGCGGCGCGCTCGCGGATCCAGTCGATCGCCTCGGCCGGTCCGGGCGTGATCCGCGACGGCGACGGGCTCGCCGCCGCCGCGGCCCGCCTCGCCGCGGTCCGCACCGACGCGCACGAGGCGAGCGACGTCGTCGCGCAGCCGCAGGCCGCGGAGTGGGAGACGACCAACGTGCACCAGGTCGCGACCGCGCTCACCGCGGCGGCGGCGCTGCGAACGGAGAGCCGCGGTGGCCACTTCCGCACCGACTTCCCGGACACGGACCCGGCGTGGGAGCGCCGCGTGCTGGTGTCGCTCGACGCCGACGGGACGCTGCGCGTCGGCTGACCGCCCCGCGCCGAGCACGACGTTGCCGTCGTCGTCCGCCGGAGAACGACCACAGGATCGTTCTCGACGGCGCGCAGGGTCGTGCTCGACGCCCCGCGGGGGCGACTACGGTGGGGCCGTGAGCAGCCCTGCCGAGCCCGTGCCCGCCCTTTCGCCCGACGGCGGAGCGCCGCCCGTCCCGTCACGCGTCGAGCCGGGGCTCGACCCGGCGTGGATCGCCGAGGCCGTCGCCCGGGCGCTCGACGAGGACCTGGGCGTCGCCCCGGGGCGCGACGTCACGACGCAGGCGACCGTGCCGCCGTCGGCCACCGGGACCGCGCACCTCGTGGCGCGCGCGGACGGGGTCGTGGCGGGGCTCGTCGTCGTCGAGGAGGTGACGCGGCAGGTCGCCGAGCGGTTCGGGCTCCCGCCCGTCGAGGTGACGTTCGTCGCGTCCGACGGCGCGGCCGTGGGTCGAGGCCGCGTCCTCGCCGCGCTCACGGGGCCGGTCCAGGTGCTCCTCGCGGCCGAGCGCACGCTGCTCAACCTGGCGAGCCGCGCGTCCGGCGTCGCGACGGCGACGCGCGCGTGGGCGCGCGAGCTCGCCGGTACGGGAGCGCAGGTGCTCGACACGCGCAAGACGACGCCCGGCCTGCGCGCCCTGGAGAAGTACGCGGTGCGCGCCGGCGGGGGCACGAACAAGCGCATGGGCCTCTACGACGTCGCGATGGTCAAGGACAACCACGTCGTGGCGGCCGGGTCGGTGAGCGCCGCGATCGCCGCGATCCGACGGACGTTCCCCGACGTGCTGGTGCAGGTCGAGGCGGACACGACGGCGCAGGCGCTCGAGGCCGTCTCGGCGGGCGCGGACTTCCTCCTGCTCGACAACATGCCGACGCCTGTGCTCGCCGAGACGGTCGCGGCCGTCCGGGCGCGCGAGGGGAAGGACGGCGTCCCGGCGAAGGTCGAGCTCGAGGCCACGGGCAACCTCACGCTGGACCGCGCGCGCGAGGTCGCAGGCACCGGCGTCGACTACCTCTCGGTCGGCGCGCTCACCCACTCGGCCCCGATCCTCGACCTCGCCCTCGACCTCCTGCCCACCCTCCCGCCGAGGTAGAGCCCTGGTACCCCGAGGTAGAGCCCTGGTACCGCGAGGTAGAGAGGTGGGCGTGACCACGCCTCTACCTGGCGGTACCACGCCTCTACCTCGACGGCGTGCGAGCGTCGGTAGAATCCTCGGGTGACCTCCCCCGCCGGAACCCCTTCTCCTGACGCGCGCGAGCCCGAGGAGCACGTCGACGACGTGCCGGAGCAGATGCAGGTCCGCCGCGAGAAGCGCGAGCGGATCCTCGCGCGCGGCGACGAGCCCTACCCCGTGTCCGTCCCGCGCACGACCACGATCGCCGACGTCCGGGCCGCGTACGCGCACCTGGAGACCGGCGAGGAGACGCAGGACGAGGTCGGCGTGGCCGGTCGCGTCGTGTTCCTGCGCAACACCGGCAAGCTGTGCTTCGTCACGCTCCAGGACGGCGAGGGCAACCGCCTCCAGGTCATGCTGAGCCAGGCCGTCGTCGGCGAGGAGTCGCTCGCGTCGTTCAAGGCGGACGTCGACCTGGGCGACCACCTCTTCGCGCACGGCCGTGTCATCAGCTCGCGCCGCGGCGAGCTGAGCGTGTTCGCCGACGCGTGGCAGATCGCCGCGAAGGCGCTGCGGCCGCTCCCGGTGCTCCACAAGGAGCTCTCGGAGGAGGCGCGCGTGCGCCAGCGCTACGTCGACCTCATCGCGCGCCCGGCCGCCCGGGACACGGTGCGCCTGCGTGCCGCCGTCGTGCGCTCGATCCGTGAGAACTTCTGGGAGCGCGGCTTCGTCGAGGTCGAGACGCCGATGCTCCAGACGCGCCCGGAAGGCGCGGCGGCGCGCCAGTTCGAGACGCACATGAATGCTTTCGACATCGACCTGTTCCTGCGTATCGCCCCGGAGCTGTTCCTCAAGCGCGCGGCGGTCGGCGGTGTCGAGAAGGTGTTCGAGATCAACCGCAACTTCCGCAACGAGGGCGTGGACTCCACGCACTCGCCGGAATTCGCGATGCTCGAGGCGTACGAGGCCTACGGCGACTACGACACGATGGCTGTGCTCACCCAGAACCTGGTGCAGCGGGCCGCGCAGGACGCGCTCGGGAAGACGCTCGTCACGCTCGCCGACGGGACGGAATACGACCTCGGCGGCGAATGGACGCAGCTGAGGATGTACGACTCCCTCTCGGACGCGCTGGGCGAGGCGATCACGCCCGAGACGTCGGTCGAGTCGCTGCTGACGTACGCCGACAAGTTCGAGCTCACGTTCGACCCGAAGAACGTCAACCACGGAAAGCTCGTCGAGGGTCTGTGGGAGCACCTCGTGGGCGACCACCTCGTCGCGCCGACGTTCGTGCGCGACTTCCCCGTCGAGACCTCCCCGCTCACGCGCGACCACCGGACGGTGCGCGGCCAGGTCGAGAAGTGGGACCTCTACGTGCGCGGCGTCGAGCTCGCGACCGCCTACTCGGAGCTCGTGGACCCGGTCGTCCAGCGCCAGCGGTTCGAGGCCCAGGCCCTGCTCGCGGCCGCCGGCGACGAGGAGGCCATGCGCATCGACGAGGACTTCCTCACCGCGATGGAGTACGCGATGCCCCCGTCGGGCGGCATGGGCCTGGGCATCGACCGCCTGCTCATGGCGCTCACCGGGCTGGGCATCCGCGAGACCATCCTCTTCCCGCTCGTGAAGCCCGCGCAGCAGTAGCACCCGAGAGACCGAGGGACGACAGCATGGACATCTGGCCCACCGTCGCGGCACTGATCCCGTCGATCGGCGTCGGCATCCTCTTCTACGTCGCGATGCGCGCCATCGTGCGCGCGGACCGCAACGAGCGTGCCGCGCTCGCGCGCCTGGACGCGGAGCAGGAATCGGGCGTCGACGGGAATGTCGCGCCCTCGCGCGACTCCTGAGCATCGCCCGTTACCGCGTGCAAAGAGCCACAAAATAATGTACCCGCGTCCAGGAATGGTGGGCTCCTCGCGAGAGACACGTGCCGGACAACGGCGTGGCCAATTGACGGTCCCGACTTTTCGATGGCATCCTGACGAGGACAATCATTCCTGTGAAGCGTGAGGTAACCACAGTGGCCCAGAAAGTCCAGGTAATTCTCGTCGACGACCTCGACGGGGGCGCGGCCGACGAGACCGTCACGTTCGCGCTCGACGGCGTCTCCTACGAGATCGACCTCAGCACCAAGAATGCGCAGGAGCTGCGCGACGCTCTCGCGTCCTGGGTCGGCAACGCGCGCAAGGTCTCGTCCCGCACGAGCGCGGCCCGTCCCGCGCGTCGCAGCAGCCGCTCCTCCGGCTCGGCCCGTGCGACCGAGGTCCGCGAGTGGGCGCGCGCCAACGGCTACACCGTGAACGACCGCGGCCGCATCTCCCAGGAGATCCAGACGGCGTACGACGCCGCGCACTGACGCGACGCCGCACGAGCACCGGAGCGCTCTGCCGACGAGTCCGTCGGCGGGGCGCTCTCGCGTCCGCGGGCTCCGTGCCGCCGGCCGGTCGCGGGCGGGTGCCGGAGGCATGTGCCCGGAGAACTAGGCTCGGGTCATGACCTCCGCGACCCGCGCCCTCTGGATCGGCACCTACCCGCACCCGGCGAACGGCGGTGCGGAGGGCGTGTGGCGCGTCGGGCTCGACGTCGACGCTGCGGCCGGGACCGGGTCGTTCGGGAGCGGCGCGCTCGCGGCCGAGTCGCCGTCGCCGTCGTTCCTCGCTCTCGACGGCGCGACGCTGTACGCGGTGGGGGAGACGGAGGACGGCTCGGTGTCGGCGTTCGCGGTCGGGCCGGACGGTGGCCTCGTGCCCCGGGGCGAGCGCGTCGCCACGGGCGGCTCGTACCCGTGCCACGTCGTCGTGAGCGGCGACGTGCTCGTCGCGAACTACGGGGACGGCGTCCTCACGGCCGTCGCGAGGGCCGCGGACGGCGCGCTCGCCGCAGCGGCGGGCGACCGGCCCGGCACCGGCGTGCGCCGCCAGGGCCACGCGGGGACGGGTCCGGTCGCCGACCGCCAGGAGGGGCCGCACGCCCACTTCGTCGCCCCGCTCGCGCACCTCGGTGCGGCGGACGACGGCAGCGGCGACGTGCTCGTCGTCGACCTGGGGACCGACGAGCTGCGCCGGCACGATCCCGCGGCCCCCGACGGCTCGGCCCCGCGCGTCGTCGCGACCTTCCCGCCGGGGACCGGCCCGCGCCACCTCGCCGTGCTGCCGTCCGGGCACCTCGTGGTGGTCGGCGAGCTCGACCCGGCGCTGTTCGTCCTCGCCCCGGTCGACGGCTCCGACGGCACGCGCACGTACGACGTGGTCGCGCGCTACGACGTCACGCACGCCGCGGCCCCCGCGGGCGGCGGGAACTACCCCTCGCACGTCGCGGTCTCGGCGGACGGCACGCGCGTCCTCGTTGCGGTGCGCGGTGCCGACGTGCTCGCCGTGCACGCGGTCGAGCCGGGGCCCGACGGCGGGGTTCCCTCGTTGCGCCACCTCGCCGACTCCCCGGTCGGCGGCGCCTGGCCGCGCCACTTCGCCGTCCTCACCGGCTCCGGGGCGCCCGACGAGCCGCTGCACGACCTCGTCGTCGTCGCGAACCAGAACGACGACCCGCTGCTCGAGCGGCCGGACGCCCCCGCCGGGGAGGAGCCGACGTCGAACCTCGCGCTCCTGCGCGTGCGGCGCTCGGACGGCGGCGCCCACGTGGTCGACGTGCTCGCGCTGCCCGCCCCGGCGTGCGTCGTGGAGGCCTGACCCGCCGTGACCGCGCTCGAGCTGCCGGAGGGCGTCTCCCCGGGCCCGTCGACCCCGCTGCGGGTCGCCATGCTCTCCGTGCACACGTCGCCCCTCGACCAGCCGGGCACGGGCGACGCGGGCGGTATGAACGTGTACGTCACGGAGCTCGCGCACGCGCTCGCGCGCCGCGGCACGCAGGTCGAGATCTTCACGCGCGCGACGGCGTCGAGCCAGCCCCGCAAGGTCGAGGTGTCCGACGGCGTGACGGTGCGCCACGTCGTCGCCGGGCCCTTCGAGGGGCTCGACAAGAACGACCTGCCCGGCCAGCTCTGCGCCTTCACGGCGGGGGTGCTGCGCGCGGAGGCGCGGCACCACGAGGGCTGGTACGACGTGGTCCACACGCACTACTGGCTCTCCGGGCAGGTGGGCTGGCTCGCGGCGGACCGCTGGGACGTCCCGCTCGTGCACACCATGCACACGCTCGCGCGCGTGAAGAACGCCGCGCTCGCCCCGGGCGACGCGCCTGAGCCGCTGGGCCGGATCATCGGGGAGGAGCAGGTCGTCGCCGAGGCGGACGCGCTCGTCGCGAGCACGGACGCCGAGGCGGACGACCTCGTGCGCGACTACGCCGCCGATCCCGCGCGCGTGCACGTCGTGCCCCCGGGCGTCGACCTCGACCTGTTCTCCCCGGACCCCGGCAGCGCGTCGGCGGCTGACGGCGCCGCGCGGCGGGAGCGGCGCCGGGCGCTGCGGGCCGGGCTGGGGCTGCCCACCGACGGCGGGCTCGTGCTCTTCGCGGGGCGCGTGCAGCCGCTCAAGGGTCCTGACGTGCTCGTCCGGGCGCTCGGCGTCCTCGCCGAGCGCGGCGAGCCCGTGCCGACGCTCGTCGTGCTGGGTGGCCCGAGCGGGCGCCCGACGGCGGTGCGCGAGCTCGAGGCGCTCGCCTACCAGGTCGGGGTGAGCGACCGGCTCGTCGTGCGACCGCCGGTCCCGCGCGACGAGCTCGCCGGCTGGTACCGCGCGGCCGACGTCGTCGCCGTGCCGTCGCACAACGAGTCGTTCGGGCTCGTCGCGGCCGAGGCCGAGGCGAGCGGCACGCCCGTCGTCGCGGCCGCCGTCGGCGGGCTGCGGACGGTGGTCGAGGACCAGGTCTCCGGCGTGCTGGTGCCCGACCACGACCCCGCGACATGGGCGCGCGTGCTGGGCGACCTGCTCGCCGACGACGACCGTCTCGCCGCGCTCGGCGACGGCGCCCGGCGCGCCGGCCAGCGGTTCGGCTGGGACACCGCCGCGCTGCGCATGCTCGACGTCTACGTGCAGGCGCGCAAGGTCCGCGCGGCGCGCTGACGTCGCGGACCTCGCTGCGGGTCAGGCGTCCGGTGCGGTGCGCTCCAGGACCAGGACGGGGATCTCGCGCGACGTCTTCTGCTGGTAGTCCGCGTACGGCGGGTAGGCCGCGACGGCGCGCTCCCACCAGAGCGCCTTCTCCTCGCCGTGGACCTCGCGCGCGACGTAGTCGTGGCGCTCGGCCTCGTCCTGGAGCTCGACCTGGGGGTGCGCCAGGACGTTGTGGTACCAGACGGGGTGCGCAGGGGCACCGCCCAGCGACGCGACGACCGCGTACGTGCCGTCGTGCTCGACCCGCATGAGCGGCGTCTTGCGGACCTTGCCGGTGCGTCGACCGAGGGTCGTGAGCACGACCACCGGCATCCCGTTCAGGGTCGTGCTGCGCGTCCCGCCGGACGACTCGTAGGACTCGGCCTGCTTGCGGGACCAGGCGCTCGGGCTGGGGGCGTACTCTCCGTCGATCGGCATGTCCGGGCAACGTGCGCGCCGCCCGCCCGATTCCCGGACCTTCGTCCCACGCCCGACGGCGACGGTCACCACCACGTGGGACGCGGGTGCCCGCGCGCCGGGCCGTGCGGCAGGATGGAACCCATGACCTACACCCTCGTGCTGCTCCGCCACGGCGAGAGCGAATGGAACGCCAAGAACCTGTTCACCGGCTGGGTGGACGTCGCCCTGTCGGAGAAGGGGACCGAGGAGGCGAAGCGCGGCGGTCAGCTCCTCACCGAGGCCGGCGTCCTGCCCGACGTCGTGCACACCTCGCTCCTGCGCCGCGCCATCACGACGGCGAACCTCGCGCTCGATGCCGCGGACCGCCACTGGATCCCCGTGAAGCGGTCGTGGCGCCTCAACGAGCGGCACTACGGTGCGCTCCAGGGCAAGAACAAGAAGCAGACGCTCGAGGAGTTCGGCGAGGAGCAGTTCATGCTCTGGCGCCGCTCGTACGACGTCCCGCCGCCCCAGATCGAGCTCGGCTCCGAGTTCTCCCAGGACGCGGACCCGCGCTACGCCGACGCACCCGTCGTGCGCACCGAGTGCCTCAAGGACGTGCTCGAGCGCGCCCTGCCGTACTGGGACGGTGAGGTCGTCCCGGACCTGAAGGCCGGCAAGACCGTCCTCGTCGCGGCGCACGGCAACTCGCTGCGCGCGATCGTCAAGCACCTCGACGGCATCTCCGACGAGGACATCGCCGCGCTCAACATCCCCACCGGCATCCCGCTGCTCTACGAGCTCGACGAGGACCTCAAGCCGGTGACGAAGGGTGGCCGCTACCTCGACCCCGAGGCCGCCGCCGAGGCCGCCGCCGCAGTCGCGAACCAGGGTCGCTGACCGCCCGCACGCAGAGACGACCGTGGCCCGTCCGGATCTCCGGGCGGGCCACGCCCGTCTGTCGTGCGCGCGGAAGGGTCTTCGACCCGGGGCGTGAGGGAGAACCGCGGTCTCGAGGGAGAACCGGGCTCGGCCGAGGGAGAACGGCGATCGCGCCGGTAGACCGTGGGCCGGCAGAGGGGCCCCGGTCGCGCGAGGAAGAGCCGTGGTCGCGCGAGGTAGAGCTGTGGTCACGGCCAACGACGGTGGGTCGCCCGGCGCGGCCGGATTGCCGCCGTCGACGGCCAGCGTCCCGACTGCCTGCTCGATACGGCGGGGCAGCATCGGGACTGTGCCGACGGCGGAACAGCGGGACAGCGGAACGCCGAACGCACGACAACCGGTGGCACGGCAGGGGTTAGACCGACACCGCGGGCCGTTGCCCGGGTGAGGACCAGGGTGAGACGACGCCGGGCGGGGTGGGTGGTGGTGCCGCGTCGTGGCGGGCCTGGCGGGAGCCGCGAGGAACGAGCGGCGGATGGTAGACGCGGCACCACCACCCACCCCGACCACCCAAACCCAGCCACACGCCGTCGGGCACGGTGACCGCGGCTCTACCTCGGCGGACCAGGGCTCTACCTCGGCGGACCAGGGCTCTACCTCGGCCGACCAGGGTTCGCTCTCGACCGACCGAGGTACGGCCTCGCGCGGATGATCGTCAGGCCGTGGCGCGGGCGGAGCCGGCCGGGGTGCCGCGGTCGTCGGCGAAGTCGCCGGTGACGAGGTACGTCACGCGCTTGGCGATGGACACGCCGTGGTCGCCGAAGCGCTCGTAGTAGCGGCCCACGAGGGTGACGTCGACCGTCTCCTGCGGGGTCCCCGTCCACGTGCCGTCGAGCAGCGCGGTGAAGGTGTCCTGGTGGAGCTTGTCGAGCAGGTCGTCGTCGCGCTCGATGTTCGCGGCGACGGTGAGGTCGCGCGTCGTGAGGAGCGTCGTCGTGCGGCGGGCGACGCGCACCGCGGCGTCGTGCATCTGCTCGAACGTCCGGTGCAGCGACGGCTCGATGGCGCGGGCCGGGTAGCGGCCGCGCGCGACCTGTGCGATGTGCCGGGCGAGGTCGCCCATGCGCTCCAGGGTGGCGCTCATGCGCAGCGCGCTGACCACGACCCGCAGGTCGGTGGCCACGGGCTGCTGCTGCGCGAGGAGGAGCACGCAGCGCTCGTCGAGCTCGCGCTCGAGGGCGTCGATCGTGTGATCGTCGCCGATGACCGACTGCGCGAGCTGCAGGTCCGCCGTGAGGAGCGCCTGCCCCGCGCGGTTGACGGCCGACTCCACCAGCCGGCTCATCTCGGCCAGGTCGTCGCCGACCTGCTTCAGCTCGGCCTCGAAGATCTCCCGCATCGCTTCCCTCTCGTCGTGACCGGTCGGTCCGGTCCGTGACGGCGTGCACCCCTGCGCGCCGGGCGGCGCCCGGGCACGCCGTCGGCTCCTGTCACGCTCGCAGGCGCGGTCGACCGGGCGGTGAACTCCAGGGCGCCGCCAGGTGAACTCTTGGCGGCGCCCGCCCGTGGGGCGCCGGATCGACGGGTCGGGCGCGCGCACGACCGTAGGCTGGACGTGTGCAAGCCGAGAGTCTCATCGAGGGCGCGACCGTGCTGGCCGCCGGCGTCGTGGGCGTCGTCGTCGGCGTGATCGCGGCCATCGCGTTCCGCGTGAGCGAGCGCCAGCAGCGTGCCGCGCGGTCGGAGCCGGCGCCCGAGCTCGACGAAGGTCTGGTCCGGGTGCTCGCCGTGCTGCGCTCCGCCGCGGTCGTGCTCGACGAGGAGGCCGAGGTCGTGCGCGCCAGCCCGCCCGCGTACGCGCTCGGCGTGGTCCGGGGCGACGCGATCGCGCACGCGGCGATCCGCGACATGATCGACGACGTGCGCCGCGACGGCGTGATCCGCGACGAGGAGCTCGAGCTCCCGCGCGGTCCGGTCGGTCGGGGCACGGTCATGCTGCAGGTCCGTGTCGCCCAGGTGGGCCCGCAGCACATGCTCGTCCTCGCGGAGGACCGCACGGAGGCGCGGCGCGTCGAGGCGATCCGCCGCGACTTCGTCGTGAACGTGTCCCACGAGCTGAAGACCCCGGTCGGGGCGCTCGCGCTGCTCGCCGAGACGGTGCAGGACGCCGCCGACGACCCGGTGGCGGTGCGGCGGTTCTCCGCGCGCATGCAGTCGGAGGCGACGCGCCTCTCCGCGCTCGTGCAGGAGATCATCGAGCTCTCGCGGCTCCAGGTCGCGGGCGCGCTCCAAGAGGTCACCGTGGTGCCGGTGCGGGGCGTGATCGAGGAGGCGGTGGACCGCGCGCGCACGACCGCGCAGGGCAAGGGCATCACGCTCACGACCGGGGGCGAGCTCGACGCCGCCGTGTACGGCGACCACAACCTGCTCGTGACCGCGGTGCGCAACCTGCTCGACAACGCGGTCGCCTACTCGGGCGAGAACACGCGCGTGGGCGTCGGCGTCTCGCTCGCGGACGACCTGGTCGAGATCGCCGTCGTGGACCAGGGCATCGGCATCTCGGCCGACGAGCAGGCCCGCGTGTTCGAGCGGTTCTACCGGGTGGACCCCGCGCGCTCGCGCGACACCGGCGGGACGGGCCTCGGCCTCAGCATCGTCAAGCACGTCGCCGCCGACCACGGTGGCGAGGTCACCATGTGGTCCGAGCCCGGGCGCGGCTCGACCTTCACGCTCCGGATCCCCGCGGCGGACGTGCCGGTCGGGCAGGCGCACGGCGCGCCGTCGGGCACGACCCACGACGCGACGGCGGACGAGGGCACGGCCGGGGCGAACCCGGTGACCGTGCAGCACGACGTGCGGCGGGCCGTGGAGGCCCCCGCACCCGACGACGTTCAGAACAAGGAGGTAGGCGCGTGACGCGCATCCTGGTGGTGGAGGACGAGGAGTCGTACCGCGACCCGTTGACGTACCAGCTGCGACGTGAGGGCTTCGACGTCGTCGAGGCGGCGACGGGCACCGAGGCGCTGGAGCGGTTCGACGCGGACGGGGCGGACCTGGTCCTGCTCGACCTCATGCTCCCCGGGCTGAGCGGCACCGAGGTGTGCCGCGAGCTGCGGCAGCGCGGTGACGTGCCGGTCATCATGCTCACGGCGAAGGACTCGGAGATCGACAAGGTCGTGGGCCTCGAGCTGGGTGCGGACGACTACGTGACGAAGCCGTACTCGTTCCGCGAGCTGCTCGCGCGCGTGCGCGCCGTGCTGCGCCGCAAGGGCGGCGAGAACGGTGGCGAGGTCGTCGCGGAGAGCGCGCTGGAGGTCGGCCCGGTCCGCATGGACGTCGAGCGGCACACGGTGAGCGTCGACGGCCAGGTCGTGCCGTTCCCCCTCAAGGAGTTCGAGCTCCTGGAGCTGCTGCTGCGCAACGCAGGGCGCGTGCTCACGCGCGGGCAGCTCATCGACCGGGTCTGGGGCACCGACTACGTGGGCGACACCAAGACGCTCGACGTCCACGTGAAGCGCATCCGGTCGAAGATCGAGCCCGAGCCCGCGAGCCCGCGCTACCTGCTCACGGTGCGCGGCCTGGGGTACAAGATCGCGGACGGGGTCGGCCAGGCCTGACCACTCCGGCGCAGCGCACGAACGGCCCCGGCGCGTCCCTCACGGACGCGCCGGGGCCGTCGTCGTGCAGCCCCGGGGCCCGACCTCGCCCGGCGAACCGGCCGGGAGCGTGGCACGGAAGGTCTGTGCACTGTTCATCCGTCGTTCACCCGCTCTCGGGGAACGCGTCACCCGGCGCTCCTAGCGTCGGGCTCGTCACCGGCGCTCGCTGGTGCCACGAGACGCTTGAACAGGATGGAACGAAGAGTGAAGCTCAGCCGATTCTCCCGTGCTGGATCCGCCGTCGCGATCGGTGCGCTCGCGCTGACCCTCGCCGCCTGCGGGTCGGACGACCCCGTCGGCAGCGCCGACGGCGCCACCGACGGTTCCTCCGAGGGCTCCTCCGAGACCGCGAGCGACCTCAGCGGTGAGCTCAACGGTGCGGGCGCGAGCTCGCAGGAGTCCGCCATGGAGGCGTGGCGCGCCGGGTTCCAGAGCGCGAACCCCGACGTCACCGTGAACTACGACCCGGTCGGCTCCGGTGGTGGTCGCACCCAGTTCCTCGAGGGCGGCGTCGCGTTCGCCGGCTCGGACGCGGTGCTCAAGGAGGAGGAGATCACCCAGTCGCAGGCCGTGTGCGGCCCCGACGGCGCGATCGACCTCCCCGTCTACGTCAGCCCGATCGCCATCATCTACAACCTGCCGGACGTCGCGGAGCTCAACCTCGCGCCGGCCACGATCGCGGGCATCTTCAACGGCACGATCACGCAGTGGAACGCGCCGGAGATCGCCGCGGACAACCCGGACGCGACGCTCCCGGACCTCGCGATCACGCCGGTCCACCGCTCCGACGAGTCGGGCACGACCGAGAACTTCACCGAGTACCTCGCCGCGACGGCGGGCGACGCGTGGGGCCACGAGCCGAGCGGTGACTGGCCGACGCAGGGCGGCGAGTCCGCGCAGGGCACCTCGGGCGTCGTGCAGACCGTCCAGGGCGGCGAGGGCACGATCGGCTACGCCGACGCCTCGAAGGCCGGCGACCTCGGCACCGCGAAGATCAAGGTCGGCGAGGAGTGGGTCGCGTACTCGCCCGAGGCCGCGGCCAAGGTCGTCGACGCGTCGCCGCGCGTCGAGGGTCGCCACGACCACGACATCGCGGTCGAGCTCGACCGCACGACCACCGAGGCCGGCGCCTACCCGCTGGTGCTCGTCTCGTACGCGATCGCGTGCCTGAACTACGAGGACGAGGCGACGGGTGACCTCGTCAAGGCGTTCCTCACCTACATCTCGAGCGAGGAGGGCCAGTCGGCCTCCGCGTCGGCCGCGGGCAACGCGCCGATCTCGGAGGACCTGCGCACGGACGTCCACGCGGCGATCGAGGCCATCACGGTCGGCGCCGCCGGCTGACGACCGGGACCCAGGGGGCGGCGGGGCCTGCGGGCCCCGCCGCCCCTGACCCGCGAGATCGTCCGCGACCCAGACCTCACGCAGCAGGACCGCACGCACCGGGAGCACGAGTGACCACCACAGCCCCACCCACGACGCCGGGCCCCGCGCCGGGCGGCCCGTCCGGCGCACCGCGCACGGGCGCCCCGCGCCGTCGTGCGCGGAACACCGACCGCGGCGTGAACCGCGGGTTCCGCTGGACGGCGACCGGCGCCGGGGGGCTCATCCTCGCCGTCCTCGCCGCGGTCGCGATCTTCCTCGTGATCCGCGCGTGGCCCGCGCTCACCGCGGGTGGGGACGTGCTGTCCGAGGAGGTGTCCTGGTTCCCGGAGGGCGCGTCGCTCGTGTCCTTCGTGGGGCCGCTGATCTTCGGCACGCTCCTCGCGGCGGCGCTCTCGCTCCTCCTCGCGACTCCTGTCGCCATGGGGATCGCGCTCTTCATCTCGCACTACGCGCCGCGCCGGCTCGCCTCGACCCTCGGGTACGTCGTCGACCTGCTCGCGGCGATCCCCAGCGTCGTCTACGGCCTGTGGGGCTCGCTCGTGCTCCCGCCGATCGTCGTCCCGGTGTGGTCGTGGCTCGCCGACACGTTCGGCTGGTTCCCGCTCTTCGCCGGCCCGGCCTCGCCGACCGGCCGTGTGCTGCTCACCGTCGCGCTCGTGCTCGCGGTGATGATCCTGCCGATCATCACCGCCGTGAGCCGCGAGGTGTTCCTCCAGACGCCGAAGCTCCACGAGGAGGCGGCGCTCGCGCTCGGCGCGACACGCTGGGAGATGATCCGCACGGCGGTCATCCCGTTCGGCCGCTCGGGCGTCATCTCGGCCGCGATGCTCGGCCTCGGTCGCGCGCTCGGCGAGACGATGGCCGTGCTCATGATCCTCTCGCCCGGGCTCCTCTACTCGTTCAAGATCCTGCAGGCCGGGCAGCAGCAGACGATCGCCGCGAACATCGCGGCCGACTTCCCCGAGGCCAACCCGCTCGGGGTGAGCGCGCTCATCGCGACGGGCCTCGCGCTGTTCCTCATCACCCTGCTCGTCAACATGGGCGCCCGCGCGATCGTCGCGCGGCGCAAGGACTTCTCGGGAGCCAACTGATGAGCGCCCTCAGCACCAGCCCCGCGCGCGGGGCCTCCGCCCCCGACCCGGAGCGCACCGCGTCCGTCCGCGCGCTCCTGCGCGGCGCCGACGCCCGCCGCCGCCGCAAGGACCGCACGATGACGGTCCTCATGTGGAGCGCGTTCGCCCTCGCGATGGTGCCGCTCGTGTCGGTCGCGTGGACCGTCGTCGTGCACGGCATGGAGCGGTTCGACGTCTACTTCCTCACGCACTCCATGCGCGGGGTGTTCGGCGGCATGGACGCGGGCGGCATCTACCACGCGATCCTCGGCACGCTGCTCATCACGCTGGGCGCCGCGGTGATCTCGGTGCCGATCGGCCTGCTCGCCGCGATCTACCTCGTCGAGTACGGGCGCGGTCCCCTGGCGCGCGCGGTGACGTTCTTCGTCGACGTCATGACGGGCATCCCGTCGATCGTCGCCGGCCTCTTCGCGTACGCGCTCTTCGCGGTGATCTTCGGGCCGGGGGTGCGCATGGGCATCGTCGGCTCGGTCGCGCTGTCCGTCCTCATGATCCCCGTCGTCGTCCGCTCGTGCGAGGAGATGCTCCGGCTCGTGCCCAACGAGCTGCGCGAGGCGGCCTACGCGCTCGGCGTGCCCAAGTGGCTCACCGTGGTGCGGGTCGTGCTGCGCACGTCGATCGCGGGCATCACGACGGGCGTCATGCTCGCCGTCGCGCGCGTCATCGGCGAGACCGCGCCGCTCCTCATCACCGTCGGCGTCGTCGACTCCATCAACGGCAACCTCTTCGAGGGGCGGATGATGACGCTGCCCGTGTACGTGTACCGGCAGTACAGCCAGGGCCTGGTGCCCTGCAGCAACGTCACCGACGTCGTGTGCATCCCCGACATCAACTACGACCGGGCCTGGGCGGCCGCCCTGACGCTGATCCTCATCGTCATGCTGCTCAACCTCGTCGGGCGACTCGTCACCCGCTGGTTCGCCCCCAAGACCCTCCGCTAGAACAGGACAGCTCCGATGGCACAGCGCATCGACGTCAAGGACCTCAACATCTACTACGGCGACTTCCTCGCCGTGCAGGACGTCGGCATGACGATCGACCCCAAGTCCGTGACGGCCTTCATCGGCCCGTCGGGCTGCGGCAAGTCGACGTTCCTGCGGACCCTCAACCGCATGCACGAGGTCATCCCCGGCGCGCGCGTCGAGGGGACGGTCGCGATGGAGGGCGTGGACCTCTACGGGGACGACGTCGACCCGGTCGCCGTCCGTCGTCAGGTCGGCATGGTCTTCCAGCGGCCCAACCCGTTCCCGACGATGTCCATCAAGGAGAACGTCCTCGCCGGGGTCAAGCTCAACAACAAGCGGATCTCGAAGTCCGACGCCGAGGACCTCGTCGAGTCGTCCCTGCGCGGCGCGAACCTGTGGAACGAGGTGAAGGACCGTCTCGACCGCCCGGGCTCAGGCCTCTCCGGCGGCCAGCAGCAGCGCCTGTGCATCGCGCGCGCCATCGCCGTCAAGCCTCAGGTGCTCCTCATGGACGAGCCCTGCTCGGCGCTCGACCCGATCTCGACGCTCGCGATCGAGGACCTCATCGCGGAGCTGAAGGACGAGTACACGATCGTCATCGTCACGCACAACATGCAGCAGGCCGCGCGCGTGAGCGACCGCACCGCGTTCTTCAACATCGCGGGCACCGGCAAGCCCGGGCGCCTCATCGAGATGGACGACACCGCGACGATGTTCTCCTCGCCCACCCAGCAGGCGACCGAGGACTACATCTCGGGCCGCTTCGGGTGATCTGAGCGCTGGCGGCCCTGGCAGGCCGGGCGGACCGACGACGGCGCCCCTCCCCACGCGGGGGAGGGGCGCCGTCGTGCGCGGGGCGCGAGGTCAGGTCGCCGAGCCCTGGAGCGACCCGGTGACGTCGGTGCCGTCGGTGTCGAGGACGCACTGGATCACGCGGTCGTCCAGGGTGTTCCACCCCTCCTCGCGGGGGGTGAACGGCCAGTAGTAGTAGGCCGACTCGTCGTAGGAGACGCCCACGAACGCCTCGAACTCCCCGAGGCAGAACTCGTCGGCGCTCGCCTCGATCGCCTCGTCCCCGGGGTAGTCGCCCTCGGGGAGCTCGGTCTCGGCGTAGACCTCGGCGTCGTGCGGCTCGGAGCACGGGACGACGGGCACGGACTCGACGTTCTCACCGTCGGGGAGCTTCGCGGTCACGATGCAGTCGCCCACCTGGACCGAGAAGACGTCGGCGTCCGACGCCTCGGTCACCTCGCCACCGGGCTCGTCGCGCTGGGCCTCGGACGGTCCTGTGATCTCGTCGAGGATCGCTCCACAGCCCGATGCGGTCAGGGCGAGGGCGACGGCGCTCACGACGAGGAGGAGCGGCCGACGGGTGCTACGGGTCAGGGTCACCAGGGTTCCTTCGTGGACGTGCCCCGACCACGACGGCCGGGGCGGGCACGCGAAGGCTAGCGCCTGCCGGTGACACGGTCCGAGCCCATTTCCGAGCCTGTTCCCGGGCCCGGACCGCCGGCTCACGGCAGCAGGTGCGCGTACTCCTCGAGGGTGCCGTCCAGGACCGGCAGCGAGAGGCTCTGCTCCTCGCCCGACGTCACGCTGACCGTCACGGGCAGCACGCCGCCCGGAGCTGCGTCGACGCGGCCGATCTGCGCGTCGAACCCGTCCTCGGCCCCGAGGTACACCGTCTCGCCGGCGGCGACGGGGATGGTCACCGGGTCGCCGCCCTCGGGCGTCACGTCGAACTCCACGTCCTCGGTCGAGTCGTTCGCGAAGGCTCCGACGAGCGCGCCGGCGTCGCCCTCGGCCGCGCTCACGACGAGGAGGTTGAGCCCTCGCAGGTCGTCGGTGAGGTTGACGCGCAGGCCGTCCGACGGCGAGTAGGGGCGGTTCGTCTCGATGGGGGAGCAGGCGGCCGCGACGGCCACGCTCGCGACCACGAGGGGGACGGCCCAGTAGCGCGCGCGGCCGGTCGCTCGGGACGCCGCACGGGTCGCTGCTCGGGGGGTCGGGATGCGGGTCACGGTGCACTCCAGGGCTGCGAGAGGGGGGACTGGATTCCGCGCCCAGCCTAGTGCGTCGGGCGAGGCCGGGCGGCCGGAACCGGTACCTCGGGCGGGCGGCGTGAGCGGCGTCACGCGAGGTCGCGCGCGCGCCGGGAGCGTCGGGCGGCGGTCGGGACGGCCCTGCGGCCCTCCGTGCGAAGTTCGTGAGGCGCGCTGACACTGCGCTGACCTGGGAAAACGTCGTCGGGTGCGGCTTGTCAAGGGGCGCAGGGGCTCGGATTTCCGCCCTTCCGCGTGGTAAGGTGGACCACCGCGAAAGGGGACATCTGCAGATGACGTTCACAGTAGGCGAGACCGTTGTCTACCCGCACCACGGAGCCGCACTGATCGAGGAGATCAAGACGCGCACCATCCGCGGAGAGGACAAGATCTACCTCAAGCTCAAGGTCGCGCAGGGCGACCTGACCATCGAAGTCCCAGCCGAGAACGTCGACCTCGTCGGCGTGCGTGACGTCGTCGGCCAGGAGGGTCTCGACCGCGTTTTCGAGGTGCTGCGTGCACCCTACACCGAGGAGCCGACCAACTGGTCGCGTCGGTACAAGGCGAACCTCGAGAAGCTGGCGTCGGGCGACGTGATCAAGGTCGCGGAGGTCGTGCGCGACCTGTCGCGCCGGGACGCCGACCGTGGCCTCTCTGCCGGCGAGAAGCGCATGCTCTCGAAGGCCCGGCAGATCCTCGTCTCGGAGCTCGCGCTGGCCGAGCACACCGAGGAGGACAAGGCCGAGGCGATCCTCGACGAGGTGCTGGCCTCCTGACGCCCCGGGCGCACGCCCGCGACGATCAGCACAGCAGACACCGGGGAGGGTGCCGTCCGCACGGACGGCACCCTCCCCGTCGTCGTGCCCGGTAGCGTGTGCCCGTGCCCACTCTTGCCGTCCTCACCGCCGCGGGCTCCGGGACCCGACTGGGCCTCGACCTGCCCAAGGCCCTCGTCGAGCTCGACGGTCTGCCGCTCGTCGTGCACGCCGCGCGGCGCCTGTGTGCGTCCGGCGCGGTCGACGCGATCGTCGTCACGGCGCCGTCCGGCCTGCGGGAGCACGTCGCGACGGTGCTCCGGGACGATCCGGCCGTGGACCGTCCTGTGCGCGTCGTCGAGGGCGCAGGGACGCGCCAGGCCTCCGTCGCCGCGGGACTGCGCGCGGGACTGGTCGAGGGGCCGGACGCAGAGCCGGTCCCGGAGATGGTCTCGGAGCCGGTCTCGGAGCCGTTCGACGTCGTGCTCGTCCACGACGCGGCGCGGCCGCTCGCGCCGCCCGCGCTGGTCCGCCGCGTCGTCGAGGCCGTGCGAGCGGGCCACGCCGCGGTCGTGCCCGGGCTGCCGGTCACGGACACGATCAAGCGCGTGGCGCCCGCGCGGGCGGAGGACCCGTCCCACGCGGAGCCCGTGGCCGAGACCGTGGACCGGGCGGCGCTGCGCGCGGTGCAGACCCCGCAGGGGTTCGACCGTTCGCTCCTCGTCCGGGCGCACGAGTCCGCGGCCCACCGGGCGGACGACGAGCGGTCCGCCGCGACCGACGACGCCGGCCTGGTCGAGGCGCTCGGGCTTCCGGTCCACGTCGTGCCCGGGGACCCCGCGGCGGCCAAGATCACCACCGCCCACGACCTGCGCGTCGCCGCGCTGACCCTCCGGGAGGAACGATGACGACCCCCGCGGGGCACGCCGAGGGCGCGCCGCCGCGCGCCGCCGTCCCTCCGTTGCCGCGCACCGGCGTCGGCGTCGACGTGCACGCGTTCGCCCCCGAGGGCGAGGCGCGGGAGCTGTGGCTCGGCGGCCTGCTGTGGCCGGGTGAGCGCGGCCTCGCCGGGCACTCGGACGCGGACGTCGCGGCGCACGCCGCCGCGGACGCGCTGTTCTCGGCGACGGGGCTCGGGGACCTGGGGTCGAACTTCGGGACGAGCGCGCCCGAGTGGGCCGGGGCCAGCGGGTCGCGACTGCTCGCCGAGGCGGCGCGCCGGGTGCGCGCGGCAGGGTTCGAGATCGGGAACGTGGCCGTCCAGGTCATCGGCAACCGTCCGCGCCTCGGGCCCCGCCGTGCGGAGGCCGAGGCGGCCCTCGGGGCCGCCGCGGGGGCCCCCGTGACCCTCACGGCCACGACGACCGACGGGCTCGGCCTCACGGGCCGTGGGGAGGGCGTCGCGGCCGTCGCGACGGCGCTCGTCGTCGCCGTCGGGACGCCGCCCGCGTGAGGTCAGCCCGCGGGGACGAGCTCCACGCTCTCGAGGATCGCGCGCGTCTGCGCGGCGGCGTCGGCGTCGCCCTCGGCATAGGAAGCCGTGAGGTCGACGACCCAGTCGTCCGGCGCGTCGCCCGTCCGGACCGCCAGGATCTCCTGCACGACCACCGTCCCCGCCGTCTCGTACGTGCCCGCGACACGGAAGGCGGGGAGCTCGCCGAGGGTGGTCGTGCCCTGGCCGTCGGCGTCCGGGATCCAGCCGGGGATCGCGTCGACGGACGCGGCGGTCCTCGCGCCTGCCTGCTCGAGCGTCTTCGCGGACTGCGTGCCCGTCACGACGACGTTCGCCCGGAAGTCCTGCGACCCCGACCCGCTCGGCGCGCGCAGCGCGAAGGCGCCGTCGCGGGTGACTCGCTCCCAGCCCGGGGGAGCGGTGACCCGGACGGGGACCTCGGGGACGTCGTACGTGACCGGCGCGTCGTCCACCCCGGCGTCCGCGGGACCGCCGCAGCCCGCGAGGGCGAGCGCCGCGGTCGCGAGGGTCGCAAGGGTCCAGAGGGTGCGAGGGTGGCGCGGTCGGGGCACGGTCGTCCTTCGTCGGGGGCAGGGGGCGTGACGGGTACAGCGGGTCCGGCTCGCCATTCTCGCCTCCCGGCGTCCCGGGTGCCAGGCCCACGAGCAGGCCTTACGATCGCTGAGAGCGCATCGATGTGTTTGACTTTCCCAAGAACGACACATGGGATGAATCGCACATGAACCGAATGTCCGTCGAAGAACGCCGAGCCCAGCTCGTCGACGCGGCGATGACCATCGCCGTCCGCGAGGGCGTCGAGGCCGTCACGATCCGCGGCGTCGCGGCCGAGGCCGGCGTGTCGCTCGGCGTCGTGCACTACTGCTTCGAGGACAAGGACGAGCTCCTCCAGGCGATGGGCAACAGCCTCGCCCTGGTCGCGTCCGAGCCTGTCCGCGCCGCCCTCGACGTCGACGGCGACGTCGTGGAGCTCGCGCACGCGGCTGCCGACGGCCTCTGGAGCGGGCTGACCCCGCGCCGGCACATGCGCCTCCTCACGTTCGAGTTCGCGACGGCGGGCGTGCGAAGCCGCGCGCTGCGGTCCGTGGCGCACACGCACCTGGAGCAGACGTGGGCGATGACCCGCGGCTTCCTCGAGAACGTCGCCGAGCGCGGGAACGTCACCTACTCGATGGACATGGGCTTCCTCTCGCGCATCGTCGCCGGGTACATCGACGGCATCGAGATCGCGTGGCTCGTCGAGCAGGACGACGAGACCGCGGTCCGCAGCTTTCACGCGCTCGCCGAGTACGTGCTGTCGCTCATGGTCCGTCCCGACGGATCGCCCGTGCGCGAGCACGGCCCGGAGCCCGTCTCCTGACCGGGGGGCGCGCGAGCGGCCGTCAGCCGCGCGCGGACGCTCCCGGCGCCCGCCCGAGGACCCGGTCCGTGTAGGCGTTCGCGAACACCCCGGCGGGGTCCGCCGCGTCGCGGACCGCCACCGCGTCGTCGAACCGGGGGTAGAGCTCGCGGAACCGGTCGGCGCCGAGCCCGTGGAGCTTGCCCCAGTGGGGGCGCCCGCCGACCTCGGCGACGATGCGCTCGACGGCGTCGAAGTACCGCTCGTGCGGCAGGCGCGCGTACTGGTGCACCGCCACGTACGCGGTCTCGCGCCCGTGCGCCGTGGACAGCCAGACGTCGTCGGGCGCCGCGAACCGGACCTCGACCGGGAAGGGCACGTGCTCGCCCGACCGGTTGAGCCAGCGGTCGATGCTCGACAGGACGTCGACCAGGCGTTCGCGCGGCACGGCGTACTCCATCTCGCGGAACCGGACGCGGCGCGACGTGACGAAGACCTGGTGCGACGGCGCGACGTACGTCCGGGGCGCGAGCGCCCGCGCCGAGACGGCGTTGAGCCGCGGCGTGGCGCGCGGGACCGCCGTGGCGAGCCGGTTGACGAGCTCGAACGCGCCGTTGGACAGCAGCTCCTCGTCGACCCACGTGCGCGCCCGCGCGACCGGCCCGGGCCCGGTGGTCCGCAGGCGCTCGAGCTCCGCCGTCTCCTCGTCGGGCGCGAGCCGGTTGTTGCGCTTGGTCAGCGCTCGGCGCGTGTGCGGGAACCAGTAGAACTCGAAGTGGTCGTTGCCCCCGACGAGCCCCTCCGGGTCGTCCGACGTGCCGAGCCCCTCGAGCACGCGGTCGAGCGGCCACGGCTCCTCCTGCGCGCGGAGCAGGAACGCCGGGACGACCTCGAGCGTGACCGCCGACAGGACACCCGTGACGCCGAGACCCAGGCGGCTCACCTCGAACAGGTCGCGGTCCTGCGTCGCCGACGCCTCGCGCACCTCGCCGTCCGCGCCGACGACGCGGACGCCGCGCACCTGGGTCGCGATCCCGCCGAGGCGGGCCCCGGTCCCGTGCGTGCCCGTCGAGATCGCACCGGCGATCGACTGCCGGTCGATGTCGCCCAGGTTGCGCATCGCGAGACCCGCAGCGGCGAGTGCCTCGTTGAGCCGGTGCAGCCGGATCCCCGCCCCGACCGTCACGAGGATCGCGTCGGCGTCGGCCTCGCCGGGCGCGCCCGTGCCGCGGGTGATGCGCTCGACCAGGCCGATGCGGTCCAGGTCGAGCAGGAGCCCGTCGGTGACCGCCGCGGGGGTGAAGGAGTGGCCCGCGCCGACGGCCCGCACCGACATCCCGTCGGCGGCGGCGCGGGCGACGAGCTCGCCCAGCTCGGCCTCGTCGCGCGGGGAGGCCCGACGGCGCGGGGTCGCGGAGGCCGTGCGGGCCCAGTTGGTCCAGGAGAGGGCGTCGTCGCTGCTCACAGGTCGTACTGTCTCACGCTCCCCGGGTGGCGTACGTTCTCCCCATGACGAGCGACGCGGCACCCGGGACGAACGTGCGGACGGCCGACCGCGCCGCGGACGAGCGTGGCGCGACGCCGTCGCTGCTCGCCCGGCTCACGCGCGCGACCGCGGACCTCGACGGGCCGCTCGCCGTCGTCGACCTCGACCGGTTCGACGCCAACGCCGACGAGCTCCTGGCACGCGCGGGCGGGGTGCCCGTGCGCGTCGCGTCGAAGTCGGTGCGCGTCCGCTCGCTCGTGACGCGCGCCGGGGAGCGCGGCTTCCAGGGCGTCATGGCGTTCTCGGTGCGCGAGGCCCTGTGGCTCGTCGACGCGGGCGTCCGCGACGTGCTCGTGGGCTACCCGTCCGTGGACCGCGGGGCGCTCGCCGCGCTCGCGCAGCACGAGGCCGGGCGGCGCGAGATCACGCTCATGGTCGACGACGCCGCGCACCTCGAGCTCGTGCGGCAGGCGCTCGCGGAGACCGGCACCGGTGACGAGCCGCCCGTGCGCGTGTGCCTCGACGTCGACGCGTCGCTGCGCGTCGGCCTCGGGCTCGTCACGGTCCACCTCGGCACGCGGCGCTCGCCCCTGCACGACCCCCCGGACGTCGCGTCGCTCGCCGCGCGCGTGGTCTCGACGCCCGGTCTCGCGCTGCGCGGGCTCATGTTCTACGAGGCCCAGGTCGCCGGGATGCCCGACTCGAGCCTCGCCGTCCGCGCGGTCAAGCGGCTCTCGGTGCTCGAGCTGGGCGAGCGCCGCGGCGAGGTGGTCGCGGCGGTGCGCGACGTCGTCGGGCACGACCTCGAGCTCGTGAACTCGGGCGGCACGGGGTCGCTCGAGACGTCGTCGGCGGACGGCGTCGTCACGGAGGTCACCGCGGGGTCGGGGCTGTACGTCCCCGGGCTCTTCGACGAGTACCGGTCCTTCCGGCCGCGGCCGTCCGCCTTCTTCGGCCTCGACGTGGTGCGCGTGCCCGCCCCCGGGTGGGCGACGGCGTTCGGCGGCGGGTACGTCGCGTCCGGTCCCGCGTCGCGCAGCCGCCTCCCACGCGTCGCGACGCCCGGCTGGTCGCTCACGGGCCGCGAGGGGGCGGGCGAGGTCCAGACGCCGCTGCACCGGGCCCGGGGCGCCGTGAGCGCGCCCGACCTCGGCGTCGGCGACCGCGTCTGGTTCCGACACGGCAAGGCGGGCGAGGTGATGGAGCGGTTCGACCGTGTGCACCTGGTGCGAGGGGACGAGGTGGTCGACGTGGTCCCGACGTACCGCGGCGAGGGCAAGAGCTTCGGCTGACGCGGTCGGCCCGGACGGCGCCGAGACCCGCGGTCGGGCGGGCGCGCCCCGCTTCGGTCGCGACGGCGCCTCCCCGGTACCCTTGCGGACGTGACTCTTCGCCTGTTCGACACCGCCACGCGGGACGTGCGCGACTTCGTGCCTCTGACTCCGGGCGAGGTCGGCATCTACCTGTGTGGCGCGACCGTCCAGGCAGCCCCCCACATCGGCCACATGCGCTCCGCCGTCGCGTTCGACGTGCTCGTGCGCTGGCTGCGGCGCGGCGGGTCGCGCGTGACGCTCATCCGCAACGTCACCGACATCGACGACAAGATCCTCGTGAAGTCCGCCGACGCCGGCGAGCCGTGGTGGGCCTGGGCCGCGACGTACGAGCGCGCGTTCACCGCCGCGTACGACGCGCTGGGCGTCCTGCCGCCCACGTACGAGCCGCGCGCGACCGGGCACGTCCCGGACATGGTCGAGCTCATGGAGCGCCTCGTGGAGCGCGGGCACGCGTACACGACCGGCCCGGGCGACGTGTGGTTCGACGTGCGCTCCTGGTCCGAGTACGGCTCGCTGACCAACCAGCGCCTCGAGGACCTCAACCCCGTGCCCGACGACGTCCCCGCGGACGCGGAGGAGGCCGCCGCCAAGCGCGACCCGCGCGACTTCGCGCTCTGGAAAGCCCCCAAGGACGGCGAGCCGGAGACCGCGTCCTGGCCCACGCCCTTCGGCCGCGGCCGTCCCGGCTGGCACCTCGAGTGCTCCGCGATGGCGCGCCGGTATCTCGGCGACACGTTCGACATCCACGGCGGCGGGCTCGACCTGCGCTTCCCCCACCACGAGAACGAGCAGGCGCAGTCGCGCGCCGCGGGCTACGGGTTCGCGCAGCACTGGCTCCACAGCGCGTGGGTCACGCAGGGTGGCGCCAAGATGAGCAAGTCGCTCGGCAACGGTCTGCTCGTGCGCGAGGTCCTCGCGACGACGAGCCCGGCCGTGCTGCGCTACGCCCTCGGGTCCGTCCAGTACCGCTCGATGCTGGAGTGGACGCCCGCGACGGTCGTCGAGGCCGAGGCGACGTGGGAGCGGCTCGCCGGGTTCGTCGAGCGTGCGACCGAGCGCGTGGGCGACGTCGGCGACGTGACCGAGGCCGAGCTGCCGACCGCGTTCACCGCGGCGATGGACGACGACCTCAACGTGCCCGCGGCGCTCGCCGTCGTGCACGAGCACCTGCGCGCGGGGAACGCGGCGCTCGCGGACCGCACGACCGCCGCCGACGCCGTCGCGCGCCACCACCTCGTCGCGGTGCGGGCGATGCTCGACGTCCTCGGGCTCGACCCGGGCGACGCGCAGTGGGCCGACCGCGGGGACTCGCGCTACGCGGCGGTGCTCGACGCGGTCGTGGGCGCGGAGCTCGCGGCCCGCGCGGAGGCGCGCGCGGCGCGCGACTTCGCGACCGCCGACGCGATCCGCGACCGCCTGGCCGCGGCGGGCGTCGCGGTCGAGGACTCGGCGGACGGCGCACGCTGGACCCTCGCCTGACGACCATCTCCGCGAGGTAGAGGCCCGGTGCCGCGAGGTAGAGGCGTGGTCGTGACCAGGCCTCTACCTCGGTGGACCACGGCTCTACCTCGGCGCGGCGTCTGAGGGACACTGGACTCGGTGGCGCACACACGCCCGCTCGCACGAACCGACCGACCTGACCGACCGGACCGGTGTCGATCCACCTGATCGACACCGACCGACCTGACCACGACACGACGGGTACACCCATGGCTGGCAACTCACAACGACGCGGCGCGACCCGCAAGCCCGGCAGCAAGAAGGGCGCGACCGTCGGCTCCGGTGGACAGCGCCGCAAGGGCCTCGAGGGCCGCGGGCCGACGCCGAAGGCCGAGGACCGTGTCTACCACGCGGCGCACAAGCGCAAGGTCGCCGAGGAGAAGCGCGCCACGACGCCGACCGGACGGGGCGCCACGCGGGGCGGCCCTGCCCAGGGCGGCACGTCGCGCGGCGGTGGCCCGAAGGGTCGCGGCTCGGTGCAGGAGGTCGTCGCGGGCCGCAACTCCGTGCTCGAGGCGCTCCGGGCACGCATCCCCGTCGAGGTGGTCTACCTCGCGTCGCGCCTCGACGCCGACGACCGCACGCGCGAGATCGTCGACATCGTCGCGGGGCGCGGCTACGACCTCCTCGAGGTCGGCAAGCCCGAGCTCGACCGTCTCACCGACGGCGCCGTGCACCAGGGCGTCGCGATCAAGGTGCCGCCGTACGAGTACGCCGACGTCGACGACCTGCTCGACGCGGCCGAGGCGTCGGGTCGTCCGCCGCTGATCGTCGCGCTCGACGGCGTGACGGACCCCCGCAACCTGGGCGCCGTGCTGCGCTCGGCGGGCGCGTTCGGGGCACACGGCGTGCTCGTCCCCGAGCGGCGCGCCGCGGGCGTCACGGCGTCCGCGTGGAAGGTCTCGGCCGGCGCCGCCGCCCGGGTGCCCGTCGCGCGCGCGACCAACCTGGTCCGCGCTCTCGGTGAGCTCAAGAAGGCGGGCTGCTTCGTCGTCGGGCTCGACGCCGGCGGCGACACCGCGATCGGCGACCTCCAGCTCGCGACCGAGCCGCTCGTCGTCGTGGCCGGGTCCGAGGGCAAGGGGCTCTCCCGCCTCGTGCGCGAGGCGTGCGACGTCGTCGCGTCCATCCCCATCGGGTCGGACACCGAGTCGCTCAACGCCGCCGTCGCGACGGGCATCTCGCTCTACGAGGTCGCGCGCCTGCGCCGCGAGGCCTGAGCGCGGGAGGACTCACCGCATGCGCAGCGCCCCACCGGTCCGCGGACCGGTGGGGCGCTGACGTCTCCCTGCGTGAGCGGTGTCAGCCGTAGTACTCGGGGTCCTTCTCGCCCGGTGCGAGGCCGAGGATCGCCTTCTCGTCCGGCCGGTGCCGCAGGACGTTCTCGACGTACGACTGGGTCGCCTCGGCCATCGGGACGTCGCGGCCCGCGCGCTCGGAGATGAACCAGCGGTGGTCGAGGATCTCGTGGAAGAGCTGCGCCGGCTCGAGCTTGCGGCGCAGGTTGCGGGGCACGGCCTGGATCGTGGGCTCGAACACGCCGCTCAGCCAGTCGTGCGCGACGAACTCCTCGTCGTCGTTCTGCCGCTCCGCCGCGGCCCGGAACGAGTCGAGGTCGTTGAGCAGGCGGCGGGCCTGGTTCTCCTGCACGTCGAGGCCCGTGAGGCGCAGCAGGCGCCGCGAGTGGTGCCCCGCGTCGACGACCTTCGGCTGGATCTGCACGGTCGTGCCGTCGATGTCCGTTGTGATCGCGAGCTCGTCCACGTCGAACCCGAGGTTGTTGAGGTGCTCGATGCGTGCCGCGACGCGCCACCGCTCGTTCGCGTCGAACGACTCGGACGTCGTCAGCGCGGCCCACAGCTCCTCGTAGCGCGCCACGAGCGCGTCCCCGATCGCGACCTCGTCCACGTCCTCGTCGAGCAGCTCACCCGCGGAGAGGTCCATGAGCTCGCCGATGATGTTGGTGCGCGCGAGGTCGACGTCGTACGAGCGCTGGCCGGGGGAGAGCTCGCGGTGCAGGTCGCCCGTCTCCGCGTCCACGAGGAACGCCGCGAACGTCTCGGCGTCGCGCCGGAACAGCGTGTTCGACAACGACACGTCGCCCCAGTAGAACCCGATCAGGTGCAGGCGCACGAGCAGCACGGCGAGCGCGTCGATGAGTCGCGTCGCGGTGTCCGGGCGCAGGGACTGGCTGAACAGCGCGCGGTAGGGGAGCGAGAACTGGAGGTGCTCCGTGATGAGCACCGCCTCCAGCCGCTCGCCGTCGGCGTCCTGGCGCCCGGTGATGACCCCCACCGGGACGACGCTCGGCACCTCGAGCCGGCGGAGCTGGCGGAGCAGCTCGTACTCGCGGTACGCGACCGTCTCGCCGATCTCCTTGATCGCGATGACGCGCCCGGAGAGGCGGACGAACCGCACGATGTGCCGGGAGATACCGCGCGGCAGCGCCGCGAGGGTCTCGGCCGGCCACTCCTCGAGCGGGATGTCCCAGGGCAGGTCGAGGAGGGCCGGGTCGGGGGCCGACGCCGTGATCTGCAGGTTGTGCACCGTCACGGGTCCATTGTCCATGGTCGACGCGAGGGGCCGTACGGTCGCGGTGCTTCCGCCGACGACTGCGCGAGGGGCGGGGCGGGTCCACCGTCCGCCGCTGGTTCCTCGCGGCTCCCGGCTCGTCTCGTCATCACCCACCACGACCCGCCCCACCCCTCGCTCCGGCGTCGGCTCGGTGCCCGGCTCGCCGTGCGGGGCCGCGCCCGACCCGTGAGGTCGGGCGCGCCCCGCAACGAGGGACGGGAGGAGATCAGGAGCAGGCGAGCGCGTCGTGGTCGACGTCGAACGTCGAGGTGACGTCCTCGCCGTCGACCGTCGCGGCGCCCGTGACGGTCACCGACCCGCTCTCGACCGAGGCCGAGCGCACCGCGAACGACTGGTACGCGTTCTTGCCCGGGGCGACGTCGGCGAACTCGCGGGTGCCGTAGGCCGTTGCGAGGGTCACGTCGACCGGCGAGTCCTCGCCGTTCGTGGCGCGGACGGCGAGGTACGCCTGGCCGGCGAGGCACCGCGCCTGCACCGTGACGTCGAGGTCGAGCTGCCCGCTCGGGGTGCCGTAGACCTCGAGCTCGTAGAGCGAGAAGCCCCACTGCGTCGCGCGCTCCGTGAGGTAGAGGCGCACGTGGCGGCCCGTGCCCGCGACGTCCAGCTCGTCGTACCCGCCGTCACCGTCGGCCACGGTGTGCACCGTGGTCCAGGTCTCGCCGTCGGGCGACGTCTGGATCTGGTACCCCGAACCGAACGCGGTCTCCCAGTCGATCACGACCTTGCTGAGGTCGTAGCTCGCGCCGAGGTCCACCGCGATCCACTCCGGGTCGTTCCACGCGCTGCTCCAGCGGGTGCCGGCGTTGCCGTCGACCGCCTTCTCGGCCTCGTGACCGGCCTCGTCGATGCTGGAGGCCGTCACCGGGCGACCCAGCGCGAGCGACTCGTCGCCCTCGTTCCCGCCACCGCCCTCGGACTCGAAGCAGCGGAGGTACCGGTAGGACTCCGCGGACGTCTCGAACGACGGCGCCCAGTCCCACTCGTAGGTGTAGTACTGCACGTACGGCTCGGCCGCGGCGATGATCGCCGGGAGGTCCAGCTCGCCCCGGCCGAGGGCGACCTGCCGCATGTCGCCCGGCGCGTTGACGTTCACGGCGTCCTTGATGTGCAGCAGCTCGATGCGGTCCCCGTGCTCCTCGATCCAGGCGGGGACGTCGAGACCGGCGTCGGCGGCCCAGCCGACGTCGAGCTCGAACGTGACGTAGCGCGGGTCGGTGTTCTCCTCGATGACCTCCCAGGCGCTGACCATCTCGCCCGTCACCGGGTCGGGGTACCGCGTGGTGAACTCGCTCTGGTGGTTGTGCAGCACGATCTTGTTCGCGCCGTTCTCGTGCGCGTACTGGCCGAGCTGGTTGACGTAGGCCGCGGTCGCGACCGCCTCGGCGTAGGTGCCGTAGCCGCCGGCCATCCCGCCGGTCCCGATGTAGTCCTGACCCAGCGCGACGGCGTACGCGACGGTCTGGGGCCACGAGCCCCAGTCCGTGCTCCCGTGGCTGGACGACACCGCGAGGCCGTGCTTGTCGAGGATCGCCTGGTACTCCTCGACGGGCATGGAGTAGGGCTGGTTGTACGGCTCGACGTTGGTGAACCCCGCGTTGGCCACCTCTCCGAGCACGCGGTCGATCGTCTCGGCGGACGGGGTCCCCGAGCCCCCGAGCTCACCGACGTGCGTGTAGAGCTGGATGGAGATCTTGGAGTCGGGCAGCCCGTCTTCCGGGCCGCACGTCTCGGCTGCGGCGAGGGTGGTCGGGGGGCTGGTCTCGGCGGACGGGTTCGCGACGGCCGGGGCCGCGGCGAGCGTGCACGCGACGAGCGCGCCGCCCGTCAGTGCCGCGCCGAGGCGCCGTGCGCGAGACGAATGGTGCGGGATCTGCATGAGGCTCCAATTGACAGCGTTGTCGTTTTGGGTGACGAACATGCGACTTCTGGTGTCGCGTGTGCAAAAGTAGTCTTGTGGTCGCCCATGGGCCTGTCAAGGCGCGACGTGCGGCCGTGAGACCTCCCCGTCGCGACGCGCTCCGCCCGGAAACGCCGCAGGGCGGGTCCTCCCGACCGGGAGGACCCGCCCTGCGGCGGTACGGCGTGAGGTCAGGCGCTGATGCGCTGGCCCGACGCCGCGGCGAAGACGTGCGAGTGACCCGGGCGGATCGTCACGTAGATGCGCTCGCCCTTGGCCGGGACGTTGCGCGGGTCGACGCGGACGATGACCTGGTTGTCGCCGGCGCCCGAGTGGACGTCGGCCTGCGAGGCCAGCTCGCCCTTCAGCGTGCCGTAGACGAACGCGTCGGAGCCGAGCTCCTCGACGATGTTCACCTCGACCGGGAAGGCGCTCTCGTTGGCCTGCGACACGACGTCGAGCGACTCGGGGCGGAAGCCGATGGTGACCTTGCCGTTGTCCGCCTCGGTGATCTTCGCGGCCGTCTCGCGCTCGAGCGTGAGACGGGCCGGGCCGACCTCGGCGACGCCGTTCTTGACCACGAACGTGCCGATGTTCATGGCCGGCGAGCCGATGAAGCCGGCGACGAAGACGTTGGCCGGGGTGTCGTACATCTCGCGCGGCGTACCGACCTGCTGGAGCAGGCCGTCCTTGAGGACCGCGATGCGGTCACCCATGGTGAGGGCCTCGGTCTGGTCGTGCGTGACGTAGACCGTCGTGACGCCGAGGCGGCGCTGGAGCGACGCGATCTGCGTACGGGTCTGGACGCGGAGCTTGGCGTCGAGGTTCGACAGCGGCTCGTCCATGAGGAACACCTGCGGCTGGCGGACGATCGCGCGGCCCATGGCGACACGCTGACGCTGACCACCGGAGAGCGCCTTCGGCTTGCGGTCGAGGTACTCGGTGAGGTCGAGGATCTTCGCGGCCTCCTCGACGCGCTGGCGGATCTCCGCCTTCGGCGTGCCGGCGATCTTCAGCGCGAAGCCCATGTTGTCCGCGACGGACATGTGCGGGTACAGCGCGTAGTTCTGGAAGACCATCGCGATGTCGCGGTCCTTCGGCTGGACGTCCGTGACGTCGCGGTCGCCGATGTAGATGTGTCCGCCGTTGACGTCCTCGAGGCCCGCGAGCATGCGGAGCGAGGTCGACTTGCCGCAGCCCGAGGGGCCGACGAGGACGAGGAACTCGCCGTCCTCGATGTGCAGGTTGAGCTGGTCCACAGCGGGACGCTCGGTCCCGGGGTAGAGCCGGGTTGCGTGGTCGTAGGTGACCGTAGCCATGACTGGTACATCCCTCCACCGGCAGGTACGTGCCGGACGATCCGTTGTGCAGTGACGTGCCACGTCGACGTAGCTGTTCGCGATGGCGGACGAGCGTGTCTTCGACGACACAGAAGAAGTCGGACCCCCTCTGGTTCGAGCAGGGGACCCGACGTCATCGTGGACCCGATACTACTCCGGCTTCTGAGTGCTTCGTCACAGAGCCGGTCACGATCGGGTAGCGGTTTCGCGGCGGTCCGTGACCCGCCCCGTCAGCCCTCCGCGCGAGCCAGCAGGTCGGCGAGCAGGTCGAGCGCCGCGGCCAGCCCGTCGGCGTCGGGCACCCGCGAGCCCGCCCGGGTCTCGCCGTCCCCGACCTTCACCCCCAGGTCGCCGGGGCCGAGGACGGCGAACGCGGTCTCGTCCGTGGTGTCGTCCCCGGCGTACAGCACGCGTGTCCGCGAGTCCGGGAGCCCCGCGTCGTGCCCGACGACGTCCCGCAGCCGGTCGACCGCCTCGCCCTTGGACGTCTCGACGACGGCGACCTCCACCACGTCCTTGCCGTGCATCGCGTGCAGCCCGAGCCGCTCGGCCACGGCATCCGCGACGTCCTCGGCCGCCCGCGTGTCCGCCGGGGACGCGAGCCGCGTGTGCAGGACGGCGGCGCTCGGCTTGTCCTGGACCCACGCGCCCTCGCGGCCCGCCACGGCGTCCGCGAGCCCCGCACGCAGCGTCGCGAGGGCGTCGGCCTGGTCCGCGGTCAGCTCGAGCGGGACGGCCTCGAGGCCCGACGGCGTGACGACGCCCGTCTCGGCGCCGTGGCTGCCCACGAGGAAGGTGCCGACGGGCGGCTCGCTGCGCTCGGCGAGGTCCGCGAGGTGGCGTCCCGAGACCAGGGCCAGGCGCGTCGTCGTCCCCGCGAGCACCGCGCCGAGGCGGTCGACCGCGGCCCGTGCCGCGGGCGCCATGCGCGCTGCGTGCGGGTCGTCCACGAGCGGCGCGAGCGTCCCGTCGAAGTCGAGCGCGACGAGCCGGGCGTGCGGGGAGTCGCTGCCGTCCGTCGCGAACGCGCGGACGGCGTCGGCGACGGCCCGGGGCAGGGACGGTGGCAGCTCGGGGCCGCCGCCGGGCGGGGTCACGCGCCGGCCTCCGCGGCGAGGTCCGCCTGCGCCTCGTCCTGGCCGACGTCGTCCGGCCGGCGGTGCGGCACGCGCGACGGCATGGCCGTGAGGACGCCGAGGAACGACTCCGACCACTTCGCGACGTCGTCGCTGAGGACCTTGCGGCGCAGGCGGCGCATGCGCTTGCGCTGCTCGCGGTGGTCCATGTGCGCGGCGGCCACGATGATGTCCTTCATCCCGTCGATGTCGTGCGGGTTGACCAGGAGCGCACCGGAGGAGAGCTCGTCGGCGGCCCCCGTGAACTCCGACAGCACGAGGACGCCGCGGTCGTCGGAGCGCGCGGCGACGTACTCCTTGGCGACGAGGTTCATGCCGTCGCGCAGCGCGGTGACGAGCATGACGTCCGCCGCGAGGTACAGCGCGGCCATCTCCTCCGGGGGGTAGGAGTGGTGCAGGTAGTGGATCGCGGCGTGCCCGATCTCGGCGTACTCCCCGTTGATGCGCCCGACGGCGCCCTCCACGTGCTCGCGCAGCTCCTGGTAGGCGTCGACGTTCTCGCGGCTCGGGCTCGCGACCTGGACGAGCGTCGCGTGCTCGACGTCGAGGCGCCCGTCCTGGAGGAGCTCGCCGTACGCCTTGATGCGGTGCCGGATGCCCTTGGTGTAGTCCAGGCGGTCCACGCCGAGCATCATGATGTCCGGGTCGCCCAGGTCGGTGCGGATCTCGCGCGAGCGCTGCTGCACCTCGGGCGAGCGCGCGAGCTCGTCGAAGCGGCGCGAGTCGATCGAGATGGGGAACGCCGCGGCGCGCACGTGGCGGTCGCGACCGTCCTCGCCGGGGACCGTGATGATGGGGCCGCGCGTCGTGTGCGCGCGCAGGCGGCGCACGGCGCGGATGAAGTTCGCGGCGTCGCCCGCGCGCTGGAAGCCGACGAGGTCCGCGCCGAGCAGTCCGTCGAGCACCTGTCGGCGCCAGGGGAGCTGCTGGAACAGCTCGAGGGGCGGGAACGGGATGTGGTTGAAGAAACCGATCCGCACGTCGGGGCGCTGGGCGCGGATCATCTGGGGCACGAGCTGGAGCTGGTAGTCGTGCACCCACACGACGCCGCCCGGCGAGACCTGCGCGACCGCGGCGTCCGCGAAGCGCTGGTTGACGCGCCGGTACGCCTCCCACCACGTGCGGTGGTAGGTGGGCGGCGAGATGACGTCGTGGTAGAGCGGCCAGAGCGTGTCGTTGGAGAAGCCCTCGTAGTAGCGCTCGATCTCGTCGGCCGAGAGGGTGACGGGCACGAGCCGCATGTCGTCCGCGTCGAACGGCTCGCTCGCGAGGTCGGGGGCGCCGGACCAGCCGACCCACGCGCCGTCGGACGCCTGCATGACGGGCTCGAGCGCCGTGACGAGACCGCCGGGCGAGCGGTTCCACTCGATGTCGCCGCCGGGACCGACCGTGAAGTCCACGGGCAGCCGGTTGGCCACCACGACGAGATCGAATCCCTCTTTGCCTGTCAATGGACTACTCCTTGAGCTTCGATGGATCGCGCCGGGGCGACCCAGGGTAGTCGGCCCGCCCGGCGCGCGGACGGGCCGTCCGTCCCGGGCCGACCCGCCCACCAGGCCCGCCGGGCACGTCCGGAAGGCGATGACCGGCCCGCTGCCGCTACCTTGTCACCATGGAGGAGCCCACGCAGCGCGTCGACGCGCGGACCGCCCCGGGCGGCCCGGCGCGCGGGCCCGCACCGGGTAGCGAGGTCGGGGGCTACCTCATCGGCGCGCGGCTCGGCTCGGGGGCCATGGGCACCGTCCACAGCGCCCACGACGGCGGCGGGAACCTCGTCGCGATCAAGCTCCTGCACGCCCACGTCGACCTCGACGCCGCGGCCCAGGGTCGCGAGCGCCTGCGGCGCGAGGCGCTCGCCCTCCAGCGCCTCCGGCACCCCGCCGTCGCGCAGATCCTGGACGTCGAGCTCGACGGCCCCGACGCGTTCATCGTCACCGAGCTCGTCGACGGCCCGACCCTCGAGGACGAGGTCGCCGAGGGCGGCCCGCTCGACGCGTGGGACCTCTACGAGCTGGCCGACCAGCTCGCGGCCGCGCTCGAGTCCGTGCACGCGGCGGGGGTCGTGCACCGCGACCTCAAGCCCAGCAACGTCATGGTCTCCTCGCGCGGCCCCGTGCTCATCGACTTCGGGATCGCGCAGGGCCTCGAGGATGCGCGCGTCACGTCGACCGGCCTCGTCATGGGCACGCCCGGCTACCTCGCGCCCGAGCTCCTGGAGGGCGCCGCCCCGAGCGTCGGGAGCGACTGGTGGGGCTGGGCGGCGCTCCTCGCCTACGCCGCGACGGGTCGTGCCCCGTTCGGGGTGCGGCCGACCGACGTCGTCCTGGCCCGCGCCCGCAGCGGGCGGCCCGACCTCGCCGGCCTCGGGCCCGTCACGGCGCGCGTGCTCGCCGGGGCCCTGCACGCGGACCCCGCGCAGCGGCTCGGCCCGACCGAGGTCGTGGCCGCGCTGCGGCACGCCGCCGACACGGGGGACCTCGCCCCCGCGACCCAGGTCGTCGGGCCGCCCACCGGTCCCACGCGGGTCGTGCCCCCCGTCGCCGTCGTGCCGGGCGGCACCGGCGCGCAGGCCTGGACCGGCGCGGCGCAGGTCGTGCCACCGCCCCTGCCCACGTCGCAGTCCCAGGTCAACGACGGCCGCACCATGGCGGTCCCGACGGACCACGACCTCATGGACGACCTCGGCGCGCCGCCCGTGGGGGAGGACGGCGAACCGCTGTACCTCCGGCCCGTGCCCGCCCCGCGCCGCACCGCTCTGCTCCTCCTCGCGGCCCCGCTCGTCCTGCTCGGCATGCTCCACCCGGGCGTCGCGTTCGTGGTGCTCTCCGTGCTCGTCGTCCTCGCGCGGATCGTGGGCGTGACCACCGAGTCCCTCCACGCGCGCCGCGAGCGGCGCGGGGTCTCGCCACGCGACACCGTGCGGGCCGTCGCGGCGTCGCCCTGGTACGTCGTGCGTGCCGCGGTCGGGGCGCTCCCGTCGCTGCTCGTCGCGGCGTGCGCCGGCGTGCTCGTCGTCGTGGCCGGGTGGTGGCTCCTGGAGTCCGACCGCTGGGTCGTCGTCGAGGGTGCCGACGGCGGGAACTCGCCGGTCGTGACGACCGTGATCCTGGGCCTGGCATCGCTCGCGGCCGTCGTGCTCGCGTGGGCCGGGCCGCTGACCCACCTCACGCGCTACGGGACGCGCACCGCGCTCGCGCGGCTCGCCCCGGGCCGCACCGGGACCCTCGTGCTCGTGGGCGTCGGGCTCGCCCTCACGGTCCTGTGCGTCGTGCTCCTCGCCGGCGACCCCGAGGTGACGTGGTGGCCCTTCCCCGGGCCGCCGTCGCTGCGCTGAGCGGGAGTGCCGGCACCGGGGACCACTCGTGGGCCCGTCCTGGGCGTTCCCAGCCCGCTACCAGCACGCATGCGTAGGATGGGCGCCGTGCTCCGGACGACGGTGCCGCGCGCGTGGTCGCGCGGCGTGACGCGCACGTCCGTCGTGCCCGTGACCGGCCGGCTGCTCGGCCCCGCCCTCCTGCTCCTCACGCTCCTCGCCGCCCTGGTGACGCAGCTCGCCGACCGCGGGTACGCCGTCGTGCACCAGTGCGTCACGGTGCCGGGCGCGTGGGGGGTCGCCGGGATGCACCTCGCGCTCGTCCACGAGACCCCGGACTGCCCGTCCGGCACCGCGCTCGGCGGCGACCCCGCCGCCATGGTCACCGTGGTCGGCGTGCTCGCGCTGCCCGTCGTCGTCGCGCACGTCGCGGCCGCGGTGGTCGCGTGGGGCGTGTCGACGTGGGCGCGGCGCGCCCACGACCGCTCCCGGGCGGTCGTGACCGGCGCGGCGCGGGCGCTGCGGAGGGTCCTGCGGGGCGCGGGCCGCCCGGTGGGCGCGCTCGTGGCAGGTGCCCGGCGGGTCGTCCGCCCGGTGCCCGACGCCGTCCCCGCCGCACTGCACCACCTCGCCGACGCGGTGGTGCGCACGCGGCGCGGGCCGCCGCGGCTCGCCCTGGTCTGACGACGCCGTCGGACCCACGGCCCGCGCGACCCCCGTCGGCGCGCACCCCACCCATCCCAGCTCTCGGAACTCCCTCGGAGGACGACCATGCCCAGCAACGAAGCCCAGACCAAGGCCCAGCGCCGCGAGGCCGCGCGCGCGGAGGCCCTCGCGCTGCGCGAGGCACAGGCCAAGCGCGACAAGCGGAACCGCCTCATCACGATCGGAGCGCTCGTCGCGGGCGTCCTCGTGCTCGTCGGCGTGTTCCTCGCCGTGTGGATCCCGGCCATGAAGGACCAGAACAAGACGATCGACGCCGTCGCGGCCGGGAACCTCGCCGACGTGACGAGCCCGTCCACGTCGCGCGACGACGGCGGCATCCCGATGGGCGCCGACGGCGCGGCCGGGACGGAGAACGAGGGCGCGGTCGAGGTCGGCGTCTACCTCGACTACATGTGCCCCATCTGCGGCCAGTTCGAGGAGACGAACGGCCCGACGCTCGACCAGCTCCGCGAGTCGGGCGACATCACCGTCGTCCTGCACCCCGTCTCGATCCTCGACCGCATGGCGAACGCGCAGCAGTTCTCGACCCGCTCCGCGGCGGCCGCCGCGTGGATCGCGGACCGCGCCCCGGAGCAGATGAACGCGTTCAACGCGATCATGTTCCAGAACCAGCCGGAGGAGAACGTCTCGACCCTCACCGACGAGCAGATCGCGGACCTGGCCGAGCAGGCCGGCGTCCCGGCCGACGTCGCCGCGGGCATCGCCGACGGGACCGCCGTCGAGACGTACGGCGACTGGGCCGCCACCGCGACGAGCCTCGTGACGCAGGACGAGGCCCTCGTGAACCCGCAGTCCGGCGGCTTCGGCACGCCGACGATCACGATCGACGGCGAGCGCTGGGACGGCAACTGGAGCGACCCGAACGCGCTCTCGGACGCCGTCACGGCCGCGCAGGGCTGACCTGCAGGCCGGCGCCGCGCGCGGCGCCGGCCGCGGTCCCGGACCGTCGGGCGAGCAGGTAGTCTGTTCGCTCGCCCGGCAGCCCGGGCACGCCGCCTTAGCTCAGCTGGTAGAGCACTCGCCTTGTAAGCGAAAGGTCGTCGGTTCGAACCCGACAGGCGGCTCCACCACGACGCCCCCGGTTCCGTGCGGAACCGGGGGCGTCGTCGTGCCCCGGTCGACGGGGCGTCAGTCTTGCGCGAGCGGGACGGGCAACAGCTCGGGCGCCTTGGGGAGCCGGCCGTCGCCCGACGACGTCCCCCGGATCCGGCGCTGTGCCCAGGGCACGACGTGCGTCCGCACCCACTGCGCGTTCTGCCGCGCCCGGTCCAGCGCCGGGGTAGGCGGCAAGGGGGCGAGCGGGTCGTCCCACGCCGCGTCGTCGGGCGTCTGACCCAGCCCGACGAGCGCCGCCTGCGCGACCCGCCGGTGACCCTCGGGCGTGAGGTGGATGCGGTCCTCCGACCACACGCGCCAGTCCTGGAGCGCGCGCATGCCCCACAGGTCGAGCACGTACGCGCCCTGCCGGCGCGCGATCGACCAGATGTGCGCGTTGTACACCCCGACGCGAGGGCGCGTGAGGCCCACGAGCGGCGACTGCGACGCGTCGAAGCCGGTCGCCATGAGCACGTCGATCCCCGCCGCCCGCAGGCGCGAGACCGCGTGCTCGAGGTTGCGCGCGAGGCGGTCGACGTCGGCGTTCGGTCGCAGGATGTCGTTGCCGCCGCCGACGACGCTCACCAGGTCCGGCTTGAGCTCCAGCGCCGCGGGGACCTGCTCGGTGAGGATCGAGCGCAGCTTGCGCCCGCGGATCGCGAGGTTCGCGTAGCGCAGCGGCTCCTCGCCCGCCGCGACGCGGCGGGCCGCGAGGTGCTGGGCGAGGAGGTCGGCCCAGCCGCGCTGGTGGTCCTCCTCGCCGGGGTACGGGTCCCACAGGCCTTCGGTGAACGAGTCGCCGATCGCGAGGTAGCTCGACCAGCGGGGCGGGGCGTCGTCGGGTCGGTGTGCGTCAGAGGCGTCACCGGCCAGGGGAGTGGTCGTCGGGTTCTGCGTCGTCACCCGCCCATTCTGCTCCCGTCGGTCCCGTGCCCCACCGAGGCAGAACCCTGGTCCGTCGAGGTAGAGCCGCAGTCGGCCGAGGTAGAGCCGTGGTCCGCCGAGGTAGAGCCGTGGTTCCGCGAGGTAGAGGCCTGGTTGGTCGAGGTAGAGCCGTGGTCATGCCTGACGGCGGCCGGTCACCGATCGCGATCAGGTCACCACGCGTGAGGGTTCGGCCGCTGCCCAGATGACCCGGAGGGCCGACCGGGCGGGTCGCAGCGGGTCCAGCTGGCGCTCGGAGGTCTGGCGGACCGTCCCGCGCTCGGACCGCGCCGCCACCGGCGCACCGGTCGACGCGGCGCGGCAGGGCGGGACGCGACGGCGCCCCGGACGTCTTCGCGCGCAAGCGTGGGACCCATCGCGCGGGGAGGCGTAGGACGAGCCCCGCCGCGCGGGGTTCGCCCGGGGGGAGCCCAGACCACGGTGAGACGAATCCGGGCGGGGTGGGTGGTGGCACCACCACCCACCCCGACCTACCAGGGCGACCCCGCGCCGTCTGGCACAAGAACCACGCCTCTACCTCGACCGACCAGGGCTCTACCTCGCCGGACCACGGGTCTACCTCGGCGGGGGCGGGCTACGCGGTCGGGAGGGTCCAGTCGACGGGGGCGGCGCCCTGGGCGACCAGGAGCTCGTTGACGCGGGAGAACGGGCGGGAGCCGAAGAACCCGCGGCGTGCGGAGAGCGGGCTCGGGTGGGCGCTCGCGACGACGGGGGTGTCGCCGAGCATCGGGCGCAGCGTCGCGGCGTCGCGGCCCCACAGGATCGCGACGAGCGGGGCGTCGCGCGCGACGAGCGCCCGGATTGCCGCCTCCGTGACGGCCTCCCACCCCTGGCCGCGGTGCGACCCGGGCTCGCCCGGCCGGACGGTGAGCACCCTGTTGAGCAGCATGACGCCCTGGTCGCTCCACGCGGTGAGGTCGCCGTTCGCGGGCGTCGGGGCGCCGACGTCCTCCGCGAGCTCCGCGAAGATGTTCTGGAGCGAGCGGGGCACCGGGCGCACGTGCGGCTGCACGGAGAACGACAGCCCCATCGGGTGCCCGGGCGTCGGGTACGGGTCCTGGCCGACGACGAGCACGCGCACGTCTGCGAGGGGCCGCGAGAAGGCGTTGAGGATCGCCGACGGCGCGGGCAGGTACTCGCGTCCGGCTGCGACCTCGGTGCGGAGGAAGTCCCCGAGCGCGTGGAGCTGCGGCTCGACGGGCGCGAGGGCCTGGGCCCAGTCGGGCGCCATGATGCTCGCGAGCGGGGGGCGGGGGGCCGTCGCCGGATCGGTGACTGCCGGGGTGCTGCCCGGGTCGACGTCGACGGGCTGGGCGGGTGCGCTCTCCACGGCCACGAGCCTAGCGGCCCCCGGGGACGCCTCCGGCGACTCCGGCGAGGACGAATGACACCCGTGTGGTTCGTGCGTACGCTGAGAGGCGGCCGGGCGCACCGGGGTGCGCAGGTCCCGTGACGAGAGAGTGCAGGGAGGGAACGATGAGCGAGGCGGCGTACGTGCTCGACGGACCCGACGGGGTCGGCGACCCGACCGTCCAGGAGGGCTCGGCGTCGGGCCTGAGCGAGCGGGACCAGGAGATCCTGGCGTTCGAGCGGCAGTGGTGGAAGTACTCGGGCGCCAAGGAGCAGGCGGTGCGCGAGCTGTTCGACATGACCGCGACGCGCTACTACCAGGTGCTCAACGCGCTCATCGACTCCCCGGCGGCGCTGGCGCACGACCCGATGCTCGTCAAGCGGCTGCGCCGGATGCGTTCCACCAGGCAGCGGGCTCGCACGGCCCGCCGGCTCGAAGGCCTCTGACGTGCGGAGCGCCGTCGCCCGTGAAGTCCGGGCGAACTGGGCGTTTAGCCAACGGGCCTGACCGGGCTACCCTGTCGCCGTGACGAAGAGCCGCTACCCCTACGCGCCCGACGAGTTCGACGCGCCCGCGCAGCAGGGCTCCCCCGTGGGGGTGCACCGCACGCCGCGCAGCGGGTGGAGCAAGACGTGGCCGTTCCTGCTGGTCGCCGTCGTCTTCGCCGGCCTCGCGTACGGGGGCGTCGCGCTGCTGTCGGACAACGGAGCGACCGAGAACCCGCCGCAGGCGCAGTCCACGGACCCCGCCGCGGAGGAAACCGAGGCGCCACCCGCCGAGGAGACGGAAGAGCCTCCGGCGGAGGAGGAGCCCCCGGCCACGGAGGAACCGCCCGTCGAGGAGACGCCCGCGGCTCCCGACCTCGCGACGCTCATGGCCGCTGCCGACCCGAGCGCGTACGTGCGCGTGCTGAACGACAGCGGGATCGGCGGCGAGGCGGGCAAGGGCAAGGACGCCCTCGACGCGCAGGGCTTCAGCAACACCGTGGCCACTGACTACCCGGACGGCCCCGCTCCCGTCGACGTCACGACCGTCTGGTACGTGCCCGACCGCAGCGACACCGCTGCTGCCGTCGCGGCGACCCTGGGTATCCCGGCCGAGAACGTCCAGCAGGTCGACAGCCTGCGTGAGGGCGACGTCGCCGTCATCATCAAGTCGGAGCTCACCCCCGTCGGCTGACGCCTGCGACCTCAGATCTCCTGGGGACGGGGCCTCGCTCGGGTCAGGGCCTCACCCGTGTGACCTGCTCGTTCGCCGGGGTCCGTGCCTGCGTCGCCTCGCGCGTCCGACCTTCCGTGCGGGCCACGGGCGGGCTAGGCTCGGGCTACCACGGGGCGGGGGTCGCCTCGCGGGCGACGATGCACGAGGAGAACGTCAATGGCTCAGGGCACCGTGAAGTGGTTCAACTCCGAGAAGGGCTACGGGTTCATCACGCCCGCGGCCGGCGGACAGGACCTCTTCGTGCACTTCAGCGCGATCCAGACCGACGGCTACCGCACGCTCGACGAGGGCCAGGAGGTCGAGTTCGAGCTCGGCCAGGGCACCAAGGGCCCGCAGGCCGAGCAGGTGCGGCCGCTCTGACGCCGCTCGCGAGGGTCGCGTGACGGAGAACCTCGACGCCGTCGTCGTCGGTTCGGGCCCCAACGGGCTGGCCGCCGCCGTGACCCTCGCACGTGCCGGTCTCGCCGTGCGCGTCCTGGAGGCGCAGCCGACGATCGGCGGCGGCGCGCGCACGCTCGACCTCGGCCTCGCGGACGGGGTCGTGCACGACGTGTGCTCGGCCGTGCACCCGATGGCGTGGGCGTCGCCGTTCTTCGAGGCGTTCGACCTGGGCGCGCGCGGCGTGGAGCTGCTCGTGCCCGAGGTGTCGTACGCGCAGCCGCTCGACGGCGGCCGCGCGGGCATCGCGTACCACGACCTCGACCGCACGGTGGAGCGCCTCGGCGTCGACGGCGCCGCCTGGCGCGCGCTGCTCGGCCCGCTCTCCGACGGCTGGCGCGACGTCGTCGCGGTCGCCCTGGGTGACAAGCGGTCGGTGCCGGGCCGGGTGCTGACGCCGAGCGGTGCCGGGGCGGCGGCCCGGTTCGGTGCGGCGGTCCTCGAGCAGGGGAGCGCGGCCTGGACGCGGCGGTTCCGCACCGAGGAGGCGGGGGCGCTCCTCACGGGCGTCGCGGCGCACGCGATCGCCCGCCTGCCGTCGCTGGCCGCCGCCGGGACGGCGCTCCTGCTGGCCTCGCTCGGCCATGCGCCCGGGGGCTGGCCGTTGCCGAAGGGTGGGTCGGGCGCGATCGTCGCGGCACTCCTGGACGACCTGCGGGCGCACGGCGGCGAGGTCGTCACGGGTCACCGCGTCGGCACGCGCGCCGACCTGCCGCGGGCTCGGGCCTACGTGTTCGACACGGCCCCGCGCGTCGTCGCGGACGTGTTCACCGACCGCCTGTCGCCGCGCACGGAGTGGGCCCTGCGCAGCTTCCGGCACGGCGACGCGGCCGCGAAGGTCGACCTCGTGCTCTCCGGGTCGGTCCCGTGGGCGGACCCGGAGGTGGGGCGTGCCGGGACGGTGCACGTCGGCGGCACGCGCGGCGAGATGGCGCGCGCGGAGGCGGACGTCGCGGCCGGCCGGCACGCGGTGCGGCCGATGATGCTCGCGAGCGACCCGACCGTCGTCGACCCGGCGCGCGAGGCGGACGGCCTGCGGCCGCTGTGGACGTACGCGCACGTGCCCGCCGGCTCGACGCGCGACGTGACCGAGGACGTCCTCGGTCAGCTCGAACGGTTCGCCCCGGGGGTCCGGGACCTCGTCGTCGCGTCCCGCTGCGTGCCCGCCGCGGAGATGGCCGCGCACGACGAGAGCTACGTGGGCGGCGACATCGCGGGCGGCGCGGTGAGCATGTGGCAGATGGTCGCGCGTCCGACGCCCCGGCTCGACCCGTACGCCGTCGGGCTCGAGGGCGTGTACCTGTGCTCGGCCTCCACGCCGCCCGGGCCGGGCGTGCACGGGCTCGGCGGCTGGTACGCCGCGCGGCGCGTGCTGCGCCGGGAGTTCGACGTCCGCGCGGAGCCCGATCTGGCGCCGACGTCGGGTGTGGGCGCCAGGTAGCGCTCGCGGTGCGCGACCACGCCTCGACCGCGGGCGACCACGCCTCTACCTCGCCTGACCACGCCTCTACCTCGCCTGACCACGCCTCTACCTCGCCGGGGTGGCGGTGGTCGTGTCGAGCTCGACGAGCGCGAGCACGACGAGCGCAGAGCTCCACGACAGCGGTGCGACGGCGGCCGGCGACCCGTCCGCGAGGACCTTCTCCGGGATCGCGCCCGACGCGGTGCGGTGGTCGTCGACCCACCGCAGCCACTCCTCGGCGTCCGCGACGTCCTCGGGCTCGGACGACGACGCGGCGGTGAGCGCGTAGAGCGTCGTCTGCGGAGTCCAGGAGATGCCGTCCTCGCGCCAGCCCGCCCCGGGAGCGAGCCCTCCGGCGGGGCGCAGCATCTCGGTGACGGACGCGCGCCACGCGACGTCCGCGCCCGCGAGCGGCTCGGGCTGGAACGGGGGCAGGACGAACGCGGTGGACGCGTCGCGCGCGCCGCCGGTGACGTGGCGCGGGTAGCCCTGCGACCCGAACGACCGCTCGACGGCCATGCGCAGCCGTGCGGCGCCGAGCGTCGCGTCGGTGGCCCGGACCGTGTCGCCTGCGGCGGCGTAGACGTCCGCCGCGGCCTCGAGCCCGGCGAGCAGGGGCCCGGCGGTCCCGAGGGTGAGCGCGGTCGGCTCGACCTCCCAGTAGTCGCTCGACGGCGGGGGCAGCGGGTCCTCGCCGTCGACGAGCGAGAGCGCGTGGTCGGTCGCGGCGTCGACGAGGGGCCGCAGCTCCGCGGCGACCTCGCGCCGCTCGGCGGCAGGCGTCTCCTCGAGCACGACGTCGGCCGCCCACAGGACCCAGCCGACGCCGTCGGACTGGAGGCCGCGGTCGTCGGGCACGCCCGAGCCGTCGGGCAGGTAGCGGGCGTGGAACGACCCGTCGTCCTCCTGGACGCGGGCGAGGAAGCCGAGGACGTCCCGTGCGTCGTCGACGTGCCCGGTGCGCGCGAACGCCGCGGCGGTGAACGACGCGTCGCGCGGCCACACGTAGCGCCACTTGGGAGAGGCGGCGGCGAGCGCGGCGCCGTCGTCGAGGGTGAGGGCGCGCAGGTCGAGGAGCGCGGCCTCGCCGAGCGCGGCGAACGGGCCGTCCACCCCGGGGACGACGCCGGACGCGAGCCACGCGCGCGCCGCGGCGGCGGCGTCCTGCGCCCGTGCGGGGTCGAGGAGCGCCGACGCGTCGAGCCGGGCACCCGCGACCTGCGCGAGCCGGTTCGCCTCGCCGTCCGCGGGGTCGACGCCCGCGGCGAGCGCGACCGGGTCGAGGGTCGTCGGGTCGAGCACGCGGCTGCCGGGGAGGTAGGTCGCCCCGGCACCGGGGGCGAGGCGCAGGAGCGCGGTGCCGCCGCCGGGTGCGGTCGTGACGGCCACGCCGTCCTGGTACAGGTCGATGTGCTCGCCCGTGGGGGCGGCGACGGCGGTCGCGGCGGTGAGGCCGAGGGCAGGGACCAGCACGCAGCCGGCCAGGGCTGCTGCGAGGCGCCACGACGGTGTTGCGCGGATCACACCGCGCATCCTAGGGGGATCGCGAGGCACGGCGGGTTTCGCCCGTCGCGATACGGGGGAGGGCCGTGGCGGGCTGTCTTGCACTCGCCCCCTGCGAGTGCCAATAATGGCGTTAGCACTCTCGTCATGAGAGTGACAGAAGTGACCAGCGCAGGCAGCCGCTCACCGCGGGTGCGGCGCACCACACCAGGTCGACAGGTGAGGCCCGCCCCGGCGGCGTGACATGAACGCCGCCCGTCGCGGGCCGTCCGTCGCGGGCGCCGGCCGACCGCCATACGCCACCAGCGGAGGATCATTCCCCATGGCCAAGATCATCGCCTTCGACGAGGAGGCTCGTCGGAGCATGGAGCGCGGGCTCAACGCCCTCGCCGACACCGTCAAGGTCACCCTCGGCCCCAAGGGCCGCAACGTCGTGCTCGACAAGAAGTGGGGCGCGCCGACCATCACGAACGACGGCGTCTCCATCGCCAAGGAGATCGAGCTCGAGGACCCGTACGAGAAGATCGGTGCGGAGCTCGTCAAGGAGGTCGCCAAGAAGACCGACGACGTCGCGGGTGACGGCACCACCACCGCGACCGTGCTCGCCCAGGCGCTCGTGCGCGAGGGCCTGCGCGTCGTCGCGGCCGGCGCCAACCCGATCGCCGTCAAGCGCGGCATCGAGAAGGCCGTCGACGCGGTGACCGAGCAGCTGCTCAACGCCGCCAAGGAGATCGAGACCAAGGAGGAGATCGCCGCCACGGCCGCCATCTCCGCCGGCGACCCCGCGATCGGCGAGCTCATCGCCGAGGCCCTCGACAAGGTGGGCAAGGAGGGCGTCATCACGGTCGAGGAGTCGAACACGTTCGGCCTCGAGCTCGAGCTCACCGAGGGCATGCGCTTCGACAAGGGCTTCCTCGCGCGCTACTTCGAGACGGACCCCGAGCGCCAGGAGGCCGTGCTCGAGGACCCGTACGTCCTCATCGTCGAGTCCAAGATCTCGAACGTGAAGGACCTGCTCCCGGTCCTCGACCAGGTCATGAAGGCCGGCCGCTCGCTCCTCATCATCGCCGAGGACGTCGAGGGCGAGGCGCTCGCGACCCTGGTGCTCAACAAGATCCGTGGCACGTTCAAGTCCGTCGCCGTCAAGGCTCCGGGCTTCGGCGACCGCCGCAAGGCCATGCTCCAGGACATCGCGATCCTCACCGGCGGCCAGGTCATCACCGAGACGGTGGGCCTCAAGCTCGAGAACGCGACGCTGGACCTGCTCGGCCAGGCGCGCAAGGTCGTCGTCACCAAGGACGAGACCACGATCGTCGAGGGTGCGGGCGACGCCGACCTGATCCAGGGTCGCGTCAACCAGATCCGTGGCGAGATCGAGAAGTCGGACTCCGACTACGACCGCGAGAAGCTCCAGGAGCGCCTCGCGAAGCTCGCCGGCGGCGTGGCCGTCATCAAGGCGGGTGCCGCGACGGAGGTCGAGCTCAAGGAGCGCAAGCACCGCATCGAGGACGCCGTCCGCAACGCGAAGGCGGCCGTCGAGGAGGGCATCGTCGCCGGTGGTGGCGTCGCGCTCATCCAGGCCGGTGCCGTGGCGTTCGAGAAGCTCGAGCTCGAGGGTGACGAGGCGACCGGTGCGCAGATCGTGCGCGCCGCGATCGACGCCCCGCTCAAGCAGATCGCCGTCAACGCGGGCCTCGAGGGTGGCGTCGTCGCGGAGAAGGTGCGCAACCTCCCGTCCGGCCAGGGCCTCAACGCCGCGACCGGTGTGTACGAGGACCTCCTCGCCGCCGGCGTGAACGACCCGGTCAAGGTCACGCGCTCCGCGCTGCAGAACGCCGCCTCCATCGCGGCGCTCTTCCTCACGACCGAGGCCGTCGTCGCCGACAAGCCGGAGAAGGCTCCGGCCGTCCCCGGTGGCGACGGTGGCATGGGCGGCATGGACTTCTGATCCACGCCTGACCCTCTCCCGGACTGGTCCGGGAGGTCGCAGGACATCGAAGGCCGTCGGTCGGGTTCTCCCGGTCGGCGGCCTTCGTCGTGCCCGGGGAGTCCCGGTACACGGACGTATAACGCGGTGTATACACGCCGGAAACGAACACGCGGCAGGATCGCCGCCATGCACCTGACACCCGCGGACACCGAGAAGCTGCTGCTCGCCGTCGCGGGCATGGTCGCGCGCGACCGGCGCGAGCGCGGCGTGCTGCTCAACTACCCCGAGACGGTCGCCCTGCTCACCACGTGGGTGATCGAGCGCGCTCGAGAGGGGGCGGGCGTCGAGGAGCTCATGGTCTCCGGTCGCGAGGTGCTCGGCCGCGACGAGGTCATGGACGGGGTCGCGGAGATGCTGCCCGACGTCCAGGTCGAGGCGACGTTCCCCGACGGGCGAAAGCTCGTCACCATCCACCAGCCGATCGCCTGAGCCGGCCCGGTCCGGCGCACGCACGAGACGCAGCGAGAACGAGGCGACCCATGGCAGGCATCAGCACGAGCGGACCCGGAGCGATCCGGCTCAAGCGCGGCACCGAGGACGTCCCCGTCGTCCTCAACGCCGACCGCACCGACGACGAGCGCGTCACGCTGGTCGTGACGAACACCGGAGACCGCCCGGTCCAGATCGGCTCCCACCTGCACCTCCCCGACGCCAACGCCGCGCTCTCGTTCGACCGGGACGCCGCGCACGGCTTCCGGCTCGACGTCCCGTCCGGCACGTCGCGTCGCTTCGAGCCCGGCGCGTCGGCGCAGGTCGAGGCCGTCGCCCTCCGGGGCCGACGCCGCGTCCCCGGGCTCCAGCGCGGCAAGCCCGACGGCGGCGCGCTGGACCGCGTGTCGACGCCGCCCGAGGTGCCCGCGGGCCCGGGCAGGACGACGGCCCCGGGCGACCTGTCGTCGTCGGGCACGACCACCCCCGAGGAGGACTGACGCATGGTCGCGATCTCGCGCGAGCGCTACGTCGCGCTGTACGGCCCGACGACGGGCGACCAGGTGCGCCTCGGCGACACCGACCTGTGGATCGAGGTCGAGGAGGACCGCACGTTCGGGGGCGAGGAGGTCGTCTTCGGCGGCGGCAAGTCGATCCGCGAGTCGATGGCGCAGGGGTCCACGACCCGCGCCGAGGGCGCGCTCGACACGGTGATCACGAACGCGGTCGTGCTCGACTGGTGGGGGATCGTCAAGGCGGACGTCGGGATCCGGGACGGGCGGATCGTCGCGCTCGGGCGCGCGGGCAACCCCGACGTCGCCGACGGGGTGCACCCGGACCTGCACATCGGGCCGAGCACGGACGTCGTGAGCGGCGAGGGCAAGATCCTCACCGCGGGCGGCATCGACTCGCACGTGCACCTCATCTCGCCGTCCCAGGTGGTCGAGGCGCTCGCCACCGGCATCACGACCGTCGCGGGTGGCGGCACCGGGCCGAGCGAGGGCACCAAGGCCACGACCGTCACGCCGGGGGCGTGGCACCTCGAGGCGATCCACCGCTCGCTCGACCGGCTCCCCGTGAACGTCCTGCTGCTCGCCAAGGGCAACACGGTGAGCGCCGAGGGCCTGCGCGAGCAGGCCATGGCGGGCGCGGGTGGCTACAAGGTCCACGAGGACTGGGGGTCGACGCCCGCCGCGATCGACGCCGCGCTGCGCGCCGCCGACGACTGGGGGCTCCAGGTCGCGCTGCACTCGGACTCGCTCAACGAGGCCGGGTTCGTCGAGTCGACGCTGCGCGCGATCGGCGGACGCTCGATCCACGCGTTCCACGCCGAGGGCGCGGGCGGCGGCCACGCGCCGGACATCCTCACCGTCGCGAGCCACCCGAACGTCATCCCCGGCTCGACCAACCCGACCCTCCCGCACACCGTCAACACCGTCGCCGAGCACCTCGACATGCTCATGGTGTGCCACCACCTCAACCCGCAGGTCGCGGAGGACCTCGCGTTCGCCGAGTCGCGCATCCGCGGCACGACGATCGCCGCCGAGGACGTGCTCCACGACCTCGGCGCCATGTCCATCACGTCGTCCGACGCGCAGGCCATGGGCCGCATCGGCGAGGTCGTCACGCGCACGTGGCAGGTCGCGCACGTCATGAAGGCGCGCCGCGGCGCGCGCCCGGGCGGGGCGCGCGGGCCGGAGCTGCCGGCGGACAACCTGCGCGCTCGCCGGTACGTCGCCAAGTACACGATCAACCCGGCCGTCGCGCACGGGATCGACGCGTACGTGGGATCGGTCGAGCCGGGCAAGGTCGCGGACCTCGTGCTGTGGGAGCCCAAGCTCTTCGGCGTCCGGCCGAGCGTCGTCATGAAGGGCGGCGCGCTCGTGTGGGGCGCGCTGGGCGACCCGAACGCGTCCATCCCGTCGCCGCAGCCCGTGCTCATGCGCCCGGCGCTCGCCGACGCCATCGGGGCCGACGTCTCCATGTCGTTCGTCTCGCCCGCCGCGCTCGACGACGGCCTGGAGGAGCGGCTCGGGCTCGCCCGCCAGCTCCTCCCGGTCGCGGACACGCGCGGCGTCGGGAAGGCGCAGATGAAGAACAACGACTACCTCCCGCGGATCGACATCGACCCGGAGTCGTTCGCCATCGAGGTCGACGGCGAGCTCGTCGTCCCCGCGCCCGCCGACCGGCTGCCGCTCGCGCAGCTCTACTCGCTGTTCTGAGCCATGAGCGAGACGCCGGAGGTCGACGCGGAGGGGCGCGCGGAGCTCATGCTCGCGCTGCTCGCCGACGCGCGCCTGCCCACCGGCGGGCACACGCAGTCCGCGGGCCTCGAGCCCGCGCTGCGTGCGGGCATGCCCGCGGCGCGCGTGCCCGACTACGTGCGCGCGCGCCTCGCCACGGTCACGCGCGTCGAGGCGGCCACGGCGGTCGTCGCGCGCCACGTCTCGCTTGCGGCTGGTCCCGGGCCCGACGGCGCGGGGTCGCGCCCCGCGGGTGACGCGCCGTCCGCCGGTGGGCCCGACGGCGTCGCGTCCGCGGCGCGCGACCTCGCCGACACGTGGCTCGCCTGGACGGCCCGGACGCCGTCGCCCGCCCTGCGCGAGACGTCGCAGCGGCTCGGCCGCGGCTATCTGCGGCTCCTGCGCCGGCTGTGGGCCGGGCGTCCCGCGGTCGCCGCGCTGGACGCGGCGGCGGTGCTCGTCGCCGACGCGCGCCGCACGGGCGGGGTGCCCGCCCCGGGCGCGGGCGCCACGTCGGCCGAGCGGGCGCCGTCGGGCACCGGGCCCGGCCCGGGTGGTCCGGCGGCGACGGGCCGCAGGGCGCCGCAACCCCCGCGACCGGTGGTGCTCGGCGTGACCGCCGCGTGCGCGGGCCTGTCCGCGCTCCAGGTCGCGCGCCTCGTCGGGTACGAGGACGTGCAGACCGTCGCGGCCGCGACGCTCAAGCTCGAGCCCGTCGACCCGGTCGTCGCGACGGGCTGGGTCGTTTCCGCCCAGCCCGCGATCGACGCGCTCGCCCGCGACGTCGCCTACCTGACCGACCCCCGCGCGATCCCTGCGCACGGCGCACCGCTCGTCGAGCAGTGGGCCGAGATCCACGCCCGCACCACCGAGAGGCTGTTCAGTGCCTGACAACCTGCCTGAGAACACTCCCGACGCCCGCTCCACCCGGTCCCTGCGCCTCGGCGTCGCCGGTCCTGTCGGCACGGGCAAGAGCTCGCTCATCGCGCTCCTGTGCCGCGAGCTGTCCGGCGTGCTGCAGCTCGGCGTCATCACGAACGACATCTACACCGACGAGGACGCGCGCTTCCTGCGCTCCGCGGGCGTGCTCGACCCCGAGCGCATCCGCGCGGTCGAGACCGGCGCGTGCCCGCACACCGCGATCCGCGACGACGTGACCGCCAACCTGCTCGCCGTCGAGGACCTCGAGGAGGACTTCGCGCCGCTCGACGTCGTGCTCGTCGAGTCGGGCGGCGACAACCTCACCGCCACGTTCTCGCCCGCGCTCGTCGACGCCCAGATCTTCGTGCTCGACGTCGCGGGCGGCGGCGACGTCGCGCGCAAGGGCGGGCCGGGCATCGCCCGGGCCGACCTGCTCGTCGTCAACAAGACCGACCTCGCGCCGTACGTCGGGGTGGACGTCCCCCGGATGGTCCTCGACGCGACGGCCGCGCGCGACGGCGCCCCGGTGCTCGCCCTCTCGCGCCTCGACCGCGAGTCGATCGACGCGCTCACCACGTGGGTGCAGACGCTGCTCGCGGCGCACCGCGCGGGCGCGCACGTGCCGCAGGACCCGGGTCCGATGGCGCCGCACTTCCACGCGGACGAGGAAGGCAACGGCTTCCTCCACACGCACGAGGTGGGCGACGCGTCGCACGCCCACGGGCACGACCACCCCCACGCCGACGAGCACGGCGACGCGGCCGCCGAGCCGGTGGCCGCCGTCGGGCGCGACTGAGGCCCGGGGCGACGAGGCGCGGATGGACGACGTGACGCGTGTCGGCGCGTACCGGGAGGTGGGTCGCGTGCGGTGCGACCTGCGCCCCGGCGCGCTCAGCCCGCGCGTCCTGTCCACGGGGCCGGGCATGGCCCGGGTCGCGCTCGTCGCGACGCGCGCGCTGCTCCTCGGGGGCGACCGCGTGCGGGTCGAGGTGCACGTGGGGGAGGGCGTCGAGCTCGAGCTCGTCGAGGTGTCGGGCACCGTCGCGTACGCCGGACGCGGCCGGTCGGCGTCGTGGGACGTGGACGTGCGGGTCGACGCCGGCGGGCTCCTCGTGTGGGACGCGCTGCCGTTCGTCGTGGCGGACGGGGCCGACGTCGAGCGCACCACGCGCGTGGCGCTCGCCGCCGGCGCCGCGCAGCGTGAGCCGGGCGTCGCGCTGCTGCGCGAGACGCTCGTCCTGGGCCGTACGGGCGAGATGGGAGGCCGTCTGCGGTCGCGCACGCGCGTCGACCTGTCGGAGACCGTCGTCGCCCGCAACCCTCGCGGTGTCGGCCGGACCGGTGAGTCCGCAGCACCGGACGGGTCGGGACCTGCATGGCGGAGCGATCCTGCTCGACCGGAGCAGGTGCGCGAGCTCTTCGTCGAGGACCTCGACCTCGACGACGGCCGCACCTTGCCCGGGATCCTCGGCGACGCGCGCGTCGTCGACTCGGTGCTGTGCCTCGGGACGCGCCCGCCGGCCCCGCTCGTCGCGCTTGCGGCGGACCGGCCCGTGAGCACCACGCCCGCACCGCTGCGGCTCGACCTCGACGGCTCCGGCGCGATCGGCCGCCACCTCGGCCCGAGCACCCACGACGCCGGGATCGACGCCGTCGTGGCGGCCTGGACGACGGCGGTGCGCGCCGCCCGTGGCGTCGCCGGTGACCTGCCCGACGACCCGCTGCCCACCCACGCCGCGCCGTCGGACACCGACCTTCTCGAATCCCGCACCACACTGCTGACGACAGGAGCCTGACATGCACGTCCCCGACCACTTCCTCGACGACCCCACGTCGGCGACGACCGCCGTCGTGTCCCTCGCCGCCGTCAGCTACGCCGCGTACCGGGCCCGCGAGGACCTCACCCCGCGTCGCGTCGCGCTCACGGCCGCGACGACCGGGTTCGTCTTCGCCGTCCAGATGCTCAACTATCCCGTCGCGTCCGGGACGAGCGGGCACCTCATGGGCGGGGCGCTCGCGGCCGCGCTCGTCGGGCCGTGGCTCGGCGTGCTGTCCGTGACGCTCGTGCTGCTCGTCCAGGCGCTCGTCTTCGCCGACGGCGGTCTCACCGCGCTGGGCACGAACGTGCTGCTCATGGCGGTGGTCGGGACGCTCGTCGGCTGGGCGGCGACGCGCGGCGTCCTGCGCCTGACGCGCGGCCGCGGTGCAGCCGGCGCCGCGGGGGTGGGAGCGCTCGTGAGCGTGCCCGCCTCGGCCGCGGTGTTCGCCGGGCTCTTCGCCGTCGGCGGGACGGTGCCGGTCCCGGTGGGCGAGCTCGTCGGTCAGATGCTCTCCGTGCACGTGCTCGTCGGCCTCGGCGAGGCGCTCATCACCGCGGGCGTCGTGGGTCTCGTGCTCGCCGTCGCGCCAGGCGTCGCGGCGGTCGAGGGCCCGGCTCGCTCTGCGGCGAACGGCGCCCTCGTGCCCGACGCCGTGGCCTCGCCCGGCGCGGCAGTCTCGCCGGGTGCGGTGCGGCGCGCGGTGCTCGCGCTCGGGTCGGGCGCGCTGCTCGCCGCGGTCGTCGTGTCGTCGTTCGCCGCGGCGACGCCGGACGGCCTCGAGGCGACGGCCGAGTCGATCGGCTTCGCCGACGCGGCGCGCGACCACGCGTTCGCGGGGATGCCGCTCGCCGACTACGGCGAGGCCGGCGGGATCTTCGTCGGCGTCGCGGGGCTCGTCGGCGTGGCCCTCGCCGTCGCGCTCACGGCCGGGCTCCTCACCGTCGGCTTGCGTGCGACCGCCCGCCGCCGCACGGCGACCGCCCCGGCCGCCTGACGGCCACCCCTGCCGAGGTAGAGCCCTGGTCGCGCGAGGTAGAGCCCTGGTCGCGCGAGGTAGAGCCCTGGTCGACATCGGTTGATGAGCAGGTTGCACCCGGCGCCCCGCGCTGGCGCTCCTCGGCCGTGCCCTACCGGACCAACCGGATCTCGACGATCCCGCCGAAGCGGGCGTCGGCGTGCCGAGTGTCGTCGGGTTCGAACCCGTTGCGCGTAGAAGCGTCGTGCGCGAGGGTTCTCCTCGGCCACCCAGACCTGCGCCGGCCCGGGTGGGACGACGACGTCGAGCAGGGCCTGTCCCGTCCCCGTCCCGTGGTGCTCGGGCAGCACGTACAGCGAGTACAGCTCGACGTCCCGCACGGGCGCGTGGCCGCCCACCTCCCGTGACGGGCCGCCGATGCCGAACCCGACCACCGCGTCGTCCACCTCCGCGACGACGACCTGGCTGCGGCCGGGCGGAGCCTCCGGGGCGAGCCGGCGCTCCCACGACGAGGTGCGCTCCTCGAGCGTGGCCGTCTTCCAGAAGGTGTCGGGCACGAGGCGGGCGTAGGTCGCGCGCCACACGGTGTGGTGCACGAGCGCGAGACGCGCGGCGTCGTCGGGCTCGGCAGGTCGGAGCAGCATGGGACGACCGTAGTCGCGAGGTAGAGCTCCGGTCCCGCGAGGTAGAGACGAGGTTCGGGAACGCTCCACGACCAGGGCTCTACCTCGGCGGACCAGGGCTCTACCTCGGCGGACCAGGGCTCTACCTCGGCGGACCAGGGCTCTACCTCGGCGGACCAGGGCTCTACCTCGGCGGACCAGGGCTCTACCTCGCGCTACCGGGGGTCTGCCTCGAGAGACGTTCTCGAGCGCGTGACCGGATCGTGACCGTGTGACACGTGCCGTTAACAGGGCGGGCAGATCGGGCGAAACACGGCGTCACTAGCGTCGACATCAGTGGGCACCACCCCGGGCACATGCACGTATACAGACCTGTACCCGGTGCCTGCGGCGAGCGACCGCCTGCCCGGCGGCCGCCGGCCCCCTGCTGAGAAACCTGCGCAGAACTCCGCTGTGCGAACCTCGCTGAAAGGACTCTCGTGACACCTTCACGCGCCACGACCCGTCTCGCCCCGGCCGCCGCTCTCGTCGCCCTCGCGCTCACGCTCACCGCGTGCGGCGCGAAGACGGAGACCGGCGACGGTGCGGGCGCCGCGACCAGCGCCGCCGAGAGCTGCGTCGACACCTCCGGCGACACCGTCAAGATCGGCTTCCTCAACTCGCTCTCCGGCACCATGGCGATCTCCGAGCAGACCGTTGCCGACTCGCTCGCCCTCGCCGCCGAGGAGATCAACGCCGACGGCGGTGTGCTCGGCAAGCAGCTCGAGATCGTCCAGGAGGACGGCCAGTCCGAGCCCACCGTCTTCGCGGAGAAGGCGGAGAAGCTCATCACGAGCGACTGCGTCGCCGCGGTGTTCGGCGGCTGGACGTCCGCGTCGCGCAAGGCGATGCTCCCCGTCTTCGAGGCCCAGGACTCGCTGCTCTTCTACCCGGTCCAGTACGAGGGCCTGGAGTCGTCGCCCAACATCTTCTACACGGGCGCGACGACCAACCAGCAGATCGTCCCCGCGCTCGACTACCTCAAGGAGCAGGGGGTCGAGTCGATCTTCCTCGTCGGCTCCGACTACGTCTTCCCGCGCACGGCGAACAAGATCATCAACGCCTACGCGGAGGCCAACGGCATCGAGGTCCTCGGCGAGGAGTACGCGCCCCTCGGCCACACCGACTTCTCCACCATCGTCAACAAGGTGAAGTCCGCCGGCGCCGACGCCGTGTTCAACACGCTCAACGGCGACTCCAACGTCGCGTTCTTCAAGGAGTACAAGAACGCGGGCCTGGGCCCGGACACGATGCCCGTCGTGTCGGTGTCCATCGCCGAGGAGGAGGTGGGCGGCGTCGGCGTCGAGAACGTCGAAGGCCAGCTCACGGCCTGGAACTACTACCAGACCATCGACAGCCCCGAGAACGCGACGTTCGTCGAGGCGTTCCAGGCGAAGTACGGCGCCGACCGCGTGACGTCCGACCCGATGGAGGCGGCGTACACCTCGCTCTACCTCTGGAAGGGCATGGTCGAGAAGGCCGAGTCGTTCGACGTCGCCGACGTCCAGGAGGCCGCCGACGGCGTCACCTTCGACGCGCCGGAGGGCTCCGTCACCGTGAACGGCGACAACCACCACATCGCCAAGACCGCCCTGATCGGCAAGATCGGCCCCGACGGCCTCATCTACACCGAGTGGAGCTCGGGCGAGCCGATCGAGCCCGACCCGTACCTCGAGGGCTACGACTGGGCCGAGGGCCTCTCCTGACCCCCTGAGTGCTGGGTGTCTGTCGTCGCCGCAGGGTCGGGACGGCAGATACCCAGCACTCAGCGGGCTCCTGTTCGCACCCACCGGAAGGCACGACGCCCATGGATGTGCTGTTCTCGCAGCTCTTCGCGGGGCTGAGCCTCGGCTCGGTCCTGCTCCTCGCCGCCCTCGGGCTGGCGCTCACGTTCGGCCAGATGGGCGTCATCAACATGGCGCACGGCGAGTTCATGATGGCGGGCGCCTACACGGCGTTCGTCGTGCAGGGGGTCGTCGGGAACGCCGGCGTCTCGCTGCTCGTGTCGCTGCCGCTCGGGTTCCTCGTCGGTGGCCTGCTCGGCCTGCTCCTCGAGGCGACGCTCATCCATCGGATGTACAAGCGACCGCTCGACACGCTCCTCGTCACGTGGGGCGTCGCGCTCGTGCTCCAGCAGGTCGCGCGCGACGTGTTCGGCGCCCCGAACGTCGACGTGCGCGCCCCGGCGTGGCTGAGCGGCGCCGTCGACCTGTTCGGTCTGGCCGTGCCCAAGACGCGCGTGTTCATCCTCGCGCTGGCGCTCGTCGCGGTCGTCGCTCTCGCCGTCGTGCTCAAGGTGACGCCGCTCGGGCGGCGGATCCGCGCCGTCGTGCAGAACCGCGACCTCGCCGAGGCGAGCGGCGTCTCCACGCGGACGACGGACCGCCTGACGTTCTTCATCGGGTCCGGTCTCGCCGGGATCGCGGGCGTCGCGCTCACGCTCCTCGGGTCGATCGGCCCGACTCTCGGCACGAGCTACATCGTCGACGCGTTCCTCGTCGTCGTGGCGGGCGGCATCGGCCAGATCAAGGGCACCGTCATCGCCGCGTTCGCGCTCGGGCTGCTCCAGGCGACCTTCGAGTACTCCACGACGGCGAGCATCGCCAAGGTGCTCGTGTTCGTCGTCATCGTCGTCTTCCTCCAGGTGCGACCCCAGGGCCTCGTGTCGGTCCGGACGAGGAGCCTCGCATGAGCGCCGCCACGACCGGGAGCACGTCCCGGCTCACCACCCTGTACCGCTCCTCGCGCGCCCGCGTGATCGTCGGGTTCGCCCTCGCCGCCGTCCTGCTGTTCGCGGTCGCGCCCGCCACGCTCTCCACGTTCCGCCTCGGCCTGCTCGGCAAGTTCCTGTGCCTCGCGATGGTCGCCGTCGGCATCGGCCTCGCGTGGGGCCGCGGCGGGATGCTCACGCTCGGTCAGGGCGTGTTCTTCGGCCTCGGTGCCTACATCATGGCGATGCACCTCAAGCTTGCCGACGCGGGGCCGGGCGGGGTTCCGGACTTCATGATGCTCTACGGCTCGGGCGAGGTGCCGGGCTGGTGGGAGCCGTTCCGGTCGCCGGTCGTGACGGTCCTCGCCATCGCGATCGTGCCCGCCGGTGTCGCGGCGCTGCTCGGCTTCGCGGTCTTCACACGGCGGGTGCGCGGCGCGTACTTCGCGATCCTCTCCCAGGCGCTCGCGGCGGCGTTCGCGATCCTGCTCATCGGCCAGCAGGCGACGACGGGCGGCACCAACGGCCTCAACGGCTTCCGGTCGTTCTTCGGGTACGACCTCGCGGACCCGGTGAACAAGCGCATGCTCTTCTTCATCGCGGCGGGCGCCCTGCTCGTCATGGTCGCGATCGCGCGCCAGCTCATGGTGTCTCGGTACGGCGAGCTGCTCGTCGCCGTGCGCGACCAGGAGAACCGCGTCCGGTTCCTCGGCTACGACCCGGCGAAGGTCAAGGTCGTCGCGTACGCCGTCGCCGCCTTCATGGCCGCCGTGGGCGGCGCGCTGTTCGTGCCGATCGTCGGCATCATCTCGCCCGCCGACGTGGGAGTCGTCCCGTCGATCGGGTTCCTCATCGGCGTCGCGATCGGCGGCCGGGCGACCCTGCTCGGCCCGGTGCTCGGGTCGATCGCCGTGAGCTGGGCGCAGACGAGCCTGTCCGAGACGTTCCCGTCCGGCTGGATCTACGCGCAGGGCGCGCTCTTCATCCTCGTCGTCGCGTTCCTGCCCGGCGGCCTCGCCGAGCTGTTCACGCGGTGGCGCCGCTCCCGGGGCGGCACCGTGCCCGACGGCGGCGCCCCCGACCCGGCAGACGGCGGCACCGCGGCCGGGGGCCGCCCGGGCGAGCCGGACCCTGGTGACCCGACGGCCGAGGCGCCGACCGCCGTCGACCACGACCCTGCCACCTCCGGGAGGACCGCATGACCACGCAACCGACCGGGCCGGCGTCGGGCACGGCGCCCGCGCCCGAGGCGGGCGCCATCCTCGAGACCGGCGTCGCGGGCGACGGGCTCGACCTCGAGGCGGCGCAGTCCGTCCTCGGCGTCGACGACTCGCGGTTCCGGCACGACTACCTCGAGGTGCGCGGCCTGCGGGTCGAGTTCGACGGGTTCGTCGCCGTCCAGGGCGTCGACCTCACCGTCACCGCCGGCGACCTCCGGTTCCTCATCGGACCCAACGGCGCGGGCAAGACGACGATCGTGGACGCGATCACCGGTCTCGCCAAGGCGTCGGGGTCCGTGCAGTTCGGCGGGGTCGACCTGCTCGGCCGGAAGACGCACCGCATCGCGAGGGCCGGCGTCGGGCGCACGTTCCAGACGGCGAGCGTGTTCGAGGAGCTCAGCGTGCTCCAGAACCTCGACATCGCGGCGGGTGCGGGACGCGGGCCGCTCGCGCTCCTGCGGCGTCGTACGTCGACGCCCGAGGCCGTCGAGCAGGCGCTCGAGACCGTCGGGCTCGCGCACCTGCGCGACGTCCAGGCCGGGATCCTCGCGCACGGGCAGAAGCAGTGGCTCGAGATCGGGATGCTGCTCGTCCAGGACGCGCGGCTGCTGCTGCTCGACGAGCCCGTCGCGGGCATGAGCCAGGCCGAGCGCGAGCAGACGGGCGAGCTGCTCCAGCGCATCGGCGCCCAGCGGACGGTCGTCGTCGTCGAGCACGACATGGAGTTCCTCCGGGCCTTCGCGAGCTCCGTGACCGTGCTGCACCTGGGCCAGGTGCTCGCCGAGGGCACGTACGCCGAGGTCCAGGCCGACCCGCGCGTGCAGGAGGTCTACCTCGGCAGCGCGGGCGCGACCCGCGGCGCCCGACGGCGGGGCGCGGCGCCCACGTCGGCGGCCCCGACGACCGACGAGAAGGAGGCGTGATGCTCGAGCTCACGGGACTGCATGCGGGCTACGGCCGGACCATGGTGCTCCACGGCGTCGACCTCACGGTGCCGGCGGGCGGCGTCGCCGCCGTGCTGGGGCACAACGGCGCCGGCAAGACGACGCTCCTGCGGACCGCGCTCGGGCTGCTCAAGGCCCGGTCGGGGAGCGTCGTGCTCGACGGCGAGGACGTCACCCGGCTGCCGACGCACCAGCGCGTGCGGCGCGGCCTCGCGTACGTCCCGCAGGGGCAGCAGTCGTTCGGCGACCTCACGGCGCGCGAGAACCTCCAGCTCGTCGCCGACACGTCGCGCGAGGGGCCGCGACGCCTCGACGACGCGCTCGACCTGTTCCCGGCGCTGCGCGGGCTCCTCGGCCGACGGGCCGGGCTCCTGTCCGGCGGGCAGCGGCAGCAGCTCGCCATCGCGCGCGCCCTCATCACCGGCCCGCGCGTGCTCGTGCTCGACGAGCCGACCGAGGGCATCCAGCCGTCCGTCGTCACCGAGATCGAGGACGCGATCCTCACCCTCACCGACGCGGGCGGCCTGTCGGTCCTGCTGGTCGAGCAGCACGTCGGGTTCGCGCTCGGCGCCGCGCGCGACTACGTCGTCCTCCAGTCCGGGCGCGTGACGAGCCGCGGGTCGGGCGGCGAGGCCGCCGAGGAGAGCGTCCGTGCGGCGATGGCCGTGTAGCCGACGCGGCGTCGACCCGCACGGCGTACCCGGCGGCACCGCCGCCGGGTCGCCGTGCGGGATGATGGCAGGGCATGACCACGACGCACGGGCCGGACGACCAGGAGACCCCGCATGGACATCGTGACCGCGCCGGAACCCGCCACGACCTCGTTGCGCGACGCCGTCTACACGCGGTTGCGCGCCGAGATCCTCAACGGTCGGGTGGACCCGCGCGAGCGGCTCACCGAGCCCAAGCTGAGCCGGCGGTTCGAGGTGTCGCGCACGCCTGTGCGCGAGGCGCTGTCCCGGCTCCTGTCCGACGGGCTCATCCAGCGCACCGACTTCGGGTACGCCGTCGTCGTGCCCAGCCTCGCCGAGCTGCGCGACCTGTACGAGCTGCGCGTGACCCTCGAGCTGCGCGGCGTCGAGCGCATCATCGAGAACACCGAGCTGCACTACGACACCGACGCCCTGCGCGACGAGCTCGCCCGGTGGGTCGAGCTCCGCGCCGCGCCGCCGGAGCCCGACCCGAGCTTTGTGCTCCTCGACGAGCGCTTCCACACCGTGCTGTCCCGCGCAGCCGGCAACGAGCGCCTCACCGAGGCGCTCGTCGAGGTCAACGAGAAGGTGCGCGCCGTGCGCATGTACGACTTCGTCGAGTCCGAGCGCATCCGCATCACCATCGACGAGCACATCGAGATCCTCGAGCTCGCGCTCGCCGACCGCCTCCCCGAGGCCCGCACCGCGCTCCACCTGCACGTCGGAGAGTCGCTCGCCGTCGTCATGGAACGCGCGGCGCGCGCGCTCTCGCGTATGGCCCTCGCCGTCTGACGCTCGGCGCCGGTTCGCCGAGGTAGAACCCTGGTTGCGTGAGGTAGAGCCGTGGTTGGCCGAGGTAGAGCCGTGGTTGCGCGAGGTAGAGCCGTGGTTTGTGTGCCCGACGGCGTGTGGTTACGTCGGGTGGTCGGGGTGGGTGGTGGTGCCGCGTCTACCATCCGCGCCGCTCGTTCCTCGCGTCGCTCCCGTGTTCTCGGTCGGGATCGTCCTGCGTTCGCGAGCTCACTCCGGACGATCCCTCGTTCCAGGCCCGCCACGACGCGGCACCACCACCCACCCCGCCCGGCGTCGACCCACCCTGGTCCGTTCCCACCTTCGGCGACTGCCCGCGGCGCCGATTCGCCCGGCGCCCCGCCACCAGGCGGTACCGTCGCGGAGCGGGTGGTCTGTACGTGTCCGGGTCGCGGGACGCGCGCCCACGTCGACTGCTCGACCCGCCGGGACGGCCGGGTCGTGCCCGTGCGGAGCCAGCATGAGCGGCCGGGTAGGCCACTCGCGCCGCGGGCCTGATCACGCGAGCCCGGGAGCCGAGGAGGGAGGGCTCGGCGCGGCGCGGTGGGCTCTAGGCTGGGGGCGTTCTGTCCGACGGCGAGGCGTGGCCTCGCGCCCCTACCCCGGGGAGGGCGATGGCCGCCACGCTGCTCGTCGCGAACCGCGGCGAGATCGCCTGCCGCGTGCTGCGCAGCGCGCGGGCGCTCGGGCTGCGCACGGTCGCCGTGCACTCCGACGCGGACCGTGGGGCGAGGCACGTCCGGCTCGCGGACGACGCGGTGCGGATCGGCCCGGCGGCGGTCGCCGAGTCCTACGACGACGGTCGCCGGCTCCTCGACGCGGCACTCACCGCGGGCGCGGACGTCCTGCACCCGGGCTACGGCTTCCGCGCGGAGGACGCGGGCTTCGCCGCGGCGGTCGAGGCGGCCGGAGTCGCGTTCGCGGGCCCGACCCCGGAGCAGCTCCGCGCCCTGGGCGACAAGGCCCGCGCTCGTGCGCTCGCGCAGGAGTGCGGCCTGCGGGTGCTGCCGGGGTCGCCGGTGCTCGGTGGCCTGGAGGACGCGCTCGGGTGGGCGGACGAGATCGGCTTCCCGCTCGTGCTCAAGGACGCCGGTGGCGGTGGTGGGACGGGCGTGCACGTGTGCCGCGACGCGGCGGAGCTCGCCGCGGCGTGGCGGCGGGAGTCGTCGCGCCCGGGATCGTCCGGGCGGGTGTTCGTCGAGCGCCACGTCGACCGGGCACGCCACCTCGAGGTGCAGCTCTTCGGTGACGGGGCAGGCCGGGTCGTCTCGCTCGGCGACCGCGACTGCTCGCTCCAGCGCCGCCACCAGAAGGTCGTCGAGGTCGCGCCCGCGCCCGGCCTCGATCCCGGCGTGCGTGCGACCCTGCACGACGGCGCCCGTCGCCTCGCGGCGCGGGTCGGGCTCCGCTCGGCAGCGACGCTGGAGGCGCTGCTCGACGTCGGCTCCGGCGAGGTGACGTTCCTCGAGGTGAACCCGCGGATCCAGGTCGAGCACACCGTGACCGAGGAGGTCACCGGCGTCGACCTTGTGGCCTGGATGCTGCGCCTCGCCCTCGGCGACACGACCGTGCTCGACGACGTGCCGCCGTCGGGGCCCGCCGTCCGTGGGGCGGCGGCACAGGCGCGCGTCTACGCCGAGGACGTGCGCCACGGGCGGCCCGCCACGGGCACGCTCGCGCGGTTCGACCTGGGGCCGCTCGACGAGCGCGCGGCGTCCTGGCCCGACGTCCGCGTCGAGACCGGCGCGAGCGCGGGTGACGAGCTCGGTCCCGAGGCGGACCCGCTGCTCGCGAAGGTCGTCGTGCACGCGGCGTCGCACGCGCGCGCGGTCGCGGGGCTGCGCGCCGCGCTCGCGGGCGTGCGCGTGGACGGCGTCCCCACGAACGTCTCGCTGCTGCGCGCGGCGCTCGCCGACCCCGCCGTCGTCGAAGGGTCGGCAACCACCACCACGCTCGCGACCGTGCACGACCCGGAGCCCTGGGTCGACGTGCTCGACCCGGGCGTCCTCACGACGGTGCAGGACTGGCCGGGACGCACCGGGTACTGGGGGGTGGGCATCCCGCCGTCGGGCCCGATGGACGACCTGTCGTTCCGCACCGGCAACCGCGCGCTCGGCAACCCCGAGGGCGCGGCGGGGCTCGAGTGCACCCTCACCGGCCCGACCCTGCGGTTCTCGCACGAGGCGACGGTGTGCGTCACGGGGGCGCCGGCGCCCGTGACGGTCGACGGGGCCCCCGTGCGGCAGTGGGAGCCCGTCGTCGTCCCCGCGGGCGGCGTGCTCGCCGTGGGCGCGCCGTACGCCGTCGGGCTGCGGACGTACGTGCTCGTCGCGGGTGGTCTGGACGTCCCGGAATACCTCGGGTCGGCGGCGACCTTCGTCCTCGGCGCCGTCGGCGGCCCGGCGGGGCGCGCGCTCGTCGCGGGCGACGCCCTGCACCCTCGCCCCGGGACGGCCGGTCGGCCGGGCGAGCCGGTGGCGAGCGCTCCTGGGCTGGGTGCCGCGGGCGCGGTGCCGCCCGACGCCCGCCCCCGGATGGGGCACTCGTGGGAGCTCGCGGTGACGACGGGGCCGCGGTCCGCAGCGCTCACCGCCGCCGCGCTCGGACGGCTGCGGACGTCGTGGTGGCGGGTGCTGCCGCACGCGGACCGGACCGGCGTGCGGCTCGCCGGGCCGCCGCTCACGTGGGTGCGGCCCGACGGCGGGGAGGCGGGGCTCCACCCGTCCAACGTGCTCGACAACCCGTACTCGGTGGGTGCGCTGAACATCAGCGGGGACACGCCGATCCTGCTCGGCCCGGACGGACCGAGCCTCGGCGGCTTCGTGTGCGCGCTCGCCGTCGTCGCCGGCTCCCGGTGGAAGCTCGGACAGATGCGCCCGGGCGACGTCGTGCGGTTCGTCACCGTCCACGACGACGGCGCCGACCGGCTGCGTCGCGACGACGCGGCCCGGGCGGCGGCGCGCGTCCCGACGGTGGTGCGCGCCGTCCGGGGCCGGGACGTCGGGGCCTTCGTCGGCGACGACGTCCGGCCCCCGGGCGGGCCGACGCCGCGCGCCGACCGGCACCCCGCGGTCCGCTACCTGCGCGGCGCCGACGACGCGCTCCTCGTCGAGTACGACGGCGGAGCGGGGCTCGACCTGCACGACCGGCTGCGCATCCACGCCTTGGCGACCGGTCTCGAGGCCGCGGCTCCGCGGGGCGTGCTCGACGTGACACCAGGCGTCCGCACGCTCCACCTGCACGTCGACCCCGAGACGCTGCCCGTGGCACGGCTCGTCGGGCTGCTGCGGGAGCTGGAGGAGGACCTGCCGCCGAGCGACGAGATCGAGGTGCCGAGCCGCGTGCTCCGGCTGCCCCTGAGCTGGGAGGACCCCGCGATCCGGGACGCCGTCGAGCGGTACGCGGCCGGGGTCCGGTCCGACGCGCCGTGGCTGCCGTCCAACGTCGACTTCGTCCGGCGGGCCAACGGGCTCGCGAGCGTCGAGGACGTGCGGCGCACCGTCCTGGACGCCGAGTACCTCGTGCTCGGGCTCGGGGACGTGTACCTGGGCGCGCCGCTCGCCGTGCCGGTCGACCCCCGGCACCGCCTGCTCACCACGAAGTACACCCCGGCGCGCACCTGGACCCCGTCCGACGCCGTCGGCCTCGGGGGAGCGTTCCTGTGCGTGTACGGCATGGCGAGCCCCGGGGGCTACCAGCTCGTGGGACGGACCGTCCCCGTCTGGTCGGCCCACGCGCAGCGCCCGCCGTTCCGCCCGGGCGTCCCCTGGCTGTTCCGGCACTTCGACCGGATCGTGTGGGAGCCGGTCGACCCGGACGAGCTCGCCGAGCGTCGCGCGGCGGCCCGTGCGGGCGTCCTGGAGGTCCCGGTCGAGGACGGCGTCTTCTCCGGCCGGGAGCACGCCGCGCTCCTCGCCCGCGAGGCGGACGACATCGCCGCGATCGGCGCGGCGCGGCGAGCGGCGTTCGGACGCGAGGCGGCGGCCTGGGCAGCAGCGGGCGAGCTCGTCGGGTCCGCCGCACGCGCGACCGCGCGTGGCGGCCCCGACCCGACGTCCGCCGGCGCACGCGACACCGAGCGCAACCCGGCCGCCCCCGACGACCCGGCGCGCGTCGTGCTGCGCGCGCCGCTCGGCGGCGTGGTGTGGCGCGTGGAGGCGCCGCCGGGGCGGCGCGTCGCCGAGGGCGCGCCCGTGGTCGTGCTCGAGGCGATGAAGCTCGAGCTGCCGGTCCTGGCACCGTCCGACGGTGTCGTCGTCGACGTCCGCGTGCGCCCGGGCGACCACGTGCGCGCCGGCGACCGGCTCGCCGTCGTGCACCTCGACGCCTGACGCGCCGCTCACCGGGCGCTCCCGCGCCTAGCGTGTCGTGAAGAGCCGCGCGGCCTGGGACTCGGCGTCCGCGTACGTCTGGGCGGCCGCGCCGAGCGCCGCCGTGATGTCGTCGAGCGCGAGCTCGACCTGGTTCTGCGTGGCCTGCCACTGCGTCATCACGCCCGTGAAGGAGGTCGCCGCGCCGCCGCGCCACGACGCCTGCAGGTCGGTGAGGTGGCGCATCATGGCCCCGACCTCCGCCCGGATCGCCGTGACCGACCCGTTCACCGCCGCGCTCGCCTGGGCGACCCGTGCGCTGTCGACCTCGTACCGGCTCATGTCGTCCTCCGTCGTCTCGTCGGCCCGCGGGCCGTCCCGCACGCGGCGGGTGCCGGTGCGACGACGACGCTAGCCACGGGACCGCGGGCGCCGCGGGCGCGGCGACGTCCCTGTGGACGACAGATCAGGAAGCGGGGCCTGTGGACGGCGCCGACGCCTCTGCCAGCTTGAGCTGCTCCTTGCGCAGCCGCTGGAGCTCGGCGTCGAGGTTCTGTCGCGCGGGCTCCTCCCACGCGGCGCCGAGCGGGCTCGAGAAGAGCGACCGGCGGTCGAGCAGCTTGGTGAGGATCGCGATCCGGGCACGCACGTAGTCGGGCTTCGGGATGTGCGCGTACTCGTCGCGCACGTCCTTGAGGTACTCCTTGTAACGCTGCGGCTCCGCGGCGAGCATCGCGAGGTCGGCGTCGCACAGCACCGCGCAGTCGAAGTCCGACGCGTCCGGCGCGTGCCGCACGAGCGCGTTCACGAGGTACGCGACGCGGCGGACCGCCGGCTCGGGGACCCCCAGGCTCGTGAGCTCGGCGCTCGCGAGCGCGGCGCTCGCCGACTCGTCCTCGCCGCCCTTGTTCGCGTACGTCGCACGGCCCTTGGCGTCAAAGATCGCCCCGTGGTACCAGGCCGCGAGGCGCACCAGGTCGGGGTCGTGCGTCTCCTGGGAGAGCTCGTCGACCCGGCCGAGCACGTCGGCCAGGTGGCGCAGGTTGTGGAAGTGGCGGTCCGGCTGGTCCCAGCGGTCGAGCAGCCCCTGCCCGACGGCGCGGACCTCGTCGTCCGGGGCGGTCGCCCCGGCGCCACGGGCGCTGCGGACGAACGAGGAGAGGAACCACTGCGGTGCGTCGGCGCTGTAGACGCCCATGAACTTTCGCCTTCTTCGACGGACACTTCGACGGACACGAGGAGATGACGGAGGCGGTCGTCACCAGGCGTGGTGCCTGGTGCGGAGGCCCCCGCGTCGCCGCACGGCCTCTCCACCAGCCTAGGTCTCGCGGGACGACCCGCCATCGTAGCCGCACTCGGAGGTGCCTCGGGAACCTGGGAGCCGCCTCCGCGCGGCGCGTCGTGCGCTCAGGAGCAGATCCGCAGGTGGGGCGGGGGGCGGGGTGCGCGGCCGTCAGGAGGCGAGCGGGAGGTCGACGCGGACGGTGAGCCCACCACCCGGCGTCTCGTGCACCGACACCCGACCGCGGTGCGCGCCCGCGATCGCGGCGACGATCGCCAGGCCCAGGCCCGAGCCGCCCGACGCCCGGTTGCGCGAGGAGTCCGCGCGGTAGAACCGCTCGAACACCCGGCCGCGCTGGTCGCTGGGGACGCCCGGTCCGTGGTCGCGCACCTCGAGCACGGCGACCGTGCCGGGGGAGCCGGCCTGCGCGTCGTCGGGTGGCGTCGCGGGGCGCACGGCGCCCAGCGCGATCTCGACCGGAGTCCCCACGGGAGTGTGGCGCGCGACGTTGCCGACGAGGTTCGCGAGCACCTGCCGCAGCCGGTCCTCGTCGCCGACGACGCGCAGCGCCGCGGGCGCCTTCGCACCGGTGCCCAGGCCTACCAGCCGGACCTCCCGGGTCGGGTCCAGCGCGTGCAGGTCCTGCGCGGAGTCGCGCGCGAGCGAGACGAGGTCCACGGGCTCGTGCCGCAGCGGCCGGCCCTCGTCGAGGCGGGCGAGCGCCAGCAGGTCGTTGACGAGCGTCCCCATGCGGGTCGCCGAGTCCTCGATGCGCCCCATCGTGTCGTCGACCTTGTCGGGCGTGTCGAGCGCACCCATCCGGTACAGCTCGCCGTAGCCGCGGATCGTCGCGAGCGGGGTGCGCAGCTCGTGGCTCGCGTCGGACACGAACCGTCGCATCCGCTCCTCCGACGCCTCCTGGACCGCGAAGGCCTCCTCGATCTGGGAGAGCATCGCGTTGAGCGACGCGGCCAGGGAACCCACCTCGGTCGTCGGCGGGGCGGGGCGCACGCGCCGCGACAGGTCACCTGCCGCGATGTCCGCCGCCGTCTCCTCGATCTCGCGCAGCGGGCGCAGCGCGCGGTGCACGGCGAGGTAGGCCACGGCGCCGCCGACGAGCGCGATCCCCAGCGCCGAGAGCGCGAGCGCGCGGCCCAGCACCTTGACCGTCTCGTGGATGCCGGTGAGCGGGAGGGCGACGAACGCGGTGCCGCCGAGCTCGCCGCTGAACTTGTCGTAGAAGAAGAACGTCGTGACGCGCCACTCGGCAGGATCGGTCCCGCCGACGGAGTCCACGGTGAAGGGCTCGTTCTGGCTCGCCTCGACCTCGGGGTCGGACATCGCGGGGATGTCCGGGACGCCGTAGAGGTTCACCGTCTGCGGCCACCGGAGGGGGATCTCCTCGCCGCCCTTCGGCCGGACGAGCACGTAGTAGTCGCTGGGCAGCTGCGAGCCGGCGCCGGCCCGGTCGTTCAGCGTGATGTTCGCGACCGCGGCCGCGGACCGCTCGAGCTGCACGTCGACCTGCCGCACGAGATAGCTCGACACGACCGTCGTCGTCACCGCCGACGCCAGACCGAGCCCCGCGGCGAGCAGGAGCACCGTGATGGCGACGAGCCGGGCGCGCAGCGGCACGCGCGCGAACCAGCCCCACCCCTCGGTGGGGACGGGACGGCCGAAGGGGCGCTCCGCCGTCGGGCCGTCGCCCGGTGAGCCGGGGGCCCCCGCCCCGGGCGTGTCGCCCGTGCCCGACGGCGCGGGGTCGGCGGGCGTCGTGCCCGAGCCGGGGGATGGGGGAGGGGGCGGTGGGACCGGTCGGGAACCCGTGGTCGTGCGGTCGGGGCCGGACGTCATGAGGTCGTCGGCGGCTGGCGCAGCAGGTAGCCCACGCCACGCTTGGTGTGGATGAGCGGTGGGAGCGCGACGGGCTCGCCGTCGGGACCGGGCACCGTGAGGTTGTCGATCTTGCGGCGCAGGTAGGAGATGTACGACTCGACGATGTTCGCGTCGCCGCCCCAGTCGTACTGCCACACGTGGTCGAGGATCTGCGCCTTGGACAGCACGCGGCCCGCGTTGAGCATGAGGTAGCGCAGGAGCTTGAACTCCGTGGGGGACAGGTCGATGTCGACGCCCGCCCGGCGGACCTCGTGCGAGTCCTCGTCCATCTCGAGGTCGGCGAAGCGCAGCACCGCGTCCTCCACGGGCTCGGCGTGCGTGCGGCGCAGCACCGCGCGGATGCGCGCCACGACCTCCTCCAGGCTGAACGGCTTCGTGACGTAGTCGTCGCCGCCGACGGTGAGCCCGGTGATCTTGTCGCGCGTGTCGTCCTTCGCCGTGAGGAAGACGACGGGTGTGTGCTGCCCCTTCTCGCGGAGGCGGCGCGTGACGGTGAACCCGTCCATGTCCGGCAGCATGACGTCGAGCACGACGAGGTCGGGCTCGACGTCGCGCACGAGCCGCAGGGCGCTCTGCCCGTCCGCGGCGGCGTGCACCTCGAACCCGGCGAAGCGCAGGGACGTGGCCAGCAGCTCGCGGATGTTCGGCTCGTCGTCGACGACGACGAGGCGTGCCTCAGGCGTGGTGCTCATGCCCCCAGTGTCCTCCCGCGGTCTGGGAGTCGCCTGGGAACGGGCTCCACCGTGGCCCGCTCCCGAGGCGGGTTCCGCGCGGTGCGCGTGGGCGGCGTCGGGCAGGATGGCGGGCGTGCGGATCACGGTGGACCAGAGGCGACGGCGGCTCGTCGCGCAACAGCTCGCGCTCACGACGGACCTGCCCGGACGCCCGGCGGCTCGCACCCCCGAGGACGTCGTCGACCGGCTGCTCGCCCTGCACGCCACGGACGCCCCGAGCGTCTACCTCTCCGTCCTCGCGCGCGTCCCCCGCCTCGTGCTCGACGACGTCCGGGACGCCGTGTTCCGGCGTCGCACCCTGGTCAAGGTGCTCGCCATGCGGCGCACGATGTTCGTCGTGCGGCGCGAGACGGTGCCCGTCGTGCACGCGGCCGCGGCGCTCGCGGTGGCCCGGCGGCTGCGCGCCCGCCTGCTCAAGGAGCTCGCGACGCTGCCCACGGACCCGCCGGTCGACGACGCGGCGACCTTCCTCGCCGCCGTCGAGGCCCAGGTCCACGGTGCGCTCGCGGAGCACGGACCGATGGACGGCGCGAGCCTGTCGAAGGCCGCGCCGCTCCTGCGCACCGCGTTCCTGCCCACCACCGCCAAGACGTGGGACGTGCGTCGCACCATGACGTCCCAGCTCACGGCGCTGCTCTCCGCGGAGGGCGCGGTCGTGCGGGGCGAGCCGCGCGGGTCGTGGTCGTCCAACCGCCACGTCTGGTCGCCCGTCGAGGACTGGTTCCCCGGCGGTATCCCCGCGATGGAGGAGGCGGCCGCGCGCACGGCGCTGGCCCGGTCCTGGCTCGAGGTGTTCGGGCCGGCGACGGTCAAGGACCTGACGTGGTGGACGGGCTGGAACCAGCGGGACACGCGCGCCGCGCTCGCGGCGCTCGACGTCGTCGAGGTCGAGGTCGAGACCGGCACGCAGGACGACGCGGCCCCGCAGGCCGGCGTGATGCTGCGCGGGACCGACCTGCCCGGGCGCGACGAGGTCCCGCTGGAGGGGAGCGTCGCGCTCCTGCCGGCGCTCGACCCGACGACGATGGGCTGGACCGCGCGCGACTGGTACCTCGGCCCGCACAAGGCCGCGGTCTTCGACACGATCGGCAACGCCGGCGCGACCGTCTGGTGGGAGGGCCGGATCGTCGGGGCGTGGGCCGTGCGCCCGGGCGGGGAGCCGGCGTTCCGCCTGCTCGAGGACGTGGGGTCGGACGCCGAGCGCGCCGTCGCCGCGGAGGCCGAGCGCATCGCGGCGCTCCTGGGCGGCGACGGCGTGACGGCGTCGTTCCCCACGCCCCTGTACCGCGAGCTCCACGCCTGAGTGGCGGCGCTCGCGGCGGCGGGCGTCAGAGGTAGCGCAGCGGGTCGAACTCCTCGAGCGGGATGATGCGCACGCGCGGCAGGACGGTCGTGAACGCCCCCGCGTGGTCCTCGAGGTCGAACACCTCGAGCCCGCGCCCGGCGAGCTCCGTGAGGCGGACGTTGACGAACTCGCGGAACGCGAGCACGCCCACCCGGCGGTCCGGGTCGTCGAGCAGCGTCTCGACCTGCGGCAGGAAGTCCCCGTCGTGGCTCGCGAGCAGCACGTCGCCCGGCTGGTCGACGATCGCGTCGAGCATCCGCTGGATACCGATGTCCACGACCTTCTCGCTGCCCGAGCCGGCGAGCGGGATCGGCCGGTAGCCCATCGCGAGGAGCGCCTGCACGAACGACATCGGCATCTGGCCCGACGACGCGTTGAGGAAGAACAGCGGCGTGACGTCCTGGCCCCATGCCTGGCGCGCGAACTCGACGATGCGGTCCCACCGTGGCCGCTCCTCCGGCGCGGGACGGTGCCCGAGGACGTTCATGCCGAGCGTCGCGTCGATGTTCTCGCCGTCGACGACGAGGTAGGTGCGGCGCGGCGTCGTCAGTGCTCGGCCGTCGGGGGTCTGGAGGTCGGACATGCTGGTCAGCCTATCCGCGCGGCGGTCGCCTGCCATGTCCACGACGTGGGTGTTTGCGTCGGGGTACCCCGGAGTGGGTACCGTCGGACCTCGTGACCACGTACGACACCGACGCCACGGCCGCAACCGGAACCGTCCGGATCACGGTCGTCCAGAACTCCCCGGACGTCACGCTCGACGCCTACGCCGACCAGCTCGCCGCCGACCTGCGGGTCGTGCGCCCGTACGACGGCGACACCGTCCCTGCGGCGGACGAGGTCGGTGACGGCCTCGTCGTCCTCGGCGGGCACATGTCCGCGCACGACGACGAGCGCGCCCCCTGGTTGCCCGCGCTGCGCGAGACCCTGCTCGCCGCGGCGACGACCGGCGTGCCCGCGCTCGGCATCTGCCTCGGCGCCCAGCTCCTCGCCGTCGCCGGTGGTGGCCAGGTCCAGGTCGCGGCGCCTCCGGGGCGCGAGGCCGGCGCGACCCGCGTCTTCTGGCGCGCCGACGCCGAGACCGACCCCGTGCTCTCCGCGCTCTCGGTGCCCGCCGCGGGCGACGCGCCGGTGCGGTACGTGACGAGCATGCACGCCGACGCCGTCGTCGACCTTCCCTCCGGCGCCGTCTGGCTCGGGTCGTCCAACATGTACCCCTACCAGGCGTTCCGCCTCGGCTCGGCGCTCGGCGTCCAGTTCCACCCCGAGGCGACGCGTGCGGGCTTCGAGGCGTGGTGCGACGCGTTCGACGACGTCGACACCGACGACGCGCTGGCCGGCTTCGACGCGCACGCGCCGGAGATCCTCGACGGCGGTCGTCGTCTCGCCGAGGCGTTCGTCGCCGAGGTCCGCGCGACCGCCGATCAGCGCGTCCCGGCCTGACCCGACGTCGCCGCCCCCCACGAGGGAGAACCGCGGTCGCGAGGTAGAGCCCTGGTCGCGCGAGGTAGAGCCGTGGTCGCACGAGGTAGAGCCCTGGTCGCGCGAGGTAGAGCCCTGGTCGCGCGAGGTAGAGCCCTGGTCGCGCGAGGTAGAGCCCTGGTCGCGCGAGGTAGAGCTCTGGTCGCGCGAGGTAGAGCCGTGGTCGCATGAGGTAGAACTCTGGTCTGCGAAGCAGAACCCCGGTCGTGCACGACGACGGTCGCGCCCGCGGTCAGGGCGCAGCCGTCGAGCGTCCACGCGGTCGTGCGGGTGCCCGGCGACCAGGGTGGGACGACGCCGGGCGGGGTAGGTGGTGGTGCCGCGTCGTGGCGGGCCCGGAACGAGGGATCGTCCGGAGTGAGCCGGCGAACGCAGGACGATCCCGACCGAGAACGCGCGAGCGACGCGAGGAACGAGCGGCGGATGGTCGACGCGGCACCACCACCCACCCCGACCACCCAGGCCGACCACGCGCCGTCGAGCACAAGAACCACGGCTCTACCTCGCGTGACCACGGCTCTACCTCGCGTGACCACGGCTCTATCTCGCGTGACCACGGCTCTACCTCGGCCGACCCTGCGCGGGCGTCACCAGTCGGAGGTGGGCGCGTCCTGGGTGGTGGTTCCGGACTCGATCGCGGGCGTGACCTGAGTGGGCGACACCTGCGGGGCGGGTGACGAGCCCTGCTTGAGGGCCGCGAGCCGGGCCTCGATCTCGACGGCCTCGCCGGACGTCTCGAGCTCGGCGAACTGGGAGTCGATGCTCGACGCCGCGACCTCGGCCTGGCCGATCGCCTGCGCCTCCTCACGGCGGACGATCTCCTCGTAGCGCGAGATCTCGCTCGTCGGGTCGAGCACGTTGATGGAGCTGATCGCGCCCTGGACGGTCTGCTGCGCCTGGGCGCTCTTCTGCCGGGCGACGAGCGAGTCGCGCTTGGACTTCAGCTCGCCGAGCTTGTCCTTCATCATCGCGAGGCCGGACTTGAGCTTCTCGACCGACTCGCGCTGCGACGCGATGAGCGGCTCGGCCTGGCGGACCTCGCCCTCGGCGGAGATCTGCTTGCCGAGCGCGATCTTGGCGAGGTTGTCGAACTTGTCGGCGTTGGCGGTATCACCCTGCTGCCGGTAGCGGTCGGCCTGCGCGGAGGCGGCGACGGCCTTCTGGCCCCACTCCTGCACGGCGGCGACGTCCTCGTTGTAGTCCTGCTCCGCGAGCCGCAGGTTGCCGATGGTCTGCGCGACGGCCTGCTCGGCGTCGGCGATGTTGTTCGTGTAGTCGCGCACGAGCTGGTCCAGCATCTTCTGCGGGTCCTCCGCGTTGTCCAGGAGCGCGTTGATGTTCGCGCGGGCGAGCTGCGCGATCCGTCCGAAGATGCTCTGCTTCTCCGCCATGGTCGTCCCTCTCTGGTGAGCCGTCTCGTGCTGGTCGGTGGTGCTCTGCTGGTGTCGTTCGTCCGTCTCGTCCGGTCTGGTCGCGGGTGCGTGCGGTCCGCGTCAGAAGCGCCCGCCGCGGCCCGAGCGACCGCCCGACGACCGGCCGCCGGAGCGCCCGCCCACCCGGCCGCCGCCGAAGCCTCCGCCCCCGGAACCGCCGCCGAAGCTCCCGCCCCCGAAGCCGCCGGACCGGCCGCCCCCGCCGCCGCGCAGGATCGAGTCGAGCAGGATGCCGCCGAGCACCATGCCCCCGACGTTGCTCCCGCCGCCACCACCGCCGAACATCCCGCCGCCCTGCGACGACTGCCAGCTCGACGCGTCCTGCTGGGCGCGCTGCGCGGCGGACTGGGCCTGCGCGTCGGCCTGCTGCGCGCGGTCGAGCGCGGCGACGGGGTCGGTCGGCTGGAGGGCGCGGGCCTCGCCGAGCAGGCGGATCGCCTCCGAGAGCCGGGTGCGCGCCTCGGGCCCGACGGCGCCGCGCCGGGTCTCGATGAAGTCGTTCGTCGCGCGGACCTGGGCGTCGACGCGAGCGAGCGTGTCGCGCAGGAGCGCGTTCGCGCGCGCGGCCTGCTCGGCCCGCTCGCGGAACGGCGTGAGCGCGGCGTCGAGCGCAGCCTCCGCCGCGGTGAGGCGCCGCAGCGCGGCGAGGGGATCGCCGCCGTCGCGCGCCGCACCCGCCGCCGTCGCGGCCGCCTGCGCCTCCGCGAGGGCCGGGGCCACGGCGGGGTCCGCGGGGGCGAGCCGGCCGGCGTCGGCGATGTCCGAGGTGATGGAGGCCAGCCCCTTGTCGAGGCGCGGACCTGACTCGGCGAGGTCCGCGCCCGCCCGGTCGACGGCGTCGAGCAGCGTGACCGCCTGCCCGACGGCGTTCTGCGCGGCGCGCGCGAGCGCGACCGCCGTCGCGCGGTCCTTGCCGGCGAGCGCCTCGCGACCCCGCGCGACGGACTCGCGGGCGTTCGCGACGAGCGCCTGCGCCTGGTCGGGGTTCTGCGCGACGGACGCGAGCGACGTCGGTGGGTACGTGCGGGCGAGGCCCTCGAGGGTCGCGCGCGCGGGCTCGACGCGGGCGAGGACCTCGCTCGCGCGCTGGTCGGTCTCGTCGAGCACCTGTGGGGCGCGCGCCTGGAGGTCGCGCAGCTCGTCGAAGGTGCGGGACTGGGCGTCGAGGGACTCCGCCACCTCGTCGCACAGCGCGACGATGCGGGCCATCGCGTCCCGGGCCTGGGGCTCGGTCTCGGGGCGGTCGTCGTCGAGCTGCTGACGGAGCGCGAACGCCTCGGAGACCTTCCGCTTGCCCTCGGCGAGCGCCGCGGAGAACTGCTGTGTCGCCTCGAGGCCGAACTGCGCCTGCGCGAAGCCGAGCTCCTGCTCCGAGGTCTTCACGGCGTCGTCGATCGCGACGAGGGCGGCGCTCGCGCGCCGGTTGAGCTCGTCGGTGGGCAGGGCCGCGAGGCCACCCTCCGCCGGACCCCCGCCCGGAACGGTGGTCCGGCGGCGTCTGGCGACCGCGCGCACGACCAGGACGACCACGAGGACGAGCACGCCGAGCCCGAGCAGGACCCAGAACCAGGACGCTCCCCCGGAGCCCTGGCTCGCTCCGCGCGCTACCTCGGCCGCGGCGATCGCGGCGCCGGCCCAGTCGTCGTCCCGCAGCTCGTCCTCCGCGGCCGCGGAGATCCGGTCCAGCTCGGCGTCGGTGAGGGACACGTTGTTGTCGTAGGAGAGCCCGTAGCGCCGGTCCTCGGTCGCGACGGCGAGGAGCAGGTCGTCGACGCCGAGCCCGGACGTGTTGGCGGTGGCGTTCGCCCAGTCGACGCCGTCCATGCCGTCGAAGCTCGGGACGTACACGACGAAGAGCTGGAGGTCGGTGTCCTGCGCGAGGCGGTCGAGCGCGTCCTGGACCGCGGCGGTCTGGTTGCCCAGGACACCGTCGGGATCCGTGATCTCGCCCGCGACGTCCACCGGGGGGACGGCGTGCGCGGTCCCGGCGGGGGCGAGCAGTGCGAGCCCGGTGAGCAGCACGACGGCAGCCAGGGCGAGGCAGGTCGCGACGAGGTCGTGGAGCGCGCGGGCGCCACGGTCCGCGGCGGCGCGGGGGAGCGAGGGACGGTGGGCCGTGCTCACGCGCCGATCCTTGCCCAGCCCCCGGGGTCCCGCAATCGGTACCGGCACGCGCCCGCGGCCCGCCTCCCCGGGGAGACGGACCGCGGGCGCTCAGCGGTGGCGCGTCAGCCGCACGCGACGGCGTCGTACGCCGCGGTGACGTCGTGCGCGGGCTGGTCGGTGCCCGTGACGTGCACGGTCGCCTCGCCCGCGGCGACGGACGACGCGCGCGTCGCGAACGACTGGTACGCGTTCGCGCCCGGGGCGACGCTCGCGACGGTGCGTGACCCGAACGGCGTCGAGAGCGTCACCGCGAGGGGTGCCTCGCCGCCGTTGGCCGCCCGGACCGCCACGTACGCCCTGCCCGCGAGGCAGCGCGTCGTGGCCTCGACCGTGACGTCCGCCTCCGCGGGGAGGTCGGTCGGGTACGCGACGACCTGCGGGGAGGCGAACGAGCCGACGGCGGGAGCGCCCGTGTCGTTGACGACGTGGTCGATGCCGCCCGACCCGTTGAGGAAGACGCTCGTCATCGACCGGAACGTCACGCCCGCGCGGACCGGCGTCTGGATGCCGCTCGCGACGCGCACGTCCACGCCCTGGTTGAAGAACGAGTACACGCCCAGCCCGACGGCGTCGTGCCGCCGGACGTGGTCGCCCACCCGGTACGACGCGAACCCCTTGCGGTCGCCGTCCATGAACGCGGCCTGGCTCGGCACGTCGTAGGGGATCTCGCTCTGGTAGAAGACCGTGCGGCCGCGCTCGCCGTTCCAGATCGTCTGGTTCTTCTGGTAGTGCTCGACGAACAGGCCCGTGGCCGTCACGTCGTCGCCGTTCACGACGACGCCGTGGTCGCCCGTGTTCTGGTCCCACCCGATGCCGGCGCCGTGGTCCCCGCGCCAGGCCCAGATGTGGTCCATGAGCACGTGGTCGCTGTTGACCTCGATGCTCGTCGTCGCCTTGCCGACCCACGGCCCGCCGACGCGGACGAACACGTCGGTGAGCGTCGTCGGGTCGGTGGCGTCCGCCACGTGCGCGTCCGCCGGACCGACGCGCACGAGGACGTCCGACTCGACCGGTCCGGCGTCGACCGTGATGCCCGCGACCTTGACGCCCGCGACGTCGCCGATCTCCAGCGCCGCGGTGCCCGACATCGGGGCGAGCGACGCGTAGCCGAGGCCCAGCACGACCGTGTCGGGGTTCTCGACGCGGATCGCCTCGTCGAGGTGGTAGACGCCGGGCGTGAGCAGGAGGTGCTTGCCGGTCGCGAGGGCCGCGTTGATCTCCGCCGCCGAGTCGCCCTCGTGGGCGACGAAGAAGGCGTCGAGGGACAGCTTCTGGCCCGCGTCCGCGTCGGTCGACCAGTCGACGCCGCGCGTCTCGGTCCGCGCGTTCGGCACGAACACGGCGAGGTCCTCGCCGTCACGGAAGAGGAACGGCGCCTCCCGGCTCAGCGGGGTCGTGTCGAGCGTCGTCTTGTTGCCGGCGGTGCCGTCGGGCCGGGGTCCGAAATCCGTGGCCGGGGCGCCCTCGACGCCGGAGAAGACCATGTTCCACACGCCGCCGTCCCAGGTGCCGACCTCGGAGTTGCGCGTGTACCACTGCTGCTGCGAGCCGGTCACGAGGCGGCCCGAGACGCGCGAGTTGGCGAGGTAGCCACCGCTCGCGTACTCGCCGAAGCGGCCGAAGACCGTGAGGTCGCCCTGGATGTCGACGCGGCGCAGCGGCGCGGCCTGCGACACCGCGAACCGGAGCTGGTGCGGGTCGGTGATTCCCGCCGGGAACGGGCGGTTCACGTCCTCGTCGACCGGGCGCTGGATCGGGTTGATCGCGACGTTGCTCAGCGAGCGCCAGAAGCGCGTGAGCGAGCCCGGGTCCTGGCAGCTCCACGGGTTGTTCGGGCAGCTCACGACCGGCTGCACGCTCAGCGCGCCGTTGATGAGCACGTCGTCGGGCTGCGCGCCGAGGCCGGCGATCGCGGTGTAGTAGCCGACCTCCGCGTTGACGATGCCGGTCGCCGTCGCCGGGTCGTTCGCGCCGGACGCGTCGCCGTAGACGCCGGGCTCGAAGAACACGGCGTGGCGGTCCTGGCTGAACTCCGCCTCGTCGTTGATCGACGCGAGGTAGGTGTTGATCTGGTCCACCGACCACGAGTCGTCGATGAAGACGACGTTCGGTCCGAGGTCGGGATCGGTGGCCGGGGCGGCCGTGGCGGGCGCACCGAGCGCCACGCCCGTCGCGGCCACGGCGAGCGCCGCCACGCCGGCGCCGGCGGCACGGGCGCGACGAGCCGGTCTGCCCGCGCCGGGGATGGTCGTCGAGAGGGTCACGGTGGGTGTTCTCCTTCGAACAGGGGGTCGGCGCAACGCACCGACGCCGGCGCGACGTCGCGCCGGTGCGGGGAGCCTAGGGCACAACTGACTGCCTTGTCAGTAACTTGCTGGGAGCGCTCTCACATCGTGGGACGAGCGCGGGAGTGCAGGAGAGACGGCGCCCCTCCGAAGCAGTTCGAGACGCACGTCTCACGCACTCGACGGGGGCCTATCACGCCACGACGCCCAGGTCCCTCGTGCTCTCGGTCGGACTGGGC
>NZ_JCAXEP010000014.1:0-113498 GCF_059758455.1 Cellulosimicrobium sp. GQ32 | reverse complement strand
CGGGCTCGACGGCTTGGACTGCTCGCCCGCCTGGACGCGCTTGTAGTGGTTGTAGACGGCGACGGCCAGGGCCCGCTTCGCGGCGTCCTGGCCGATGACGTACTGCTCGAGGAACTCGAAGATCTCCTTGGGCTTGGGCAGCTCCGTGAGGCCGAGCTCTGTCGCCTCGGCGAGCTCCTCCTCGATGATCTCGTTGCACAGGTCGATGCACTCGTCGCAGATGTACACCCCGGGGCCCGCGATGAGCTTCTTGACCTGCTTCTGCGACTTGCCGCAGAACGAGCACTTCAGCAGGTCGGCGCCGTCTGAGATACGAGCCACTACGCGTCTCCTTGTCCCGGTGCCGAGGCCTCCTGCCGTCGGGTTCGACGGCGCGGGGCCCGGGCACGGCCGAGCGAGTCCTGCTCCCCATTCCACACCACGGGGCCCTCGTTGTCAGGTGGGCTCCCCGTACGGGGCGCAACGTGTCGCGCCGCCGTCCCCCGGCGGGGGACGACGGCGCGGCGTGAGGTCATGCTGGTCGGGCGGTCACGGTCAGGGCTTGTTGACCGCGACGGCCTTGCGGCTCTCGAGGACCTGGTCCACGAGGCCGTACTCCTTCGCCTGCTCGGCGGTGAGGATCTTGTCGCGCTCGATGTCCTGGCGGACCTGCTCGACCGACTTGCCCGAGTGCAGCGCGAGCGTGTCCTCGAGCCACTCCCGCATGCGGATGAGCTCGTTCGCGTGGATCTCGATGTCCGACGCCTGCGCGTAGCCGCCACCCTCCATCGCGGGCTGGTGGATGAGCACGCGCGCGTTCGGGAGCGCGAGGCGCTTGCCCGGCTGTCCGGCGGCGAGCAGGACGGCCGCGGCGGAGGCCGCCTGGCCCAGGCAGACCGTCTGGATCTGCGGCTTGATGTACTGCATCGTGTCGTAGAGCGCGGTCATCGCGGTGAACGACCCGCCCGGCGAGTTGATGTAGAGGATGACGTCGCGGTCGGGGTCCTGGCTCTCGAGCACGAGGAGCTGGGCCATGACGTCGTCCGCGGACGCGTCGTCGACCTGGACGCCCAGGAAGATGATGCGGTCCTCGAACAGCTTGGTGTAAGGGTCCTGCCGCTTGAAGCCGTACGCGGTGCGCTCCTCGAACTGCGGGAGCACGTAGCGGGCCGACGGCGCGCCGCCCGGCAGCGCGATGCCGCCGGGGCGCGCGCCCGCGCCGGCGAGGCGCTGCGCGGTGGACAGGTACTGGGACTCGGCGCTGAAGCTCACGGGTTCTCCTCGGTGAAGTCTGGTGTCCGGTGCGGGGTCAGGAACCCGTGGTGCCGCCGCCGCCGGTCACGGACGACGCGTTGGTGACGACGTGGTCGATGAAGCCGTACTCCAGCGCCTCCTCGGCCGTGAACCAGCTGTCGCGGTCGTTGTCCTTGAGGATCTGCTCGAGCGGCTTGCCGGTCTGCTCGGCCGTCAGCTCGGAGAGCACCTGCTTCATGTGCATGATGAGCTGTGCGTTGATGCGCACGTCGGTCGCCGTGCCGCCGATGCCGCCCGAGGGCTGGTGCATCATGACGCGCGCGTGCGGCGTCGCGTACCGCTTGCCCTTGGTGCCGGACGAGAGCAGGAACTGCCCCATCGAGGCCGCCATGCCCATGGCGATCGTCGCGACGTCCGGCTGGATGTACTGCATGGTGTCGTAGATCGCCATCCCGGCCGTGATCGACCCGCCGGGAGAGTTGATGTAGAGCCAGATGTCCTTCTCCGGGTCCTCCGCGGCGAGCAGCATCATCTGCGCGCAGATGGCGTTCGCGTTCTCGTCGCGCACCTCCGAGCCGAGCCAGATGATGCGCTCCTTGAGGAGCCGGTTGTAGATGGAGTCGTTGAGTCCGAAGCCCGGACCCTCGGCGCGGTTGACCGGGGCCGTCGCATCGGACGGCAGGTACAGCTCGTTCACTTCCATCTCCTTCGTCGCTCCCGCGGGTCGCCCCCGCCTGCGCTGCCCTGGCCGGTACCGGGAGGGTGTCCCGGTCCAGCCGTGCTGCAAGTGACCCTAACGCGGTCCGTGCCCGGCGTTCGTCCCGATAGCGCGCGTTTTCGCTGACGGCGCACCACGCGGCCGGTGCACGCCGTCACGGCACCGGCACGACGACGGCCCGCCCCCTCGCGCGGAGGGTGCGGGCCGTCGTGCGACCTGCTCCGGCCGGACGGCCGGTGCCGTGTCAGGCCTTCGTCGCGTCCTTCTCGTCGTCCTCGACCGGCGCCTCGGCGGCGGCGTCGGCGGAGTCGTCGACGAGGGCCTCCTCGACGGGCTCGGCCGCGACGTCCTCGACCGACTCGTCCGCGGCGGCGTCCTCGTCGTCCGAGCCGATGAACTCGGTGAGGTCGACGACGTTGCCGGCGGAGTCCTTGACCTCGATCTGGCGCAGCGCGACGGCGAGCGACTTGGAGCGCGCGACCTCGCCGACCATCGCCGGGATCTGCCCGCCCTGGTCGAGCGACTGGATGAACTGGTTCGGGTCCATCCCGTACTGGCGCGACGCGCTCACGAGGTACTCGAGGAGCTCGTTCTGCGCGACCTTGATCTCGAGCTGCTCGGCGAGGGTGTCGAGCAGGATCTGGTTACGGATGGCGTCGGTCGCCTCCACGGTGACCTCGGCACGGTGCGTCTCGTCCTCCAGACGACCCTCGGACTCGAGGTGACGGTGCACCTCGGCCTCGACGACGCCCGACGGGACGGGGATCTCCACGGCTTCGCCCAGCGCCTTGAGGAGCTCGTCGCGCGCGGCGACGGCCTGGTTCGAGGTCTTGATGCTCGCGACCTGCTCGCGCAGGTCCGCGGTGAGCTCCTCGAGCGTGTCGAACTCGGACGCGAGCTGGGCGAAGTCGTCGTCCGCCTCGGGCAGGTCGCGCTGCTTGACGGACGTCGCCGTGACGGTGACGGACGCCTCCTTGCCCTCGTGCTCACCACCGGCCAGCGGGGCGTTGAACGTGGTCGTCTCGTCGGCCGAGAGGCCGGTCAGCGCCTCGTCCAGGCCCTCGAGCATGTTGCCCGAGCCGATCTGGTAGCTGACGCCGGAGACGGAGTCGACCTCCTCGCCGTCGATCTCGGCCTTGAGGTCGAGGACGACGAAGTCGCCCTCGGCCGCGGGACGGTCGACGCCGACGAGGGTGCCGAAGCGCTCGCGCAGCGCGTCGAGGCGCTCGGTGACGTCCTCGTCGGTGACCTCGGCGGGCTCGACCGTGATGGCGAGCGAGTCGAGGGCGGGCAGCGTGATCTCGGGGCGGACCTCGACCTCGGCGGTGAAGACCAGCTGGCCCTCGCCGGCCTTGGCCGGGATCTCGGTGACCTCGACCTCGGGCTGGCCGAGCGGGCGCAGGCTCTCCTCGCTCGCGGCCTGGCGGTAGAAGCCGGACAGGCCGTCGTTGACGGCGTGCTCGATGACGGCGCCCCAGCCGACGCGCTGGTCGATCACGCGCGGCGGGACCTTGCCCTTGCGGAAGCCGGGGATGTTCACCTGCTCCGCGATGTGCTGGTAGGCGTGCTCGATGCTCGGCTTGAGCTCGTCGTACTCCACCTCGACGGTCAGCTTGACCTTGGTGGGGTCCAGGGTCTCGACGGCGCTCTTCACTTCGATGATCTCCAACTGATCGGGGTGGGCCGGCGTCCGGCCGGGGACGGCTCCGCACGCAGGCGTACGGGCAACCGTTCCATGGTACGCGAGCGGTCAAGCGCAGCGGTCAGGCCGACGTGCGCGGACCCGGGCGCTGGACCACCAGGACGACGGCGAGCCCGACGACGGCGGTCGCGACGACGGTCTGCCACCGCAGCCCGACGACGCCGAGCACGTCGAGCAGCGCGGCCATGACCATCTGGCCGCCGACGACGGCGATCGTGAGGACGAACGTGCCGAGGTGGCGCACCGCGTACGCGGCCGCCACGGTGACGAGCGTCCCGAGCGGGCCGCCCAGGTAGAGCCACCACTGCCCGGGCAGCGTGACGCCGTCGAGCCCGCCGAGGGGCACGGCCAGCGCGCAGACGACGGAGATGCCGACGAGCCCGCCCGTGACCGAGGTGAGGGTCGCGACGACCGGGTCGCCCGTGAGCTGCGTGACCCGGCCGTTCCCGGCCTGCTGCCCGCACAGGACGGCGCCGCCGACGAACAGCGCGACGCCGGCGAGGACGGCGCCCCACCCCGCGTCGGTCGTCGCGCCGCCGAGCACCGCGACGCCCAGGCCCACGAGCGCCGCGAGTCCCGCGGCGGCCCGGCGCGCGGTGAGCCGCAGCGGGGCGGGGAGCCCGACGCCGCGCGCGTCGAGCGCGAGACCCGCGACCGTCTGGCCGGCGACCGAGCACACGGACGCGACCGCGACGCCGACGAGCGGGACCCCGGCGGCCATGGCGACGACGATCGGGACGCTGCACAGCCCGACCGCGAACCACCACCAGGACGCGGACGTGCGCAGGACGTGGAGCGTGGAGCGGACACGGCGGCGGGCGACCACCACGAGCACGGTCGCGAGGAAGGTCCCGACGTAGGAGAGCCAGGCGGCGACCACGGGTCCGGTCCCGGCGGCCGCGAGGTCGCCGTTGAGCCGCCCCTGGAGCGACAGCACCGCACCGCTGCCCGCCGCGACCAGGGCCGCGAGCGTGACCCCGGTCGCCGGGCCGGACGCGGGTGTGGTCGGGGTCACGGGCACCTCTCGAGGACGGGGCCGACGCGACGGCCCGGGCGTCGACGACGCCCCGCGACGCCCCCGAGGGGCGCCGCGCGAAGGTCGGGGTGACAGGATTTGAACCTGCGACCTTCCGCTCCCAAAGCGGACGCGCTACCAACCTGCGCCACACCCCGTCGCCCGCCGCGGCGGCGGGCCAGGGCAAGTGTACTGGCGGGTGAGGGCACCCTCGTCGACGCGGGACGCCACCGTGGCAGGCGGCGGGCAGGCGGCGGGCAGAGCCACCGGGGTTTGCTAAGGTTGCGGCCGCAGGTCGGCGCCGCGCCGGTCCTCGGCCCTCCGGCCGGGGAGCCCGGATCCCGGTCCCACGGCCCGCGCGGGCGTAGCTCAATGGTAGAGCCCCAGTCTTCCAAACTGGCTACGCGGGTTCGATTCCCGTCGCCCGCTCCCGCACGTCCCGGCTCCGTCCCGGACGTGGATGTCGAACGTCATGAGGGGCGCCCTGCCAGGCCGGCGGGGCGCCCCTCGTCGTCGTCCCGCCCGCCCCCGACCGGGCGACCGCCTCGTGGACGGCGTTGCAGGGTCCGGACGCGGACCGATAGCCTCGGGATCACACGCGCCGCCCGCAGCCCGGGCCTCCGGGCGACCGCGGCGCGACCGACCAGGAGGAGCGAGGAATGACCGCGACGATCGCGCGTCCCGCACCGCTGCAGCGCGCCACGTCGCGCGTCTCCTGTTGTCGCTGTCTCGGCTGTCGCTGACGCCCGCCGCCCCGCGCGCCTCTGCGCGCCGCATCCCGGCCGTCCGTCCGCACGAGCCGCCGCCGTCGTCCGCGCGCGCCCGCAGCGTCCCCGGGAGACGCTGGGCACCGTGGCCGCGGGACGCGACGGCCCCCGTCCCCTGATCGGTACCCCCACCCCCGGCTCACCCCGAGCCGTCGACAGAAGAGGAAGACATGGCACGCATCTACGACGACGTCACGCAGCTCGTCGGCAACACCCCCCTGGTCCGTCTCAACAAGCTCACGGACGGCCTCGGCGCCACCGTCGTGGGCAAGCTCGAGTTCTACAACCCGGCGAACTCGGTGAAGGACCGCATCGGCGTGGCGATCATCGACGCCGCGGAGGCGTCGGGCGAGCTGAAGCCGGGCGGGACGATCGTCGAGGCGACCTCCGGCAACACCGGCATCGCGCTCGCGATGGTCGGCGCCGCACGCGGCTACGACGTCGTGCTGACGATGCCCGAGACGATGTCGAAGGAGCGGCGCGCGCTGCTCCGTGCGTTCGGTGCCGAGCTCATCCTGACGCCGGGGTCCGAGGGCATGAAGGGCGCGGTCAACCGCGCGGACGAGGTCGTCGCCGAGCGCGAGGGCGCGATCCTCGCGCGTCAGTTCGCCAACGAGGCCAACCCCGAGATCCACCGCCGCACGACGGCGGAGGAGATCTGGGCCGACACGGACGGCGCCGTCGACATCGTCGTCGCGGGGATCGGCACCGGTGGCACGATCACGGGCGTCGGCCAGGTGCTCAAGGAGCGCAAGCCCGGCGTGCAGATCGTCGCGGTCGAGCCCGAGGAGTCGGCCATCCTCAACGGCGGCCAGCCCGGCCCGCACAAGATCCAGGGCATCGGCGCGAACTTCGTGCCCGAGATCCTCGACACCTCGGTCTACGACGAGGTGATCGACGTCAACGCCGAGACCGCGGTCGAGTTCGCGCGCCGCGCCGCGAAGGAGGAGGGGCTGCTGGTCGGCATCTCGTCCGGCGCCGCGATCGCCGCCGCGCTCCAGCTCGCCGCGCGCCCCGAGAACGCGGGCAAGCTCATCGTGACGATCATCCCCTCGTTCGGTGAGCGCTACCTGTCCTCCGTGCTCTACGCCGACCTGCTGGACTGACGTGACCGACCCGCGTCCCCACCACCGGACGGCCGGCTACCGGCTGCGCCGGTTCGTGCGCGTGCTCAGCGAGGACCTCGAGGCGGCCCGGCGGCGGGACCCCGCCGCCCGCAGCCGCCTCGAGGTCGCGCTGGCGTACCCGGGCGTGCACGCCGTGTGGGCCTACCGGCTCGCGCACCGCATGTGGCGCGAGCCTCTGCTGCGCCTCCCGGCACGCCTCGTCTCGCAGGCGGCGCGGGCGCTGACCGGCGTGGAGATCCACCCCGGCGCGCGCATCGGCCGGCGCCTGTTCATCGACCACGGCATGGGGGTCGTCGTGGGCGAGACGGCGGTCGTCGGCGACGACGTGGTGCTCTTCCACACGTCCACCCTCGGCGGGCGGTCGATGAAGCGCGGCAAGCGGCACCCGACGCTCGGGGACCGTGTCGTCGTCGGGGCAGGCGCCAAGATCCTCGGGCCGGTCTGGATCGGCGACGACGTGCAGGTGGGGGCCAACGCCGTCGTCGTGAAGGACGTGCCCGCCGGGGCGGTCGCGGTCGGGGTCCCGGCGAAGATCCGCACGCCCGCCGCCGCGCCCGCGGCGCGGGACGCCGTCGAGGACCCGTCGCTCCTCATCGAGTACGTCATCTGAGCCCACGGACGCGGGGCCGCCGTCGGGAACGACGGCGGCCCCGTCGTCGGACGTCTTTGTTCTAGTTGCCCTAGAACAACTAGACTGGACTCGTGATGTTCCGCATCGACCCGCAGGCCGACGAGCCGCTGTTCGCTCAGCTCGTCGCCCAGGTGCGCCTGGGCGTCGTCCAGGGGCGGCTCGCCCCGGGCGAGCGGCTCCCCGCGGCCCGTGAGCTCGCCGAGGCGCTCGACGTCAACGTGCACACCGTGCTGCGCGCCTACCAGGAGCTCCGTGACGAGGGCCTCGTCGACCTCCGTCGCGGGCGCGGCGCCGTCGTCACGGCACCCGCTGCCGTCGACCTCACGTCGCTGCGCGCCGCCGTCGACCGTGTCGCGGCCGAGGCCCGCGCCCTCGCCCTGCCGCCTGAGACCGTCCTGACCCTCGTGAAGGAGGCCCTCCGATGACCCCAGCCGCCCCGCGCCGCTCGCCCGGACGACCGACCGAGGACGGTCGCCCGGACGACCACCGCACGCTCGCGCTCGCCGTCGGCGCGGCGGGGGTGGTCGTCACCGTGGTCGCGGCGTTCGTCGCCCTCAGCTGGTCGGCGGACCTCCCCGACCCCGTGGCGATCCACTGGGGCACCGGCGGCGCGGACGGCTTCGCGCCGCTCGGCGCGGCGGTCGCGGGGAGCGCCGCCCTGGGCTTGGTCGCCTCCGCGGGGTTCGCGGCGATGACGGCGTTCCTGGGGCGGTCGGCGGCGAACCGGCGCGTCGCCGCGGGGGTCGCCGTCGGGCTCCCCGTCATGCTCGCGGTCCTCACCCTCGGGTCGCTCTGGATCCAGCGCGGCCTCGCCGACGCCCACGACGTCGGCGGGCTGGGCGCCGTCACGGCCGTCGCGCTGGGTACCGGTCTCCTCGTGGGCGTCGCGGTCGGGGTGCTGGTCCCGGGCGACCGCCCGGACCCGACCGACGCCGGGGTGCCCGAGGACGCGCCCCGGGTCGCGCTCCGGCCGGGCGAGCGGGCGGCCTGGGTCGGGCGCGTGAGCGGCGGGCCGACGGTGCTCGTCGCGATGGGCGCGATCGTCCTCACCACGGTCCTGGCGCTCGTCCTGCGCGAGTGGGCGCTCCTCCTCGTGCCGGTGGTCCTGGGACTGCTGCTCGCCGCGATGATGTCGTGGGTCGTGCGCGTCGACGAGGGCGGGCTCTCGGTCCGGTCGACGCTGGGGTTCCCCCGCACGCGTGTCCCGGTCGACGAGGTGGTGCGGGCCGACGTCGCCGACGTCTCACCGATGCGCGACTTCGGCGGCTGGGGCTGGCGCGCCGGTCGGGACGGCGCCGTGGGCATCATCGTGCGCGCCGGCGAGTCGCTGCGCGTCGAGCGTACGGGCGGCCGCGCGCTCGTGGTCACGGTCGACGACGCCGGGACCGCGGCGGCGCTCCTCAACACCCTCGCCGACCGAGCCCGCCGGATCCGCTAGTCTGGAGCAGGGCGGTACCCGAGACTCCGCGTACCGGATACCCCCTGCCCGGCGCGCGACCGGGTACCGCCCGCACCCGCGCACCACGCCCCGGCTCGGCGCCCGGTACGCGGGCGCACCCGTACGACGACCCTCGACGAGGAGGAGCCCGCATGCGTCTCGGCATCCACACCGGCTACTGGTCGGCCGGTCCCCCGGACGGCATCCAGGACGCGATCGTCGCGGCCGACCACCTCGGCGTCGACTCCGTGTGGACTGCGGAGGCCTACGGCTCCGACGCCTTCACACCGCTCGCGTGGTGGGGCTCGCGCACGTCCCGGATCCGACTCGGGACCGCCGTCGCGCAGCTCTCCGCCCGCACCCCGACCGCCACCGCGATGGCCGCGCTGACGATGGACCACCTCTCGGGCGGCCGGTTCGTCCTCGGGCTCGGTGTCTCGGGCCCGCAGGTCGTCGAGGGCTGGTACGGGCAGCCGTACGCGAAGCCGCTCGCCCGCACGCGTGAGTACGTCCAGGTCGTGCGCGACGTCCTGCGCCGCGAGGCCCCCGTCACGTCGGCCGGTCCGCACTACCCGCTCCCCCTGCCCGAGGGCACGGGCCTGGGAAAGCCGTTGCGCTCGACCGTGCACCCGCTGCGCGCGGACCTGCCGATCCACCTCGCCGCGGAGGGGCCCAAGAACATCGCGCTCGCGGCCGAGATCGCCGACGGGTGGCTCCCGCTCTTCTACTCGCCCCGCATGGACGCGACGTTCCGCGAGCTCCTCGCCGACGGCTTCGCGCGGCGCGCGCCGGAACGTTCTCCCGAGGCCGCGTTCGAGGTGAGCGCGACGGTCCCGGTCGTCGTACGCGAGCACGTCGAGCAGGCCGCCGACCAGGTGCGCCCGTTCCTCGCGCTCTACGTGGGCGGCATGGGCGCCAAGGGCGCGAACTTCCACCGAGACGCGCTCGACCGCCTCGGGTACGCTGAGGCGTGCGACGAGATCCAGGCGCACTACCTCGCCGGGCGCAAGGACCTCGCGGCCGCCGCCGTCCCGACGGCGATGGTCGAGGACGTCGCGCTCGTCGGCCCGCCGGAGAAGATCGCGCGGGACCTCGCCGCGTGGCGCGAGACCGCGGTCACGACCCTCCTCGTCCAGGGCGACGCGACGGCCGTGCAGACGCTCGCCCCGCTCCTCGCGCCCCGCCCCTCTCGCTGAGCGCCGGGCATCCGTCGTCCCGTGGTCGTTCGGACGACGGCTGCCCCGCGCTCAACGGTCGGGGGTGTCGTCCTCGGGGAACCAGACCGCGCGGCGCAGGTCGACGCGGCGGCCGTCGCGCGACAGCGGGCACCCCTCGGCGCGCAGCTCCGTGAGCGCCGCGTCGAGGTGGTGCGCAGGCGGCGAGCCCGCCGCGTTGACGACGCGCCACCACGGGACCGGCGCTCCGTCGTCGTCCACGCCGGACGACCCCGCGAGGACCTGCCCGACCTGGCGTGGGCCACCGCGGTTCAGCGTCTCGGCGACGATCTCCGCGACGAGCCCGTACGTCATGGCGCGCGCCGGTGGGATGCGCCGGACGAGCGCGAGCACGGCGCCCGCGTACTCGGCGGCGAGCGCCGTGCGGTCCGTGCCGGTGTCGCCGACCCGGGGCCGGTCCGCGGTCGAGCCTCCCGTGCGTCGTGCCATGGGTCCCGACCCTAGCCGCCGCATTTGTCCTGGCGCGACGCGTGCCGAGCCAGGAGGATCGAGGCCATGAACGACCACCGCCCCGCGCGCCTCCCCGACGGCTACGAGCTCGTCCCCCTCTCGGCGTCCGACCTCCGCGACGTGCTCGAGCTGGACACCACGACGTTCCCCTCCCCGGTCGAGGTCGACGAGCTCGTCGACCTCCCGTTCCCCCTCACGTGGGAGCGCACGCTCGGCGTGACGGTCGAGCACGAGGACGACGACGCGCCGCCCGTCGACGGCGCGCGGCCCGTGCGTCGAGAGCTCGTGGGCATGCACGCCTCGTACCCGTTCGCGCGGTTCCCCGTCCCCGGCGCGACCGCGCCGGTCGCCGGCCTCACGTGGGTGGGCGTCCACCCCGGGCACCGCCGCCGCGGGATCCTCTCCGCCATGATCGACACGCACCTCGCGCGGTGCCGCGAGCGCCGCGAGCCCGTGTCCGCGCTCTTCGCGGCGGAGGCGGCCATCTACGGGCGCTTCGGCTACGGCAAGGCCGCCGACGACGTCCGCCTCACCGTGCCGCGCGGCGCCGCGCTGCGCGACGTCCCCGGTGCCGAGCGCCACACCGTGCGCATCGAGCGGGCCGACCGCGAGCGCCACGGCGCGCTCGTCGCCGCGCTGCACGAGCAGGCCGGCGCCGACCCGACCGGCCAGGGCGCGGGAATCAACCGCCCGGGCTGGGCGACCCGCGAGACCTCCGAGCTCCAGGCCACGTTCTGGGACGACGCGAAGGTGTGGCGCAAGGACCGCGAGCCCACGCGCATCGCGATCGTCGAGCTCGACGGCGAGCCGCGCGGGTACGCACGGTTCCACCGCAAGCTGTCCTGGGAGGTCACCGGGCCGCGCGGGCCCGTGAGCACGGGCGAGGTCGTCGCGCTGGACGCCGCGGCGGCACGCGCGCTGTGGGGCGTGCTCACCGACCTCGACCTCACGCACGAGGTCACGCCCTTCATGCTGCCGGTCGACGACGTCGTCACGAGCCTCCTCGTGGACCCGCGCTCCGCGTCACCGCGCCTCGCGGACAACCTCTGGGTGCGCGTCGTGGACGTGCCGGCCGCGCTGACCGCGCGGCGCTACGCGGCGGACGTGGACGTCGTCCTGCACGTGACGGACGGGCGCCTGCCGCACAACGCGGGCCGCTGGCGGCTGCGGGCCGGAGCCTTCGGGGACGCGACGGCCGAGCGCACCGAGGACGCCGCGGACCTCTCGCTGGACGTGCGCGAGCTCGGCGCCGCGTACCTCGGCGGGACGTCGCTCGCAGCCCTCGGCGCCGCGGGTCTCGTCACCGAGCACTCCCCCGGCGCCCTCGCCCGCGCTGGCGCGGCGTTCGGCTGGCCCGTCGCCCCGGTGTGCAGCTGGGTCTTCTGAGGCTCAGCCCTGGCAGACGCCGCACCAGTAGAGGTTGCGGCCGGCGAGCTCCTTGAGCAGCACGGGCGTGCCGCACACGCGGCACGGCAGCCCGTCCCGGTGGTAGACGTAGAACGCGTCCTCCGCCGGGACGGCGTCGGGCGCGTCGTCGGTGTTCTGCCGCACGCGGCGGCGCCCGGGCGGCGTCTCGACCACGTCGGTCGTGGTCGCCGCGTCGTCGCGGTCCTCGGGCTTGGTCGTGACGATGGCCCCCGTCCGGGTGCCGTCGCGCATGAGCACGACGAGGTCGTCCCACAGCGCGCGCAGGTCCTCGGTGGGCACGTCACGACCGGGGCGCATCGGGTCGAGCCGCGCGCGGAACAGGGACTCCGCGCGGTAGATGTTGCCGACGCCGGCGACGACGTCCTGGTTCATGAGGAGCAGCCCCACCGCGCTGCGCGAGCGCCGCACGGCGGCGGCGAACTGCTCGCGCGGGTCGCCCTCGTCGGGAGCGGCGTCGCGGATCGGGTCGGGCCCGAGCCGGTCCTCGACGGCACGCTTCTCCTCGGCCGTGACCACCTCGCACGCCGTCGGCCCGGTGAGGTCGGCGACGGCGTGCGCCCCCACGAGCCGCACGCGCACCGCGCCGCGGGGCGGCGGGGGCGACCACGCGTCGTCGGGCGCAGGCTCGGGTGCGCCCGGCCCCGCCGGGACCGTCTCGCGCTCCCCGATGCGGCGCCGCGGGGCACCGATCGCGTGCACGACGGCGGTGCTGCCGTCGCCCGCGAACGTCCAGGCGCCGTAGAGGCCGAGGTGGACGCGGAGCCAGCGCACGTCGTCGGGCCGTCCGGCGGCCCCCCGACCGAGGAGCGTCGGGTCGGCGAACCCGAGGAAGAGCTGCTTGCCCCACGCCTCGCTCGCGACGAGGACGTGCCCGTCGAGCACGGCCGCGCCCGCGGCGAACCGGCCCTGCGGGCTGCTCACGGCGAGCGTCTCGCCCGTGAAGAGCTCGCCGAACGCGCGCGCGAGCCGGTGGACGGTGTGCCCCTCGGGCACGTCAGGCGGAGGTGCCGCGCGTCGCCTCGTACGCCGCGAGCTGGTCGATCCGGCGCTGGTGGCGCGGGTCGCCGCTGAACGGCTCGGCGAGGAACGCGTCGACGAGCTCGACGGCCTCGTCGACCGAGTGCTGGCGCGCACCCACCGCGACGACGTTCGCGTCGTTGTGCTGGCGGCCGAGGCGGGCGGTCTCGAGGTTCCACGCGAGCGCGGCCCGCACCCCGACGACCTTGTTGGCCGCGATCTGCTCCCCGTTGCCCGATCCGCCGATCACGACGCCGAGCGAGCCCGGCTCGGCGGCGACCGCCTCGCCCGCCGCGAAGCAGAACGACGGGTAGTCGTCCTGCGCGTCGTAGGTGTGGGCCCCGTGGTCGACGACGTCGTGCCCCGCGGCCTCGAGGTGCTCGACGAGATGGGTCTTGAGCTCGTAGCCGGCGTGGTCCGCGGCGAGGTGAACGCGCATGGGCCCATCATGCCCCAGCAGGGCACCGGGACGTCGGGGGGAGGCCGTAGCCTGAGACGCATGACACAGACCTCCCCGACGTCCACGCCCGCGTCCTCGTCCGGCACGACCGGAACCGTCGGCACCGAGCGCTCCGGCATCGACCTGGACGCGCTGGACCCTGCCGTCCGGCCGCAGGACGACCTGTACCGCCACGTCAACGGACGCTGGCTCGCGACGCACGAGATCCCCGCCGACCGCGCCATGGACGGCGCGTTCCGCGCGCTGCACGACCAGGCCGAGGTCCACGTGCGCGAGATCATCACGGACCTCGGCGAGCAGGTGGCATCGGGAGCCGAGGACGTCGGCGCCGACGCGGCGAAGGTCGGCGCGCTCTACGCGAGCTTCATGGACACCGACCGGATCGAGGCTCTCGGCACCACCCCGCTCCAGACCGATCTGGCGCTGATCGCGGCCGCGACGACGCAGGCCGAGCTCACCGGCGCGCTCGGCGCGCTCCAGCGCACCGGGGGCGCGGGCGCCGTCGGCTTCTGGGTGGACAACGACGCGAAGGACCCCGAGCGGTACGTCGCCTACCTCTACCAGTCCGGCCTGGGCCTCCCCGACGAGGCGTACTACCGCGAGGACCAGTACGCGCCGGTGCGCGAGAAGTACGTGCCGCACGTCGCGCGCATGCTCGCCCTCGCGGGCGTCACCGCCGAGACGTGGGGCGCGACCCCGGAGGACGCGGCCGCGCGGATCCTGGCGCTCGAGACCAGGCTCGCGGCGAAGCACTGGGACGTCGTGCGCGACCGCGACGCCGACCTCACCTACAACCCCCGCACGCTCGCCGCCCTCGCCGACGAGGCGCCCGGGTTCGACTGGCGCGCGTGGGTCCTCGCGCTCGGTGCGCCGCAGGGCTCGCTGGACGACGTCGTCGTGCGCGAGCCGGACTTCGCGGCCGGCTTCGCCGAGCTGTGGGCGAGCGAGCCGCTCGAGGACTGGAAGCTCTGGATGGTGTACCACCTGGTCACCGCCCGCGCGCCGTACCTCACCGACGAGGCCGTCGAGGCCAACTTCGACTTCTACGGCCGCACGCTGTCGGGCGCGCAGGAGGTGCGTGAGCGCTGGAAGCGCGGCGTGTCCGTCGTCGAGGGCGCGCTCGGCGAGGCCGTGGGCGCGCAGTACGTGGCCCGGCACTTCCCGCCCGCACACAAGGCGCGCATGGAGGAGCTCGTCGCCTACCTCGTCGCCGCGTACCGCGAGTCGATCACGACGCTCGAGTGGATGACGGAGGAGACCAAGGAGAAGGCGCTCGCCAAGCTCGAGGCCTTCACGCCCAAGATCGGCTACCCGGTGAGGTGGCGCGACTACTCGGCGCTCGTCGTCGAGGCGGACGACCTCGTCGGCAACGTCCGCCGCGCCCACGCGTTCGAGCAGGACCGCGAGCTCGGCAAGATCGGCAAGCCGCTGGACCGCGACGAGTGGTTCATGACCCCGCAGACCGTCAACGCGTACTACAACCCGGGCATGAACGAGATCGTCTTCCCCGCCGCGATCCTCCAGCCCCCGTTCTTCGACCCCGAGGCCGAGGACGCCGTGAACTACGGCGGCATCGGCGCCGTGATCGGGCACGAGATCGGGCACGGCTTCGACGACCAGGGCTCCAAGTACGACGGTGCGGGCCGGCTCGAGGACTGGTGGACGACGACGGACCGCGAGGAGTTCGAGAAGCGCACCAAGGCGCTCATCGCGCAGTACGACGCGTTCCGCCCCGCCCAGCTCGGCGAGGACGGCCCGCACGTCAACGGCGCGCTGACGATCGGCGAGAACATCGGCGACCTCGGCGGCCTGTCGATCGCGCTCAAGGCCTACCGGATCGCGCTCGGCCGACCGCTCGACGAGGCACCCGTCGTCGACGGGCTCACGGGGATCGAGCGCGTGTTCCTCGGCTGGGCGCAGGTCTGGCAGTCCAAGGGCCGGGACGAGGAGGTCGTGCGCCGCATCGCGACGGACCCGCACTCCCCCAACGAGTTCCGCTGCAACGGCGTGGTGCGCAACGTCGACGAGTTCTACGCGGCCTACGACGTGCAGCCCGGTGACGCGCTGTACCTCGCCCCCGAGGAGCGCGTGCGCATCTGGTGACGCGAAGCACGAGGGGCCCGCGGCAGTTCGCCCGCCGCGGGCCCCTCTGCGTGCAGGGACCGCCCGCGTGCCGGGATCGCCCGGCTCCGCTCCGAGCGGCTCTCAGCTGCTCAGAGCGTCCGGATGCCGGCGCGGGCGATCGTGAACCCCTTGCCCGTCGCGTCGTCGCGGCACGTCATGCCCGTCTCCGCGCTGTCGCACGTGAAGGGGCCGACCGTCTTGGACGTCCCGTAGTCCAGGACCGCGGTGCCGCTCGGTGCGGGCTGCGGCTGCTCGGCCGCCGGGACACAGGGCTGCTCGACGCTGCCGTCGGCGCCGAGGACGACCTTGTAGCCGACCGTGCCGTCGCAGCCCGCCACGGGCGCCGGCTGGGTCCCGAGCTGGGCGATCACGCACGTCGCGCTGAGGTCGGTGACCTCGCACGTGATGTTGAGAGACTCCGACGCGAACGTCTCGGACACGGTGGGCTCGGCCGGGGGCGCTTCCTCGGTCCCCTCCGTCGCGGTCGCGGACGGGGGCGGGGTCGCCCCGCCCGCGGGGTCGTCGTCGTCCCCGCTCCCGAGCAGCGAGATCGCGAACACGATCGCCCCGATGACGAGCAGCGCGTCGACCACGATGAACGCGATCCACCCGGGGCTCAGCCGGTCCGACCTGCGGCCACCGCCGCCGTTGCTCCCGCCGCGCCCGGCGGGCGGACGGGGCGTCGCGCCCGACGCACCCGCGCCGGCCGCCGCGCGGGGCGACGCCGCGGACGCCGCCGCCGAGGCCGGCGGGTGGTAGGCGGGCTGGGGCTGCTGCGCGGCCGAGGCGTAGCTCGCCGGCACCCCGGGGTCGTACGACGGAGCGCCGTACGCGCTCGTCGGCGCGTAGCCCGTCGGCGCGGCGTCCGCGTAGACCGGTCGGCTCGCGGCCGTCCCGACGGGAGCGGCGACACCGAAGCCGTTCTGCTCGGTCGCGTAGCGCACCCGCTGCGGGGGCACCGCGGCAGGCACCGCGGGCTGGGCCGCGGTCGGGAGCTCCGTGATCGGCGTGACGTGCTGGACCGTCGTCGGCTGGAACGACGACGCGACGACGGTCGGCTGCCCGTCCGCGGGCGTGGCGCGGGGCGCCTGGGCCGTCGGCCCGCTCGTGGGCGCGAACGACGGCGGCACGGCCGCCGCCGCGCCCGGCACCGGGCCGGCGAGCGCCTGGGTCGGCTGGGCGTCGTCCCTCCCGACCGCGCGCCCCGGCACGCCGCCAGGGGGCGGCGGCGGTGGTGGCACGGGTGCGTTCGGGGACATGCGGCTCCTCGCGGGCTCCTCGTCGGACTCACCCGGCACGACCGGGCGGCGGGCGCTCCTGACACCGCCCGCAACCTGACGAAGCATGGCACGAGGCACCCGTGCGGGTCGAACCCCACCGACGGCGGGACGGTCCCGTCGGCGAGGTTCCCGGGCCTGACCGGGTCAGTCGAAGACCGGGCCCTGAGTGCGCGTGCGCTTGATCTCGAAGAAGCCGGGGGTGCTGGCGACGAGCACGCACCCGTCCCACAGCCGACCTGCGGCCTCACCCTTCGGGGCGGGCGTCACGACCGGGCCGAAGAAGGCGGTGTCGCCGAACGCGACGACCGGCGTGCCGACGTCCTCGCCGACGCGCCCGATCCCCTCGGCGTGCGACGCGCGGAGCTGCTCGTCGTAGGCGTCGGAGCCCGCCGCCTCCGCGAGCGACGCGGGCAGGCCCACCTCCGCGAGCGCCTCGAGCAGCACCGCGTCGTAGTCCGTGCGGCCGCCCGGGTGCAGGCGCGTCCCGATCGCGTCGTAGAGCGGCTTGACGACCTCCTCGCCGTGCTCGACGCGCGCGGCGGTGACCACGCGCACCGGGCCCCACGCCTTCTCCATGAGCTCGCGGTACTCCTCCGGCAGGTCCCGGCCCTCGTTGAGCACGGCGAGGCTCATGACGTGCCAGCGGACGGTGACGTCGCGCACCTGCTCGACCTCACCCATCCAGCGGCTCGTCATCCACGCCCACGGGCACACGGGGTCGAACCAGAAGTCGGCGACGCGCACGGCGTCCTCGGTCGCGGTGGTGTCGGACGTCGCGGTGAGGGTCACGGGACGGGTCTCCTTCGTCGTGGGCGGCGCCCGGTGGACCCGGGTCGCCGGAGTGGCAGGGCGGCGCGCGCGGGCGGCCGACGGCGTCGCCCACCCAGTCTCGACACCGGGCGGGCGCGGCGTATTCCCGGAGGGTATTCCCGGGGGCGGGGGCGGACGCCCGTGGGATGATCGTCCGTGGCCCACAGGCCGCCGTCGAGGCCGCCCGGCCCGACCCGAGACCGAGGAGATGCAGTGCCCGGAGAGAACCTCACCCGCGCCGAGGCGAGCGAGCGCGCGGCGATCGTCGACGTCCAGTCCTACGAGGTCGACCTCGACCTCACGACGGGGGCGACGACGTTCGCGTCGACGACCGTGGTGCGGTTCACCGCGACCGAGGGGGCGAGCACGTTCGTCGACCTCGTCGCCCCGACCGTGCGCGAGGTCGTGCTCAACGGACGCTCCCTCGACCCGGCGGAGGTCGTCGCGGACTCGCGCATCGCGCTCGAGGGCCTCGCGGCCGACAACGAGCTGCGCGTCGTCGCCGACTGCGCGTACACGAACACGGGCGAGGGCCTGCACCGGTTCGTCGACCCCGTCGACGGCGAGGTCTACCTCTACACGCAGTTCGAGGTCCCCGACTCGCGGCGCGTGTTCGCCGTGTTCGAGCAGCCCGACCTCAAGGCCACGTTCGCGTTCACGGTCACCGCGCCCGCGGCGTGGGAGGTCGTGAGCAACCAGCCGACGCCGGCACCCGAGGCGCTCGGCACCAAGGCCGACCCGACGGGCACCGGCGCGGGTGACGTCGAGGTCGCGCGGTGGGCGTTCGAGCCGACGCCGCGGATCTCCTCGTACATCACCGCGCTCGTCGCGGGTCCCTACGTCGTGGAGCGCAGCGAGCTGACGTCGTCCGACGGCCGCACCATCCCGCTCGGCGTCTTCTGCCGCGCCTCGCTCGCGGACCACATGGACGCCGACTACGTCTTCGACAAGACCCGCGAGGGCTTCACGTTCTTCGAGTCCGCGTTCGAGCACCCGTACCCGTTCGACAAGTACGACCAGCTCTTCGTGCCCGAGTACAACATGGGCGCGATGGAGAACGCCGGGTGCGTGACGTTCACCGAGACCTACGTGTTCCGCTCCAAGGTCACCGACGCCGTCAAGGAGCGCCGCGTCGTGACGATCCTCCACGAGCTCGCGCACATGTGGTTCGGCGACCTGGTCACCATGAAGTGGTGGAACGACCTGTGGCTCAACGAGTCGTTCGCCGAGTACGCCTCCACCCTCGCGACCGCCGAGGCCACCGAGTGGCGCGAGGCCTGGACGACGTTCGCCGCGATGGAGAAGTCGTGGGCGTACCGCCAGGACCAGCTCCCCTCGACGCACCCGATCGTCGCGACGATCAACGACCTCGAGGACGTCTTCGTCAACTTCGACGGCATCACCTACGCCAAGGGCGCGTCCGTGCTCAAGCAGCTCGTCGCGTGGGTCGGCAAGGAGCAGTTCCTCGCCGGTGTCGCCGCGTACTTCCGCAAGCACGCGTGGGGCAACACCGAGCTGCGCGACCTGCTGGTCGAGCTCGAGGCGACGAGCGGCCGCGACCTCACGCAGTGGTCGGCCCTGTGGCTCGAGACGGCGGGCGTGAACACGCTGCGCCCCGAGTTCGAGCTCGACGCGCACGGTCGCTTCACGACCTTCGCCGTCCTGCAGTCGGCCGCCGCGGACCACCCGACGCTGCGTCCCCACCGTCTCGGCATCGGCCTCTACGACCTCGTGGACGGCGTCCTCACGCGCGTCCACCGCGTCGAGGTCGACGTCGACGGCGCCCGCACCGAGATCCCCGAGCTCCTCGGGCTCGACCGCCCGCAGCTCGTCCTGCTCAACGACGACGACCTCGCCTACGCGAAGATCCGCCTCGACGACGCGTCGCTCCAGGTGGCCACCGAGCACCTCGCCGACCTGGCGGACCCGCTGGCCCGCTCGCTCGTCTGGGGCTCCGCGTGGGACGCGACGCGCGACGGCGAGACGCCGGCCGGCGACTACGTGCGCCTCGTGCTCGGCAACATCGCGCGCGAGACCGAGTCGACGACGATCCGCACGACGCTCAACCAGCTCGCGCTCGCCGCGAAGACGTACGTCGCGCCGGAGCGTCGGGACGAGACCCTCGCGCACGTCGGGGACGTGCTCTGGTCGCTCGCGCAGGACGCCGCCTCAGGCTCCGACCTGCAGTTCCAGCTCGTGAAGTTCTTCGCGCACCTCGCCTCCACCCCCGCGCACGGCGAGGCGCTGCGGTCGCTGCTCGACGGCTCGGCCGCCCTCGACGGGCTCGAGATCGACACCGACCTGCGCTGGGAGATCCTCGAGGGCCTGGTCCTGCTCGACCTCGCGGACGACGCGGAGATCGAGGCGACCCTCGCCGCCGACTCGACGGCGACCGGCCAGCAGTCCGCCGCCCGCGCCCGTGCCACGGTGCCCACGGCCGAGGCGAAGCGCGCGGCATTCGACCGCCTCGTCGGCTCGGACGACGCGCCCAACGCGATCGTCCGCGCCACGACGCTCGGCTTCCAGCACGTCAACGACCCCGAGTCCCTCGCCCCGCTCGTCGGCGCGTACTTCGACGCGCTGCTGCCGCTGTGGGACCGGCGGTCGTACCACATCGCCGAAGCGCTGGTCACCGGGCTCTACCCGGCACCGCTCGCGAGCACCGTCCTGCGCGACGCGACGCAGGAGTGGCTCGACGCCAACGCCGACGCCGCACCCGCGCTGCGTCGCCTGGTCGTCGAGAACCTCGCCGGCGTCGAGCGCGCCCTCACCGCCCAGGCCGCCGACGCCTGACCTCTCCCCGAAGCGCCGGGTCGCCCGTCACGACGGGGCGGCCCGGCGCTTCGCAGTCTGTCTCGACGCGCGGTCGGTGTCCGCGACCCGCAGTCGTCCTCAAGCCCGCGAGGCCGGGTCCGCGGTGCGGCGCGGCCCACGCCCCGCCGCCCGCCGAGGTTGAACCGTAGTCGTGCGCGACGGTGTTCGCTCACCTGGCGCGGTCGGTTCGTCAACGGTAGCCGGCCACCAGTGCGGCGCAAGGCTGGGCCGCGACCGCGAGACGCGAGACACCACGCGGACATCCGCCCGGGAAGACGAAGACCAGGATGAGACGGCGCCGGGCGAGGTGGATGGTGGTGCCGCGTCGTGGCGGGCCTGGAACGAGGGATCGTCCGGAGTGAGCCGGCGAACGCAGGACGATCCCGACCGAGAACGCGGGAGCCGCGAGGAACGAGCGGCGGGTGGTAGACGCGGCGCCACCACCCACCCCGACCACCCCACCCGGCCACACGCCGTCGAGCCCAAAGACCACGGCTCTACCTCGCGCTACCAGGGTTCTACCTCGCGCTACCAGGGTTCTACCTCGCGCTACCAGGGTTCTACCTCGGCCAACCAGGGTTCTACCTCGGCGGGTCAGAGGGCGTCGTTCATGGCCTTCGCGAGGGAGCGCAGGCGGGCGGAGTCGAAGAGGTCCTCCAGCAGGACGACGTTGCCCGACGCGTCGCCGAGCGGCACCTTCCAGTTGGGGTACTCCTGGTCCGTGCCGGGCTGGTTCTGCGAGCGGCGCTCCCCCACCGCGTCGGCGAGCGAGACGCCGAGCAGGACGGCAGGCGTGCTGCGGATCAGGCGGTGCAGGGCCTCGACGAGCTCGCGCTCGGACGGGTCGTCGCCGACGAGCCCGCGCTCGCGCAGGAACGCGACCATGGCATCCCGCTCAGCACGGGCGGCGCGGCGCACGTCGGCGACGTCCTCGGTGAGGACGCCGAGCCGGTCGCGCAGCTCGACGTGCTCGCCCGCGAGGTAGCCGGCGGAGGGTGGCAGGTCGTGGGTCGTGACGGTCGCGAGCGCGAGCCGGCGGTAGTCCTCCGGGGGAAGCGGCGCGCCGTCGCCCGTCTTCTCGAACCAGAGCACGGACGTGCCGAGCACGCCGCGGTCGGCGAGGTAGTCGCGCACCCAGGGCTCGAACACGCCGAGGTCCTCCCCGATGACGATCGCCCCGGCGCGGTGGGCCTCGAGGCACAGGATGCCGATCAGGGCCTCGTGGTCGTAGCGGACGTACGCGCCGGCGTCGGCGCGCGCTCCGCCGGGGATCCACCACAGGCGGAAGAGCCCGATGACGTGGTCGATCCGGATCGCGCCCGCGTGGCGCAGGACCGTCCGCAGCATGTCGCGGTAGGGCGCGTACCCGGCCCGGGCGAGCGCGCGCGGGTGCCACGGCGGCTGGGACCAGTTCTGCCCCTGCTGGTTGTACATGTCCGGGGGCGCGCCGACGGAGACCCCGGTGGCGAGCACGCCGCGGTGCGCCCACACGTCGGCGCCCTCGGGGTGCACGCCGACCGCGAGGTCGTGCATGATCCCGACCGACATGCCGGCCTCGCGCGCGGTGCGCTGGGCAGCCCGGAGCTGCTCGTCGGCGACCCACTGGAGCCAGCAGTAGAACTCGACCCGGTCGGCGAGCTGCTCGCGCAGGGCCGCGACGGTCGGGCCGTGCGGGTCGTACGCGCCGGGCGGCCAGTCGCGGTCGCCGTAGTGGTCGGCGAGCGCGCACCAGGTCGCGAAGTCCTCGAGGCCACGTCCCTGCTCGGCGCGGAACGCGTCGAGCGACGCCTGGCGCGCGGTCGACCGAGGAGCCGCGAAGACGACCTCGAGCGCGGCCTTCTTGGCGTCCCAGGCGGCGTCGCGGTCGATCGGTCCGGGATCGGTGTCGAGGTCGCGCACCGGGTCGAACGCCCACTCGACGAGCGAGCGGTCCGCGGCCGACAGGTAGCCCGTCTCGCGGATGTCCTCGACCCGGACGTAGATCGGGTTGACGAAGCGCCGGCTCGTCGGCAGGTAGGGCGAGGGCGTCATGGGGGTGCGCGGCTCGGCGGCGTGCAGCGGGTTGACGAGGACGAAGTCGGCCCCGGCCTCGCGCGCGGACAGCCAGGCGAGGTCGGCGAGGTCGGCGAGGTCACCGACGCCCCACGAGGCCCGGGAGCGCACCGAGTAGAGCTGTGCCATGAAGCCCCAGGCGCGGCGCTCGAGGACCGGGGCGGGCAGCTCGAGGCGCTGCGGCGTCACGACGAGCGTCGCGCGGGCCTGCGTCCCGTCGCTCTCGGCGTGCAGGTCGTGCCACCCGAGGGGCAGGTCGGCGGGCACCTCGAACGTCGCGCGCCCCACGCGCCGGCCGTCGACCGTGCGCGGCTCGACGAACACGTCGAGCTGGCCCAGGTCGCGGCGCTCGCGCGCGGCCCGTGCCGCGTGCTGCCCGGTCGGCTGGCCACCGTGGCGTGACGGCTCGGCCTCGAGCTCGACCCACACCTCGACGGCGGACCCGTCGGCGACGTGCACGGGGAGCGGGACGGCGTCGCCCTGCCGCACGACGACCGTCGGCGGCAGCATCTGGCGCCACGCGTCGTCGCGCGAGTGCTCGAGGCTCACCGCCACCTTCTCGGGCGACGAGGCGGGGACACCGAGGGCCTCGAGCACGGCGACGAGAGTCGAGGCGCGGACCTGGCGGCGCGACCCGTCGAAGTCCCAGAAGTCGGACGCGACGCCGTGGGCGTCGGCCAGCTGCACCAACGGCTCGGGCAGGTCCGTCTGCGGGGGTTCGCTCACGCCTGCATCCTGCCAGAACGCGGGCCCGCGAGCAGCGCGTTCGCCCGGCGCGCCCAGGGACCGCCCACCTGGCCCGGGTACTCTGCGCTCATGTCCCACCCCCTTCTCGCCCCCGTCCTGCGCGTGCCCGCGGAGGTCCCGGAAGAGGTGCGCAACGGCTTCGACCCGAGCAACCCCGACGACTGGTTCGAGTGGTTCGTCGGGGTCCCGCTGCGCGTGCTCCTGATCATCGGCATCGGCGCGATCGTGCTCGCCCTCGTGCGACGGCTGATCCGCAAGGTCACGGAGCACATCGCCGAGGGGACGCCGACCCTGCGGAGCAAGCGCCTCCAGGGCATCGGGTCGTCGGAGGTCGGCTCCGTCCTGCTCCGGGCCAACCCGCTCGCGAGCGCTCGGCGGGCGCAGCGCGCGCGCACGGTCGGGTCCGTGCTGCGCTCGACCGCCAACATCGTCATCGGCGCGACGATCGTGCTCATGGTCCTCACCGAGCTGGGCGTGAACATCGCGCCGTTCCTCGCCTCCGCGGGCATCGCCGGGGTCGCCCTCGGCTTCGGCGCGCAGAGCCTCGTCAAGGACTTCCTGTCCGGGACGTTCATGCTGCTGGAGGACCAGTACGGCGTCGGCGACACCGTCGACTTCGGCGAGGTGACGGGGACCGTCGAGGAGGTCGCGCTGCGCGTCACCAAGGTCCGCGACGGCAACGGGACCCTGTGGTTCGTGCGCAACGGGGAGATCCTGCGCACGGGGAACAAGACGCAGGAGTGGGGCCGCGCCGTGGTGGACGTACGCGTGGCGTACTGGGCGGACGTCGAGGCGGTGCGCGCGGCGCTGCTCGCCGCGGCCGAGGACGTCGGCGCCGACCCCGTGCTCGGCACGTACTTCCTGGAGCCCCCGGAGGTCACGGGCATCGAGTCGATGACGGCCGAGGCGTTGCAGCTCAAGGTGCAGGTGAAGACGCAGGCCGCGATGCAGTGGGAGGTGGCGCGCGCGCTGCGCGCCCGCGTCCGGCAGGGGCTCTCCGACGCGCGGATCCCCCTCGCGGGTGCGCAGCAGGTGGTCGTCCTCGACCACTCGCCGTCCGTACCGGACGAGCGGCCTGACGACGGCCCGGGCGCGTCGGCGCCGGACGAGCAGGCATCGCGGGACCGCCGCGGCGCCGCGGCGGCGGCCGTCGTGCAGGACCGCACCGGTGGCGCGGTCGGACCGACCGCCTGAGCCGGGTGGCGCCGTCGGGCTCGCGGACCGACGGCGCCGGCCCTCCGCTCCGGAGGGCCGCAGGGGTCAGCGCAGGCCGTCGAGCTCCGCGGCGAGGTTGTCGGCCTCCGGGCCGACGATGACCTGGACGACGCGGCCCGAGCGCACGACGCCGAACGCGCCGGTCGCCTTGAGCCGCGCCTCGTCGACGAGCTGCGGGTCCGTGACCTCGACGCGCAGGCGTGTGATGCACGGCTCCAGGTCGACCACGTTGCCCTGGCCCCCGAGGGCTTCGAGGATCTGCTGTGCCTTCTGGTCCGAGGGGGTGCTCATCGAAAGTGTCTCCTGAGGCGTGTCGCGGGTGGGATCCGCGCGGGGGGATCCGGGGTGTCGGGGTGCCGTGCACCTGGGATCAGCCTAGTCTCCTCGCGAGGTTGTCACCGGATCGACGCGAGCCCGCAACCACGGCGCAACGGACGTGTGCCGGGCGCGTGCGACGGTCGCTACGGTGGCGGGCACGCGTGCGCACCGGCCCGGGCACCCGGGTCGCACGCCCGAGGCGGACAGGAGCGAGGTCGTGACGGGCGGAGTTCAGGACGAGGCACGGCAGGTCATCACAGGCATCGGCGTGTGCCCCGGGACGGTGGTCGGACCGGTGGTGCTCATGCCGGAGCCGATCGCGGAGCCGGCACCCGGACTCCGGATGGGACCGCGCGAGGACCACGAGGCGCAGGCCCGGCGCGTGGACGCCGCGGCCGCGCAGGTCGCCGCCGACCTCCAGCGAGCCGCGGACGCCGCCGACGGCGAGGCGCGCGACGTGCTCGAGGCGACGGCGGCGATGGCAGGCGACCCCACCCTGGCTGCCGACGCGCGTCGCCGCGTCCTCGACGAGCACCTGGTGCCGGAGCGCGCCGTGTGGGAGGCCGCGGAGGAGGTCGTGCGGCAGTTCACGGAGCTCGGCGGGTACTTCGCCGAGCGCGCTCGTGACGTCGCCGACGTGCGCGACCGGCTCGTCGCGGCGCTCACGGACCGCCCCGCGCCCGGCGTGCCCGAGCACGCCGAGCCGTTCGTGCTCGTCGCACCCGACCTCGCACCGTCGGCCACCGCGGCCCTCGACCCGGCGCGCGTGCTGGCCATCGTCACCGATGGCGCCGGGCCGACGTCGCACACCGCCATCGTCGCCAACGCCAAGGGCATCCCCGCGGTCGTCGCGGCGACCGGGGCGAGCGCCGCGTTCGCGCCCGAGGACGTCGTGCTCGTCGACGGCGCCGCCGGGACCGTCGTCGTGCACCCGTCCGAGGAGCAGATCGCCTCGGCGCGTGCGCGCTCGCTGCGGGTACGCACGTTCGACGGCACCGGTCGCACGCGCGACGGGCACCGCGTGCAGCTCCTCGCGAACGTCGGGGACCCCGCGGGCGCCGCGCCCGCGGCTGCGGCGGGCGCGGAGGGCGTGGGGCTGTTCCGCTCCGAGTTCTGCTTCCTCGACCGCGAGCAGCCTCCGACCGTGGAGGAGCAGGTGGCGGCCTACCGCACGGTCTTCCACGAGTTCCCCGCGCGCAAGGTCGTCATCCGCACGCTCGACTCCGGCGCGGACAAGCCGCTGCACTTCCTCACGGTCGACGACGAGGAGAACCCGGCGCTCGGCGTGCGCGGGCTGCGCACGGCTGCGCGCTGGCCCGAGCTGCTGGAGCAGCAGCTCGACGCGATCGCCCAGGCCGCCGCGGCCGAGGAGGCCGAGGTGTGGGTCATGGCACCGATGGTCTCGACGGTGGGCGAGACCGAGTGGTTCGTCGAGCGCTGCCGCGCCCACGGCCTCGACGTCGCAGGCGTCATGGTCGAGGTGCCGAGTGCCGCGCTGCTCGCGGGCCCGATCCTCGCGCGCGCCGCCTTCGCCTCGATCGGCACGAACGACCTCACGCAGTACACGATGGCCGCCGACCGTCTCCTGGGCTCGCTCGCCGAGCTGAGCGACCCGTGGCAGCCTGCCGTGCTCCGGCTCGTCGAGGCGACGTGCGCGGGCGGGGCCCAGCAGGGCCGGCCCGTGGGCGTGTGCGGCGAGGCGGCCTCGCAGCCCGTGCTCGCCGTCGTGCTCGTGGGGCTCGGGGTGTCGTCGCTCTCCATGACGGCCCGGGCGATCCCCGACGTCGCCGCGCTCCTGCGCGAGGTGGACCTCGACGAGTGCCGACGGCTCGCGCGGCTCGCGGTCGAGGCCGAGAGCGCGGCGGAGGCCCGCGCCGTCGTCCGCGAGAACCTGCCGGTGCTCGCCGAGCTCGGCCTCTGACGCACCCCCGTGTGACGCGCGCCCCGGAACACGTGCTCAGGCCGGACGGGGCGGCGCCCGGTGCGATGATGGGCCGGTGACGACCGAGCCCAGCCCCCGCACGTCGCTGCCCGTCGCCGGCCTGTCGAACGGCACGACGACAGGCCCGGCGACCGGACCGACGACCGGCGCCGCGCCGGTGCGCCCGAGCCGCACGTTCTACGACGAGGTCGGCGGGCACGAGACGTTCGTGCGCCTCGTCGACGCGTTCTACGAGGGCGTCGCGGACGACCCGGTCATGCGGCCCATGTATCCCGAGCAGGACCTCGGTCCGGCGCGCTGGCGCCTCACGGCGTTCCTCGAGCAGTACTGGGGCGGCCCGACGACGTACAGCGAGCAGCGCGGGCACCCGCGCCTGCGGATGCGGCACGCCCCGTTCAAGGTCAACCCCGAGGCGCGCGACCGCTGGCTCGCGCACATGCGCGCCGCCGTCGACACCCTCGACCTGCCGCCGATCCAGGAGGCGACGCTGTGGGACTATCTGGAGCGCGCGGCGCACTCGCTCCTCAACACCTTCGAGGACTGACCGACCCGCCGCCCGAGCGAAGGAGCCCCCACCCGTGACCCCCGAGCCCACGCCGCCGTCGACCTCCTCGGCCTCTCCCGGCCCGACGTCGGACGCCGCCCCGCGCGAGCAGGTCCCCAACCCGCTGAACCACCTCCTCGACGTGCTGCGCCTCGAGCGGGTGGGCGACGGCGACGGGTCGGCCGCCGACCCCGAGCACTTCCGCGGGGTCTCCGTGCACCAGCCGACGGGGCGCGTCTACGGCGGTCAGGTCCTCGCGCAAGCGGTCCTCGCCGCGGGGCGCACCGTCCCCGAGGGGCGTCTCCCCCACTCGCTGCACGGCTACTTCCTGCGGCCCGGCGGTCTCGACGTGCCGATCGACTTCGCGGTCGAGCGGCTGCGCGACGGGCGCTCGTTCAGCGCGCGCCGCACGCACGCGATCCAGCACGGCAAGCCGATCCTGTCGATGATCGCCTCGTTCCAGGAGGACCAGGGGGGCATCGAGCACTCGTCGCCGATGCCCGCCGCCCCCGCCCCGGAGGAGGTGCCGTCCGCGCTCGACGTGCTCGGCGGCATCGACCACCCGATCGCACGCTTCTGGTCGCACCACTCGGCGTTCGAGCTGCGGCACGTGGGCGGCTCGCTCTACCTCGCTCCCGACCACGAGCCCAAGGACCACCAGATGGTGTGGATGCGCGCGCGCGGCGACGTCGGGGACGACCAGCTGCTGCACCGCGCGCTCATGGCGTACGCGTGCGACCAGGTGATGCTCGAGCCGATCCTGCGCCAGTCGGGCACCAGCTGGGTCACGCCCGACCTGTCGATCGCAAGCCTCGACCACGCGATGTGGTGGCACCGCGACGCGCGCGTCGACGAGTGGCTGCTCTACGTGCAGTCCGCGTCGAGCGCGCAGGGCGGCCGCGGGCTCGGCGCGGCGCGCGTGTTCGCCCAGGACGGGACGCTCGTCGCGTCCATCGCGCAGGAGGGAATGGTCCGCCTCCCGGCGCTGTGAGCGCCGGGAGGCGGACCGCCCTCATCGCGTGTCAGCCGGGTGTCAGCCGCACGCGACCGTCGGTGACGACGGCGGCGCGCCCGTGCCGATGAACCCGAACGACGTCGTGCCGCCGGCGGCGAGCGTGCCGTTCCAGCCGACGTTCGTCGCGGTCAGGACGCTCCCGCTCACGCTCGTCGTCGCGTTCCAGGCCTGCGACAGGCCGCCGGGAGCGAGGTCGAGCGACACGGTCCAGCCCGCGACCCCGGACGGTCCGGCCGTGACCGTGACCTCGCCCTGGTACCCGCCCTGCCACGACCCGCGCGTCGCGTAGGTCGCGGTGCACGCGCCGGGCTCCGGCCCGCCGTCGTCCGCGAGCGTCGTCGCCTCGGCGGCGAGCGACACCGGCGAGATGTTCCCCGCCGCGTCACGCGCCCGCACCGTGTACCGGTACGTGGTCTCGGGCGCGAGGTCCTCGTCGGTGTACGTGGTGCGTGCCGTGGATCCGACGACCGCTCCGTCGCGCAGCACGTCGTAGGCGACCACGCGCACGTCGTCCGTCGACGCCGTCCACGACAGCGACGCGGTCGTGGCCGTCGTCCCCGTCACCGCGAGGTCGGCGGGCGTCGTCGGCGGCTCGGTGTCCGGCTCGGTGGGGACGTCCTCGCCGAACAGGCGGTCGTAGTCCGCGAGCGCCGTCGCGACGGCGGTCTGGGCCCAGAACCGGTGGTAGGTGAACTCGGGCGCCGGTCCGCCGTCGAGGTGCGCCTGGACCTTCGCCCAGTCCGGGTCGTCGAGGTAGAACGACCGCAGGTCGAGGAACGACACGCCGGGCTCGATGACGTCGCCGTTCGGCATGGTCCCCGTCCACCCGGCCGGCACGTAGGTCCCGTCTCCCGTGGTCGACGTCAGGACGTCGTCGAAGCGTGCGTAGTCGGCGCGCGTCTCGGTCGTCGCGACGCCGAGCGGGTCGCTGTTCTGCTCCCAGATCGCGTCGAGCAGGTCGCGTGCGACCTGCTGAGCCGCGTCGTGCTGCGGCCCCTCGCCCCCGGCCGCGTAGTACATGAGCGAGCGGGCGAGCGCGCCGGCGACGCCGACGTCCTGGCCGTAGCCCGTCACCTCGACGCTCAGGCCGGCGTTGTCGCCCGGGTTCTCCGGGTCCCAGTCGTCCGGCTGGCCCGACCACGCGAGGTTGGACGGGATCTGCCAGGAGTCGTCCGTGACCGTGACGTGGTCGATCACCCACGGCACCCACCTGTCGAGGATCGCCTCGGCGCGCTCGTCGCCCGTCTCCTCGTAGAGCTGCGCGATCCGCTCGACCCCCCAGCCCTGCATGCCCATCCACGAGTTCGACGGCGGGTCGTGGTAGACGGGCGCCTCGGTGTAGGCCGTGCCGTAGAACGTCGCGACGTCGTCCGGGCGGTCGGCGTAGTGGCCGTCCCACGAGTTCGTGCTGCCGCCCGCGATCCCGCCCTCGGGCGACTGGAGCCACTGGAAGAGCTCGATCTGGCGGTCGAGGCTCGTGCTCCAGTCGTCGCTCGCCGTGGGCGAGGCCGGCTGGAGCGCGGGATCGTTCGCGAGCGCCCAGGCGGCCATCGGGTTCTGGTACCCGAAGTGCGCGTGGCTCGACCCGATGCGCCAGGCCCACGGGCCGGACGTGTCGAGCGCCCCGCCCCACGCGTAGTACCAGGACAGCAGGTAGTGGGCGCTGCTCCGGCCCGACCCCGCGGCGCACGACGTGGACTCGCAGCCCGGCGTCTTGAAGTACTTGTCGAACAGCGCGTAGCGCAGGTAGTCGCCCATCTTCGAGGCCTTGCCGACCGTGTTGGCGACGGCCTCGGGCTGGCCCTGCTCGGTCGCGAACTTGTTCGCCCAGTAGGCCGCCTCGACCGCGCGCGCGTCGGCGTCGGGCGCGTTGGTGTACTTCCACTGCTTCGCGTACGAGGCGTCGCCCGTGAAGAGGTCGAGGTAGCCGTTCTCGCCGCCGTAGCCGAAGTCGTCGATCGACGGCTGGGGCACCGTCTCCCAGACGGACTCCTGCGGGCCGCGCTGGAACGTGTTGATGTACGACGTGCCCTCGTGGTCCGGCCCGAGCAGCGTCGAGGAGCCCGGCGCGGCGCCGAACCCGTAGACGTTGTCGACGTCGGCGAGCCAGTGCATGCCGTAGACCTCGGGCGTGCCGTACGTCGACCGCAGCTCGGCCCCGATCGGGTCGGTCCCGACGGACACCGAGGAGTCGAGCCGCGACGGGTACTGGCTCGGGTGGTTGAACTCCGGCGCGTACGTCGCGGGCTTGGCCGGGTCGTACGCCCCGTTGGTGGGCTGGTTCTCCGTGGTGGGGATCATGTACGCCTCGAGCGTGTCCCACGCGTGGTTGAACGGCTCCCAGTCGCCGGTCACCTGGCCGTACGACGTCTCGAGCCACAGCCAGAAGGAGTACGCCTCCGACGTCGTCTCGTGCCCGTAGTCCGGCGCCTCGACCATGAGCGTCTCGACCGCGTGGTACGGGATGCCCTGGGGCGAGAAGTAGCCGTTCGCGGGGTCGTGGATCTTCGCGTACAGCTCCAGGAAGCGCTGCGTGTACTCGCCGTCGACGAGCGCTGCGGCCGTCCCCGCCGTCGTCGACCGGGGCTCCGCGGGGTCGGCGCTCGCCGGGGGGACGGTGGCGAGCGCCGCGAGCGCGACGCCCGCCGCGAGCGCGGCGGCCGTCGTGCGCCGGCCCCGCGCGGCTCGGGCGTGCGGGGCGGTGGGTGGTGGCGCTGCGCGCCGGGACGTGCGTGGCATCGTGCTCCCTCTCGTCGTCGAGCCCCGCGACGGCGGTCGCGGGGCGCCGCCGTCGGCTCCCCCACCCCCGCGGGTCGATCGACTCTCGGCGGACGCGACCGGCCGTCACAACGCACGAAACGTTTCGGACGGCGCCGACCACGGCACGACGGTTCCGTACGCGCGGGCCCGACGCCGCGCGAGCGCGACCCCGGCGCGGCGCAGCACCTCGAGCGCGTCCGGGGCGCCGGTGACGTCGCCGAGGTGCTCGACGACGGCCGAGCCGCACGCCCCCGCCGCGCGGACCGCGGCGTGGCGCGCCGCGTCGTCGGAGACGCCGTCGAGGAGCACCACGAGGTCGGTCGGGGCCAGCGCGCACAGGGAGCCCGCCGGGCCCACCGCGCCGCCGAGTCGGTGCAGCGCGGGGACCGTCGGCGGCGCCTCGAGCCCGACGGCCAGGACGTGCGCGCCGTACCCCTCGACCCGCCCGCCACGCCCGATCGCCTGCTCGAGCCGGTCCACGAACAGGGTGCGGTGCAGCACTCCCGAGTCGGGGTCGACGAGCGCCCGCTCGCGCAGCTCGCTGCGGTACCGCTCGACGTCGGACAGGACGGCGAGGGCGCCGACCATACGGGCCGGACGCCCGCCGGCGTCGTGCACGGTCACGGCGCGGCAGCGGACCCGCACGTGCTCGCCGTCCGCGCACCGGAGGCGGTGCTCGACGTCGAGCGGCTCGGTCGTCCCCGCGAGCTGCGCGGCGACGGCCGCGTGCACGGCCTGCACGTCGTCCGGGTGCACGCGGCCGAGCCACTCCTCGGGGTCGTCCCGGAGGTCGGCCACGTCGCAGCCCACGATGCGGGCCCACGCCGGCGACCAGCGCACGGTGCCCGTCTCGACGTCCCAGTCCCACGTGCCGTCGTGGGACGCGATGGACACGAGCGCCGCGCGCTCCGCCCCCGCCTCGACCTCGAGCGCGAGCTCGCGGACGCGGCCGGCCGCGTCCGCGAGCGCGCGCTGCTGCTCCTGCAGCGAGCTGACCAGGGTCTCCCGGTCGAGCGCGACGGCGAGCATGGCCGCCCAGTGGTTGTACCGCTCGCGGGTGCTCGTCGTCCGCGTGTCCACGAGGCCGCCCACCACGAGGAACCCCCAGTCGGAGCGTCCGAACGCGACGGGCGCGACGACCGTGAGCGACCGCGGGTCGAGGAGCTCGCGCGGCGGGAACTGCGCGGTCGGCAGGACCGTCCCCACGAGCCGCTCGACGGCCGTCCCCCCGCCGCGCACGCCGACGACCCGCAGCACGCGGCGCCCGGAGCCGTCGTCGGCGTCCTCCCACAGCGCGAGGGCCGCCGTACCGCCCACCCCGCGCGGGAGCCAGTCGAGGCGGCGCAGCCCTGCTTCGTCGCCGCGCAGCAGGCCGAGGTCGACCTCGTAGAGGTCCACCAGGTCCTGCTCGAGCCGTCCCGTGCGCGCGACGGCCCCGTGCGCGCACCCGCGCGCGACGGCGACGACCACCTCGGCCGCCGTCGCCCGGACGGCCTCGGCGCGCACGGCGGCGGAGCTCGCCGGGGGGTCCCGGTGGGCGCCGCGCGACAGGACGGTCCGGCCGAGCTGGGACGCGCGCGCGCCCGGGCGTCGCCGCCGTACGTCGCGCACGAGCGCGGCGACCTCGGTCTCGAGCGCCGGCACGATCTGCTCGAGCGCCTCCTGCGACGGGCGCAGGCCGGCGGTCCGGTCCGCAAGCGAGCGGAGCGCCGCGGCCGGGGGGACGGCACCCGTCTCGGCGGCGCCCCGGAGCAGGTGCCGGAGCACGAGGAGCCACGCGTCGACCGGCGCGGGGCGCTGGCCGCCGTCCGGCCCGCGCCGGCGCAGCACGCCGCGCGCGTCCGACCGGTCCAGGACGGGGGCGAAGACGACCCGGGCGACCTCGTCGAGGGGCCGGGCCGCGTCGACGGGCGCCGGCACGGCGTCGGCGCGGACGGCCGGGGCGCCGATGAGCTCGCCCTGCGTCCCCTCCAGGCACCCGCACGACTCGCGCCGGATGAGGGCCGCACGGCCCAGCCGGTTCTCCCGGCCCACGCTCTCTCCCCGGGCCTGCGCGACGAGCAGCTCCGCGACCCGCTCGCCGACCTGGTCGTGCAGGGGGTCGACGGTCGACAGCCGGGGACGCGAGCGCGCGCCCGAGTCGGCGTGGTCGAACCCCACCACCGCCTGCTCCGCGGGCAGCTCGAACCCGCTGGCCTGGAGGCCGCGCATGAAGCCGATGGCGTTGCGGTCGGTGGCCGCGAGCGTCGCCGTCGTCGGCAGTCCCCGGGACGCGATCCGCCGCGCGACGGCCTCCGCGCTCGCCTCCTGGTTGTCGCGCGTGCGGTAGACCCACGACGGCGACCACGCGAGGTCGTGCGCCGCCAGCGCCGCCCGGTAGGCGTCGTAGCGCTCGAGCGTGTCGCGCTGCTCGGTGTTGCCCACGAAGCCGATGCGCTGGTGGCCGTGCTCGACGAGGTGGTCGACGGCGGCGCGGACGCCGCCCGCGTTGTCCGGCGACACCGCGGGAGCGCGCAGCCCGTCGGCGCGCACCCCGAGGAGCACGAGCGGGATGCCCGACGCGTCCAGCTCGCGCAGCTCCGCGTCTGCGAGCGCGGTCGTCATGACGACGAACCCGTCGAACGACGAGCGCCCGAGCAGCGGGCGCCGGCCCGGTGGGCCCGGGAACTCGTCGCGGTCGAGGTCCGCCGGGTAGGTCTGGAGGGCGACCACCCGGTGCCCGTGCGCCCGCAGGACCCGGGCGATCCCCGCCAGGGACCGCCCGAAGTAGAAGCCTCCGACCACGGGGCACAGCACACCGAACGTCAGGTGCTCCCCCGCCTGTCTCGGGCGCCTCGTCGCGTCCGTCGACATCCTCGTCACCGTCCCCGTCACGTCATCGTCACCGAGTCCTGATAGGCATCATGCACCCAAACCGGGCACAGTGTGGGAGCGTGACCACTCACTCCTCCGGCGCAGCGTCCTCACCACGCCCCGCCAGCCCCGCCGAGCGGCGCATCACGATCACCGACGTCGCCCGCGCGGCAGGGGTCTCGATCGCCGTCGTCTCCTACGCGCTCAACGGCCGTCCGGGCGTGTCCGAGCGGACCCGCCGGCACGTCCTGCGCACCGCGGCCGACCTCGGCTGGCGCCCGAGCGCGGCCGCCCGCTCCCTGCGCACCAGCGCCCGCAGCGTGGCGCTCCAGGTCGTGCACGCGGCGGAGGGGTCCGCCGGACCCGCCCGCGCCCTCGCGCTCGCCGCCGGCATGCGCGCCGTCCTCGCGGAGCACGACCTCGCCCTCGGCCTGGAGGTCACCGACGACCGCGACGAGGGCGCCCGGGACCTCGAGGCGGGCTGGTCCGAGCGGCGGCACGCCGCGTACGTCGTGGTCGACGCCCACGCGGGCGACCCCCGGGTCCGCGTCGCACGCGACGCCGCGATCCCGCTCGTGGAGGTAGCCCCCGGCCCGCCCGACCCCGACGCGCCGGGCGTGCGCACCTGGTTCGCGGGCGACGCGGACGCCCGCGCGGCCCGCTACCTCGTCGAGCTCGGCCACCGCCGGATCGCGGTCCTCGTCTCCGACGCGCAGGACGAGGTGGCACGCACCCTGGTCGCGGCGACCCACGACGCGGGCGGCCCGGAGGCCCGGGTCGACGTCGTCGAGTGCCGCACGTGGGAGGAGACGCGCTCGCGCGCGGCGAGGCTGGTCGCTCACGACTCGCGCCCCACCGCCGTGCTCACCGACACGGACGTCGCCGCGCTCGCGGTGCTCGAGGCCGGGCGGAGCCAGGGGCTCGAGGTGCCGTGGGACCTGTCGGTGCTGTCCGGCGAGGACTCCGCGACGTGCCGGCTGGTCGCTCCCGCGCTCACCGCCGTGCACCGGCCGTTCCAGCGGCTCGGGGCGCACGTCGCGGACGTCGTCGTCGCACGGCTCGGCCTCGGGCGCCCGGTCGCACGCCCCGAGGCCGACCCTGCCACGACGCACCCGGCCGTCGACCGTGAGCGCCCCGCCGCGCGCCTCCTCCTGCGCGGGACGACCGCGCCACCGCGGGGCGCCTAAACGTTTCAGCCGGTAGCCGACGACGGCCCCGTTTCGTCACGTTGTCCCCACCGGGCAGAGCCGCCCGGTGCGCGGACCCGTCCGCGCCCCCGGACCCTTGGAGGACCACGTGCCATCCCGATCCAGCCGACCGCGCAGGGGCGCGGCCGTCGCCGCGTCGCTCGCGCTGCTCGCCGTCCCGCTGGTCGCGACCACCGCGCCGGCGAACGCCGCCGAGCCACGCGTGAGCAACCCGTTCGCCGGTGCCACGCAGTACGTCAACGACTTCTGGTCCGCCAACGTCGAGGCCGCCGCCGATCGCGCGGGTGGCGACCTCGGTTCCCGCATGCGGGCCATCGCCGAGGAGCCCACCGCGGTCTGGATGGACCGCATCAGCGCGATCGAGGGCAACGCCGACGGCCCGGGCCTGCGGCACCACCTCGACGCCGCGATCGAGCAGAAGCAGCCCGGCGTGCCGATGGTGTTCAACCTCGTCATCTACGACCTGCCCGGCCGCGACTGCTACGCGCTCGCGTCCAACGGCGAGCTCAAGCCGAACGCGACGGACATGGCGCGGTACGAGACCGAGTACATCGACGTCATCGCCGACATCCTCGACGACCCCGCCTACGAGGACCTGCGCATCGTCGCGACGATCGAGCCGGACTCGCTGCCGAACCTCATCACGAACATCAGCACGCCGGACTGCCAGGCGTCCGCGCCGTACTACCGCGAGGGCGTGAAGTACGCGCTGGACGCGCTCCACGACGTCGGCAACGTGTACTCCTACATCGACGCGGCGCACGCCGGCTGGCTGGGCTGGCCGAGCAACGCGGGCCCCGCGGCGAAGCTGTTCAAGGAGGTCGTGCTGTCGACGGAGGCGGGCTACGCGTCCGTCGCGGGCTTCGTCACGAACACCGCCAACTCCACGCCGCTGCACGAGCCGTTCCTCGAGGACGTCCAGCTCGGCAGCACGCCCGTGCGCTCGGCGTCCTTCTACGAGTGGAACGCCGACTTCGACGAGGCCGACTGGACGGCGCACCTCTACGACCTGCTGGTCGCCGAGGGCTTCCCGACGTCGATCGGCATGCTCGTCGACACGTCGCGCAACGGCTGGGGCGGCGAGGACCGCCCGACCGCGGTGAGCACGTCGACGAGCCTCAACACCTACGTGGACGAGTCGCGCGTCGACAAGCGCATCCACCGCGGTGCCTGGTGCAACCCGGCCGGCGCCGGGATCGGCGAGCGGCCGCAGGCCTCGCCCGCAGGCTTCCCGGAGTCGCACCTGCACGCCTACGTGTGGGTCAAGCCTCCGGGCGAGTCGGACGGCGCGTCGTCCGACATCCCGAACGACCAGGGCAAGCGGTTCGACCGCATGTGCGACCCGACCTTCGTCTCGCCCAAGCTCTCCAACCAGCTCACCGGCGCCCTGCCGGACGCCCCGCTCGCGGGTCAGTGGTTCGAGTCCCAGTTCCGGATGCTCGTCGAGAACGCCTACCCGGCGATCGAGGGCGACGGGAGCGGCGGCCCCGCGGACACGACCCCGCCGTCGGTCCCGACGGGCCTCACGGCCGGGGCGACCACCGCGTCGTCGGCGAGCGTGAGCTGGACCGCGTCGACCGACGACCGCGGCGTCACGGGCTACACCGTGCTCGTCGACGGCACCGCCGTGGGCACGACGGCCACGACCTCGTTCACGGTCACCGGACTCGACGCGGGCACGTCCTACGCCGTGACCGTCCGGGCGCGCGACGCCGCGGGCAACGTCTCGGCCGCGTCCGCGCCGCTCACGGTGACCACGGACGAGGACGGCGGCCCGGGCGGCGACGACCAGGCGCCGTCCGCCCCGACGGGGCTGCGGGTCTCGGGCGTGACGACCTCCACGGTCGCGCTCGCGTGGAACGCGTCGACCGACGACACCGGCGTGACCGGGTACCGCGTGTTCCGCGACGGGACGCAGGTCGCCGAGGTCTCGGCGACGTCGTTCACCGACACGGGCCTCGCGGCGGGCACGGCGCACGTCTACGCGGTGCGCGCGGTCGACGGCGCGGGCAACGTGTCCGCGACGTCGGGCACCGTGACCGGCACGACGGCACCAGGGGGCGGCACCCCCGGCGCCTGCACCGTCACGTACACGGCGAGCTCCTGGAACACCGGGTTCACGGGGTCGCTGCGGATCACCAACGGCTCCGCCACGGCCCTGCAGAACTGGACCCTGACGTTCGCCTTCGCGGACGGCCAGACGATCACGCAGGGCTGGTCCGCGCAGTACGCGCAGTCCGGCGCGACCGTCACCGTGACCCCGGCCGCGTGGAACACCACGCTCGGCGCGGGCGCGAGCGTCGAGGTCGGCTTCAACGGCTCCCACACCGGGACCAACACCGAGCCGACGTCCTTCGTCCTGAACGGCGCGACCTGCACGGTCGCCTGACCTGACGCCGACGGCCGGGGCGCGTGCGCCCCGGCCGTCGGCGCGCCGCGGGCGGCGTCCCCCGGCGCGCGAGCGGGCCACGTGTCCCGCACGATGACCGGGTGCGACTTCGTCGGGTGTCCGTGACCTCCCCCGGGTACTCGCGGCGCCCCAAGGGCGACTCGTGGGTGTTCCTCGACGTCGAGGGACTTCCGCTCGCCGACGAGGAGGAGCTCGCGCGGTGCACGCGCCTCGCAGTGCCGCCCGCCTGGTCCGACGTCTGGATCTGCCGGTACCCCAACGGGCACATCCAGGCGTTCGGGCGCGACGTCGCCGGTCGCGGCCAGTACCTGTACCACGAGCAGTGGCAGGTGCGGCGCGCGCGGCGCAAGCACGACCACGTGCTCGACGTCGGCCGGCGCCTGCCCGCGGCCCGGCGTCGCGTCGCGCGCGAGCTCGCACAGCCCGGCATGGGGCGCGACACCGTGCTCGCCCTCGCGTTCCGGCTGCTCGACCTGGCGTACTTCCGGGCCGGTGGCGAGATCTACGCGAAGCAGAACAACAGCTACGGCCTGGCGACGATCCGCAAGGAGCACGCGCGCGTGCGGCGTGACGGGAGCGTGCACTTCCACTACCCCGCGAAGTCGGGCCAGGTGCGCGACGTCGTGGTGGACGACCCGGTGGTCGCCGAGCTCGTCACGACGCTCAAGCGGCGCCGCGGCGGCGTCGAGCTGCTCGCATGGCGCGAGGACGGCCCCGACGGGCGCGCCGTGTGGCACGACGTCACGAGCGCCGACGTCCAGGCGGGCATCAAGGAACGGCTCGGGGACGACGCGACGCCCAAGGACTTCCGCACCTGGCACGCGACGGTGCTCGCGGCACGCGCGCTCGCCGACGCGGGGGCCGCGCCCGCCTCCGAACGGGCGCGGCGCAAGGTCGTCACAGGGATCGTCAAGGACGTCGCGGAGGAGCTCGGGAACACGCCCGCCGTCGCGCGGTCCTCGTACATCGACCCGCGCCTGTTCGACCTGTGGGAGCGTGGCGAGACCATCGGGTCCACGCGGTCGCAGACGCGCGCCGAGCGCGAGCTCCTGGAGCTCCTCTCGTGAGGGCCGCGGTCACCGGCGTCACCGGCTACGTGGGCGGACGGCTCGTGCCCGAGCTCCTGCGCGCGGGGTTCGAGGTGCGCGCACTGGCACGGCACCCCGAACGGCTCGCGGGGCGTGAGTGGGTGGACGACGTCGAGACGGTGGCGGCCGACGCGTCGGACCTCGAGCAGATCCGGGCGGCGCTCGAGGGCGCCGACGTCGCGTACTACCTCGTGCACTCGCTCGGCACCGGGAGCACGTTCGAGGCGCGCGACCGCCGCACCGCGCTGACGTTCGCGCGCGCGGCGCGCGAGGCGGGCGTCGGACGGATCGTCTACCTCGGCGGGATGTTCCCGGACGTCCCGGAGGGTGAGCTCTCGCGCCACCTGGCCTCGCGCAAGGAGGTCGGCGAGATCCTGCTCGCGTCGGGCGTCCCGACGACGGTCCTCCAGGCGGCGGTGATCCTCGGCTCCGGGTCCGCCTCGTTCGAGATGATGCGCTACCTCACCGAGCGGCTCCCCGCCATGACGACGCCGAAGTGGGTCGACAACCGCATCCAGCCCATCGCGGTGCGGGACGTGCTGCGCTACCTCGTGGGGTCCGCGACGATGCCGCCCGACGTCTCGCGCGCGTTCGACATCGGCGGGCCCGAGGTCCTCACCTACCGCGACATGATGCAGCGCTACGCCAGGGTGGCCGGGCTCCCCCGCCGCGCCATCGTCAGCGTGCCGGTGCTCACGCCCAAGCTGTCGAGCCTGTGGGTCGGGCTCGTCACGCCCGTGCCGTCGGGCATCGCCAGGCCGCTGGTCGAGTCGCTCCAGCACGAGGTCGTGTGCCGGGAGCACGACGTCCGGCGGTACGTGCCCGACCCGCCCGAGGGCCTCCTCGGGTTCGACCGCGCCGTCGAGCTGGCCCTGGAACGCATCCACGACGGCGAGGTGGTGACGCGCTGGTCGTCCGCCTCGGTCCCGGGAGCGCCGTCGGACCCGCTGCCGAGCGACCCCGACTGGGCCGGCGGCTCGCTGTACGTCGACGAGCGGCGGACCGTCGTCGACGCGCCGCGCGACGTGCTCTGGCGCGTCGTCGAGGAGATCGGCGGGCAGGGCGGCTGGTACTCGTGGTCGCTCGCGTGGCGCGTGCGCGGGCTCCTGGACCGCGCCGTCGGCGGACCCGGGCTGCGCCGTGGTCGGCGCGACGAGCGGCACCTGCGCGTGGACGACGAGCTCGACTGGTGGCGCGTCGAGGCGATCGAGCCGGGCCGTCGCCTGCTGCTCCGGGCCGAGATGCGCCTGCCCGGGCTCGCGTGGCTCGAGCTGCGCGTCGACGAGGCCGCCGCCGAGCTCCCCGACGCGACCGACCCCGACGCGCCCGGGCCCTCGCCCGAGGACGCGAGCGGGCCCGGCCGGACCTACTTCGCGCAGCGCGCGCTGTTCTACCCGCACGGCCTCGCGGGCCAGCTCTACTGGTGGACCGTCAAGCCCTTCCACGGCGTCGTGTTCGGCGGGATGCAGCGCAACGTCGCCGCCGCGGCGGAACGCGCCGCGGACGACGGCTAAACGTTTCGGGGTGGCGCGGGTCCTTGACCTCGGCTCCGCCGCGTCCGGACAGTGGCGTCGACCTGCGTCGACGCGGACGCAGCCGGACGAGAGGCAGCCATGCACCCACGACCCACCGCGGTCCTCGCCACGGGCGCCCTGCTCGCCGCGAGCCTCGCGGCCACGACCCCGGCCTCGGCCACGACGAGCCCGGCGTCGAGCGCGTCGTCGGCCGTCGCCTCTGGCGCCGAGCCGAACTACGCCGAGGCGCTCCAGAAGTCCCTGTTCTTCTACGACGCCCAGCGCTCGGGCGACCTCCCCGACGACTTCCGGGTGAGCTGGCGCGGCGACTCCGCGCTCGACGACGGCGCCGACGTCGGGCTCGACCTCACGGGCGGCTGGTACGACGCGGGCGACCACGTGAAGTTCGGGCTGCCCATGGCGTTCACCACGACGATGCTCGCGTGGGGCGCGATCGCGAGCCCCGACGGGTACGCGGCGTCGGGCCAGCGGGACGAGCTGCTCGACTCGCTGCGCTGGGTCAACGACTACTTCGTCAAGGCCCACCCCGAGCCGGACGTGCTCTACGCGCAGGTGGGTGACGGCGACGCGGACCACAAGTGGTGGGGCCCCGCCGAGGCGATGCAGATGGCCCGGCCGGCGTACAAGGTCGACCGGTCGTGCCCCGGGAGCGACGTCGCGGGCGAGACCGCGGCGGCCATGGCCGCGTCGTCGATCGTCTTCGCGGACTCCGACCCGGCGTACGCGGCCGAGCTCGTGGAGCACGCGGAGCAGCTCTTCGCCTTCGCCGACACCTACCGCGGCAAGTACTCCGACTGCGTGCCCGCGGGCGCGTTCTACAACTCGTGGTCCGGGTACCAGGACGAGCTCGTGTGGGGCGCGGCGTGGCTGTACGAGGCGACGGGCGACGCGTCCTACCTCGCGAAGGCCGAGCAGGAGTACGCCGGTCTGTCGCGCGAGAACCAGACGAGCACGCCGTCGTACCGCTGGACGATCGCGTGGGACGACAAGACGTACGGGGCGTACGCGCTGCTGGCCCAGGCGACGGGCAAGCAGCAGTACGTCGACGACGCGAACCGGTGGCTCGACTTCTGGACCACCGGGTACCAGGGCTCGCGCGTGCGGTACTCCCCCGGCGGGCAGGCGTTCCTCGACTCGTGGGGCTCGCTGCGCTACGCCGCGAACACGGCGTTCGTCGCGCTGACCTACGGCGAGTGGCTGCGGGGGCGCGGCGACGCGACCCGCGCGCAGACCTACCAGGACTTCGGCGAGCGCCAGATCGGCTACGCGCTCGGCGACAACCCGCGCGGCGCCTCGTACGTCGTCGGGTACGGCGAGGACCCGCCGCAGAACCCGCACCACCGCACCGCGCACGGCTCATGGCTCGACTCGCTCGCGGAGCCCGCGGCGACGCGGCACGTCCTGTACGGCGCGCTCGTCGGCGGGCCCGGCGCACCGGACGACGCCTACACGGACAGTCGATCGGACTACGTCGCGAACGAGGTCGCCACGGACTACAACGCGGGCTTCACGTCGGCGCTCGCGTTCCTCGTCGGCGTGCACGGGGGTGCCCCGCTCGCCGACTTCCCGCAGCCCGAGGCCCCGGACCAGGACGAGTTCTTCGTCGAGTCCCGCCTCAACCAGCCCGGCACCGCGTTCACGGAGATCAAGGCCGTGCTGCGCAACCGGTCGGCCTTCCCGGCGCGCGTGCTCGACGACGTCCGCCTGCGGTACTGGTTCACGCTCGACGACGGCGCCGACCCGGCGACCCTGCGGGCCACGACCAACTACTCCGAGTGCCCCGGCGCGACCGCGACCGTCGGCCACGCGGGCGGCGACCAGTACGTCGTCGAGATCGACTGCTCAGGCTCGGTCGTGTACCCCGGCGGCCAGTCCCAGCACCGCCGCGAGGTGCAGTTCCGCGTCACGGCGGACGTCTGGGACGCCGCGGACGACTGGTCGTTCGCGCAGGTCGCGACAGGCGACGCCCCGACGAAGAACCCCCGCATCACCCTCTACGAGGGCGACGAGCTGCTGTGGGGCACCGAGCCCACCACCGGGCCCGTCGAGCCGGACACCACGCCGCCGTCGACGCCCGGAACGCCGACGGTCTCGGGCGTCACCGCGACCGGGGCGTCCGTCGCGTGGGCACCCTCCTCGGACGCGGGCAGCGGTGTCGCCGGGTACGACGTGCTGCTCGACGGCGTCCGGGTCGCGGCCACGTCGGGTACCAGCCGGGCACTGACGGGTCTCGCGCCCGAGACGACCTATCGCGTCGCCGTCGTCGCGACCGACCGGGCCGGGAACGCGTCCGCGCCCGGTCCGGCGGCGACCTTCACGACCCCGGCGACGTCGACGGGTCCCGCGCCCGGCGCCTGCGCGGTCCGGTGGTCGTCGAGCGACTGGGGCTCCGGCGGGACCGTGACCCTCCGGCTCACGAACACCGGGACCACGCCGCTCGACGGCTGGACGCTCGCGTTCGCCCTCCCGTCCGGGCAGACGGTGACGAACGGCTGGAGCGCGACGTGGACGCAGTCGGGCGCCGACGTCACCGTGCGGTCCGCCGCCTGGAACGGCACGCTCGCCCCGGGGGCGTCCGTCGAGGTCGGCGCGAACGTCGCGCACGGCGGGGCGAACACACCTCCGGCGGGCTTCACGCTGGTCGGCGCGTCGGGCGAGACGGAGTGCACCGTGGGGTGATCCCGCACGGCAGCCACGGACGATCGTCGCCCGCGCCGGGACGCTGCTCCCCGGCGCGGGCGACGGTCATCGCCGCCGGCGGAAGGTCAGCGGCTCCTCCGCGAACGGCTCCCACGCCGCACGCTCGGCCTCGGTGATGCGGCGGGGCGCGCCGGTCGCCGCGTCGACGACGACGATCGTCGTCACCGCCTTCGCGTAGGGGGCACCGCCCGAGGTGGGGCCGGTGCGCTCGAAGCGGGCGGCGCCGTCGTGCACCTCGTAGCAGACCTCGAGGCTCGCGCCGCCGAGGTGCCCGATCCACAGCTCGACGCGCACGGGCGTGCGCGTGAAGCCGAGCGGGCGCAGGTACTCGATCTCCTGCCGCGCGACGAGCGTGTGGCTCGTCGCGGCCGGCCCGGTCTCCAGGACCGCCGTCGGCCAGGCGTCCTCGCCCGCGTCCGGGTGGGTCCAGAACGCCGTGATGCGCGCGTCCTCGAGCAGCCGGAACATCTCCACGTTGTTCACGTGCGCGTACGCGTCGAGGTCCGACCACCGCAGGGAGACGGGGACGTGCAGGCGGGTCATTCGGAGGTCCTCTCGCTCGACATGGCGCGGCCGGACGTCTCCCGGGGACAAGTACCCCGGTCACCGGGCCGCGACCATTCTCCACCGGCCCGCCGAGCACGACGCCACCCCGCGCCGAGCACGACATGAGGGTCGTCATGGGCATGTTGACGGCCCTCATGTCGTGTTCGGCGGAGGGGCGGGTCGTCAGGAGGCGGCGACGAGCGCCGCGGCGCGACAGCTCGAGAGCGCGGACAGCTCCTCGCCCACCGGGAGCCGCACGCGGCGGTCCGCGACCTGCCCGACGGCGTCGCGCAGGCGGCGCCGGGCCCGGGCCGCGCGGCGACGCCCGCCGACGGACGCGGCGGCGCGCGAGAGCAGCGCGACGAGGACGCCGACGACGACTCCTCCGAGCGCGAGCAGGGTCGGCCACGGCAGCTCCGGGGCGCCCGGTCCGCCGAGCGTGAGCACCGGCGTCGGCGGCTCGGGCAGGCGCAGGTACGTGAACCCCCACAGCGCGGCGAGCCACAGCAGCCCGACGACGAGCGCCGCGAGCACGAGCCACTGGAGCGCGCCCACGACGCGCCACCACACGGGGCGCCGCGACGCCTCGAGCTCCGTCCCGGCCACCGCCTGGTCGAGCGCATCGGCGAGGTCGGTCGCGCCCTCGGCGGCCCGACGCCGCACGGCGAGCGCCCAGTCGTCGGGAACGCCGGCGGTGGCCTCGGCCGCGTAGTCGCGCACGGCCGTCTGCGCACCGGCGCGCAGCGCCGCGCCGACCGCGGGGAGCGACGTCCGGGCGAGCTCGGGGCGCACCTCCGCCTCGCCCGCTCCGAGCTCCTTCGCGGAGCGTGCCCGGGCCGAGCCGGGCGCGGGACCGGTCCGCAGCCCGATCCGCCGCAGCGGGTCGGGCCGGAACCGCCCGACCCAGCGCGTGACGGGCCAGCCGGTCGCGGCGCGCGCGTCGCGGACCGCGGAGCCCCGCACGGCCGCGACGACCGTCGGCACACCCGCGGCGGCCTCGAGCGCGTCCACGAGGCCGTCGCGGGCGCGGCGCGCGGCCCGCTCCGGGACGGGCTCGCCGCACGCGGCGGCGACGCGCCGGGCCACGGCGCGCACGTCGGCCGCGAGCCGGTCGTTCGCCGCTCGACGACGCGCGGCGGCGTCCGCCAGCAGGCCGCGCAGCTCGTCCAGTCCCTGGCCGGTGCGTGCCGACACCCCGAGGACGCGCGCGTCGCCGAGCCCGTCCGCGGCGGCGAGCCGACGCAGGTCCGCGAGGCACGCGTCCGCGTCGGCGGGGGCGAGCCGGTCGATCTGGTTGAGCACGAGCACGACGACCGAGCCGTGCCCCGCGAGCGGGCGCAGGTAGCGCTCGTGGAGCGCGGCGTCCGCGTACTTCTGCGGGTCCACGACCCACACGAGCAGGTCCGCGCGCTCGACGAGACGCTCCGCGCGCACGCGGTGCTCGACGACGACCGAGTCGTGGTCGGGCAGGTCGAGCAGCACGAGGCCGCTCGTGACCTCTGCGGCTCGCCGGCCCTTGAGGAGCCCGCGGAGGCCGCCGCCCGCCCGCGCGTCATCGGGGTCCCCCGACGTGAGCGGCGTGCCCATCTCGTGCCGACGCCGCACCTCGAGCCAGTCGAGGAGGGCTCCGGCCCCGGCCGCGCCGGGCGTGGTACCGGACAGGGTGCCGCTCGCCGGGTGCGTCACCGCGCCGGCGCCCCACACGGCCGCCAGGGGGTGCGACGTCGTCGGACGCCGGACCCCGACCGCCGCCAGGTCTGCCCCGGCCAGCGCGTTGAACACCGACGACTTGCCCGAGCCCGTCGCGCCGGCGAGCGCGACGACGGTGTGGTCGGCCGAGAGGCCCGCACGCTCGCGGGCCCGGGCGACGACGGTGCGCGCGTCGGCGAGCAGGGCGGCGTCCACGCGCCCTTCGCCCGCGCGGACGGCGGTCTCGAGGGCGGTCGTGCGCGCGGCGAGGTCGATCGTCATGCGCGCTCACCGCCCAGGAGCCGTCGCCAGAACCCGGGGCGCGGCGCAGGCTCCGGCCCGTCCTCGCCCGGTGCGGCGACCGGCTCGTCCTCCGCCGCACGCCATCCCGCACCGCGCAGGAGCCGCGCGGCGTGCCGTCCGACCGCGGCGCGTCCCGCGTCGGGGCCCGTGCCTCGCGCGGAGCGCTCGACGCGCGCCGCCGCCTCGACCGCCCGCGCGGCCTCGCGCACGGAGCGCGCCGTCTCGTCGGCGTCGGCGGTACCGAGCGCGTCGAGCTGGGCCGTGTAGCGCCGGGCCTCGTCGTCGAGCACGGCCCGTACCCTCTCGGCGAGGCGCTCGCGCGCGGTCCGCGTGAGGCGACGCACGGCGTCGTCGCCGAACACGGCCTCGAGCAGCTTCTGCGCGAGGATCGCCGTCCCGCCGGCGATGCCGACCTCCGCGCCCGTGAGGCCACCCGTCGACGCGAACACCACGACCATGAGGCTCAGTCCGAGCCCGTTGATCCCGAACGACAGCGCACGCGCCGCCCCGCGCTTGCCCGCTCCCTGCTCGCGCACGAGGTCGAGGACGTCCGACTGCCAGCCCCGGATCTCCTCGGCGACCCGGGCCCGCACGCCAGCCGACGAGCGCGACAGGTCGAGCCCGTCCAGCAGGGCCGTGCCGGCCGGGTCGGCGCGCCACCCGCCGTAGGCGCGCTCCGCGGCCGCGTCGGTCGCGTCGAGCACGACGGCCTCCAGCCCGTGCGCGATCGCCTGCTCGACCTGCGGTGCCTGCGCGGGACGACCGCGGAAGAACGCCGCGACGGCGTCGCGCACGCGCCCCACGCCCTGCTCCACGGACCGGAACAGCTCGCTCGTCCCGACGAAGTCCTGCCAGCGCGCGAGCACCTCGCCGCGCAGCAGCGCCCCATCGCTCGTCGCGGCGTCGACGGTCGCGGCGGCCTCGTCGTACGCGCGCCCGACGACGGCCCGCAGCCGCGCGTCGGACGTCGCCTGGGCGTCGGCCGCGCCCGCCACGAGCGCGGCCCGGCGCACGAGGTCGTCCACGACCCCGTCACGCGTCGCGGTCGCGACCCGGTCGCGCGCGTCGCCGTCCGCGCCGAGCGCGGACAGCCACGACGCGACCTCCGCGACCGAGGGCTCCGGGAGGAAGCCGTCCACCAGCTCGGACTCCCCCACCGCGAACAGCGGCGCGGCGTCCAGGCCGTTCTCGTCCATCATGCGGCGCAAGTCGTCGGCCACGGCCTCGGCGCCGGGGTCGACCCGGTCGAGCACGATCGCGACCTGTGCACGACGCTCCGCCGCGCGGTGCAGCAGGTCCCACGGGACCGCGTCGGCGTAGCGCGCGGCCGTCGTGACGAAGAGCCACAGGTCCGCGGCCGCGAGGAGCTGGGCGGCGAGCTCGCGGTTCGCGGTCTCCACGGAGTCGACGTCGGGCGCGTCCACGAGCGCGAGACCCTGCGGCAGCGCGTCGCTCGCGACGAGCCGGAGCGTGCGCGTCGGGTCGGGCTGCACCGCGGGAGCGGTCCCGCCCGCGGTCACGTCGGCGCCCGCGCGCGGTCCGTGCTCGCTCACGCGCGCGAGGCCCGGCAGGACGCGGTCGGTCGAGAACCACCGCTCGTCGAGCGGGTGGTGGACGAGGACGGGCGCGCGCGTCGTCGGACGCAGCACGCCCGGCGCCGACACGTGCTCGCCGAGCAGGGAGTTCACGAGCGTGGACTTCCCTGCGCCGGTCGACCCGCCCACCACGACGAGCAGCGGCGCGGCGTGCGAGCGCAGGCGCGGTAGCAGGTAGTCGTCGAGCTGGTGCACCGCGAGGTCGAGGTCCTCGCGCGCGGCCGCGGCGCCCGGGAGATCCAGCGGGAGCCGCGCGGCGGCGAGCCGGCCGCGCAGGATCTCCAGGGCCTCGACGAGCCCGGCCGTCGCCGCGGCGCCCGCGGCGACCGAACCACCCGTCGTGGTGCCGTCCCGCGCCACGGCGTCCCCGGCGGACGCGCCCGTGCGGACCGCGTCGTCTCCGGGGTCACCGCTGGCCGTCATCCCGCCAGTCTGCCGGAACGCCGCTGGTCAGGCCCGGTGTGACACGGGCCGCCGCACGAGATCGACCCGCCCGGCACGAGATCGGCCCTCCGAAGGTCGATCTCGAGCGCCCAGGTCGATCTCGCGCTCGCGACTCGCTCCCCCAGCCGGCGCCGGAGCCACCCTGCCCTGGACGCACGGACGCCGGGCGGGAACGTGTCCCGCCCGGCGTCGTGGTCGACCGAGGTCGCGACGTCAGTCGCGCGTGAGCTTGCGGTACGTGACGCGGTGCGGCCGCGCCGCGTCGGCGCCCAGGCGCTCGACCTTGTTCTCCTCGTAGGACGCGAAGTTGCCCTCGAACCAGTACCAGTTCGCCGGGTCCTCCTCCGTGCCCTCGTACGCGAGGATGTGGGTCGCGACCCGGTCGAGGAACCACCGGTCGTGGGACACGACGACGGCGCAGCCGGGGAACTCGAGCAGCGCGTTCTCCAGCGAGCCCAGGGTCTCGACGTCGAGGTCGTTCGTCGGCTCGTCGAGCAGCAGGAGGTTGCCACCCTGCTTGAGCGTGAGCGCGAGGTTGAGGCGGTTGCGCTCACCACCGGACAGCACGCCCGCGGGCTTCTGCTGGTCCGGGCCCTTGAACCCGAACGACGCGACGTACGCGCGCGACGGGATCTCGACGTTCCCGACCTTGATGAAGTCGAGCCCGTCGGACACGACCTCCCACAGCGTCTTCTTGGGGTCGATGCCGCCGCGGGACTGGTCGACGTACGAGATGGAGACCGTCTCGCCGACCTTGAGGTCGCCGCCGTCGAGCGGCTCGAGCCCGACGATCGTCTTGAAGAGCGTCGTCTTGCCGACGCCGTTCGGGCCGATGACGCCGACGATGCCGTTGCGCGGCAGCGTGAAGCTCAGGCCGTCGATGAGCTGGCGGCCGTCGAAGCCCTTCTGGAGGTTCGACGCCTCGAGGACGACGTTGCCCAGGCGCGGGCCCGGCGGGATCTGGATCTCCTCGAAGTCCAGCTTCCTCGTGCGCTCCGCCTCGGCCGCCATCTCCTCGTAGCGGGCGAGTCGGGCCTTCGACTTGGTCTGGCGGCCCTTGGCGTTGGACCGGACCCACTCGAGCTCCTCCTTGAGACGCTTGGCGAGCTTCGCGTCCTTCTTGCCCTGGACCTGGAGGCGCTCGCCCTTCTTCTCGAGGTAGGTCGAGTAGTTGCCCTCGTACGGGTACAGGCGCCCGCGGTCGACCTCGCAGATCCACTCCGCGACGTGGTCGAGGAAGTACCGGTCGTGGGTGACCGCGAGGATCGCTCCGGGGTACGTCGCGAGGTGCTGTTCGAGCCACAGCACGGACTCGGCGTCCAGGTGGTTCGTCGGCTCGTCGAGCAGCAGCAGGTCCGGCTTCTCGAGCAGGAGCTTGCACAGCGCGACGCGGCGACGCTCACCACCGGAGAGCACCGACACGTCGGCGTCCGGCGGCGGGCAGCGCAGCGCGTCCATCGCCTGCTCCAGCTGGGAGTCGAGGTCCCACGCGTCCGCGGCGTCGATGGCCTCCTGGAGCGTACCCATCTCCGCCAGGAGCGCGTCGAAGTCGGCGTCAGGCTCCGCCATGAGCGCGGAGATCTCGTCGAAGCGCTGCTTCTTGGCGAGGATGTCCGCGACGGCCTCCTGGACGTTGCCGAGGACCGTCTTCTCCTCGTTGAGCGGCGGCTCCTGGAGCAGGATGCCGACGCTGTAGCCCGGGGAGAGGCGCGCCTCGCCGTTCGACGGCGTGTCCAGGCCGGCCATGATCTTGAGGATCGTGGACTTCCCGGCGCCGTTGGGGCCCACGACGCCGATCTTGGCGCCGGGCAGGAAGTTCAGGGAGACGTCGTCGAGGATGACCTTGTCTCCGTGCGCCTTGCGCGCCTTGTACATGGAGTAGATGAACTCAGCCACAGCCTGTCGTTCCACCGTTTCGGTCGGGAGAGGTACGGGATTCGTCGACCACTCAGCCTACGCGGTCGGGCCGCCCGGGCGCGCCCGACGGCGCCGCGACCCGCCTGGGCCGCGGCACCAACCGAACGTCCCCCGCTCAGGCGGACAACAGCGCGCCCGTCTCGGCGTCGACGTCGGAGCCGGAGTCGGAGTCGGAGTCGGAGTCGGCCACCGTCTCAGGGTCGGCCCCGTTGTCGGCCGCGGACTCCTCGTCGGACGCGCTCGCGAGCGCCGCGCCGGCGTCCGCGAGGGTCCACGGGTCGTCGAGCACGCGCCCGTCGAGCGGCCCACCGTCGAACGCGGTGCCGTCGTGCCCCGTGGCCCCCGGTCCGCCGCGCGCCCTGTCCCCCCGGTCCGCCCCGCCGCCGCCACCGACGGTCCCGGACGCGGCGACGCCGGTCGCCTCGGCCCGGCGCGCGCCGTCGTCCTCGCGCCGGTGGACCGTGCGCGCGAACCGGGCCTCGCCGAGGGTCAGGTCGGGGCCGAGCGCCGTCGCCTCCACGACCAGGCTGGTGCGCGGGCCCTCGGGGCCGTCCCACTCGTCGAGCGAGAGCCGCCCCGTGACCACCACGGGGTCGCCCTTGTGCAGGGACAGCGCGACGTTGCGCGCGACGTTCTTCCACGCCTTGACCGTGAACCACAGCGTGCGGCCGTCGACCCACTCGCCGCGCTCGCGGTCGAGGTAGCGGCGTGTCTGGGCGATGCGGAAGCTCGTGAAGTCGTTGCCGGACTGCGAGCGGAACAGCGTGGGCGTGGTCGCGACGAATCCGGACAGCGTGACCGTGACGTCACCGGGCATGGTTCCTCCTGAGGTCGGCGGCCGGGCTGGTCCCGGCCACCGTCTCAGGGTGCTGTCGGAGCGGCCGCGCCGTCCGTCGTCGTGCCCTCGCCTGTGGACGGGTCCGCGAGACCCGGGCCTGTGGGTAGCCGTAGCGCCCCGGTGAGCGGCGCAGCCGGCGCCTTGTCCCGGGCGGACTGCGCCAGCTCGCGGACCTGGCGGTGGGTGTCGAGGAGCGTCTGGGTCGGCTTGCCCATGGCGTCCTGCACGACCCGCTCGATCGCTCCCCGGCCGGAGGCGAGGACCTGTTGCTCGCGGCGTCGCGCGAGCGTGCGGCGCACCTGGAGCGCGACGAGGAACGCGACCACCGCGCCGAGCACGGCCACCGCCGCGACGATCGCGCACACCGTGACGAGCGTCCGTCCGAGGTCGAGCACGCGCAACGAGCCGAGCACGGCGAGCACGCCGGCGACGACCCCGACCGCGAGCGCGGCCCACGCGCCGCGCCGCGTGGGGCGCGACGACGACGGCCCGCGCGTGTCGAGGGGGATCTTCGCGAGCGCGGACCGCGTCGCCTCCGCGACCTTGCCCGACGGCGCGACCGCGTCGTCGAGCGCCTTCTGCCACCCCGGTCGCAGGGACCGCCCCGCGCGCGCGAGCCAGCGCGAGCGCGAGAGCGCGACGGCGTCGGGCTGCGGGGGCGAGAACTCGGGGCGGCCGTAGCCGTTGCGCACCGCCGCGCCGACCTGGCCTGCGACGGCGGCGAGGCCGGTCGCGTCGGCCAGCGCGTCGACCTCCTCCTCGACGGCCGTGCTCATGGTCCACGGCACGTCCCCCGGGAGCTGCTCCAACAGCAGCGCACCGGCCCGGTCGAGCTCGCCCGCGACGCGGCTCGCGGCGACGCTGCGGCGCGCGACGGCCTGCTCGAGCAGCGACCGCAGCTCGTCCAACCCTTCGCCCGTGCGCGCGGAGACGGTCGTGACGTAGACGCCGTCGAGCCCGTCCTCCTCGAGCAGCCGCCCCATGTCCTCGACGAGCGCGGCGCGGCGCGCCTCGGGGACGGTGTCGATCTGGTTGAGGGCGACGACCATCGACCCCTCGAGCCCCGCCGACTTCTGGAGGTAGCCCGAGTGCAGCGCGTCGTCCGCGTACTTCTGCGGGTCGACGACCCACACGAGCAGGTCGACGAGCGGGAGCACCCGGTCGACGACGTCGCGGTGCGCCGGCTCGATCGAGTCGTGGTCCGGCAGGTCGAGCAGCACGAGGCCGCCGAGCGCCGCCTCGTCCTCGGCGTCGAGCTCGCCGTCGCGCGTGATCCGGCGCTCGGGGTCCACGGCGAGCCAGTCGAGCAGGGCCGTCGCCGCGCCGCTCCACGAGCACGCCGTGACGCGCGCCGTCGTCGGGCGCTTCACGCCGACGTCCGCGAAGTCGAGCCGGGACACGCGGTTGAACAGACTCGACTTGCCCGACCCGGTGCCGCCCGCGAGCGCGACGACCGTGTGGTCGACGCCGAGCGCGAGGCGCTCGCGCACGCCCCCGATCGCGTCGCGCACCTGGGCCGCGACCACGGGGTCGAGGCGGTCCCCCGCGAGGTCCACCGCGCGCGCGAGGTCGTCGACCCGGGCACGCAGCTGGGCGTCGTGGGACGTCACATGAGCCTCCTCAGCTCGGCGAGTCGTAGGCGCAGCCCGACGGCGGCGTCCGCGGCGAGGGCGGGGTCGGCGAGCGCGGTGAGAACGGGCTCGGCCTCACGCTCGACCATGGTCGCGGCCCGGTCGGCGAGGTCGTCACGCAGGGCCGCGAGCGCGTCGTCGCCCGTGTCGGCGAGCACGGTCCGCACGAGGCGGGCCGCGTCGTCGCTCCCGGCGGCGCCCGCGAGCAGCAACGCAGCCAGACCGGTCTCGCCGAACGCCTTGACCGACGCCCGCGCGGGCTCGCTCGCCGTCGGAGCAGCGAGCTCGGTCACGACCTGCTCAGCCCGCCGGGACCACTGGAGCACCTGGGTCGTCGCCGAGGCCTCGCGCCGCGCCGCGGCGTCCTCCTCCGTCGGCAGGACGTCCGCGGCGCCCGGCAGCGGCCGGTCCCCGTCGAGCGCGGCACGCAGCGCCTCGTGGGCGAGGACGCCGTTCGCGGCGAGCGTGCGGTGCGCGGCGTCGCGCGTCTCCTCGAGGAGCGGCGCGAGCACGAGGTCGCGCGCGCGTCCGCGTCGCTTGGACGACCGGACCACGCCGCCGCGCACCTTGACGCGGTCCACGCGCTCCGCGCCCGTCACCTGCGCCCACCGCGCCTCGAGCGACCCGTGCGCGACGGCACCGTCCAGCGCCGCCTGCCGCGCGGCGTCACGCACGGCCGGGAGCGCCTTCTCCGCCGCCGAGCGCAGGTCGGCCGCGGCCTCCACCTGCTGCTCCACCGCGTCCGAGACGCCCGTGACCCAGGCGGGCAGCGCGCCGAGCGCCCCCTTGAGCGTGCGCACGATCACCGCGCGCGACCGGTCCGGGCCCGCGAGCATCGTCAGCCAGCGCGCCACCGGCGCCACGACCGAACGGTCGAGCAGCCCCTCGTGCGGCCCGACGTCGGGCACGACGAACAGCGGCGTCCCGTCCATGCCGTGGTCGCGCAGGCGCTGGAGCAGGTCGCCGCGGATCGTCGTCAGCGTCTCGCGCGGGACGCGGTTGAGCACCATCGCGACGCTCGCCCCGCGCTCCTTCGCGCGCGACAGCGCCTGCCACGGCAGCGCGTCGCCGTAGCGCGACGCGGTCGTCACGAACAGCCACAGGTCCGCCGCCTCGAGCAGCAGGCTCGCGGTGTCCCGGTTCTCCGAGAGGAGCGAGTCCAGGTCCGGGGCATCGAGCAGGCCCGTGCCGCGCGGGACGCCGTCGTGGTCGACGACGCGCGCGACGCGCGTCACCGGGCCCTCCACGATCACGTCCGCGTCGAGCGGGTTGAACGCGAGGACCGGCTCGCGCGTCGTGGGCCGCAGCACGCCCGCCTGCGACACCTCCTCGCCGAGCAGCGAGTTGTACAGCGTCGACTTGCCCGCACCCGTCGAGCCCGCGATCACGACGATCGCCGGCGACGACAGCTCGCGCAGCCGCGGCAGCAGGTGCTCGTCGAGCTGCGTGAGGAGCCGGCGCCGGGAGGCGTCCGACTCCGCCGCGCCATCGATCGCGAGCGGGAGGCGCACATCCGCCACGTCGCGGCGCAGGTCGCGCGCGACGTCGTAGACCGTGACACCGAGCTCCTCGGTCGCCTGCGCGGGCCTCCACGAGCCCGGCGACCGGCCGGGCGCGGCGGGGCTCGCGTCGCTCGTGGCGGCGTCTGGGGTTCTCACTGGTTCATAGTGACGGCTGCCGGGGGCCCCGCCAAACGCACGCGCCGCACGACGCGCGACCACGCCACCTGCACGTCCGTCACCACGGCCTCCACCTCCCGAGCATGCCCCGCGCCCACTACGATGGGCGCGCGCCTCGATAGCTCAATGGATAGAGCAACGGCCTTCTAATCCGTAGGTTGCAGGTTCGAGTCCTGCTCGGGGCACCACTCCTTCAGCCGAACGACGGCGCCGTCGCGTGGTCGATCTCGACCAGGTAGGCGTGCCGCTCCTCCCCGCGCGGGTACGGGCCGCCGGTGTAGAGGACGGAGAGGCGGTCGACGACCGCCCAGCCCGCATCGCCGTCGAGCACCTCGACGACGCGCCCGCGCAGGGTCGCCATGACGTACGGGTTCCCGGTCTCCGTCAGGGACACCGCGACGCGCGGGTCGCGCGCGAGGTTGCGGGCCTTGCGCGACCCGGGGCCGGTGAGGAACGCGAGCCGGTCCCCCTCCCAGCCGACCCAGAGCGGCACGACGTGCGGGCCGCCGTCGGGCAGGACGGTCGCGAGGTGCGCGACGTGCGGGCCGGCCACGAGCGCGCGGGCTGCCTCGGGGACGTGGGCGGGTCCGGGCACGGGGCCGGCGCTCACACGATCGCCCCGCACGAGAGGTCGACGACGACCCCCGTCGTCGCGCCCGCGGCGTCGGACGCGAGGTACACGGCCGTGCCGGCGACCTCGGAGAGGCGGGGAAGGCGGCCGAGCAGCGTGTCCTTCACAAGCATGGGTAGGTCGTCGTCCGACGCGCCGACGGTCTCTGGCGTGAAGTTGGGCCGGAGCCCGACGACGCGTACGCCGTGGCGGCCGACCTCGCCGGCGAGGCTGCGCGCGAGGGTCTCGATCGACGCGCACGCGAGGCTGAACCCGCCCATCTCGTGCCGCGACTCCCGCGCGGCCGTCGACGAGAGCATGACGATCGCCCCGGACCTCTGGGCGACCATGTGCCGCGCCGCGGCGGTCGCGGTGAGGAAGTGGGTCGTCGTCGCGGACACGATCGGCGCCACGAAGTCCTGGAGGGCCATGTCGACGAGCGGGACGTTCTGGAGCACGTCGTAGGCGACGGCGTTGAACGACACGTCGAGGCTCCCCGCCTGCTCGACCACGCCTGCCGCGTGCGCGTCGACCGACTCCTTGTCCGTCGCGTCGACGACGGCGGCGTGCGCCTGCCCGCCGGCGGCGCGGATCTCCTCCGCGAGCGCGTCGAGCGTGGCGGCCGTGCGCCCCGCGAGGAAGACGCGCGCACCCGCGGCGGCGAACGCGCGGCTCACCGCCGACCCCATCGACCCGGCGGCGCCGTAGACCACCGCGTTCTTCCCGGCGAGCTGCATCTCTCTTCCCTTCGTCGGCGGCGCACGCGCCTCCTCGGGCGGGGCGCGCGGCGGGCTCTCGCACACGGACGACGCCGCGGGCGGGCGGAACTCATCGGCCGCCCGGACGTTGGGTCTGGCATGGGGAGTTCTCACCCTCCCGATCCCCGGAAAGGGTAAAGATCAGGCCACCCGCCGTAGATATACTCGGCCGACCGGCGCAAGCCGGTTCCGCCCGGTTCGCCCGGGTCGAGGGGGAGCTCGCGAGGGCCGCCCCCCACCCGCCACCGACGGCGTCCGACGGCACGCACGAGCGAAGGACCGACATGACCGAGGCAGCACCGCTCCAGCCCCCCGCCCCGACGGAGACGCTCACGCTCAGCGCCCCGGAGCCCGTCAAGCCGGTCGCCGCCACGCAGGCGCCGTCGCTCGCGCCGCGCGTCGACGAGGCCGCCATCCCGGGCCTCGAGTCGAAGGTCTCCTCCTACCTCGACCAGCTCCTCGCGACGGACACGCGCTCGCCCGACTTCGCGGCGAAGGCCGACGACATCCGCAAGATGGGCGACAAGGACATCCGCGCCGCGGCCGACGTGTCCAACCGCATGCTGGAGATGCCGGTCAAGGAGCTCCGTGAGGGCGGCGTCTCCGACAGCTCCAAGGTGAGCAAGTCGCTGCTCGAGCTGCGCCGCACGGTCGAGGACCTCGACCCGAGCGAGGCGAGCGTGGGCAAGAAGTTCCTGGGTCTCATCCCGTTCGGCGGCAAGCTCCAGGACTACTTCCGCCGCTACGAGAGCTCGCAGAAGCAGCTCAACGCGATCGTCCAGTCGCTCTACAACGGCCAGGACGAGCTCCGCAAGGACAACGCCGCCCTGAACCTCGAGAAGCAGAACCTCTGGGACTCGATGGCGCGCCTCAACCAGTACATCTTCATCGCCGAGCGGCTCGACACCGAGCTCTCGACGAAGATCGCCGAGCTCGAGGCGAGCGACCCCGAGCGGGCCCAGGCGCTGCGCGAGGACGTGCTGTTCTACGTCCGCCAGAAGCACCAGGACCTGCTCACGCAGCTCGCGGTGTCCATCCAGGGCTACCTCGCGATGGACATCATCATGAAGAACAACGTCGAGCTCATCAAGGGCGTCGACCGCGCGACGACGACGACGGTCTCGGCCTTGCGCACGGCCGTCATCGTGGCGCAGGCGCTCGCGAACCAGAAGCTCGTGCTGGACCAGATCACGGCGCTCAACACGACGACGTCGAACATGATCGCCTCGACCTCGAAGATGCTGGCCGACCAGTCGGCGAGCATCCAGCAGCAGGCCGCGAGCGCGACGGTCGGGCTCCCGCAGCTCCAGCAGGCGTTCGCCAACATCTACGCGACGCTCGACTCGATCTCGACGTTCAAGACGCAGGCGCTCGACTCGATGGCGCAGACCATCGGGGTGCTCGAGACCGAGACGACCAAGGCGAACGAGTACCTCGACCGCGCGCGCCGCTCGGACCAGTCGCAGGTCGGCAACGGCTCGCTCGACATCGGGCGCCTGTGAACCCTGACGACGTACGCCTTCCGTCCTCCGGCGGCGTGACCGCCGCTCCCCGCACCACAGATCGGACCCCGAGCTAGATGGGCTGGTTCTCCGACGTGATCGGCCGCCTCGGCGGCCGGTCCCCCGCGCCCGAGCCCGCGCTCGAGCTGCCCGCCCCGCCGACGTCGGCCGAGATCCTCGCCTCGGTCGAGCGCGTGGAGCAGCAGATCGAGGGGCGTGTGCCGCCCGCCGTCACGGCGCGCGTGCACCGCATCACCGGCACGGTCGAGGAGATGGTGCCCCGCCTCGACCGCCTCGGCGGCGGGTCGCAGCAGGCGCACACGGTCGTCGCGACGGCCACGAGCTACCTGCCCGAGGCCGTCGGCGCGTACCTGCGCCTGCCGCGCGACTTCGCCGACCGGCGGGTCGTCGCGCAGGGCAAGACGTCGCTCATGCTGCTGTGCGACCAGCTCGACCTGCTCGGCGTCACGCTCGACAAGATCTCCGACGCGGTCTCGCGTGCCGACGCCGCCGCGCTCGTCGCGCACGGCGCGTTCCTCGCGGAGAAGTTCCGCGACTCGTCGATCGCGCTCGACCCCGGGGCGGGCCAGGGCACGCCCCAGCCGCCGAGCGGCCCGCCCTCGGAGCCCGGACGACTGGAGGCACCATGACCGGCCCGGTGACCCCCAGCCTCGCGGCGGCGCTCGACGCGCTGGACGCCGCGGCGCGCGCCGCGGGCGTGGACGAGGAGGCGGCGCGGGACGAGGGCGCGCGCCTCGCGGCGGCCGTCGCCGAGTCCTCCCCCGGGGCGCCCGCGGCGTGGCTCGCGGCGCTCGGGCACGACCCCGCCGCGACGGGCGCGTTCTTCACCGCCGCGTCGAGCGCCCGGCGCTGGCGCACGTCGCCGACGGACGTGCTCGCCGCGCTCGGCACGGCCCGCTCGAAGCACGCCGCCGCGTACGGGCAGGCGCTCGCCGACGTCGCACGCGCGGCCGGGCACCTCGGCTCCCCCGGCCCGCACGTGGCCGGGGCCGCCGCGGCCACCGCCGCGGTGCAGCGGTCGGGCGGTGCCCCGGTGCCGGCACCCTTCCCAGGTGCCGGTCGTGCGCCGTCAGGCCCGACGACGCTGCCGGCCGCCGGTGGCCCGGCCGCCGCGCGCTCGGCGACGGGCGGGCCGGACCCGTTCGACCTCGGCGACCTGCTCGCCGCGCAGGGCTCGCTCGACGCCCTGCGCCGGCCTGCGCCCGAGGTCCCGTCCGTCGAGTCGATCCTCGACGCGCTCGGCGCGCGCCCGACCGCGGCGTCGCCCGGCACGCCCGCCGCGCCGTCGGGCACGACGCCGGCCGGTGCACCCGTGGGAGGCGCCGGGGCCACCGCCACGCAGCCCGCGGCGGCCACGACGACCGAGGCCGCGGTCGAGGAGGAGCCGCCCCGCTCGATCGAGGAGCTGCTCGCCGAGCTCGACGCGCTCACGGGGCTCGCACGGGTCAAGGACGAGATCCACCGCCAGACCGAGCTGCTGCGCGTCGAGAAGCTGCGCACCGAGGCGGGGCTGACCCGCCCGACGCTGACGCGCCACCTCGTGTTCCTCGGCAACCCGGGCACCGGCAAGACGACGGTCGCCCGCCTCGTCGCGGGGATCTACCGCGCGCTCGGGCTGCTCGAGAAGGGGCACCTCGTCGAGGTCGACCGCTCCGAGCTCGTCGCGGGCTACCTGGGCCAGACCGCGGTGAAGACCTCCGAGGTCGTCGCCACCGCGCTCGGCGGCGTGCTGTTCGTCGACGAGGCGTACGGGCTCGCGGAGGACCAGTACGGCGCCGAGGCGATCAACACGCTCGTCAAGGACATGGAGGACCACCGCGACGAGCTCGTCGTCATCGTGGCGGGCTACCCCGGGCCGATGGCGGACTTCCTCGCCACGAACCCCGGCCTCGAGTCGCGGTTCTCCACGACCATCACGTTCGAGGACTACGCCGACGCCGAGCTGCGCGACATCTTCGCGGGCATGGCGGCGAAGTCCGACTTCGAGCCCACGCCCGAGGCCCTTGACGTGTTCGTGCGCCTCGCCGCGGCGCAGCCGCGCACCGAGGGCTTCGGCAACGCGCGCTGGGCGCGCAACGTGCTCGACGCCGCGATCGCGCGCCACGCGTGGCGCCTCAAGGACACCGAGGCGCCGACGATCGACGAGCTCCGTCTCCTGCTGCCGGTCGACGTCGTCGACGGCGAGGGCGCCCCTGCGCTCCTTGCCACGCTCGACCCGCCCGGGTCCGACGACGCCGCGCACGACGCCCCGGTCGCGGACGCGCCCGTCGACGACGCGCCGTCCCCCGACGTCGCGTCCGACGACGCCTCCGCCACCGCCCCCTCCACCGCCGAGGAGAACGCATGACGACCACCCCGGTCCGCCCTGCGGGCCAGCAGATCGTCCCCGCGGGAGGCCCTGCGCCGGGCGCGCCCGGCCCGGCCGGCACCCCGAGCGGAGCACCGAGCGCCGGCGTCTCCCGCGCTCGCGGCGCGCTCCGCCGCACGCCCGGCAAGCTGCGGCTCGTCATGGCGCTGTGCGTGCTGGCAGCCGTCGCGCTCGGCGTGCTCGGCTTCCAGGCGGGCAGCGTCCAGTCCCGGGCGCTCGAGGCCGCGAGCGAGGACACCGCGCAGCTCGTCGGGGTCCAGGAGGTCCGCAACGCCCTCGTCGCGGCGGACGCGACGGCGACCGGCGCGTTCCTCGTCGGCGGCCTCGAGCCCGCCGACCAGCGCGCCCGGTACGACGACCTCGTCGACCAGGCCGCCAGCGGGCTCGCCACGCTCTCCGGGAGCAACGAGGGCGACGCGGAGCTGCTCGGCCAGGTCGCGGCCGACCTCACGGTCTACACCGGCCTCGTCGAGCAGGCGCGCGCCAACAACCGGCAGGGCTTCCCGGTCGGCTCGGCGTACCTCGACCAGGCGTCGACCATCCTGCGCGAGCAGATGCTCCCCGCGCTCGACGAGGTCGTGCTCGACGACGCGGACCGCGTCGCCGCGGACTTCTCCGGCGTCCGCAACGCGCTGTGGGTGCTCGCGGGCGGGCTCGTCGCGCTCGCGGTGCTCGTCGTGAGCCAGGTCTGGCTCGCACGCCGCACGCACCGCGTGCTCAACGTCGGCCTCGCGGTCGCCACCGCCGTCGTGCTCGTCGTCGGCATCGTGTCGACGGTCCTGCTGGCCCAGGCGAGCTCGCGCGCGCAGGACGTTCGCACCGGCCCGTACGCCGCGACGCTCGCCGCGTCCCAGGCGTACTCGCTCGCCAACGACGCGAAGTCGATGGAGGCGTTCACGCTCATCAAGCGGGGATCCGGGCAGGCGTACGAGGAGGCGTTCGTCACCGCCACGGACGACGCCACGTCGCGGCTCGACACCGCGGCGTCCGAGGGGATCCTCGACGGGTCGACCGCCCAGGCGCTCGACGCGTGGGTGACCCGGCACGCGGACATCCGGGCGCTCGACGACGAGGGCCGGTGGGACGAGGCCGTCGCCCTCGCCACGGCGACGGACCCCGAGAGCCCCAACGCCGCGTTCGACGCGTTCTCCGCGTCCGCGCGGGACGACATCGAGACCAACGCGGCCGCGACGAGCGAGCGCCTCGACGGCGCGGCGACGACCGCGACCGTGGCGGGCTGGCTCCTGCTGGTCGCGGGCCTGATCGCCGCCCTGCTCGCGTGGCGCGGTGTGACCGCACGACTGGAGGAGTACCGGTGACCACGACGCTCGCCACCCCCGACCGGCCCGTCCGGGACCGGCGCGCCGGTGCCCGTCGACGCCGCACCGGCGTCGTCGCCGCCGCGCTCGCCACGGCGCTCACGCTCGCCGCGTGCTCGGGACCGTCCGGCGCGGACGACCTCCGCCTCACCAAGGCTCCGCAGGACGAGGCCGCCCAGGAGGGTCCGGCGGCGCCCGCCGCCCCCGCGGAGTGCGCGGACCCACTCGCGTCCTACGCGCCCGAGGGGGCGCTGCCCGGTCCGGACTCGCTGCCCGGCGGAAGCACGATGGCCGCGATCCGCGACCGGGGGTCGCTCGTCGTGGGCGTCTCGGCCGACACGCTGCTCATGGGCGCGCGCAACCCGCTGTCGGGCCAGATCGAGGGCTTCGACATCGACGTGCTGCACGAGATCTCGCGCGCGATCTTCGGCGACCCCGACCGGCTCCAGTTCCGCGTCATCACGTCCGGCCAGCGGCTGGAGGTGCTCGAGAACGGCGACGTCGACCTCGTCGCCCGCGCGTTCACCATCAACTGCGAGCGGTGGGAGTCCATCGCGTTCTCGGCGGAGTACTACCACGCGGGCCAGAAGGTGCTCGTCTCACGGGACTCGACCGCCGGCGGCATCGCGGACCTCGAGGGCCAGCGCGTGTGCGCGCCCGAGGGCACGACGACGCTCACGCGCCTCGAGCAGTTCTCCGGCATCGAGCCCGTCCCGGCCACGACCCACACGCAGTGCCTCGTGCTGTTCCAGCAGGGCAAGGTGGACGCGATCACGGGCGACGACACGATCCTCGCGGGCTTCGCCGCGCAGGACCCGTACGCGAAGGTCGTCGGCGAGGCGATCAGCGACGAGCCGTACGGCATCGGCGTCCCCGCACAGAACGTGGACATGGTGCGGTTCGTCAACGGCGTGCTCGAGCAGATGAAGTCCGACGGGCGCTGGGCCGCGATCTACGGCGAGTGGCTCGGCGGGCTCGGCCCGGCCCCGACCCCGCCGACCGCGGTGTACGGCCGCACGCCGTGACCCGCACGACCGCACCCGAGGCGCCGGGACGGCTCGGCGAGGCGATACCCGCCGCCGACCTCCTGGCGTACCTCGCCGCGCTCGAGACCTGGCTCGACGAGCGGCGTACCGAGCTCGACCGGCTCGACGCCGCCGCCCAGGCCGCCGCGACGCCCGACGTCTACACGGCCGACCTCGTGCTCGCGCTCTCGCTCTGGCAGGCGATCCGCACGCGCGCGGACGAGATCCGGCCCGTCTGGGACTCGGGCCGGGCCGACGCCGTCGCGCGCGAGAAGATCTCCCAGCTCGTCTGGGGGCGTCTCGACTCCGGGTCGGGCGCGGCGCTCGTCTCGCTCGTCGAGGCGGTGAAGCTGTGCGACGCGCTCGTCGTCCAGCTCCGCACGCGCCTGTCGTTCGACCCGCACACGGCCGACCAGGTCGCGCGCCTGCGCGGCGTGCGCGCCGAGCTCGTGCGTTGCGAGGACCTCGCCGGCTCCGACGCGGACGCGCGAGGCCGCGTGGAGACCTTGCGCGGGCGCCTCGACCACCTCGTCGCCCAGGCCGCGCGCGGGGCCGACGTCTCGGGCCCCCTCGCAGAGCTCGAGACCGAGGTCGCGCGGGCCGAGCGCGACCTCATCGTCGCGTCGGCGCAGCGCCGCGAGCTGCGCCGCGACCGCGCACGGACCGAGGAGCAGCGCGACGCGCTGGAGGCCCGCGAGCCCGCGCTGCGCGAGCTCGTCGCCCGCTGCCGGCGCGAGATCGCGCACCCGCCGCGGCTCGCGGTCCCCGACGTCTCCCGCCTCGGCCCCGTCCCGGACTCACGGTTCGAGCTCGACGCCTACGCAGCGCGCCTGACGACCGTCGCGCGCGCCGTCGAGACCGTCGAGGACGCCTACACGCGCCCGCTCCGCGAGCGCGCCGAGCTGCGCTACAGCCTGGAGCGGCTCGCCGCGCAGGCGGAGGCCAACGGACGGTCCGCGTCGCCCACCGTGCGCTCCGGCCTCAGCGAGGCCCGCGAGGCCGTCGAGGCCGTGCCGTGCGACGTGACGCTCGCCCGCTTCCTCGTCGAGCAGTACCAGTTCCTCACCCGCGACCTGCCCACCCCGGAAGGAGCGTCGTCGTGACCACCACCGCGACCGTCCCGTGCTCGGAGCCCGGCTGCCCGGGCACCATCGAGGACGGCTACTGCAACGTCTGCGGCGCGCCCGCGGGCGGCTCCGGCGGCACGCCGACGGGGACCTCGACCGGCACCACCGGCGCGCCGGCGCCGGGCACGGCCGCCGCCGCGTCGCCGTCCGCGATGCTCGGGACCGGCTTCGTCCAGGGCCGTCCCGGGACCGGGTCGGCCGCGGGCGCGGACCCCGACGCCGAGCGCTCGACCCGCACGGGCCGCACGAGCTCGAGCCGGCTCGCCACGGCCGCGCTCGGCTCGGCGCGCACCGCCGCGACCGGCTCGAAGGCGACGCGACGTGTCGGCACGTCCTCGACGCGCCTGCGCGGGCGCGGCCTCGGCGCCGGGCTCACCACCGTCCCGTCCGTCCCCGCGCGCGACCCGCTCCAGTCCGTCATGGCGGTGCCCGAGGTCGCGGAGCGCAAGCGGTTCTGCCCCGCGTGCGGCGAGAAGGTCGGCCGCGGTCGCGACGGCCAGCCCGGCCGCACGTCCGGCTTCTGCCCGCACTGCGGCACCAAGTTCGACTTCACGCCGCAGCTCGAGCCGGGCGACCTGGTCGGCGGGCAGTACGAGGTCGTCGGCTGCCTCGCGCACGGCGGCCTCGGCTGGATCTACCTGGCCCGCGACCAGAACGTGTCGGGCCGATGGGTCGTGCTCAAGGGCCTGCTCAACTCGGGCGACCCGGACGCCTACGCGGCCGCGATCTCCGAGCGGCAGTTCCTCGCGGAGGTCGAGCACCCGCTCATCGTCGAGATCTACAACTTCGCGATGCACGACGGCGCGGGCTACACCGTCATGGAGTACGTCGGCGGCGAGTCGCTCAAGGAGATCCTCCAGGAGCGCCGCGAGACCAACAACGGGGTCATCGACCCGATGCCGGTGGACCAGGCCCTCGCCTACGTCCTCGCGATCCTCCCCGCGTTCGCCTACCTGCACGACCACAACCTGCTGTTCTGCGACTTCAAGCCGGAGAACGTCATCCAGCAGGGCGACGGCGTCAAGCTCATCGACCTCGGCGGCGTGCGACGCAGCGACGACCTCACGTCGGCGATCTTCGGGACCGTCGGGTACCAGGCCCCCGAGGTGGCGGAGGTCGGCCCGTCGGTCGCCTCCGACATCTACACGATCGGCCGCACGCTCGCGACGCTCGTCCTCGACTTCCGGGGCAACACGACGACGTACGTCGCGTCGCTGCCCCCGGTGGCGGACACGCCGGTGTTCCAGCAGTACGACTCGTTCTACCGGCTGCTCGCCAAGGCGTGCGCGCTCGACCCGGCGGACCGCTTCGCGACCGCCGACGAGATGCGCACCCAGCTCCTCGGGGTGCTGCGCGAGGTCGTGGCCGCGGACGCCGGCCCGGGCAACCCGGCGCTGCACTCGGCAGCCTCCGTGCTGTTCGAGGCGCCGGTCGCCGACGTGGCGGCCAGGCCGCTCGCGTGGGACGAGCTCCCCACGCTGCGCCGCGACGACCACGACCCGATGGCGAGCTGGCTCGCCGGCGTCAACGTCGTCGACCCGGACGCGCGGCTCGCCGCGCTCGCCGACGCGCCCGAGGACACGGTCGAGGTGCACCTCGCGCGCGCCCGCGCGGCGATCGAGGCGGGCCGGTTCGACGTGCTGCGCGGCACGATCGGCACGATCCTCGCGGACGACCCGTGGGAGTGGCGCGCCGCGTGGCTCGGGGGCCTCGGCGAGCTCGCGCAGGGCGACCCGGTCGCCGCGCGCGCGTCGTTCAACGCGGTCTACGGCCAGGTGCCCGGCGAGCTCGCACCGAAGCTCGCGCTCGCCGCAGCCTGCGAGCTGAGCGGTGAGCCGGACATCGCGGAGTCGCTCTACGTGATCTGCGCCCGCACCGACGCCAACTACACGGCGCCCGCCGCGTTCGGGCTCATGCGCATCCGCGAGGCGCGCGGCGACCTCGACGGGGCGCTGCACGCGCTCGACCTCGTGGGGCCGACGCGCGGGTCGTACGTCGAGTCCCGCACCCTGCGCGCACACCTGCTCGCCGAGTCGGGCCGGGGGCTGCCCGCGCTCGCCGACGCGATGGCGAGCGTCGCCGCGGTCTCGATCGCGCCGCGCGAGCGGGCCGAGCTCTCGGTCGGCGTGCTGCGCTCCGCGCTCGAGACCGTCACGCGGTCCGGGCCCGAGCCGACGACGCGGATCGCTGGTGTCCCCGCCGACGAGCCCGCGCTGCGCGACGCCCTCGAGGGGGCGTACCGCGAGCTCGCGTCGCTCACGGACTCGCGCGACGAGCGCATCACGCTCGTCGACCGCGCGAACGAGGTGCGACGGTGGACGGTCCGATGACCGACGCCCCGGCACCCGTGCCCGACCAGGCCGTGCCAGACCAGGCGGCGCCCGACCAGGCTGTGCCCGATGTGGCTGTCCCCGGCCAGGCCGTCCCGGCACCGCCCGCGCTGCTCGCGTGCCCCGCGTGCGGCGAGCCGTCGCCCGAGGGGGCCCGGTTCTGCGAGGCGTGCGGCACGCCGCTCGCCCCGCTCCCCCGGGCCGGCGCCCCGGAGGGCGGGGCCACGACGAGAGACGCGTCGGCCGGTCCCGAGGCGGAACGGCTCGTGCCACCGGACGACCCCGCCGCGCCCACGGACGGCTCCCCGCTGAGCGGCGGAGCCGCGCCCGACGGCGCGCCGGACCCCGACGCCCGGCCGTGCGTGCGCTGCGGTGGCCGCGTCGCCGAGGACGGGTACTGCACCGAGTGCGGCGAGCCGGCCGCCTCCGAGCGCGACCACTGGGCAGAGCGGCCCGCGACCTGGGTCGCCGGCGTGTGCGACCGCGGCGTGCGCCACTCGCGCAACGAGGACGCGATGGCGCTCGCCGCCAGCCCGTCCGCCGTGGCGGCCCGGGCGTTCGCCGCGCTCGTGGTGTGCGACGGCGTCTCCTCCGCGCCCGACTCCGACGTCGCGAGCCTCGCGGCCGCGCGGGCGGCACGCGACGTGCTCGCCGCAGGCGCCCCGGAGGGGACCTCCCCCGTCGTCGGCGAGCCGACGGCGCGGGTCGCCGCCTGGTCGGCGCTCGTGGGGGACGCCTCGCGCGCCGCGCAGGACGCGATCCTGACGACCGTGGGCGCGATGGCCGACCGGGAGAACCCGCCGTCGTGCACGTTCGTCGCGGCCGTCGTGGACGGCCCGCTCGTCGTCACGGGCTGGGTGGGCGACTCGCGCGCCTACTGGATCCCGGACACGGGCGAGGCGCACCAGCTCAGCGTCGACGACTCGTGGGCGCAGGAGATGATGGCGCAGGGCATCCCCCGCGCCCAGGCGGAGAACTCCCCTCAGGCCCACGCGATCACGCGCTGGCTCGGCCCCGACGCCCCCGACCCCGTCGCCCGGACGGCCGCGACCTTCCCCGACCGCGACGGCTGGGTGCTCGTGTGCTCCGACGGCCTGTGGAACTACTGCTCGCCCGCCGCCGACCTCGCGGCGCTGCTCCACGCCACCCAGGAGCGGGTCGGCCACGACCCGCAGACGGTGGCGGGCGCCCTCGTGGACTGGGCGAACGCCCAGGGCGGCCGCGACAACATCACGGCGACGCTCGCGCGGTTCGACCGGTCCTCGGACCCGGACTCCCCGGAGCTCGACCCGGACCTCGAGACGACGATCCCCACCACCTGACGCGGGCCGCGCGCCGCGGTGCCGCCCCACCCACGCGCGAGCCGCCCACGACCCGATAGCCTGCACGAATACCCGCATCACCGAAGGAGCCCCCATGGCCGAGTTCGCCGCCGAGGTCTACCAGAACGAGTTCCTGTCCGAGGGCGCCACGGACGTCCACGCGATCGTCACCGTGACGTGCACGGGCGCCGGCAGCGCGGGGAGCGTCGGCGGCGCGGGCGGGGTCGCCGAGATCATCATGGTCGACACGTCCGGGTCGATGTCGGGCCGGAACATGGAGGCCGCGAAGCACGCGGCCCAGGTCGCCGTGGACCAGATCCTCGACGGCACGTGGTTCGCGATCGTCGGTGGCAGCCATGTCGCCAACCGCGTCTTCCCCTACCCCAACGCCCGCATGGCGATGGTCCAGATGGAGCCGGGCGCGCGCGCGGAGGCGAAGCGCGCGATCTCGATGCTCACGCCCGGGGGCGGCACCGCGATGAGCACGTGGCTGCGCCTCGCCGACCAGCTCTTCGCGACGGTGCCGCAGGCGACCCAGCGGCACGCGATCCTCCTCACGGACGGCAAGAACGAGTCGGAGCCGCGCGCGAACCTCTCCGCCGCGGTCCGCGACGTCACCGGGCACTTCCAGTGCGACGCGCGCGGCGTCGGCTCGCGCTGGCAGGTCGACGAGCTGCGCGAGATCTCGACCGCGCTGCTCGGCTCGGTCGGCCTCATCGCCGACCCGAACGAGATCGCCGCGGACTTCGAGAGGCTCATGCAGGCCTCCATGGCCCGCGGAGTGGCCTCGGCCGACCTCCGCGTCTGGGCGCCGCAGGGCTCCCAGGTGCTCTTCGTGCGGCAGGTCGCACCGACCGTCGAGGACCTCACCCACCGCCGTGCCGAGGTCAACCCGCTCACAGGTGCTTACCCGACCGGCTCGTGGGGCGACGAGTCGCGCGACTACCACGTCGCCGTGCGCGTCGCGTCCAAGCCGGTCGGCTCCGAGCAGCTCGCGGCACGCGTCCAGCTCGCGGTCAACGGCGAGGTCGTCTCGTCCGGCCTGGTCAAGGCCAAGTGGTCCGACGACGAGTCGCTCACCACGCGCATCAACCCCGAGGTCGCGCACTACACGGGCCAGACGGAGCTCGCCGCGGCCATCCAGGAGGGCCTCGCGGCCAAGGCGTCGGGCGACGAGGCGACGGCGACCGTCAAGCTCGGGCGCGCCGTGCAGCTCGCCCAGCAGACCGGCAACGAGGAGGCGACGTCGCGGCTGCGCAAGGTCGTCGACATCGACAACGAGGAGCAGGGGACGGTGCGCCTCAAGCGCAACACCTCGACCCTGGACGAGATGGCGCTCGACACCGCCTCGACGAAGACGACCCGGGTCCGCCGGTGAGCGCCGTCGTCTGCCCCAACGGGCACCCGTCCGAGTCGACCGACTACTGCGACGTGTGCGGCGAGCCGATCGGCGCCGCGTCGACCCCTGCCACGTCCGCCCCGAGCGGCGCGACGGACACGCCGGGCGGCGCCCCGGCCGCGGCCGCGACGACCCAGCCCGTCCCGTGCCCGAACTGCGGGTCCCCCGCCCCCGGCGGCGCGCTGTTCTGCGAGAACTGCGGCTACGACTTCACGACGGGCGCCCTGCCCGACCCGGTCGACCCGCCGTCCGCGCTCTCGCTCGACCCGCCGTCGCGGCCCACGCCGCCCGCGCCCCCCGTCTCGGGCACGCCCGTCTCGGCCACGCCGCCCCCGCTCCCGGCCTCGGCCGCGACCCCGGCGCCGTCGTCGACCCCGCTGCCCGCCGCGGCCACGCCCACCGCACCCGAGGCGGGTGCCGCGGGCGAGCCGGCCGCTCCGGGCGAGCCCGCGTCGTCGGGCACCCACCTGCCGACACCTCCGGTCCCCGGCCCGGACCAGTGGGTCGTGGAGATCTGGATCGACCCCGACTGGTACACGGCGCAGCAGCCCGAGGACCCGATGCCTTCGGCGGGCCTGCCGGGCCTCGTCGTGCTGCGCGAGCGCAGCGTGCTCGTCGGGCGTCCGTCGGTGTCGCGGGGCATCCACCCGCAGGTCGACTGCGGCGCCGACACCGGCGTCTCGCGCCGGCACTGCCAGCTCAGCACGGACGGTCAGCGGTGGTGGGTCGAGGACCTCCAGTCGTCGAACGGGACCTACGTGAGCCCGGCGGGCGAACCGCTGCCGACGGACCCGGTCCCCGCCGGGCAGCGACGCGAGCTGTCCGACGGGGACCGGATCTACCTGGGCGCCTGGACGCGGCTCGTCGTCCGCAAGGCGCTCCCGGGCGAGGTCTGAGCCGGGCTCAGCCCTCGCTCGCCCGGGGCTCGGCCTCGGCCGTGATCTGCGTCGCCGCACCCCCGCCCGCGCGGTGCGCGACCTCGATCCGGCGAGGCCGGGCCTCCTCCGCGACGGGGATGGTCAACGACAGCACCCCGTCCTCGTACGACGCCGAGATCTTGTCGAGCGCGAGCCCGCGCCCCACCGTGAGCTGGCGCGCGTAGGTCCCCGAGGGCCGTTCGCGCGCGAGCCACTGGACGTCGGGGTCGGTCCGCGGGCTGCGCTCGGCGCGGATCGTCAGAGTGCGGTCCTCGACGGACACGTCGATCGTCCCCGGGTCGACGCCCGGGAGGTCCATCGTCAGGACGTAGTGGTCCCCCGCCCGGAACAGGTCGAGCGGCATGCCGCCCGACGCCGACGCGGCGGTCGCGCGCGCCCCGGACGCGAGCTGGCCGACCAGCCGGTCCATCGCGTCGAAGGTGGTCGTGAACGGATCGGTCATCGCAGCCACACCTCTCACCTCCCTCGTCGTCGGTCCCGGACCGTCCGGGACCGGTCGGTGCTCCCGCGAGGTAGGCACCTCACGGGCGGCTACACGACTGTTCTAGCACTCTCCCCCGCAGAGTGCCAAGAGGTCGTCGCGGACCGTTCCCGGGTCCGACGGAGCGCGGTTGTCGACGTCCTCCGGATCGACTTCCTGTCGGCGCGATCCTGTTGGGGGAACCCTCCAACCGGTTGTGCGATTCATGCACGCGGCGCCCCCGTGGTCGTCCGTGCCCCCGTCGTCGCGCGGCGCCCCGAGTCGGGAGAGTGGACGTGGCCACGACGGGTCGAGCACCGACCCGCCACGACGACGCAGGGAGCGCCATGACCGACGCCTCGACCGGGACGACCTCCGAGACGCCCCGGACCACCACGACGACCCCGGTCCCGCCGGCAGGGACCCGCGGACCGCTCGCCCTCGACGCAGGGGACGCGGCGCGCGTCGCGACGTTCGCGGCGCTGATCGCGGCGCTGGGCATGCCCGGCTCGGTCGCGCTGTTCGGGAACGCCGTCCCGATCACCCTCCAGACGCTCGGCGTCATGCTCGCCGGCACGATCCTCGGTGCGTGGCGCGGCGCGCTCGCCGTCGCGACGTTCCTCGCGCTCGCGGTGGCGGGACTCCCGGTCCTCGCGGGCGGACGCGGCGGCCTCGGGGCGTTCGTCGGCCCGTCCGCCGGCTACCTGGTCGGGTTCCTCGTGGGGGCGGCGGTCGTGGGCCGGCTCGTCGACCGGCTGCGCCGGGTGACGTTCGTCGGCGTGCTCGTCGCGTGCCTCGTCGGCGGGGTCGCGGTGGTCTACGCGCTCGGCGTGCCGGTCCAGTCGCTCGTCACAGGGGTGCCGCTCGCCACCACCGCGCAGCTCTCTCTCGCGTTCGTGCCCGGCGACGTCCTCAAGGCGCTGGCCGCCGCGGCGATCACCGTCGGCGTCGTGCGGGCCTACCCGGCCGCGCGACGGTCGGGCCGCCCCACAGGCCGCCCCGCGGCCACCGACCCCCTCTCCTCCTGACACCTGCGAGAGTGTCCGCGTGCCCGTCGCCCACCAGGTCCTGACGCACGCCGCCGACCCGGCGGTGCGCGACCGTCCCGCCCTGCGCACCCCCGAGCGGTCACGCACCTACGCCGCGCTCGCCGCGGACGTGCGTGCGGGCGCGACGCACCTCACCGCGACGGGCACGCGTCCCGGCGACCTCGTCGCCGTGTCCCTGCCCGACCCGCTGGACCTGCTGACGGCGGTCCTCGCCACCGACCACGCCGGCGCGACGCCGCTGGTGTGCGACGCGGCGTGGCCGCGCGCGCACCGCGCGGAGGTGCTGCGCACGCTGGCCCCCCGCACGTTCGTCGAGGTGCCGCTGCCGCGCGGGACCGGCGCCGGCCCCGACCTCGTGCCGGGGCTCGCCCAGCAGGGGGGTGCGAGCCCTGGCACGGGCCACGCGCCCGCCCCGGACGACCTCGCGTGGGCGGGCTTCTCGTCGGGCAGCACGGGCCGCCCGCGTGCGGTCGTGCGCACCCGAGCGTCGTGGGTGGGGTCGTTCGACGACGTCACGCGGCTCCTCCGCCTCCGCCCCACCGACACCGTGCTCGTCCCGGGGCCGCTCGCGTCGTCCCTCTACTGCTTCGCGGCCGTGCACACGCTCGCCGTCGGGGCGTGCGCTTACCTCACGCGCACCCCGGCGGCCACGACCTCCGCGCTCGCGAGCAGCGACGTCGTGCACCTCGTGCCCCAGGTCCTCGACGACGTGCTCGACGCCGTCGCGGCGGGAGCGCCGTCGCGGCTACGGCACGCGGTCGTCGGCGGCGCGTCGCTCGCCCCGGGGGCGCGGTCTCGCGCCGCGGCTCTGGGCATCGACGTGCTCGCGTACTACGGCGCGGTCGAGCTGTCGTTCGTCGCCTACGACCCGGACGGGTCGGGGCTGCGCGCGTTCCCCGGGGTCGACCTGGCCGTGCGGCCGCTGCCCGCGGCGAGCGTCGGTGAGGTCTGGGTCCGCTCGCCCTGGGTCTCGCGCGGGTACCTCGCGCGTGCCACGGGGCCGCTGCGCCGCGACGGCGCGTGGAGCACCGTCGGCGATCTCGCGGACCCCCTGCCCGAGCCCGCGCCGGGTGCCGCGCCCGCGTCGGCGCCCGGCGGGGAAGCCCCTGCCAGGCTCGTGCTGCGCGGCCGCGGGGACGGGGCGATCCTCACCGGCGGGTCGACCGTCGTGCCCGAGGACGTCGAGGTCGTGCTGCGTGCCGTGCCGGGCGTCCGGGACGTCGTCGTGCTCGGGACCGCGCACCGTCGCCTCGGCGCGGTCGTGAGCGCCGTCGTGGAGTGCGACGACCGGCCGGGGCTGCGCGCCCACCTGGAGCGGGTCGCGCGCGCGGCGCTCGCCCCGGCGCAGCGGCCGCGGCGCTGGTACGGCACGCGCGCGCTGCCCCGGACGCCGTCGGGCAAGGCCGCGCGCGGCGCCGTGAGCGAGGCCTTGGGGGGCACCGACCCCGCGCGGTCGGGCCTGGAGCCGCTGCGATGAGCGCGGACCGAGGTGCGCCGGACGACGCGCCCGTCGTGGTCGCGGCGCGCCGCACGTGGGTCGGGACGGCCGGGCACGGGCACCGGTCGCTGTCCGAGGTCGACCTCGCGGCCGGGGCGCTCGGCGCGACGCTCGGCGACGTGCGCGCGCTGGGGGTCGAGGACGACGTCGCGGACGTCGTCCTGGGATGCTGCACCGGGCCGGGCGGGAACGTCGCGCGCGTCGCGGCCCTCGCCGCAGGCCTGGGCGCCACCGTCCCGGGCCTCACCGTCGACCGCCAGTGCGCCTCCGGCCTCGCGGCGGTGCTCCTCGCCGCGCAGCAGGTCCGCGCGGGCGAGGCCGGCCTGGTCCTCGCGGGCGGGACCGAGAGCGCGTCGCGCGCCCCCGCCCGCTCGCACCGCACGGCGTGGGGCGACGTCGCGTACGCGCGCGCCGCGTTCGCGCCGACACCGTGGGCCGACCCCGGCATGGGCGCGGCCGCCGACGAGCTCGCGCGCCGCCGCGGCGTGACCCGGGAGCGCCAGGAGGCGTACGCGCTGCGTAGCCACGCGCGCACCCTGGCGGCGCACGCGGGCGGGCGGTTCGCGGCCGAGACCGTCCGGGTCGGCGCGCCGGGGAGGTCGCTCGCGCGCGACGAGCGGGCGCGGCGCCTCGACGCCGGGGTGCTCGCCCGGCTGTCCCCCGCGTTCACGCCCGGCGGCACCGTCACCGCGGCCACCGCGAGCCCGGTGAGCGACGGCGCGGCGACCGTCGCGGTCGTGCCCGAGCGCGTCCGTCGCGGCCTCGGTGCCCCCGGCCTGCGCGTGCTCGCGTCCGCGACGGTCGGGTGCGACCCCGCCCTGCCCGGGTGGGGCCCGGTCCCCGCGGTGCGCGCGGCGTTGGACCGCGCGGGCGCGCGGCTCGACGACGTCGCGGCGGTCGAGGTCGTCGAGGCGTTCGCCGCGCAGGTCCTCGCGGTGACCGACGCGCTCGGCCTCGACCCGCTCGGCGACCCCCACGACGACGCACGGCTCTGCGCCGACGGCGGCGCGCTCGCGCTCGGGCACCCGTGGGGCGCGAGCGGCGCCGTGTCGGTCGTGCGGCTGTTCTCCCGGCTCGTCCGCGCGGGCGCGCCGGCCGGGACGCTCGGCCTCGCGACGGCCGCCGTCGGTGGCGGGCTGGGCGTCGCGGCCGTGCTGGAGGTCGTCCGGTGATCGCGAGAGCGCGGGCCCGGCTGCGGCGACGAGACGCCGTCGAGGGCGCCCAGACCGCGCGCGTGGAGACGCCCCGCGCGGTCGCGGGGACCGGCACGTCGGGCACTCCCGGCCCGGAGGCACCCGGGCCCGGCTGCACGGTCCGGCTCGAGGACGTGCAGGTCCGCCTCGGCGAGCGGGACGTGCTCCGCGGGATCGACCTCGAGCTGCGCGAGCGGCGCGTGGGGATCGTCGGGGCCAACGGCTCCGGCAAGAGCACGCTCGCTCGCCTGCTCAACGGGCTGGTGGTGCCGACGGCGGGCCGCGTCCTGGTCGACGGGCTCGACACCCGCCGCGACGGCGCGGCGGTCCGCAAGCGCGTCGGGTTCGTGTTCACCGACCCGGACGCCCAGATCGTCATGCCGACCGTCGCGGAGGACGTCGCCTACTCGCTGCGCCGCCGTGCTCCGGCCGAGCGCGACGCGCTCGTGCGGGCTGCCCTCGCCGCGCGCGGCCTGGCGGACCACGCGGACCACCCCGCCCACCTCCTCTCGGGCGGGCAGAAGCAGCTCCTCGCGCTCACGTCCGTGCTCGCCGCCGGGCCGCGGCTCGTCGTCGCCGACGAGCCCACGACGCTCCTCGACCTGCGCAACACCCGACGGTTCGCCGCCGAGCTCGCGGCGCTCCCCCAGCAGGTCGTGCTCGTCTCGCACGACCTGGCGCTCATGGACGCGATGGACCGTGTGCTCGTCGTCGACGACGGGCGGGTCGTCGCGGACGACGAGCCGGGCCCCGCCGTCGCGCACTACCTGCGCCTCGTCGACGGGGGGTCGCCGTGACCCCGGGGACGTACCGGCCGGGAAGGTCGGTGCTGCACCGGGCCCCGGCCGGGGCGAAGCTCGTGGGTCTCGCGGCGGCCTCGGCCGTCGTGCTCCTGGTGTCGTCGCCGGCGGGTGTCGGCGCGGTGGTCCTCGTCGTCGGTGCGCTCTACGCGGTCGCGGGCGTGGGCCCGGGCGCGGCGTGGGACCAGGTCCGGCCCCTGCGCCTGGTGGTGCCCGTGCTCCTCGCCGTCCAGTTGCTCGCCCTGGGGCCGGTGCCCGCGGTCGTGCTCACGACCCGGCTCGTCGCGCTCGTCGCGCTCGCGGGGCTCGTGCTGCTCACGACCCGGACGTCCGCCGTCCTCGCCGCGATCGAGCGGGGGCTGCGGCCGCTGCGCCGCCTCGGCGTCGACGTCGACCGCGCGGCCCTCGTCCTGTCGCTCGCCGTACGCTGCGTCCCCGTCGTCGCCGCCCTGGCCCGGCGCGTGCGCGACGCCTGCCGGGCGCGTGGCCGTGAGCACGACGTCCGCGCCTACGCGGTCCCGCTCGTCGTCGGCGCCCTGCGCCAGGCCGACGCGCTCGGCGACGCGCTACGGGCCCGCGGCCTCGACGACTGACGGCCCGTCCCGCCGTCGTGCCGACGGAGAGCCGTGGTCTCGCGAGGTGGACCCGTGGTCAGGACCAGACCTCTACCTCGGCGTACCAGGCCTCTACCTCGCGGAGAGGGCGCTCTCAGCGGGCCGCAGGTTCGCCGGTGGCGCGGTGGCCCCGGAGGGAGACGACCGCGGCGACGAGGATGCCGACCACGGTCACGACGAGCAGGGCGCGGTAGTCGACGGCGCCCACGAGTGCTGCACCGACCACGGTCAGCACGAGCTGCGGGACGTTGACGAGCAGCAGGCTCGCCGCGGCGACGCGCCCCTGGAGCCCCGGAGGCGTGCGGAGCTGCCGCTCGGTGACGAAGCCGACGATGGACCACGTCGCGCCGAGACCGACCGCGCCCAGCCCGAGGACGATCGCGACGGCGCTGGTTCCCGTCGCGGGGACGATGCCGAGCGCGAGCACGATCAGTCCCAGCGCGACGAGCCGCTGCGCGCCCCACCGCGCGACGAGCCGGGCCGCCGTCAGCCCCGCGACGATCGCGGTGAGGGCCTGGACGGAGGAGATCGGGCCCAGCAGCGCCGCGGGCAGGCCCAGCCCGTCCTCGACGATCGCGAGGCTGACCGCGTTCAGGAGCCCGACCCCCGCGAACGCGACGAGCATGGCGAGCGTGAGCACGCCGAGCGGCGCCGTGCGCACGAGGTGGCGGAAGCCCGCCGTCAGCTCGGCCAGGTAGGGCTCGCGCTCGGCGGCGGGGGTCGGCGGCGTCTCGACGAGGCGGATACGGCCGATCACGGTCCCCGCGACCGCGAACGCGACCGAGGCCGCGACCACGAGGGGCCAGGCGCCGGCGAGCGCGTACGCACCCGCGCCGACGACCGGCATGAGGAGGCGGAAGACCTGGTCGATGGTCGTGAGCCGACCGTTCGCGGGGGCGATCGCCTCGTCCGGGAGCATGTCGCGCACGAGGCCGGCCTGGGCCGCCGCCGTCGCGAACCCGACTCCCGAGTAGACGACCGTCACCACGAACACGAGCCAGACCTGCTCGGGCCCGCGGACCGCGAGGAGGGCGAGCAGGCTCACCGCGCCGACGAGGTACGTGACGACGAGCATCCGCCGTCGCGACACCCGGTCCGCGAGCTGGCCGAGGAGCGGCGACGCGAGCGCCGGCAGGCCGAGCGCCGCGAACACGAGCCCGGCCGCGCCGTTGGAGCCCGTGAGGTCCTTGACCCACACGGCGAGGATGATCGCGAGGACCGAGTCGGCGAAGTTCGTGAACCCCCACGCGACCGACAGGAGGCGGAAGGGGCGGGAGCGCAGCGCGTCGCGAGGGCCCGGGGCGTCGCCGGGAGCAGCGGCGGGGACGGTCGTGGCGACGGTCTCCTCGGCCGTCGCGGGGACGTCCTCGGGCGCGGTCCGTGCGGTGACGGCCGTCGGCTCGGGGGGCGTGCTCATCGCCGGGCCTCCGGGAGGTCGGCGTTGACGATCGAGAAGAGGCGCGCGCGACGCGCCCCTGCGGGACGGAGCGACGGGTCGTCCCAGCGCCCCCGGAAGCGGTCCGTGAGCGCCTCGACCTCGCGCGCGAGCGCGTCCAGCTCCTCGCGCGTCGCGTAGAAGGACGCGCCGGTCATCGTCGAGGCGAGGAGCCACTGCGGGTCGTCGGCACCGGACCCGGCGATCCACGCCCGGACGCGCGCCGTCTCCTGGTCCAGCATGAGGGTCGCCACCGCGCCCGCGGCGTGCAGGGACTCCGGCACGTCGGGGTCGAACTTCGTCTGGCGTCCGCGCCCGACGGAGCGCCACGGCCGCTCCTTGCCGCGCCGCTCCGCGGGCTCGACGTACCCGTACTTCGCGAGCATCCGCAGGTGGAAGGAACAGCTCGCGACGGACTCGCCCGTCACCTCGGCGCACCGGGTCGCGGTGACCTCGCCCTCGTCGTCGAGCAGCGCGAGGATCCGCAGGCGCAGCGGGTGGGCGAGCGCCCGGATGGTCGCAGGGTCGGTCGCGACGACCTGCCCGTGCTCGGGCCGCGGACCGCGCGGGAGGCGTTCCGACGACGCCGGGCCGGGGCCGGCCGGGGAGGCCGCGGCGTCCCGCGAGCCGGCGGGCGGGTCGGCTGGTGTGCTCATGCCCGCCACGGTAATTCACGAAAGAGTTCTTGCGCAAGAGTTCTTTAGCGAGCCCCTGCCGCTCCGGGATCCTCCCGGCGCGCGACCACGAGGTCGTGGGCGCGGCTGACCGCGACCACGATGCCGAGCACCGCCACGGCGAGCGACAGGCCCGCCAGGACGTCGGTGAGGAAGTGGTAGCCGAGGTAGAGCCGGCTCAGCGCCACGGCACCGATCACCACGACCGACGCCGCGGCCCAGACCGCCAGGACACGGCCGTCGTGGTGGCGGTGCCACACCAGGTAGCCACCGACGAGGACGAGCGTCGCCGCCCCGATCGTGTGCCCGGACGGGAAGGAGAACGACCGCTCCACCCCGGCGACGACCATCGAGACGTCGGGCGGCCGCGGCCGCGCGACTGCGGCCTTGAGCACCGTCGAGACCAGCGTCGCGAGCACCATGGCCCCCGCGAGCAGCCCGGGTTCCCACCACGTCCCCGTGCGGCGCGCCCACACCACGCACCCCACCGCGACGAGGACGGGGAGCACGAACGGGCCGGACACGGTCGTGATCACCGTGAGGACGCCCGTCGCGACCGGGGTGCGGTGCGCGACCATCCACGCGAGCAGCGGCTCGTCGAGGCGCCACAGGTCGTCCTGGTCACGGACCGCGTCCAGGAGGAGCGCGAACCCCGCGACCCCGGCGAGCACCAGGAGCACGCCCGGCCACACGCTCGCCAGGACCTCGCGCGCGGACACGCCGCGCCGTTCGCCCGTCCTGCCGCCTGACTGCCCGTCCGCCGCGCTCATCCCCGGAGGCTACGCACGGCGGGCCGACCGCGCAGCGCGGCCGACCGCCGTCGTGCACCGGCACCCGACGCTCGTGGCGAAAAAGGGATGCACCGCCCACGATGACCGTGGTCGTATGTACCCACACCGCGGTGACGTCCGTCCGGTCCGTACCGGGCGGTGGAGGGTCCGGCCAGACCCACGAACCCAGCGTCACGAGAGCAGACCATGCATCCCTTGATCACGTACGACGTGGCGGCCCTCAGCCGTCGCGAGCAGCTGCAGGAGCAGACCCTGCGCCGGTCGCAGCTGCGCCGCACCACGACCCGCGTCCCGGCGAACACCCGGCAGGCCCGCCTGCCGCGCCGTTCCGCATGACGCGCACCGACCGCTCGCCGGGCCGGGGAACCTCCCCGACAGGCGGCGGCACACCTCGCCGAAGGCCCCGACCGTCCGGACCCCCGTGGACCGGACAGCCGGGGCCTTCGTCGTGCGCCCCTGCCTCGCGCGCCGCCGTGCTCCGCGTCTCGGGCACGCCGAGCCGTCGCGCGCACCGCGGTTAGGCTGTGGGCCGTGAGTCCTGTGAACGCGAACGAACGCATCGTCTGGATCGACTGCGAGATGACCGGGCTGGACCTGGGCGCCGACGCCCTCGTCGAGGTCGCCGCCGTCGTCACCGACTCCGAGCTCAACGTGCTCGGCGACGGGGTCGACGTGCTCGTCCGGCCTCCGGCCGAGGCGCTCGAGCAGATGGGCGACTTCGTCCGGCAGATGCACACGACCTCCGGGCTGCTCGACGAGCTCGACGGGGGCCTGACGCTCGCCGAGGCCGAGCAGCGCGTCCTCGACTACGTCCGCACGTGGGTCCCCGAGCCGGGCAAGGCACCGCTGGCGGGCAACTCCGTCGGCACCGACAAGGGCTTCCTCGACCGCGACATGCCCGCGCTCATGAGCCACCTGCACTACCGGATCATCGACGTGTCGTCCGTCAAGGAGCTCTCTCGCCGCTGGTACCCGCGCGCCTACTTCTCGTCGCCGGAGAAGCACGGCGGTCACCGCGCCCTCGCGGACATCCTCGAGAGCATCGACGAGCTGCGCTACTACCGTGCCGCCGTGTTCGTCCCCCAGCCCGGTCCCGACTCCGCGACGGCGCGCAAGGTCGCCGAGCAGGTCGTGGCGACGAGCGTCACGCGCGGTCGGACCCGACCCGCCGACGACGCCGCGACCTCCGTGGCCACCGTCACAGGGTCCGCCGACTCCTGACCTCGAAAAGCGGTCCGGGAGGCCCTCCCGGACCAGGTACACTTTTCGACGGCCGGTGCTTCACGCGCCGGTCATGGTGGGTATAGCTCAGCTGGTAGAGCACCTGGTTGTGGTCCAGGGGGTCGCGGGTTCAAGTCCCGTTACTCACCCCAGACGGCGAGGGCCGGTCTCCGAGTCGGAGCCCGGCCCTCGCCCCGTCTCCCCGTCTCCCCGGGTGCTCGGCGCCCGTCTCAGGTGGTGCGGTGCGAGGCGACGGCGAGCACGCCGCCCAGGCCGATCATCATGCCCCCGCCCGTCGCGCGGACCGCGCTCAGGCGGCGGGGCGACGAGGCGAACCACGACCGTGCCGCTCCCGCCGCGAGCGCCCACGCGCTGTCGCACACGAACGCGATCACCGTGAAGACCAGCCCGAGCACCATCATCTGGGCGGGCACGCGACCGGCGTGGAAGTCCGTGAACTGCGGCAGGACCGCGACGAAGAACACGATGGTCTTCGGGTTCGTCACGCCGACGACGTAGCCCTGCCGCACGACGCGCCACCACGGCTCGCGCACGGGCGCGACCGCGACCGTGACGGCCCCCTCCCGCCGGTGCCGGATCGCCTGGACGCCGAGGTAGACGAGGTAGGCCGCGCCAAAGAGCTTGACGACCGTGAAGACGGCGACCGACGTCGCGACGATCGTGCCGACCCCGAGGGCCACGGCGACGACGAGCGTCAGCGCGCCGAGCTCGTTGCCGAGGACGCTCAGGACTCCGCCCCGGTGCCCGAGCGCGAGCGACCGGCCGACGACGAAGAGCACGCTCGGGCCGGGGACCACGACGAGCACGAGCGAGGCGAGCGAGAAGGCGAGCAAGGAGTCGAGGTGAGGCACAGCGCCACGATAGGCCCGAACGTGACGAGCGTCACGGGAGAATCCCACGCGGCCCGTGGTGGAGCCACGGGCGTGCCACGACGCGAAGCCGACGTACCGGTGCGAGTGCGACGTGTCGGTGGTTCGTCGTACGGTCTGTGAGACGCGAGGCATTGCGCTTGACTGGCCGAACCGCGGTCGTGGTTGGGTGGAGGCCGTTCACCGACTGTCGGGAGGCAGCGCCCCATGATCGAGTTCCGATCGGTCACCAAGACGTACCCGGACGGCACGGCGGCGGTCGCGGACTTCGACCTGGTGATCCCGCCCCACCGCACGACGGTGCTCGTCGGGTCGTCCGGGAGCGGCAAGACGACGCTCCTGCGCATGATCAACCGCATGGTGGAGCCCACGTCGGGCACGATCGAGATCGACGGCGCCTCCATCCTCGACCGGGACCCCGTGAAGCTGCGCCGCAGCATCGGGTACGTCCTCCAGAACGGCGGCCTGCTCCCCCACTACAAGGTCGTCGACAACGTGACGACGGTCCTGCGCCTCGAGGGCACGCCGCGACGCCAGGCGCGCGAGCGTGCGCTCGAGCTCCTCGACACCGTCGGCCTCGACCGGGCGCTCGCGGACCGCTACCCGAGCCAGCTCTCGGGTGGGCAGCAGCAACGCGTCGGCGTGGCACGCGCGCTCGCCGCGGACCCGAACATCCTCCTCATGGACGAGCCGTTCGGTGCCGTCGACCCGATCGTGCGTGCCGAGCTCCAGACGGAGACGATCCGGCTCCAGCGCGAGCTGGAGAAGACGGTCGTCTTCGTCACGCACGACATCGACGAGGCCTTCCTGCTCGGCGACCAGGTCGTGATCCTCGAGAAGGGGGCGCAGGTGGCTCAGATCGGGTCGCCCAGCGAGATCATCGAGAATCCTGCGAGCGAGTTCGTCGCGAGCTTCATCGGGGCGGAGCGCGGCGCCCGGGCGCTGCACACGAAGCGCACGGAGCACGGGACCGTGCTCGTGGACGGCACCGGCCGCACGCAGGGCGTCCTGGTCGACGATCTCGTCGAGGGCAGCGCATGACCTGGGTCCTGGACAACCTCGACCTCATCGGCCGCCTCACGGTCGAGCACCTGAGCCAGTGCGTGCTGCCCATAGTGCTCGGGTTCCTCGTCTCGATCCCGCTGGGCTGGCTCGCCTTCCGGTTCCGCCTCACGCGGGGCCTCGTGCTCACGCTCGTCGGGCTGCTCTACACGATCCCGTCGCTCGCGCTGTTCGCGCTGCTCCCACCGCTCCTCGGCATCAGCTTCCTGTCCGAGCTCAACCTGGTCGTCGCGCTGACCATCTACGCCGTGGCGATCATGACCCGGTTCGTCGCGGACGCCCTGGCCTCGGTCGACCCGACGGTGCGGCAGGCGGCGCTCGCGGTCGGGTACGGGCCGTGGCGCCGCTTCTGGCAGGTCGACCTCCCGCTCGCGGGCCCGGTCGTGCTCGCCGGGCTCCGCGTCACGGCGGTGTCGACCATCTCGCTCGCGACGGTCGGCATCCTCATCGGGATCGACAACCTCGGGTACCTCTTCACCAACGGCTACCAGCGGCAGATCGTCGCCGAGATCCTCTCGGGCGTCGTCGCGGTCGTCGTCATCGCCCTCCTCGTCGACCTGCTGCTCGTGCTCGCCGGGCGAGCGGTCATGCCGTGGTCCCGGAAGGTGCGCGCATGAACCTCTTCTCCGACGCGGTCGCCTGGATCTTCTCGCCCGACCGGCTGACCGGCGCTCTCCCTCTCCCGGAGGCGATCTGGACGCACCTCGCGTTCACGTTCGTCTCGGTGCTGATCGCCGCGGCGATCGCGATCCCCGCGGGCTGGGCCATCGGGCACACCGGACGCGGGCGGGAGTTCGCGGTCGCCCTCTCGGGCGCGGCCCGTGCTGTCCCGTCCTTCGGGCTCGTCCTCCTCCTCGTCCTCGTCCTCGGCGTGACCCACAAGATCGCGGCATCCACGACGGCGTTCGTCCTGCTGGCGATCCCACCCATCCTGGCGGGCGCCTACGCGGGTGTGGAGGCCGTCGAGCGGCGCGTCGTCGACGGCGCCCGGTCCGTCGGCATGAGGGGGTGGCAGGTGCTGTTCAAGGCCGAGGTGCCGCTCGGGCTCCCGCTGCTCATCGGCGGCCTGCGCTCCGCGACGCTCCAGGTCGTCGCGACGGTGACCCTCGCGGGGTACGTCGGAAACTGGGGCCTCGGCTTCTACATCGTGCAGGGCATCCAGATCCGCGACTTCTCCCAGATCCTCGGCGCCGCCCTCGTCATCGTCGTCCTGGCCGTCGTGCTCGACGCGCTGTTCGCGATCCTCCAGCGGGTCGTCGTGCCGCGCGGCGTGACCGCGGGCCGCTCCTCGGACGACGAACCTGCCCGGCGGCGCCGCCGCCGGGTCCCCGCACCGACCACCGCCTGACACGCGGGTCCCGACCGCCCGTCGCTCCGCCCGCCGCCCGACCGACCTCTCCCAGTCCCTCCCGGTCCCCGGGACGGCTCTCAGAAAGGCAGACACATGCGCACCACCCGACGCACCGCCGCCCTCGTCGCCGCCGCGGCGACCGCCGTCCTCACGCTCACCGCCTGCGGCGGCGGGTCCGACCCGCTCGACGCCGACACCGGGACCTCCGACGGTGGGAGCGCGGCGTCCGACACCATCGTCGTCGGCTCCCAGGCGTACTACTCGAACGAGATCATCGCCGAGATCTACGCCCAGGCGCTCGAGGCGAAGGGCTTCACCGTCGAGCGCAACTTCTCGATCGGCCAGCGCGACGCCTACATGCCCGCGCTCGAGAGCGGCGAGGTCCAGCTCTTCCCCGAGTACACGGGCAACCTGCTCCAGTTCTTCGACCCGGAGACCACGGCGACGTCCCCCGACGACGTGTACGCCGCGCTCCAGGAGGCCCTGCCCGACGGGCTCACCGTCCTCGACCAGTCGAGCGCGACCGACCAGGACTCGTACAACGTGACCGAGGCGTTCGCCACGGAGCACGACGTCACGAGCATCGCCGACCTCGCGGGCCTCGACGTGCCGCTCACGCTCGGCGGGCCCGCGGAGCTCGAGCAGCGCCCCTACGGCCCGCAGGGTCTCAAGGACGTGTACGGCGTCGACGTGTCGTTCGTCGCGACGGGAGACACGACCGTCCAGGACCTCGTCGCCGGCACGGTGAACGTCGCGAACGTGTTCAGCGCCGACCCGCGCATCCAGACCGAGAAGCTCGTGACGCTCGAGGACCCGGAGGGCCTGTTCCTCGCCTCGAACGTCGTGCCGCTCGTCAACGCGGACATCGCCGACGAGATCGCGGACGTCATCAACCCCGTCAGCGCGGCGCTCACGCCTGAGGGCCTCGTCGCCCTGAACGTGGAGTCCACCGAGGACCAGCGCTCGCCCGAGGACATCGCGGCGGACTGGCTGTCGGAGAACGGCCTGGCCTGACCTCTCGCCCCGCAGGATCGTGGCCCGCCCCGGTCCGGGACGGGCCACGGTCGCGGGCGGGCCGGCAGCCGGCCCGCGAGGGTCGGTGCACGACGTCAGTGCGCGACGCGCGCGGTGATCGCGTCGGCGAACCGGTCGAGCGATCCCGGGGCGAGGGCGAGGAACAGCGACGGCTCGGTGAGCTCGAGCTCGATGACGACGACTCCGCCGTCGTTGCCCGTCACGACGTCGACGCGCGCGTACAGGAAGCTCGCGACGTCCCCGCCGCCGACCGCGTCGGCCGCCACCACGAGTGCCCGTCGCGCGACGTCGAGCTGCTCCTCGGTCGCGGTGAACGGGCTCATCTCCTCCTGCTGGTACAGGCCGCGGGTCGGGCGGTGCGGGCCGGTGAGGAGCGCGTTCTTGCGCACGGCGTGGGAGAACTCCCCGTCGACGAAGACGAGGCCCGTCTCCCCCGCGGTGTCGACGCTCGTCACGTACGGCTGCACCATGACCTCGCGGCCCGAGACCAGCAGGTTCTTCGCGTGCTGGATCGCGAGCCCGCGCGAGTGCGCCTCGCCGGCCTGGTACCGGCCGGTGTCCTTGGCGCCCGCGCTGACGACCGGCTTGATGACGAAGTCGCCCTGGGCGGGCAGGCGCGTGTGGATCGCGCGCGAGGACAGGTTGCGCGCCGGGTCGAGCCACAGCGTCGGGATGACGGGGATCCCCGCGCCCTCCAGCTCGCGCAGGTAGCCCTTGTCGGTGTTCCAGCGCAGCACGGCCTCCGCGTTGAGGATGCGCGTGACGCGCGTCGCCCACGCGACGAACTCGTCGCGCCGGGCCGAGTAGTCCCACGTCGAGCGCACCACGACGGCGTCGAACGCGTCCCAGTCGACGTCCGGGTCGTCCCAGACGGCGGGCTGCGCGGCCACTCCGCGGGCGTCGAGCGCGCGCACGAGCGGCGCGTCGTCGGGGTCGAGGTGCGGCAGGACGGAGCACGTCGCGAGAGCGACGCGCGGGGCTGGGGTCTCGGTCGTCACGCCCCGAGCCTAGGGGACAGGACCGCCGCGCGGGCACCGGCCGTGGCGACGTGCCCGGCCTGGAGGGCGCTCCCTCGCCGACCGCGACGTCACGCGCTACAGCCCGTACTCCTCGAGGAAGCGCAGCCAGACCTCGCTCACCGTCGGGTAGGACGGCACCGCGTGCCACAGGCGCCGCAGCGGGACCTCGCCCACGACGGCGATCGTCGCGGCGTGCAGCATCTCCGCCGCGTCGGGGCCGACGAACGTGGCGCCGACGACGACCTCGCGCGCGGCGTCGACGACGAGCTGGGCGCTGCCGGCGTAGTCCTCGGCGCGCACCGCGGCGCCGGAGACGTTCGCGAGGTCGTACCGCACGACCCGCACGTCGATCCCGGCCTCGCGCGCGGACGCCTCGGTGTGCCCGACGGCCGCGACCTCGGGACGTGTGAACACGACCTGCGGGGACGCGACGCCGTCGGCCGTCGCCGCGAACCGCGACCACGGCTCGGGCGCGGACCCGACGGCGGGCGCCCGTTCCCCCGCGGTCGGCGCTCCGTCAGTGTCCGGGTCGCCGAACCGGGCCGCGACGACGTCGCCCACTACCCGGCCCTGGTACTTGCCCTGGTGGGTCGTCGCGACCCGCCCGGTGACGTCGCCCGAGGCGTACAGCCAGCCGCCGGCACCCTCGACGTCGTCCGGCGCCACCCCTCGGACGAGCATCGTGTCGTCGACGTCGAGCGCACGCCCCGGGACGAGCCCGACCGCGTCGACGCCGAGGTCCTGGGTCCGCGGCACACGGCCGGTCGCGACGAGCACCCGATCCGCGGTCACGGGCGACAGGTCCGGCGCCCCGACGACGCCGCCCTCGCCCCGCCGCGACCCGACGGCCGACAGCGTGAGGCGCGCCCCGCCGTCGGGCAGGGTCTCGACCGACTCGGTGCCCACGCCGAGGCGCACGTCCACGCCGAGCTCCCGGAGGGACGCGGCGACCGCCTCGCCCGCCCACGGCTCGGTGCGACCGAGCAGGCCACCGCGCGACAGCACGGTGACTCGGGACCCGAGGTCGGCGAACGCGACGGCCATCTCGGTCGCGACCACTCCCCCGCCCACGATCGCGAGCGACTCCGGCACGTCCTCGACCGCCGTCGCCTCGCGGCTCGTCCAGGGGTTCGCGTCGACGAGTCCGGGCACGTCCGGGAGCACGGGGACGCTCCCCGTCGCCACGATCACCGCGTGCCGGGCCGCGAGCCGTCGCGTCCGCGGGAGTCCGTCCGGGTCGGCGTCGGGCTCCTCGGCGACGACCTCGACGAGGCGCGGCCCGACGATCCGGCCCAGGCCGCGCACGAGCGCGATCCCCGCACCCTCGACCCACGAGACCTGGCCGCCGTCGTCCCAGTCCGCGACCATCGCGTCGCGGCGCGCGAGGACGGCGGGGACGTCGAGCGCGTCGTCGACGCCCACCCCGGGGACGCCCCGCGCCTCGGCGCGCGCCGCGCCGGGCCGCAGGAGCGTCTTGGAGGGGATGCACGCCCAGTACGAGCACTCGCCGCCGACGAGCTCGGCCTCGACGAGCGCGACGCTCAGGCCCGTGCGCCCGGCGCGGTCGGCGGCGTTCTCCCCGACGGGCCCGCCGCCGATCACGATCACGTCGTAGGTCTCGTCGGGCGCGGTCTCCTGCTGCGGGTCGCTCGTCATGGGCCCATCCTCACGCGGTGTCGCGGTCGGCGCCCAACGGGACGTCGGCGCGCTCGCCGGCGGGCTCACGCGACGCGCGCCTCGTCGAGCCGGTCGAGGACCTGCCGGACGGTCTCGGCGACGGACCACCCGGTCGTGTCGAGGTGCAGGCCGCCGGGAGTCTCGCGCGCAGCGGCCGCGAACTCGACCGGTGTCCACTCTCCGTACGCCTGCTTGTGCCGGGCCTCGTCGCGCGCGGCGAGCGCCGCGGCGTCGGGCGCGAGCACGACGGCGTAGCACGGGCGGGTGCGCACGCGCGCCGTGAACCGCTCCAGGTCGGGCCCCAGCAGGATGTCCTGGACGACGGCGACCACGCCGGCAGCGGCGTAGGTGTCCGCGGCCTGCGCCGCGAGCTGCTGCCGCAGGTCGAGCTGGGCTCGGGCCGCGGGCGACAGGGGCGGCGCCATCGACGCCTGACCGCTCACGACGAGCCGGCGGAACAGGTCGCCGCGTACGTGCGCCGCGAGCGGGAACGTCCGCGCGAGCGCCTCGGCGACGGTCGACTTGCCCGACGCCATCGCGCCGGTGACGACGAGGACGGGCGCCGGGCTCCCCGCGGGAGCGACCGCGTCGGGTGGGGTCGGAGAGGCCATGGCGCGACCGTACGTCGCCGGCCGTGCCCACGGCGACAGGATTGCGGCGCGAGGAGACGGCGGCGGCCCGGGGGGACGGCGACGCGCGCGTCGACCGGACCACCGGACGTGCGGACACCCCCGGTCCGACCGGACCGGGGGTGTCCTCGTGCAGAGCGCAGGAGCGTCCCGCTAGTGCGTGACCGCCTTCTCGGCGCCCGCGCCCGTGAGCGAGCGGACCTCCATCTCGGCGAACTTCTCCGGGTGCGGCTTCTCCTTGCTGAGCATCGTCCCGACGATCCCGAGCAGGAACGCGAGCGGGATGGAGACGATGCCGGGGTTGCTCAGCGGGAAGATCGCGAAGTCGATGTCGGTGTTCTTGATCATCGACAGGCTCGCGCCCGTGACGGGGTCGACCTTGCCGGACACGACGGGCGAGAACGCGATGAGCACGATGCACGAGACGAGCCCGCCGTACATGCTCCACAGCGCCCCGGACGTGTTGAACCGCTTCCAGAACAGCGAGTAGAGGATGGTCGGCAGGTTCGCGCTCGCCGCGACCGCGAACGCGAGCGCCACGAGGAACGCGACGTTCTGGCCCTGGGCGAAGATGCCGCCGAGGATCGCGAGGATCCCGATGACGACGACGGTGATGCGCGCGACCTTCACCTCGCCGTCCGGCTTCACCTCGCCCCGCTTGATGACGTTGGCGTAGATGTCGTGGGCGAAGCTCGCCGCCGCGGTGATCGTCAGGCCCGCCACGACGGCGAGGATCGTCGCGAACGCGACAGCGGAGATGAACCCGAGCAGGATCTCGCCGCCGAGCGCGAACGCGAGCAGTGGTGCCGCCGAGTTCACGCCGCCTGGTGCCGCGCTGATCGTCTCCGGCCCCACGAGCGCCCCGGCGCCGTACCCGAGCACGAGCGTGAACAGGTAGAAGATGCCGATGAGCCAGATCGCCCAGACGACCGAGCGGCGGGCCTCCTTGGCCGACGGCACGGTGTAGAAGCGCATGAGCACGTGCGGCAGCCCGGCCGTGCCGAGCACGAGGGCCAGTGCCAGCGAGAGGAAGTCGAGCTTGGTCGTGCCCGTCGCGCCGTACTGCTTGCCCGGCTCGATGAGCGCCTCGCCTCCCGCCCCGGCCTTGTCGATCGCGCCCTGGAGCAGGTCGGAGAGGTTGAAGCCGAACGTGGCGAGCACCCATACCGTCATGACCGCGGCGCCCGCGATGAGCAGCACGGCCTTGATGATCTGCACCCACGTGGTGCCCTTCATGCCGCCGACCAGCACGTAGAGGATCATGAGCGCGCCCACGACCGCGACGACGACGCTCTGCCCCGCCGTCGAGGAGACGCCGAGCAGGAGGGCAACGAGCCCGCCCGCGCCCGCCATCTGCGCGAGCAGGTAGAAGAACACGACGGCCAGGGTCGCGAGCGCCGCCGCCATGCGCACGGGGCGCTGCTTGAGCCGGAAGGACAGCACGTCGGCCATCGTGAACTTGCCCGTGTTGCGCAGCAGCTCGGCGACGAGCAGCAGCGCGACGAGCCACGCGACGAGGAACCCGATCGAGTAGAGGAAGCCGTCGTACCCGTTGATCGCGATGGCCCCGCAGATCCCGAGGAAGCTCGCGGCCGAGAGGTAGTCGCCCGCGATGGCGGTGCCGTTCTGCGGCCCGGTGAACGAGCGACCGCCCGCGTAGTAGTCCGCGGCGGACTTGTTCTGCCGCGACGCGCGCAGCACGATGACGAGGGTCACGGCGACGAAGACGCCGAAGATCGCGACGTTGACGACCGGGTTCCCGACGTCGGTGGCCTCCGCGGCCACGAGGTGGGCGCTCACAGCTCGTCCTCCTCGATCTCCCGGCGCAGCTCGTCCGCCGCCGCGTCGAAGCGCTTGTTGGCCCAGCGCGCGTAGATCATGGTGATCGCGAACGTGGACACGAACTGGCCGAGGCCGAAGAGCAGCCCGACCGTGATGTTCCCCCACACCCGGATGCTCATGAAGTCGTGCGCGTAGTTCGCCAGCAGGACGTAGACGAAGTACCACACGAGGAACAGCGCGGTCATGGGGAACACGAAGTTCCGGAAGCGTCTGCGCAGGTCCTGGAACTCGGGCGAGCGTTGCACGCGCTGGTAGTCGGTCTCGTCGGCGGGCCCCGGTCCGGGGACGGCCGTCACGTCGGTCATGACGCCTCCGTTGGCTCATTCCGTTGACTGACACAGAGCCCGCACCCCGCTGACGGCCACCTGTCGACGCGACCGCACGCGACACTGCGTGCCCGGGGCGACGTTCACCCCCGGCACAATGTGCCGTAGATCACTTCTGTCCGCAAGGACCTGGCGCGGCCCGTCGGGCGCCGGGTCGCGCCGCGTCAGACGCGCACGTACTCCAGGTCGGTGATGACGCGGCCCGCGTTCTCACCCTTGCGCTCGAACCCGGTGAGCACGCGGCCCTCGAAGCGCGGCGCGACGTTGCCCGGGCCGTGGACGTTGCGCAGCCCGGGCGCGGCGTCGAGCACGTCGAGCATCTGCTCTGCGTACTCGGCCCAGTCCGTCGCGAGGCGCAGCGTCCCACCGGGCCGCGCGCCGCCCTCCTCGCCCGGGGCCCGCAGCACCCGCTCGGCGAGCGCCGCGAACGACGGCGTCACCAGGCGCCGCTTGTGGTGGCGGGACTTGTGCCACGGGTCGGGGAAGAAGACCCACAGCTCGTCGACGCTTCCTGCGGGCAGCGTCGTGGCCAGCAGCTCGGCCGCGTTCGCCTGGACCAACCGCACGTTCGTCAGGTCGCGCTGCGACGCACGCAGCACGGTCTGCGCGAGACCCGGGGCGTACACCTCGACCGCGAGGAAGTCGGTCCCCGGCTCGCGCTCGGCCGCGGCCACCACGGCCTCGCCCTGGCCCGAGCCGATCTCGACGACGAGGCGCGCGTCGCGCCCGAACGTGCCCGCGACGTCGAGCTCGTACGCCGGGTCGACCGACGTCCGCGCGACGTCGCGCGGCACGTCGACCACGTAGCGGTCCCGGTGCTCGTCCCACGCGCGCTGCTGGCGCGGCGCGAGGCGCCCGCTGCGTCGCACGAACGACACGGGCTGCGTGCGGTAGCGCGGGCGGTCGTCGAGGGTGTCGGGGGTCGGGTCGGGCATCGCACCAGGGTACGGGCGCCCCGCGCGAGGACCTACCGCGCGAGGCGCCCGGAAGCGCCCGGGGGCGCCCGTCAGACGTACGCCGCGTACGCCGGCAGGTCCAGGATGCCGTTGCCCGACAGCCCGAGCACGATCACCTCGGGCTCGGTCGCCGCGCGCGCGTGCGCGATCGCGGCCGCGACGGCGTGCGTCGACTCGGGCGCCGGGATGATGCCCTCGCTGCGCGCGAAGAGCGTCCCCGCGGCGAACGCGTCGTCCTGCTCGACGGCCGTCGCCTCCATGAGCCCGAGGTTCACCGCGTGCGACACCATCGGCGACATGCCGTGGTAGCGCAGCCCGCCCGCGTGGATCGCCGGCGGGACGAAGTCCTTGCCGAGCGTGTGCATCTTGAGCAGCGGCGTGAGGCCCGCGACGTCGCCGAAGTCGTACCGGTACTCGCCCTGGGTGAGCGACGGGCACGCGGCCGGCTCGCACGCGACGAGCCGCGTCGTCGTGCCCTCGCGCAGGTTGCGGCCCAGGAACGGGAAGGTCAGGCCCGCGAGGTTGGACCCGCCGCCCGCGCACCCGAACACCACGTCGGGGGTGCCCTCGCCCGCCTCGTCGAGCTGGACGAGCGCCTCCTGGCCGATGACGCTCTGGTGCAGCATGACGTGGTTGAGCACGCTCCCCAGCGCGTAGTGCGCCGCGGGGTCCTTGGCCGCGGTCTCCACGGCCTCGCTGATCGCCATGCCGAGCGAGCCCGTCGTCTCCGGGTCGGCGGCGAGCATCGCGCGCCCGGCCTCGGTGAGGTCCGACGGCGACGGGTGGCAGATCCCGCCGTAGACCTCCATCTGCGCACGGCGGTACGGCTTGGAGTCGTACGACGCGCGCACCTGCCACACCTCGACGTCGAGCCCGAGGAGCGCGCCCGCGAACGACAGCGACGCGCCCCACTGGCCCGCGCCCGTCTCGGTCGTGAGCTTGGTGGTGCCCTCGAGCGCGTTGTAGTACGCCTGCGCGACCGCGGTGTTCGGCTTGTGCGAGCCGACCGGGCTCACGCCCTCGTACTTGTAGTAGATCCGGGCCGGGGTCCCCAGGGCCCGCTCGAGGCGTCGCGCGCGCACGAGCGGCGACGGTCGCCACAGCGCGTAGATCTCACGGATCGTCTGCGGGATCTCGACGTAGCGCTCGTTCGTCACCTCCTGCTGGACGAGCGCGAGCGGGAACAGCGGCGCGAGGTCGTCGGGGGTGAGGGGCTCGCGCGTCCCGGGGTGCAGGTGCGGCGGCACGGGCTCGGGCAGGTCGGCGGCGAGGTTGTACCAGTGCGTCGGGACGGTCGAGGGCACCTCGGCGCCGGTCGGCTCGAGGGACCGGACGGGGACGGGAGACTGCTGTGTCGTCATTCTGGGGGCTCCAGCTCAGGGGGTGCTCGGGGTACACGAGAGGGAGGGCCGCTGGGCCGACGACGCGTGCATCGGGGTCCGCCGAGGCCGCCCACGTCGTCGGGGCACGGCCGGTCGAGGTCACCGGCCGTCAGGCGGCCGGCCACCAGAGGGTCACGGACGGGTGCGTCACGAGGCCGACCCTACCCCGGCGTGCGTGGTCCGGACACCGCCGGCAGGGACCACCGGCACCGGCCGAGGGACGATCGGCTCTCGCGCGCGCGAGGGCCCGGGAGCTGGGATGGGAGCAGGACGCCGGACGACGGCAGTGCCGGCGCGGACGGAAGGAGCCGTCATGGTCAGCAACCACGTTCCCGGCCGGTTCGAGGGCCGCACCGCGATCGTCACCGGCGCGGGCGCCGGCATCGGGCGCGCGACGGTCGAGCGGCTGCTCGCGGAGGGCGCGCGCGTCGTCGCGACGGACGTCCGGGAGGACCGCCTCGAGAAGCTCGTCGCGGACGTCGGGACCGACGCCCTCGTGACGGTCGCGGGCGACGTGAGCGCGCAGACCACGGTCGACGCGGTGGTCGCCGCCGCGGGCGGCCGCGTGGACGCGCTCGCCAACGTCGCGGGCATCATGGACGGCTTCCTGCCGAGCGCCGAGGTCGACGACTCGACCTGGGAGCTCGTCATGGCCGTCAACGTCACGGCCGTCATGCGGCTCACGCGGGCGGTGCTGCCCCTCATGCTCGCCGTCGGGAAGGGGTCGATCGTCAACGTCGGGTCCGAGGCTGGGTCGCGTGCGTCGGCGTCGGGCACCGCCTACGCGACGTCCAAGCACGCGATCGTCGGCTTCACGAAGAGCACGGCGTTCTTCTACACCCCGCAGGGCGTGCGGGCGAACGTCGTCGCGCCCGGCGCCGTCGCGACGAGCATCGAGGCGCCCTTCCGCTCGCAGTTCGCCGGCGAGCGGCTCGGCCCGATCATGGCGACGACCGTCCCGCCCGCCGCGAGCGCCGACGAGCTCGCCGCGGCGATCACGTGGCTGCTCTCGGACGACTCGGCCAACGTCTCCGGCGCCGTGCTGCACAGCGACGGCGGCTGGGCCGCCGTCTGACCTCGGCGCGCCGACCTCGACGCGACCGCCCCGCGGCACGGCGGAGCGGCCCCCGGACCGTCCGGTCCGGGGGCCGCCTTCATCTTCCGCAGCGCGTGCCGTGGCGAGCGCCACGGAACGGCGTTGCCGCGTCAGGAGCGGCTCAGCCGCACGCGAGCGCGTCGAACGCGACGTCGCCCGCGAACGCGCGGCCCTCGCCGCTCGCGGCCACGTGCGCGCTGCCCGCGGCGACCTGCGTCGAGCGCACGGCGAACGACTGGTACGCCGACGCGCCGGGCTGCACGGCCGCGACCGTGCGCTCGCCGTACGGCGTGCTCAGCGTGACGTCGACCGGCACGGTGTCGGCGTTGGTCGCGCGGACCGCGACGTACGCCGTGCCCGCCATGCACTGGCTGCGCGCCGTCGTCGAGACGACGAGGCCGTCCGGGGCGGGTGCCGTCGTGAACGTGGTGACCGGCGAGACCGCCGTGCCCCCGCCCGCGCTCGTCGCGGTGACGACCCACGCGTGCAGCGCGCCCGCCTCGAGGCCGTCCCAGGTGACGGTCGCGACCTCGCCCGAGGGCACGGTCGTGCTCCCGACCACGTCGGCCGGGGCGTAGAGCGACACGGCGTCCGTCACGAGGGTGGTCGTGCGGGTCGTGAGGTCGACCGGGACCGTGAAGTCGTCCTCGAGCCCGTTGTAGCGCCGGCGGTCGTCGTACTCGGTGGCCCCGAAGTTCTCGAGCCACGGCGAGTACGTGTCGACGACGAGCTCGGAGCGGTCGACGTCGAACTGGAGCAGGCGCAGGTAGCTCGACCCGAGCCGCAGGCCCTGGTCGGGCGCGTAGCCGCCGATCTCGGTGAGACCGGCCTCCTCCGCGGTCACCTCGTAGAACTGGTAGTCCGCGAGGAGCTCGACGACGCCGTTGCCGGGCGTGCCGACGTCGCGCTTCACGTTGATCCCCACGCCGTGCTCGTGGCCGGAGAGCACGAGGAAGACGTTCGCGTTCGGCTCGACGACCTTCGTGTACAGCAGTCGCCCGTCCGGGGTGGAGAACGGCGCCCCGCGGCCGTCGGGGTTGGTGCTCGGAGCCAGGTAGTCGTGCGCGAGCAGGATCGCGTTGCGGTCGGCGAACTGCTCCAGCACGCCGTCGGCCCAGGCGGCCTCCTCGTCGGTCACGCCGTAGGAGAGGTACACGGCGACGAAGTCCAGGCCGCCGGCCGTGAACAGGTCGTAGTGGTTCTGGTTGTCGCCCTCGCGCCACGGGCCGCCGTAGGACGCGTCCTGCCACCCGTCCGACAGCGCCTCGTACCGGTCCGGGCCGTAGTACGCGTTGTAGAGCGCGCCGGGGCCGTTGTCGGCGCCGGTGAGGTTGTCGTGGTTGCCCGCCAGGACACCGTTGGGGATGCCCGCGTCGTCGAGCAGACGCTGCGCGGACGACGAGAACTCGTACTCGCCGCGGACCTGGGCCGCCATCGCGTCGTCCGCCGGCGTACGGGTGTAGTTCTCGATGATGTCGCCCGTGTGCGCGACGTACTCGATGCCGCGCTCGTCGGCGTTGTCGACGACCCACCGCACGAGGTCGGTGTAGGTCTTCGCCCAGACAGCACGCTCCTCGGCGGTCTCCTGCTCGACGGCCCCCTCGGACAGGTACTGCGTGTCCGTGAAGTGCACCATCGAGAAGTCGTAGGCCTCGCGGTCGGCGAACGACGTCGGCTCCTCGGTGCCGACGCCGTCGTCGATGTCGTCGGCGAACGGGTCGGTGCCCGTGACGAGGACGTGCACCGTCCCCTGTGTCGCGTGCCGCGCGGACAGCGTGGCCGTCAGGCTCGTCGGCCCCTCGACGGCGCCGCGTGCGGAGGCCAGCGCCTCCCAGGCCGCACCGTCCCAGACGTGGAGCGTCGCGAGGCGCTGCGGGTCGATGACCCCGTCCCACCGGACGGTCTGCCCGGCCACGTCCCCCTCGGCCGGGATCTCGAAGCGCTGGAACGCGACGTCTGCGGCGGGCGCCGCGTCGAGCGTCGCGCCGTCGCCCGGGACGAGCGCGTCGACGTCGGCCGGGCTCTCGCCCTCGACGTGCAGCACGTCGGTGGGCACCGCGGCGGTCTCGCCCTGCGCCGCGACCACGGGCGAGCGCACGTCGGCGCGCGCGAACGTCGCCGTGACGTCGCCGCCGCCGGGGGCGCGCACGCGCGCCCCGAGCTCGACGGAGCCCTCGACCCCGGTCGTCCCGGTCGCGGGAGCGAGGTCGGTCGGGACGTCGGGGACCCCGCGGCTCGTGAAGCCGATCTCGTGCGTGCTCGCGTTGCCGAGCACGTCCGTCGCCGTCACGACGAGGGTGTGCGCCCCGGGCTCGAGGCCCGGGCCGACGAGCGCGCCCACCTCGACGGCCTCGCCGTCGAGCGTGACGGACGGGCCGTCGAGCACGCCCGACGCGTCCGTGAGCTCGACCGCGAGGCTGGTCGCCGTGGCGAGCTCGGCCCCGGCGGCGGGCGTGCTCGACGCGACGGCAGGACCCGTGTTGTCGGTCGTGACCGTGCGGCGGGCCGTGGCACCCGCCGCGGTCGAGGAGGTCAGGACGTGCTCGCCGTCGGCGAGGGCCGCGGTGTCGAGGTCGGCGCGCAGGCCGGGCGCGGGGGCGTCGGCGGCGGGGGCGACGTCGAACGTGAGGACGGCCTCGCGCGGCTTGGTCGTGCTCGAGCCGCAGTCGCCGTCGCCGAGCGAGTACGACGACGCGACGTCGACCGGGGTCGCGGTGCCGTGGCTCGGCACGAGGCCGATGCCCGAGATCGCGAAGTCGTCCCGGTTGTCGCCGCACGCGGTCGGGTAGGTGCCCGTGACGAACCGGACGGTGTTGCGCCCGGCGGCCAGGTACGCGTTGGGCACGTCGATGCGCACGGTCTCGCTCACGTAGTCCCGGTCGACGAGGTCGATGCGCTGGCCGTTGACGAGCAGGTGGTTGGCGTAGCGGGCCTCGATCGAGTTCGAGCCCACCGTGAAGGCGAACTGCGACGAGCCGGCACCGAGGGTCGCGGTGGTGGTGAGCGGCGCGCCGTCGACCTCGATCCCCGTCGGGGCGTCGCCCCCGGCGGGCGGGGTCGCGAGGACGGTCCGCGCACCGTTGAGGAGCTCGCCGTCCGCCGGGGTCAGGGCCGGTGCGCCGGGCGCGGAGTTGTTCACGGTCACGCCGCTCGTCGCGGTCTGGCCCGACGCGGTCGTGGCCGTGAGGGTGTGCGCGCCGTTCTCGAGCGTCGTCGTGTCGAGCTCCGCCGCGAGCCCGGTCGTCGCGGCCGGGTCCTGGGCGACCGTGAACGCCAGGTCGGCCGTCAGGACGCGGGACGTGTTCGTCCCGCACGAGCCGTCGCCGAACTGGTAGGTGAAACGGTTGCCGGAGCCGTCGGCGACCTCGCCGAGCAGCTCGAGCGAGACCTCGGTGACGTCGAAGTCGTCGTAGTTCGAGCCGCACGACGTGGGGACGGCGCCCACGACGAACCGCACCGCGTTCTCCCCCTGGACGAGCAGGTCGTTCGGCACGTCGAGCGCCACGCGCTCGGAGACCATGTCGCGGTCGAGGTCGAGGCGCGTGCCGTTGACGAGCACGTGGCTGCCGTAGCGCTTCTCGATCGAGTTGCTGCCCACGTCGAACAGGAGGCGCGACGTGGCGGGGGTCGCCGTGGCGCCCGCGACCGGCTGGCCGTCGACGGCCAGCTCGCGCACCGGGTCGCCGGCCAGGACGGGCTGCGCCGTGACGGTCACCGTGCCGTCCAGGTAGGTCCCCGGAGTGGGATGGAGCACCGGCGTCCCGCTCGGCTCCTCGGCCGCCGCGGCGGCGCGCTGCGTGGGCGCGCGGTCGGCGGCCACGGCAGCCGTCACGGGGAGCGCGGTCCCCACGGCGAGGCTCGCGCCGACCACGGCGGCGAGCCCTCGGCGTCTTCTCCGGGTGCGGGGCGTGTGCACGGGCGTGCGCATCGGTGTGTCCTTTCGTCGTCGACAGGCGAGGGCACGACCGGTCCGACGTCCGCGGCGGGCGCACCCGTACCGGACCATTCCGGGCACGGGTGAACTCTCGGGCGAGACGGGACGAACGCGGTCCGAACGACGGGAGACGGTCCGGTGCCCGACACGGTGACGGGGCGGACGACAGGACACCCGGCGGAGGCGCGCGACGCCGGCGGCACGGGCACGGCGGGTCCGGGACGACGAAGGCCGCCCACCCGGAGGGTGGACGGCCTGGTCAGGAAGGGTGCGCCATCAGGGACTCGAACCCCGAACCCGCTGATTAAGAGTCAGCTGCTCTGCCAATTGAGCTAATGGCGCGTGAGAGGGAACACTACCAGCGGCCGCGGGTCGTCCTGCACGAGGACTTCCGCTCCCGCCGCCGCCCCGGTCCCTCGACCGGCACGGCTCAGGCCGCCCGCCATGCGGACGGCCCGATCGGTGGTGGTGCGCCATCAGGGACTCGAACCCCGAACCCGCTGATTAAGAGTCAGCTGCTCTGCCAATTGAGCTAATGGCGCGCGAGAGAAAACACTAGCAGCCGGGGGCGCGCCGGGAAAATCCGTTCCGCCCGCTCCCGTGTGACGTCGGCGACAGCGCCCGGCTCCCCGTCCGACGAAGGCGCGGGACGGCTAGAGGTACAGACCGGTCGGGCCGTCCTCCTCGAGCTCCTGGGAGACGGCGTGCACGTCGCGCTCGCGCAGCAGCACGAGGTCCCGCCCCCCGAGCTCGACCTCCGCGCGGTCGTCCGGGTCGAACAGGACGCGGTCGCCCACCGCCACCTGGCGCACGTGCTCACCAGCGGCGACGACGACGGCCCACGCCAGGCGCTTGGGGCCGACCGCCGTCGCGGGGATGACGAGGCCCGTCGAGCTCTGGCGCTCGCTCGCGTCGACCTCCGGGTCGACGAGCAGCCGGTCGTGCAGCATCCGGATCGGCAGGTCACGGGCCGCGGACGGGCGGGTCGAGGACGCGGAGGGGGCGGACGTCGTCTTGCTCACAGCGACAACGCTACCCGTGCCACGACACCTCACCTACGCTCGAACCCACACCCTGGCCGGACCGAAGGAGATCCATGTCCACGCGCCTCACCGTCGGCGACACCGCTCCCGACTTCACCCTGCCCGCCGCCGACGGCAGCACCGTCACGCTCTCCGACCTGCGCGGCAAGCACGTCGTCGTCTACTTCTACCCGGCCGCCGGCACCCCCGGCTGCACGACCGAGGCGTGCGACTTCCGCGACAGCCTCGCCTCGCTCCAGGGCGCGGGCTACTCGGTCGTCGGCGTCTCCCCCGACCCCGTGGACAAGATCGCCGCGTTCGTCGAGGCCGAGCACCTCACGTTCCCGCTCGTCTCCGACGTCGACAAGACGGTCCTCGAGGCCTACGGCGCGTGGGGCGAGAAGAAGCTCTACGGCAAGACGGTCGTGGGCGTCATCCGCTCGACGGTCGTCGTCGACCCGGAGGGGAAGGTCGAGCTCGCCCAGTACAACGTCAAGGCGACGGGCCACGTGGCCAAGCTGCGCCGCGACCTGGGCATCGACCCGAAGTAGTCGCCGCAGCGAGCGCTGCGTCCTCGCCCGAGCGCTGCGTCCCCGGACGCATCGCCCGACCGGGGACGCAGCGCTCGCGCCGTAGACTGACCACCGCGCGCGAGTGGCGTAACTGGCAGCCGCGCCAGGTTTAGGTCCTGGTGTCCTCGGACGTGCGGGTTCGAGTCCCGCCTCGCGCACCGACCAGCGCACCGGAGCTTTCACCCGGCCTGCAACTGGACGCCCGTCCAGTTGGACGGCTAACCTGGGGTCAGAGTCGGTGTCCGCACCATTGCCCCCTGCCGGTGCGGGCACCGGCTTCTTCCGTCGAGGCGCATCCTGCGCGCGCACGACGGCCTCTGACCGAGACGCGAACGGCCCGGCACCCTCGAGGTGCCGGGCCGTTCGCGTGCGTGGAGGCGGGTCAGGCGTCCTGCGCCGGGGTACCGTCGTTCGCCGCGGCGATCTGGCGACGCACGTCGTCCATGTCGAGGCCCTTGACGGCGTCCACGACCTGCTTGAGCGCGGGAGCGGGGAGCGCGCCCGGCTGGGAGAAGACGAGGATGCCCTCGCGGAAGGCCATGAGCGTCGGGATCGACGTGATGTTCGCGGCGGCGGCGAGACCGCGCTCGGCCTCGGTGTCGATCTTGCCGTGCACCACGTCCGGGTTCTCCTCCGACGACGCCTCGAACACGGGGGCGAACATCTTGCACGGTCCGCACCAGTCGGCCCAGAAGTCGACGAGGACGATGTCGTTCTCCGTGATCGTCTGCTCGAAGGTGGACTCGGTGAGCGTCTGCGTGGCCATGGATGATCCTCCTGGGACGGTGGGGGTGTCTGCCTCGTAGAGCAACGATCCTGCCCCACGTATTCCCCGCACCCAGCGGACGCGGCGCACACCCGCACCGCCCCGCGCCCGACCAGCCTCTACGCTGCCCCTGTGACGAATGCCGCCTCCTCTCCTCGGCTCTCGCGCGCGACGATCGCCGGCTACGCCGCCGGCTCGGTCGGTACCGGGGGCTTCGGCACCCTGCCCGGCCTCGTGCTGCTCGTGTACCTGACCGACGCGCTCGCGGTCCCCGCCGCCGTCGCGGGGCTCATCGTCACGGGGGCGAAGGTCTGGGACGTCGTCATCGACCCGTTCATCGGGTACGGCTCCGACCGCGACCTGGCCCGCACCGGCTCGCGCCGGCGCTTCATGACGATCGGCGCCCTCACGCTGCCCGTCTTCTTCGCGCTGACCTTCGCCGTCCCCGCCGCGGCCGGGCCGACCGCCGCGGCGGTCTGGGTGCTCGTCGCCTTCCTCCTCGCCGCGACGTCGTTCTCTCTCTTCCAGGTCCCCTACATCGCCCTGCCGGCCGAGCTCGACCCCACCTACGACGGCCGCACGCGGCTGCTCGCGTGGCGCGTCGCGGCGCTCGCGTTCGCCATCCTGCTGTTCGGTGCCGGCGGGCCCGCGCTGCGCGGGGGCGGCGAGTCGACCTCGGGCTACCTCGTCATGGGCGTCGTGTCCGGCGTGGTCATCGGCGCGGGCATGCTCGTCGCGACCCGCGTCGCTCCCCGGACCGGCCGCTCCGGCGCCACGGGCGGCTCGACGCCGGTCGCGGGCACGACGCCGCTCGCCCCTGCCGCATCGACGTCCGCCTCGCGCGCGTGGACCCTCGCGGTCCGCGACGCGTTCGACGCGCTGCGCCGCTCACGGCCGTTCCGCACGCTGCTCGCCGCGTTCTTCCTCCAGGCGGTCGCCACCGGCCTCATGCTCGCCGGGGCGGCGTACGTCGCCCGCTACGTGCTGCACGACGAGGCCGCGGTGAGCTACCTCTTCGCCGCGCTCATCGCCCCCGCCCTGCTCTGCATGCCGCTGTGGACCCGGCTCGCGCGCCGCGACGGGAAGGAGCGCGGCTTCGTCGTGGCCACGGTGCTCTTCGCCGTCGCCGCGCTCGGGATGATCCCGCTCCTGTGGGCGCCCGGCGCCTGGGTCTACGTCCCGACGGCGCTCGCCGGGATCGCCTACGCCGGCATGCAGGCGCTCCCGCTCGCCATGCTCCCGGACGTCATCGCCCACGACGCGCGCACGCACGGCGAGGGTCGCGGCGGGGCGTTCAGCGGCGTCTGGACGGCGGGCGAGACCACCGGCATGGCGCTGGGCGCCGCGGTGCTCTCGCTCGTCCTCGGGGTCACGGGCTATGTGTCGACGCGCGCCGGCGAGGCCGTCGCGCAGCCGGACGCCGCCGTCGACGGCATCGCCCTGGCGTTCTCGGCCGTCCCCGCGGTCCTCGTGCTGGTGAGCCTCCTACCGCTCGTACGGTACGGTCTGCGCAAGGGGGACATCGACGACACTGCACGGGAGCTGCCGCGTGACCACGCCCCCACCGACCGAGCCCGCGACTGACCCGTCCTCGGCGCGCCCCGGCGGGGCGCCGACGGGCGAGGTCCCCCTGCGCACGGACGGGATCCTCGACCGGCTGGCCGCGCTCCGCGCCGCCGACGCCCCCACGCACGGGGGCCGCGTCCTGTCCTACGTCTACGACCCGGGCCTCGCCGAGCTCGACGAGCTTGCCGCCGCGGCCGCCCGCGCCGTCCAGCCCGTCAACGGCCTGGACCCGACGACCTTCACGTCGGTCGCCGTCATGGAGTCCGAGCTCGTCGCCTTCGCCCGGAGCATGCTCCGCGGTCCCGCGACAGGACCGGACGCCGTCACGGGCTCGGTGACCTCCGGCGGGACGGAGAGCTGCCTCCTCGCGGTGAAGATCGCCCGCGACGCCGCGCGCGCGGCCCGGCCCGGCGTGCGCCCCCGCGTCGTCGCGCCGGTGAGCGTGCACGCCGCGTTCCGCAAGGCCGCGCAGTACCTCGACGTCGACCTCACGCTCGTCCCGGTCGACCCCGCGACCGGGACCCTCGTGGCCACCGACCTCGTCGCGGAGCTCGACGACGACGTCGCGCTGGTCGTCGTGTCCGCGCCGTCGTACCCGCACGGCGTCGTCGACCCGGTCGCGGACGTCGCGGCCGCAGCCGCCGCGCGCGGCGTGCCGGTGCACGTGGACGCGTGCGTCGGCGGGTGGGTCCTGCCGTTCTGGGAGCGCGCGGGCGGCGAGCAGGTGCCGGCCTTCGACTTCTCCGTGCCCGGCGTGACGAGCATCTCCGCCGACGTGCACAAGTACGGCTACGCGCCGAAGGGCACGTCGGTCCTGCTCGTCCGCGGCCGCGACCGCCAGCGCCGCCAGTTCTTCGCGACGACGGGCTGGCCGGGCTACCCGGTGGTCAACCCGACGACGTCCGGCTCGCGCTCGGCGGCCCCGCTCGCGGCGGCGTGGGCCGTGAGCCAGGCCCTCGGCACGCCCGGGTACACGGCACTCACCGCGCGCTGCGTGCGCGCGACCCGGGCCCTGCGGGCGGCGATCGACGGGATCGACGGGCTGCGCGTCGTCGGCCGTCCGACCGGTCCCCTGGTCGCGGTGGCGTGCGACGAGACGGTGCCGCTCGCGCGGCAGGTCGACCCGCACCAGTGGGCCGACGCCGTCCGGTCGCTCGGGTGGGTCCTCCAGCCTCAGCCGGGTCTCGCGCAGGACGACGGGACCCACCTGCCGCACACGACCCACCTGACGGTCACCCCGGTGACGGAGGCGGGCCTCGACGACCTCGTCGCGGCGCTGGTGCAGGGTGCCGACGTGGTGCGCGGCGAGCCGCGCCCCGACGTGAGCGCCGTCCTCGGCGCCCTTGCCGGTGCCTTCTCCGCCGCGCCGGGCGACGCCCCCGCGGAGCCCCCCGCGGACGCCGTCTGGGAGGCGCTGCTCGCTGCGCTCGCCGCGGACGGCGGGGAGCGCCGCGGCACGAGCCGCTCCGTCCTGCCCGACCGGCTCGCGCCGCTCATGGCGGTCATGGAGGTGCTGCCGGCGCCCGTCGCGGAGCGCGCCCTCGTCGAGATCGTCGCGCGGGTCGCCGAGCCGCCCACCGAGACCGCCGCGCCGTGAGCGGACTCGCCCCGTCGCACCGCACGGGGTAGAACAGTCGCGTGACCGACACCGCCGACTTCACGCCCGACGACTTCTCCCACGAGAACCCGCGCCCCGCCGGCTGGCTCACCCCGGAGGAGATCGCGGTGGCGCGCGCCCAGCTCCCGCTCGTCTACGTCGACGCCGTCCCCGTGCGGGTCGACGACTCGGGCGACGTGGTCGCCGTCGGGCTCCTGCTGCGCGTGACGCCCGAGGGCATGATGACGCGCGCCCTCGTCTCGGGCCGCGTCATGTTCCACGAGCGCATCCGCGACGCCCTGCTGCGGCACATCGAGAAGGACCTCGGCCCGGTCGCGCTGCCTCAGGTCCCGGCGTCGCCGCAGCCGTTCACGGTCGCCGAGTACTTCCCCACGCCCGGCATCACCTCGTACCACGACCCTCGCCAGCACGCGGTCTCGCTCGCCTACGTCGTGCCCGTGACGGGCGACTGCCGACCGCAGCAGAACGCCCTCGAGCTCGCGTGGCTCACGCCCGAGCAGGCGTGCAGCGACGAGGTCCAGCTCGAGATGCGCGGCGGCCAGGGGGTGCTGCTGCGCCAGGCGATGGCATACGTGGGCCGCCTCCCGTGACCGGTGCACCGCGCGTCCCGGCGGCCGGACGCCGGGTCGCCGTCGCGCGGGTGCTGCACGCGCTCGTGGCGCTCGCCGCGCTCACGGGCGTCGTCATGGAGCTGGTCATCGCGCTCGTCGACGGACCCGGCACCGCACCGAGCCAGGCCGAGCGCCTCGTGCGCCTCTTCTCCTACTTCACGATCCAGTCGAACCTGCTCGTCGGGGCCGTCTCGCTTCTCCTCGCGGTGCGGCCCGAGCGCGACGACCCGGTGTTCCGCGTCGCCCACCTCGACGCGCTGTTGTGCATCGCCGTCACCGGGATCGTCTACAACACCGTGCTCCGCGGCCTCGCCGAGCTGAGCGCCGCGGGCCAGGTCTCGAACCTGCTCCTGCACCTGCTCTCGCCCGTGCTCGCGATCGCCGCGTGGCTCCTCGTGGGGCCGCGGCCGCGGACGGCCTCCGCGACGGTGTGGTGGTCGGTCGCCTATCCCCTCGCGTGGATCGCGTACACGTTCGTCCGGGGCGCGGCCGTCGGCTGGTACCCGTACCCGTTCCTCGACGTGGGCGAGCTCGGCCTGGGCAGGGCGCTGGTCAACACGGCGGTCGTCGCTGCCGTCTTCCTCGCGCTGGCGTGGCTCGTGCGCCTCGTCGACGGGCGGCTGCGGCCCGCTCCCTGACGCCTCGTCGGCCGGGCACCGACGACGCAGGACCAACGGCCCCCACCCCCGGTCCGCTCGACCCTGGGCCGGGCGCGCCCCCACCCGGACGCTGGAGGGAGGGGACCCGTCCGCTCCGGACGGGCGGACGACGAAGGGGCGCGCCATGGATGCCGCAGTGGTCTACGAGTCGATGTACGGGAACAGCGAGCGGGTCGCGCAGGCCGTCGCCGAGGGGCTGAGCGAGACGGTCCGCGTCATGGTGGTCGACGTGACCGACCCGGCCGCGAGCCCTGACGCGCTCCGGCACATGGGCCTCGTCGTGGCCGGCGGCCCGACCCACGCGTTCGGCATGACCCGGCCCGCGACCCGCGCGGAGGCCGTGCAGCGCGCGAGCGGCGACGTGTCCGACCGCGCGACGGGCCTGCGCGAGTGGGTCGAGTCCGTCCCGCGCCAGGACGAGACGCGCCTGGCCGCGACGTTCGACACGCGCGTCACCAAGGTCAAGCCGCTGCCGGGATCGGCCGCGCGCGGCGCGGCCAAGGTGCTCCGCCGGGCCGGCTTCCGCCTGGTCACGCCCCCGGCGTCGTTCTACGTCGGAGACGTCGAGGGGCCGCTCGACGACGGCGAGCTGGACCGCGCACGGGCGTGGGGCCGCGCGCTGGGCAGGCTCCTCGTCCCGGCGGGCAGCCCGGTCGAGGGCCGCTGAGGGAGCGGCCCGCCAGGTCGGCGCGGACCGCGCCGGGTCAGCCCGCGAGCTCGAGCCGCGGCCAGTCCTCGAGGTCCTCGCGCATGCGCCGGTCGTGCGTCGCGACGACCACGGCCGCGGGCGTGACCCGCAGCGCCTGCGTGAGCTCGTCGACGAGGTCGATCGAGAGGTGGTTGGTCGGCTCGTCGAGGATCAGCACGTGCGGCGCGGCCAGGAGCGCCCGGGCGAGGTCGAACCGGCGCCGCTGACCCGCTGACAGCTCGCGCAGCGGGCGTTCCAGGTCCTCCTCGGTGAGCAGGCCGAGGAACGCCACGGGGACGAGGTGGTCCGGGTCCAGCCGGTTCGCGTCGAGGAGCTCGAGAGCCTCGCGCGCGTACTCGTCGAACCCGGTGCGGTCCTCGGCGTCCGGCGGCAGGGCCGGACCCTCCTGCGCCACGACGCCCAGGCGCGCGCCGTCGACGACCGACCGCGTGCCGCGGTCCAGGGGTACGAGGCCCGCGAGCGCCGCGAGGAACGTCGACTTCCCGCTGCCGTTCGGCCCGGTCACGAGGAGCCGCCCGCTGGGCGGGAGCGCGACCCGGGTCCCGGGCAGGTCGAGACGCGCGCCGCCGTCGGGCCCGACGCGCGGGCTGCGCAGCTCCAGCACGGGGTCGCCCGGGTCCCACCCGGGCGACATCGCGGGGAGCTCGGGGAAGACGAGCTGGAGCGGCGGCACCGGGACCTCGACGGCCTCCGCCTCGAGCTGCTGGAGGCGCCGGTCCGCGGCCTTGACGTGGATCCGGGCGCGCGTCGCGCGGCGGTGCTTCTGGCTGCCCTTGGGCGGCCTCCACTCGTCGGAGAGCCCCTCGTAGGACGCGTCGAGCACCGCTGCGAGCTTCTCCGCACGCTTCTGCTCCGCCCGGAAGCGCTGCCGCCAGCGGTGCAGCGCCTGGTTCTTCGCGAACCGGTAGGAGAGGTAGCCCGGCTGCCCGTAGAGCACCGGCTTCCCGTCCATGGCGGGGTCGAGGTCGAGGATCTCGGTCGCGACGTCGTCGAGGAGCTGGCGGTCGTGCGTGACCATGACCACACCCCCGCGCCACGCGACGAGCTCGCCCGTGAGGAAGTCGATCCCGCCCGCGTCGAGGTGGTTGGTCGGCTCGTCGAGGAGCAGCAGGTCGGCGCGCTCCGCCAGCCGGCACGCGAGCCGCACGCGGTAGCGCTCGCCGACGGACAGCGTCGCGAGCTCCCGGTCCCGGTCGCGGCACGCGCCGAGGCGGGACAACGCGACGTCGACGCGGCGGTCGGCGTCCCACGCCGCGAGGTGCTCGGCCCGCGCGAGGATCTCCGTGAGCTCGGCGAGGTCCCCGGCCTCGTGGTCGAAGTCGCGGGCGGCCGCCTCGAGCTCCGCGGCGACAGCCCGCAGCCCACTGAGGGTCGTGGCGACGAGCGTCCCGACCGTCTGGCCCGGCTCGATCGCGAGCTCCTGCTCGACGAGCGCGAGCGACCCCGCGCGACGCACCTCCCCGCGGCTGGGGACCAGGTCGCCCGAGAGCACGTGCAGGAGCGTCGACTTGCCCGTGCCGTTCTCCCCCACGACGCCCAGCCGCGTCCCTCCGGCGACGCGCAGGCTCACGCCCTCGAGGACGGGACGTCCGGGGTAGGCGAAGGCGAGGTCGTCGGCGGCGAGATGCACGGGGACCACCCTAGGTGCCGACCTGGCCTCCGCGAGATCGACCCCTGCGTCGCGAGATCGGCATCCTGAGGGTCGACCTCGGCCGTACGGGTCGATCCCACCGGCGGGGTACGGTCGTGAGCATGACCGACCTCGCGCCCACCGGAGCGGCCCCGCGTCGCCCCGGGCTCGTCCTGCTCGCCGCGCTCGCCGACGTCGCGTGCGTCCTGGCGCTCGCGAGCGGTGGCCTCGCGACGCACGCCGCGGACGAGGGCATGGCCCGGCTGCTCGTCGTCGCCTGGCCGTTCGCGGCGGGCGCCGCGCTGGGCTGGCTCGTCACGCGCGCGTGGCGCCGCCCGTGGGCCCTGTGGCCGGCGGGAGTGGTCGTCTGGGGCTGCGCCTGGGCGCTCGGCGTCCTCCTGCGCGTGCTCACCGGCCAGGGCGTCGCCCCGGCGTTCCAGCTCGTGTCCTTCGGGTTCCTCGCGGTCACGATGCTGGGCTGGCGCGGCGTGGTCGCGCTCGTCGGAGTGCTCCGGCCGGGCGACCGGCGCCGCCGCGCGCGCGACCTCGCCGGCGGCCCGCTACCGCGCTGACAGGGCGGCGACGACGTCCGGGGCGAGGGCGCGGAACGCCTTGCCGCGGTGGCTGATGGCATTCTTCTCCGCCGGGCTCAGCTCCGCCGCGGACCGGGCGCCGTCCGCGACACCGCCCGGCTGCTCGTCCGGCAGCAGGATCGGGTCGTAGCCGAACCCGTTCTCCCCACGCGGTGCGGTGAGCAGCGTCCCGCGCATCTCGCCTGTCCGCACCACCTCGGTGCCGTCCGGCGTGACGAGCGCCGCCGCGCACACGAAACCGGCCGCGCGGTGCTCGGCACGCACGTCGCCGAGCTGCGCGAGCAGGAGCTCGAGGTTCGCGACGTCGTCGCCGTGCCGCCCCGCCCAGCGCGCCGAGAAGATCCCGGGTGCGCCGCCCAGCACGTCGACGGCGAGACCGGAGTCGTCCGCGACGGCCGGCAGCCCGGTGGCCGCGACGAGGGCGCGCGCCTTGATGAGCGCGTTCTCCGCGAACGTCACGCCGTCCTCGACGGGCTCGGGCGCTCCGACGTCGCCAGCCCCGACGATCGCCTCGGGCGCGAGCTCGAGCCCCGGGTGCGCGTCGAGCTCGGCGGCCAGGATGGCGCGCAGCTCGGCGATCTTGCCCGGGTTGTGCGTCGCGAGGACGAGGCGTGCGCCGGCGGGAACGACGACGGCCGTCGCCTCGGTCGGGCCGCTCACCGCGCGTCCGTCGCGAGCGCCGCGCGCTGGATCGCGGTGAGGTCGGCGGTGCCCGCGACGGCGAGGTCGAGCAGCGCGTCGAGCTCGGCGCGGTCGAACGGTGCGTGCTCCGCGGTGCCCTGCACCTCGACGAACGTCCCGGAGCCCGTGACGACGACGTTCATGTCCGTCTCGGCGCGGACGTCCTCGACGTAGGGAAGGTCGAGCATGGGCGTGCCGTCGATGATGCCGACGCTCACGGCGGCGACGGAGTCGGTCAGCACGGGCTTGCCGCCCTTGATGTGGCCGTGCCGCTGGCCCCACGCGACGGCGTCGGCGAGCGCGACGTAGGCCCCCGTGATCGCGGCAGTACGCGTGCCGCCGTCGGCCTGGAGGACGTCGCAGTCGAGCACGATCGTGTTCTCGCCGAGCGCCGAGACGTCGATGATCGCGCGCAGGGACCGGCCGATGAGGCGCGAGATCTCGTGCGTGCGACCGCCGATCTTGCCCTTGACCGACTCGCGCTGGCTGCGCTCGTTCGTCGCGCGCGGGAGCATCGCGTACTCGGCGGTGACCCAGCCCTCGCCCGACCCCTTGCGCCAGCGCGGCACGCCCTCCGTGAACGACGCCGCGCACAGCACGCGCGTGCGGCCGAACTCGACGAGCACGCTGCCCTCGGCCTGGTCGAGCCAGTGGCGGGTGATGGTCACGGGGCGGAGCTGGTCGGGCGTGCGGCCGTCGGCGCGCACGACCGCGGAAGAGGCGGGGGTGGTCATGCGGCCACCTTACCGACCCCCCGTCAGCCGCTGAGTGCAGGCACGAGTCGCGCCGACGGGCCTGCGGCGCGACTGTTTCCCGCACTCACGGTCAGAGGTCGAAGACTCCGCCGGTCGTCGCGACGTCGACCGGCCCGGCGTACGTCTCGCGGGCCTCCGCGCGCGACCGCTCGGGGTCGTTCCACGCGGGGAGGTGCGTCAGCACCAGGCGGTGCGCGCCGGCCGCCGTCGCGACCTCGCCCGCCCGGCGCCCCGTCAGGTGGATGCCGCGCTCGACGCCGTCGTCGCGGCCCTCGTGGAACGCGGCCTCCGACAGCAGCAGGTCGGCGTCCCGCGCGAGCTCGACGACGCCGTCGCACGCGTCGGTGTCGCCCGTGTACGCGAGCACGGCCCGCTCGCCCGGCCGTCGCGACGACGGCCCCGTGACGCGCACGCCGTACGCCTCGACGGGGTGGAACACGCGGAACGGCTCCAGCGTGAGCGGCCCGACCAGCACGGGCGCGCCCGGCTCCCAGACCCGCACGTCGAGCTCCTCGCTCATCCCGTCGCCGGGCTCTGCTCCGTACGCGGCCTCGATGCGCGCCGCCGTCCCCGACGGACCCAGCACCGCGAGGCGGCTCGGCACCCCGGTCCGGGTCGAGCCGCGCTCGGGGTGGTAGCGCAGGTAGACGTACAGCCCGCAGACGTCGACGAAGTGGTCGGGGTGCAGGTGCGACAGCGCGACGGCGTCGAGGTCGAGCGGGTCCACGAACCGCTGGAGCGCGCCCAGCGACCCGTTGCCCAGGTCGAGCACGACGTTCCAGTCGCGCGCCTCGAACCCCGCGGCCGCAGCCTCGGCCGCCGGGACCTGGACGAGGTACGACGACGCGGACGACTCGGGCCCCGCGAACGACCCCGAGCACCCGACCGTGACGAGGCGCATCAGGCGGCCTCGACGCTGAGCACCTCGGGGCCGAGGAAGCGGCGCGCCAGGTGCTCGAACGGCTCCGCGCTCCCCGTCGCGAGGAAGCGGTGCTGCGGCGGCCCCGCGTCGCGCGAGCGCTCCAGGTCGTGCGCGACGAGCGTGCGGTAGACGTCCTTGGCCGTCTCCTCCGCGCTCGACACGAGCGTGACCTCCTCGCCCATGACGTAGGAGATCGCGCCCGTCAGCAGGGGGTAGTGCGTGCACCCGAGCACGAGCGTGTCGACGCCCGCGGCCTTGACCGGGTCGAGGTACTCGTGCGCCACGCGCAGGACCTCGGGGCCGGAGGTGATGCCCTGCTCGATGAGGGGCACGAACGCCGGGCACGCCTGCGACGTCACCTCGATGCCCGGAGCGACCGCGAACGCGTCCTCGTAGGCGCGCGAGTCCACCGTCGCCTTGGTCCCGATCACGCCGATGCGCCCGGAGCGCGTCGCGAGCACCGCGCGGCGCGCGGCCGGCAGGATCACCTCGACGACCGGGATGCCGCGGCGCACCGTGTACCGCTCGCGCGCGTCGGGAAGCGCGACCGCCGTCGCCGAGTTGCACGCGATGACGAGCATCTTCACGCCGTCGTCGACGAGCTGGTCCATCACCGCGAGCGCCATCGCGCGCACGGCGGCGAGCGGCTTGGGGCCGTACGGGCTGTTCGCCGTGTCCCCGAGGTAGAGCAGGGACTCGTTCGGAAGCTGGTCGAGGATCGAACGGGCGACGGTCAGGCCGCCCACGCCCGAGTCGAAGATCCCGATGGGAGCGTCGTTCACCCGCCCGAGCCTACTGGCGCGCCCGCGCGCGGGGCGTACCGAACCGCGGCTCCCGCCTGTGGCAGCGCACACAGGGCGGTCGCTCCTGCGGCCAGACGCGCGGGACGACCCTCAGGGTCGACCGTCGCGCCCCGCCCGCAGGTCGGCGAGCATGCCGTCCACGAGCGACTCCTGGAGCAGTCCCGTGAGCAGGAACACGCTCACGAGGAAGCGGCGCGGCGCGCCGCCCACCTCGCCGTCCTCCGGCCCGTCGTCGCCCTCACGGTCCAGCTCGTCGTACAGGCCCTCGACCTGCTCGTCGGTCCGCAGCCCGAGCCGTTCCGCCAGCACCAGGCGCACGTCCGTCAGCGCCCCCGCGACGTCCTCGGCCTCGTCGCGGGCGACGGCGAACGGGGCTGCCTCGGCGGGCTCCGCGTCCACGAGCAGGCGCGCCAGCCGCACCAGCCGCGCGACCTTGCGCGCGGCCAGGTCGTCCTGCGTGAACCGCCGGAACTCGGTCGCCACCTCGACGTCGTCCGACGCGTCCGGGAGCAGCCGCCGCACCGCCGGGTCCGGCGGCGGCGTGGCGTCCGTCGCGTGCCCGCCGGGCACCGGGCCCGTCCAGCCGGGAGGTGACCACGCGTCGTCGGGCCCGGACGGCCCAGGCTCCCCCGGCGCTCGTCCCGGCACGCCCTCCTGGAGCATCTGCGCGACGTCGCCCGCGAGCTGGGCCAGCACAATCCGCTCCGACGGCTCGAGCTCCGCGACGTACCCGTGCGCCTCGGCGCGGAACGGCCTCACTGCTCGCCGTCCTTCTGGAGCGTCGCCCACAGCCCGAACGAGTGCATCGCCTGCACGTCCACCTCCATGCGCTCGCGGTCGCCCGTCGACACGACGGCGCGACCCTCCTGGTGCACCTGGAGCATGAGCTCGTGGGCGCGCTCCGCGGCGTACCCGAAGTAGGACTCGAACACGTACGCGACGTAGCTCATGAGATTGACCGGGTCGTTCCACACGAGGGTGACCCACGGGCTGTCGGGGAGGACGGTCTCGTCGACCCTGGTCGCCTCCTCGGGCACGGTCACGGACGCCCGCGCACCGACGGCGGGGGTGAAGATCGTCTGGGGGCTCACGTCACCACTGTATTCGTGGGCCTGTCGGCACCCGTCGTGCCCGTCGCTGCCCTACCGTATTCCGCATGAGCCTCGCCGATCCGGGCAGCGTCGCCCTCTCCCCGACCGACAGCGCTGCCTCGCCAGGGCAGGCCGGCCCGGTCCCGCAGCGCCCGCCGTACCAGCCGGTCGCGTCGACCGCGCTCCTCACCGACCGCTACGAGCTGACGATGCTCCAGGCCGCGCTCGCGGACGGCACCGCCGACCGCCACTGCCTGTTCGAGGTCTTCACGCGCCGCCTGCACTCCGGGCGCCGGTACGGGGTCCTCGCGGGGACGGGACGCGTCCTCGAGGCGCTGTCGTCGTTCCGGTTCGGCGCCGAGGAGCTCGACTGGCTCCACGCGCAGTCCGTCGTCGACGACCGCACCCTCGAGTTCCTCGCCGGCTACCGGTTCACCGGGACGATCACCGGGTACGCCGAGGGCGAGGTCTTCTTCCCGCACTCCCCCGTGATGACGGTCGAGGGCACGTTCGCCGAGGCGGTCCTCCTCGAGACCCTCGTGCTGTCGATCCTCAACTACGACTCCGCCGTCGCGTCGGCCGCTTCCCGCATGACGAGCGCAGCCGTCGAGCGTCCGTGCCTCGAGATGGGTGCGCGGCGCGCGCACGAGCAGGCCGCCGTCGCCGCGGCGCGCGCCGCCGTGGTCGGCGGGTTCGCCGGGACGTCGAACCTCGAGGCGGGACGCCGCTACGGGCTCACGACCATCGGCACCGCCGCGCACGCCTTCACGCTCCTGCACGACGACGAGGAGTCCGCCTTCGCGTCGCAGGTCGCCTCGCTCGGGCCCGAGACCACGCTCCTCGTCGACACCTACGACGTGCGCAAGGGCGTCCAGAACGCGGTGCGCGCCGCCGGCGGACGGCTCGGCGCCGTGCGACTCGACTCGGGCGACCTCGGAGTCCTCGCCGTCGAGGTGCGCCGCCAGCTCGACTCCCTCGGCGCGCACGACACGAAGATCACCGTGACGTCCGACCTCGACGAGTACGCCATCGCGTCGCTCGCCGCCGCCCCTGTCGACTCCTACGGCGTCGGCACGTCGCTCGTGACCGGCTCCGGCGCACCGACGTGCGGCATGGTATACAAGCTCGTCGCCCGAGCCGACTCCACCGGCGTGCTCCAGCCCGTCGCCAAGGCGTCCACGGCCAAGACCAGCACCGGCGGGCGCAAGGTCGCCGCGCGCCGGTACGACGTCGACGGGCGCGCGGTCGAGGAGGTCGTCGTCACCGGAGCCGACCTCCCCGTCCAGGAGTGGGAGCCCGACGACGGCGACCTGCGCCCGCTCCAGGTCCCGCTCGTCGTCGACGGCGCGGTCGACTCACGCTGGGTCGGGTCCTACGGCGTCCAGAACGCCGCGCACCGCCACCGCGAGGCCCGCGCCGAGCTGCCCCGCGGCGCCCGTCGCCTCTCCGCAGGCGACCCCGCCATCCCGACGGTCGTGCACACGCTCCCCTGACGCGCGAGGCCGACGCTCCCCGAACCCGAAGCCTGGCCCCTCGCACGACCACATCTGCACGTCCCGCGATCCGACGAGAGCGGCCGGCCAGGCGTGCGTCGGGGTCGTTGTCCCGCGCGGCGCGCACGGGACAGCGCGACGTCTACCGCTTGCCGACGAACCAGCCACGGACGGTCGCGACGCGAGCATCGAGCTGTTCGACCGTCGCGAGCGGTACCTCAGGGCCCCCGCAGCGGCGACGCAGCTCGGTGTGCACCGAGCCGTGCGGCTGCCCGCTGCGGCGGGACCACGCGGAGACGAGCTGCTGGAGCTCCTTGCGGAGCTCGGCCGCCCGACGGTGGTCCATCTCGGCCCGCTCGCGCTCCGCGGAGTGCGTGCTCTTCGAGCGCGCGCTGAGCTGGTCGGCCTGGCGCTGACGCAGCAGCGTGGTGACCTGGTCCGCGTCGAGGAGGCCCGGCAGGCCGAGGAAGTCGAGCTCCTCGTCCGACCCCACGTCCGCGCCCGTGCCGAACTCGCCGCCGTCGAACAGCACGCGGTCGAACGACGCCTGCGCCTCGAGCGCCTCGAACGAGCCCTGGACGAGCTCGCCCGACGCCTTGTCCTCGCGGTTCGCCTCCGCCAGCAGCGCGTCCTCGGGGTTGAAGCCCTCGCCCTGCTCCTCCGCCGTGAGCGGGCGGTCGAGCGCGTGGTCGCGCTCGATCTCGAGCCCGTTCGCCAGCTCGAGCAGGTGGGGCACGCTCGGCAGGAACACCGACGCCGTCTCACCGCGCTTGCGCGCCCGCACGAACCGACCGACCGCCTGCGCGAAGAACAGCGGGGTCGCCGTCGAGGTCGCATACACGCCCACGGCGAGGCGCGGGACGTCCACGCCCTCCGACACCATGCGCACGGCGACCATCCACCGGCCGTCGCCGTCGGAGAACTCCTCGATGCGGCTGCTCGCCCCGTCGTCGTCCGACAGCACCACGGTCGGAGACTTCCCGGTGATCCGAGCGAGGTGGCCCGCGTAGGCGCGCGCGTCGGTCTGGTCGGTGGCGATGACCAGTCCCCCGGCGTCGGGGATCGCGCGCCGCACCTCGGTCAGCCGCTTGTCCGCCGCCGCGAGGACCGACGGGATCCACTCGCCGTTCGGGTCGAGCGCGGTGCGCCACGCCTGGCCGGTCATGTCCTTGGTGAGCGCCTCGCCGAGGCGCGCGCTCACCTCGTCGCCAGCCTTCGTCCGCCACCGCATGTTCCCCGAGTACGACAGGAACAGCACCGGCCGGACGACGTGGTCACGCAGAGCGTCGCCGTAGCCGTACGTGTAGTCCGCACGCGAGCGGCGGATGCCGTCGGGGCCACGCTCGTACTCGACGAACGGGATCGCCGCGGTGTCGGAACGGAAGGGCGTCCCCGTCAGGGCGAGCCGCCGCGTCGCGTCCTCGAACGCCTCGCGCACGGCGTCGCCCCACGACAGCGCGTCGCCGCCGTGGTGCACCTCGTCGAGGATGACGAGCGTGCGGTCGGCGGTCGTCCGTGCCGCGTGCAGTGCCGGCTTGGCGGCGATCTGCGCGTAGGTCAGCGCGACACCGTCGTAGTGGGCGCCGTGCCGGCCCTGGCTGTTGCGGAAGTTGGGGTCGATCCGGATGCCGACGCGCGCGGCGGCGTCGGCCCACTGGTGCTTGAGGTGCTCGGTCGGCGCGACGACCGTCACCCGCCGCACCACGCCCTGCTCCAGGAGCTCGGTCGCGACACGCAGCGCGAACGTCGTCTTTCCTGCGCCGGGGGTCGCGACGGCGAGGAAGTCGCGCGGCGCACGCGTCCGGTAGAGCTCGAGAGCCTCCGCCTGCCACGCGCGCAGCTTCGACGCCGAGCCCCACGGGGCACGGCGCGGGAAGGCGGGCGAGAGGTGTGACGCCGCCGCGGACGAGGGGCTCTGCGGCGCGGGCGGGGTGGTCCTGCTACGGGTGTCGGGGACGGAGTGACCGGTGGACGTCGTGTGGTGCTCCCCGCTCACTTGCCGGAGTCACCCTCGCCGTCCTGCGGGTCTCGCAGTCCCTCGTAGATCTCCTTGCACGTGGGGCACACGGGGAACTTGTTCGGGTCGCGACCGGGCACCCAGACCTTGCCGCACAGCGCGATCACCGGCTTGCCGGAGAGCGCGGACTCCATGATCTTCTCCTTGCGCACGTAGTGCGCGAAGCGCTCGTGGTCGCCCGGCTCGGTCTGTTCGCGCGTCTCCTCGCGCTCGAGCACCCCTGTCGACGTGCCGGTCGTCGGCTCGGTCGCAGGGTTCCGGAACGGGTCCTCAGGACCCCCGGGGGGCGTGCTCGCTCGGAGTTCGATCATGATCCGAAGTCTACGGCGTGGAGGCGACAGTCGAGCCTGGACGCCCCGCGACCGCGGTCCACCGCGAGTCCTCCCGGTCCCCGGGACCGGAGACCGGCAACCTTGCGCCTGGCGACCGGCTGCCGAGGGTGAGTCCGTGGGGCGGGCTCCCCGCCCCACGGACGGCAGCCTCAGGCGGCGCAGCCCACCGAAGCGCTGCCGGTCACCGTGTGCCACTCGAGGATGCTCTGGCGCCCCGTGTAGACCCGGTACTGCGTGCCCACCTTGGTGCTCGTGTAGACCTGCCCGCCCTGGGGCGGGTACACCCTGACCTTGAACGGTGCCGCGGACGTGAAGTACACCGTCCGCCCGGACGGGCAGGACACGCCACCGTTGGCGTAGGCCGCGCCCACCGGGGCGACCGCGAGGCCGAGGACGAGACCTGCACCGAGCATGAGCCCGGCGAGCTTCTTCTTCATGGATAGACCCCCAATCGGACGGCACCCGCGTTGGTGCCACCTGAGACCCTGGCAGGTTCTCGACCACAAGGCAAGACATTGTCAGCAGATCTTACAGATCCGGCGTCCGCCACTCTCCCGAACGGTCGCTACGGACGACGAAGCCCGCCGGAGCTGCGGTCCAGGGGCGTGGACCGCAGCGCCGGCGGGCGGCTGCGCCTCGCGGGCGACGGCCCGCGAGAGTTCGTCGACAGATCGGCTACAGGCCCTGCCAGTCGGGCTTGGACGCGTACGTCTGGCGGTAGTAGTCA
>NZ_JCAXEP010000013.1:0-127931 GCF_059758455.1 Cellulosimicrobium sp. GQ32 | reverse complement strand
CCGGGAGTCGGGCAGGACGGCGAGGTCGATCGGCTCGCCGGTGTCCTTGCTGAGCAGCACCTTCTCGTAGTTGTCCCAGTCGGTCGCCTCGTCGGCGGCCGGTGTCGCTTCCTCGTGCCCGGGGTGCGCGCCGGCTGCGCTGATCGACAGCGGTACCAGCACCGCGGCGGACAGGACAGCGGCGACACCTCTTCTGGCGAGCCTGCGAGGGCCCATGGTCGTTCGTCTGTGCACGACGTCCTCCTTGACGCGTCACGCGACGACGGTGACCGCCGGACCGGCAGCGCCAGGCACGTGCGCTCCCGATGCGGCCGCACGACGATCCCCGTCGATCGGTCGGCTCCGGATGGCTCGGCCTCGGACGTGAGGCCCGGTGCGACGGACGATGCGATGCCCCTCCGTCGCACTGGGACCGACCCTACGGCGGGCTTTCGCCCGTGCCAAGTCAGAAGTCGATACTTGTCGGCGGTCGTTGCGACGAGCAATCCCTGGAAGTCGGTCGGTCGATGCCGTCGAAAGCCCGGGTCGTGCTCCCGCCACGCCTCAGGCGTGCCCGGCCGGGGCCTGCCCGGTCACGGCGTGCCCAGCCCTTCGAGGTGGACCGACTTGCGCACCGTGAGCTCGTCGAGCAGGTCCGGCCCGTACCCCGCTCCCCCGCCGCTGCCGCGGCGCGGGTCGGCCGAGCCGCCCGGCGCGCCGCCGAACACCGCGTTGACCTTGACCGTGCCGACGTCGAGCACGTCCGCCGCGCGCAGCGCGTGGGCGAGCGACGGCGTGAGCACGGTCGCCGCGAGACCGTAGGCCGACGCCGACGCGCGGCGCAGGCCCTCGTCGAAGTCCGCCACGCGCACGACCGGCGCGACGGGCCCGAACGTCTCGGCGGTGAGCAGGTCGACGTCGTCCGGGCACCGGTCGAGCACGGTCGGCGCGTAGTACGACCCCGGGCGGTCGAGCCGTCGCGCGCCCGTGACGAGCTCCGCGCCCGCCGCGAGCGCCCCCCGCACGTGCTCCTCCACGACGGCGAGCTGCGCGTCGTCGACGAGCGGCCCCATCGTCGTGGCGTCGTCACCGGGGTCGCCCACCACGAGCGCGTCCGCGAGGCGCGCGAGCTCGGCGACGACCGCGTCCGCGACCTCCTCGACGACGTAGGCGCGCTCGACCGCGGTGCAGAGCTGCCCGCCGTTCGTGAACGCGCCCGTCGCGATCTGGCGCGCGGCGAGGACGGGGTCCACGCCCGCATCGACGACGAGCGGGTCCTTGCCGCCGTTCTCGAGCAGCACCTTCGCGCCACGCGCGCCGGCGACGGCCGCGATCCGGCGCCCCGCGGCCGTCGACCCGACGTGCGCGACGAGAGCGACACCGCCGTGCGCGACGAGCGCCTCGCCCGTCCCGCCGTCCCCGCTCACGACGCGCAGCACGTCCGCCGGCAGGGCCGCGGCCACGAGCTCGGCCAGGCGGACCCCGGGCGCGTCGCTGCGCTCGGACGGCTTGTGCACGACCGCGTTGCCGGTGACGAGCGCCGCGGCGAGCAGCCCGGCGGCGGCGGGGTACGGGTCGTTCCACGGCGTGATCACCGCCACGACGCCGCGCGGCTCGCGGCGCACGACGTCCAGCGCCGCGGGGTCCCCGGCGAGCACGCGCCCGGCGCGCACGAGCCCCGCGACCGCGGCCTCGTCGAGCAGGTCCGCCGCGACCTCGGCCGAGGCGCGCGCCTCGGTCTCGAGCCGCCCCGTCGTCGCCCGCAGCAGCGCGCCGAGCTCGTCGGCGGCGTCGCGCACGGACCGCGCCGCGGCGCGCAGGGCGGCCGCGCGGTCCGCGGGCGCCGTCGCGCGCCACGCGGGCCAGGCGGCCGCGGCGGCGCGGACGGCGGCGTCGACCTCGTCGGCCGTTGCGCACCGGACCGGGGCGGCGGGGCGCCCGGTCGCGGGGTCGGTCCGCTCGAGGCGGCGGTCTGCCGCGGCGGTCGCGGACAGGTCCGGGCGAGGGGTGGTCGGGGCGGTGGACGTGGTCATGCGGGCCTCCCGGCGAGTGACACGAAGAGAACTACCCATCGTTGCGCCGTGGGCGTGCGAGAAGCGCTTCTCCGGGTGAGGGTGAAGTCGGGGTTGCAGCAGAGCCGACCCGCACGCGTCAGGCGGTGCCCCACGTTCTCGAGGCGCACCACGAGCCTGACCCGATCCAGGGAGGCTCGCAGCCCCATGCGCGTCCTCGGTGTCAACGCCCTGTTCCACGACCCGTCCGCCGCCCTCGTCGTCGACGGGCGCGTCGTCGCCGCCGCGGAGGAGGAGCGCTTCTCGCGGCGCAAGCACGGCAAGCGCCCGCTGCCCTTCGCGGCGTGGGAGCTGCCCGAGAAGGCGATGGCCTGGTGCCTGGAGGAGGGCGGGCTGCGCCCCCAGGACCTCGACGCGGTCGCCTACTCGTTCGACCCGGCGCTCGCCAAGCCCGCGGAGGAGATGGGGCTGCCGGACCCGTGGGACTGGCTGCGCGTGCAGTACGCCGAGCGCGCGCCCCAGTTCCTCGCCACCGCGCTGCCGGGCCTGTCGCCGTCGACCGTGCGGTTCGTGCCGCACGAGGTCGCGCACGCCGCGTCGGCCGCGCTGGCGTCCCCGTTCCCGGTGGCGAGCGTGCTGTCGCTCGACGGCCGCGGGGAGCGCTCGTCGCACCTCGCGGGCCGCTACGACCACGGCCACCTGGAGGTGCTCGCGAGCCAGGAGCTCCCCCACTCCCTCGGGCTCGTCTACGAGTCGCTCACCGAGCACCTGGGGTTCCTCCGGTCGAGCGACGAGTACAAGGTCATGGCGCTCGCCTCCTACGGCGAGCCCCGGTTCCTCCACGACCTGCGCGAGGTCCTCTACGCGACCGGCGACGGCGGGTTCGTCGCCGAGGTGCCCGACTGGGAGCGCTGGGCTCCTCCGCGCACCGACGACGGGACGTGGGGCACCGAGCACGGCGGGCGCGCCGAGCACGCCGACCTGGCGGCCTCCGTGCAGGCGCGGCTCGAGGAGGTGCTCGTCGACCTCGCCACGTGGCTCCACGGGCAGACGGGCGACCGCGTGCTGACCATGGCGGGCGGGACGGCGCTGAACTGCGTCGCGAACTCGCGCGTCTGGCGCGAGTCGCCGTTCGAGGAGGTCTGGGTCCAGCCCGCGGCGGGCGACGCGGGGACGGCTCTCGGGGCGGCTCTCCAGCTCGCGGCCGAGGCCGGCGACACGGTGGAGCCGATGGGCTCCCCGGCGCTCGGGCGCTCGTGGGGCGACGAGGCGATCGCGCGCTGGCTGCGCACCGCGAAGGTCCCCTTCACGACGCCGGACGACCTGCCGGCCGAGGTGGGGCGGATCCTCGCGGCCGACGGGGTCGTCGCGTGGTTCGACGGCCGCGCCGAGCTCGGCCCGCGCGCGCTCGGGCACCGCTCGCTGCTCGCGCACCCCGGCCCGGTGGAGAACCTGGAACGGCTCAACGACGTCAAGGGGCGCGAGCAGTTCCGCCCGGTCGCGCCCATGGTGCTGCTGGAGGACGCGCCGGAGATCTTCTCCGGCGGCCCGGTCCCCAGCCCTTACATGCTCTTCGTGCACGACGTCGCGCCTGCGTGGCGCGACCGGGTCGCGGCCGTCGTGCACGTGGACGGCACCGCCCGCATCCAGACCGTCGACGACTCGACGCCGCGTCTCCAGGCGACGATCCGCGCGTTCAAGGAGCTCACCGGGCTGCCCGTCGTGGTCAACACGAGCCTCAACACCGCGGGCCGGCCGATGGTGGACGACCCCCGCGACGCGCTCGAGCTCTTCGGCTCCGCGCCCGTCGACGCGCTGGTCCTGGGCCCGCACCTCGTGCGCCGCCCGGACGTGTTCGCTGCACCCGGGGAGGTGACGGCATGAGCGCGCCCGTCACCCGCCCCGCGTCCCCGGCGCCGTACGCCGTCGTCGTGCCCTCGATCGGGCGACCGTCGCTCGACCGGCTCCTGGAGACACTCGTCGCCCGGCGCCACGAGACCGGCGCCGCGGGGCCCGCCGAGGTGGTCGTGGCCGACGACCGCCGCCTGCCGCGCGCCGGGGCCGCGGGCGAGGTCCCGGCGCCGCTCGACCTCGGCGCCGCCGGGCGAGTGCTCAGCGCGCGCGTCGTGCGCACGCGCGGTCGCGGACCGGCCGCGGCCCGCAACGCGGGGTGGCGCTCGACCGCCGCGCCGTGGGTCGTGTTCCTCGACGACGACGTCGAGCTCCCGGCGGGCTGGGGCGAGCTCCTGGAGCGCGACCTCGCGACCGCGGCGCCGCGCACCGGCGGGGTGCAGGGAAGGCTCCATGTGCCGCTGCCCGCCGACCGGCGGCCGACGGACTGGGAGCGCGGGACCGCGGGCCTGGAGCGCGCGGCGTGGGCGACCGCCGACATGGCGTACCGCCGCGCCGCGCTCGAGGAGGTCGGCGGGTTCGACGAGCGCTTCCCGCGCGCCTACCGCGAGGACGCCGACCTGGCGCTGCGCGTGCGCGACGCAGGGTGGGCGCTCGTGCGCGGCGCGCGCACGACGACGCACCCCGTGCGGCCCGCCGACGACGCGGTGAGCCTGCGCGTCCAGGCCGGCACGCGCGACGACGCCACCTTCCGCGCCCTGCACGGGCCGCGGTGGCGCGAGCGTGCCGAGACCGGCCGCGGCCGCCTCGCGTGGCACGTCGCGACCGTCGCGGCGGCGAGCGTCGGCGTCGGCGGGCTGCTCGCGCGGCGCCCCCGCGTCGCGGCGCTCGGCACCCTCGCCTGGGCCGGTCTCACGGCGCAGTTCCTCGGCCGCCGGCTCGCGCCCGGGCCCCGGCCGGGCGACGACGAGTTCGGACCCGAGCTGCGCCGCATGGCCTGGACGAGCGCGGCCATCCCGTTCGCCGCCGTGGGGCACCGCGTCGCGGGGACGCTCGCCGCCCGGCGCGGGCTCGACCCGTGGCCCCCGCCGCTCGCGGCCGTGCTGCTCGACCGGGACGGCACGCTCGTGCACGACGTGCCGTACAACGGCGACCCCGCGGCGGTCCGCCCCGTCGACGGCGCACGCGCCGTGCTGGACGACCTGCGCGCCCGCGGGGTCCGGCTCGGCGTCGTGTCCAACCAGTCCGGCGTCGGGCGCGGGATCCTCACGCGCGCCCAGGTCCACGCCGTGAACGCGCGCGTCGAGAAGCTGCTCGGCCCGTTCGACACGTGGCAGGTGTGCCCGCACGCGCCCCAGGACGCGTGCGCGTGCCGCAAGCCCGGCCCGGGCCTGGTGCTCGCGGCGGCGGACGCGCTCGGCGTCGAGCCGTGGCGGTGCGCGGTCGTGGGGGACGTGGGCGCCGACGTCGGCGCGGCGGTCGCCGCGGGCGCGACGCCGGTCCTCGTCCCGACGCCCGTGACGCGCCCCGAGGAGGTCGCCGCCGCGCCCTGCGTCGCGACCGACCTCGCCGACGCCGTCCGCGCGCTCGACGACCGCCTGCCCGGCGCCGCCGAACGGGCCGAGGCCGACCTGGACGACGCCGCCGCCGGTCGCGCGTCCCGCACCGAGGAGCGGGCGGCATGACCGCCGACGTGCTCGCCGTGCGCCTCGACAGCGACGGCGACGTGCTGCTCACGGGCCCCGCGATCCGGTCGATGGCGCACGCCGTCGCGGCGCGCGGCGGCCAGGTCGACGTGCTGGCGGCGCCCGCGGGGCACGCCGCGGCACGGCTGCTCCCGGACGTGCGCGACGTGCTCGTGTTCGACGCGCCCTGGTCCGGCTACCGGCCCCCGCCCGTGGACCGCACGCGCGTCCTCGACCTCGTCACGACGCTCGCCGCGCGGCGGTATGCCGCCGCGGTCGTCTTCACGTCGTTCCACCAGAGCCCGCTGCCCGCGGCGATGCTCCTCCGGCTCGCGGGGGTCGAGCACGTCGCCGCCGTGAGCGAGGACTACCCCGGCACTCTCCTCGACGTGCGCCACACCCGCCCGGCCGGGCTGCACGAGGTGGAGGCGGCGCTCGACCTCGTGCGCGCCGCGGGGTTCGGCGGGCCGCCCGACGGGGACGCGCTGCGCGTGCGCCGCCCGCTCCCGGACGTCGCGGACCTCGTGCCCGCCGGACCGTACGTCGTCGTGCACCCGGGAGCGTCGGTGCCCGCCCGCGCACCGGCGCCCGACCACGCGCGGGACCTCGTCGCGGCGCTCGTGGCGTCCGGCCGGCAGGTCGTCGTGACGGGCGGCCCGGGCGAGACCGCGCTGGGCGCCCACGTCGCGGCCGGTCGCGCCCGGGACCTCTCGGGCCGCACCGACCTCGCGGGCCTGGCCGCCGTGCTCGCGGGCGCGCGGTGCGTCGTCGTCGGCAACACCGGCCCGGCGCACCTCGCCGCCGCGGTCGGCACGCCCGTCGTGTCCCTCTTCGCGCCCGTGGTCCCGGCCGAGCGGTGGGCCCCCTGGGGGGTGCCGGTGGTCGTGCTGGGCGACCAGCACGCCGGGTGCCGCGACACGCGCGCCCGGGTCTGCCCCGTCGCCGGGCACCCGTGCCTGGGCGGGGTCGAGCCCGACGACGTCGTCGCCGCCGTCGCGCGGCTCGAGGCCCCCCACGTCGTCGGGACGCCCGGGCCCCGCCCGGGCCGCGCCACGACGGCCTGGGCGGCGGGGGTGGCGCGATGAGGATCCTCGTCTGGCACGTGCACGGGTCGTGGGCGACGGCGTTCGTCGCGGGCGGCCACGAGTACCTCGTCCCCGTCGTCCCCGACCGCGGGCCGGACGGCCGTGGCCGCGCCCGGACGTGGGACTGGCCGCCCGGCGCGCGCGAGGTGACGCCGCACGAGCTCGCCGACCTCGCGGCGGACGGCGCGGTCGACGTCGTGGTGCTCCAGCGCCCGGAGGAGGTCGAGCTGCTGCGCCGCTGGACCGGGCTCGTGCCCGGCCGCGACGTCCCGGCCGTCTACGTCGAGCACAACGCGCCCACCGGCGCCGCGGCCGCGACGCGGCACCCGCTCGCCGACCTCGACGTCGTCGAGGAGGGCCTCGTCCCGATCGTGCACGTGACGGCCTTCAACGCGCTCATGTGGGACACGGGCGACGCGCGCACGCTCGTCGTCGACCACGGCATCCCCGACCCCGGCCCCCTCTACACCGGTGAGCGGGCGAGCGTCGGTGCCGTCGTCAACGAGCCGGTGCGGCGCTGGCGCGTCGCCGGGACCGACGTGCTCGTAGCCCTCGGCCGCCACGTCCCGCTCGACGTCTACGGCATGGGCGTCGGCAAGCTCGCCGAGCACCTCGCGGCGCCCGGCGCCGCGCCGCACGATCTTCCGCACGGCCTGCACGACGACGTCCCGCAGGCCGCCATGCACGTGCGGCTCGCGACGTCGCGCGCCTACCTGCACCCCTACCGCTGGACGAGCCTCGGGCTCTCGCTCCTGGAGGCGATGGCGCTCGGCATGCCCGTCCTCGCGCTGCCGACGACGGAGGCACCCGTCGCGGTGCCCCCGGCCGCCGGGCTCCTCAGCTCCCGCCCCGACGAGCTCGCCGCGACGGCGCGGCGCTGGCTCGCCGACCCCGACGACGCACGCGAGCACGGTCGGGCGGCGCGCGCCCACGTGCTCGAGCACTACTCCCACGCCGCGTTCCTGCGGCGCTGGGACACGGTCCTGACGGAGGTGACCTCATGAAGATCGCGATGATCTCCGAGCACGCCAGCCCCCTCGCCGCGCTCGGCGGCGTCGATGCGGGCGGGCAGAACGTGCACGTCGCGTCGCTCGCCACCCGGCTCGGGGCCCAGGGCCACCGCGTCGAGGTGTTCACGCGCCGCGACGACGCGTCCCTCCGCGAGCGCGTGCCCCTCGCGCGCGGCGTGGACGTCGTCCACGTGGACGCCGGCCCGCCGGTGGCCGTCCCCAAGGACGACCTGCTCCCCCACATGGACGCGTTCGGCGCGGACCTGCTGCGGCGATGGATCGAGCCCGGGCCGCGCCCCGACGTCGTGCACGCGCACTTCTGGATGTCCGGGATCGCGGGGCTGCTGTCCGCGCCCGCGCTCGGCGTCCCGCTCGTGCAGACGTTCCACGCGCTCGGGTCCGTCAAGCGTCGCCACCAGGGCGCGCACGACACGAGCCCGGCCGAGCGCGTCGCCCGCGAGCGCCTGCTGTGCCGCGCGGTCGACCGGATCGTCGCGACGTGCGCCGACGAGGTCGCCGAGCTCGTGGCCCTCGGCGCGGACCCCGACCGCGTCGACGTGGTCCCGTGCGGGGTCGACCTCGGCCGGTTCCTGCCCGACGCCGACCGCACGGGCCACCTGCACCGCGAGCCCGGCCACCTGCGCCTGCTCTCGGTCGGCCGCCTCGTCGAGCGCAAGGGCGTGGGCACGGTGATCGAGGCGCTCGCGGAGCTGCCGGGCGCCGAGCTCGTCGTCGCGGGCGGCCCGGCGGCGGACGCCCTGGACGACGACCCCGAGGTACTCCGGCTGCGCGCGGTCGCCGACGCCCGCGGCGTGACGGACCGGGTGCGGTTCGTGGGCAGCGTCACCCAGGACGACGTGCGCGAGCTCATGCACGCCGCCGACGCCGTGGTGTGCGACCCCTGGTACGAGCCGTTCGGCATCGTCCCGCTCGAGGCGGCCGCGTGCGGACGCCCGGTCGTCGGGGCAGCCGTGGGCGGGCTGCTCGACTCGGTCGTCGACGGTCGCACCGGCCTCCTCGTCCCGCCGCGCGACCCCGGGGCGCTCGCCGCGGCGCTGCGGCGGCTCGCCGACGACCCGGCGTTCGCGGAGCGCCTGGGCTCGGCCGCGCGCGTCCGGGCCGAGCACCTGTACGGGTGGTCGACGGTGGCGGCCCGCACCGCCGAGTCGTACGAGCGCGTCGTGGCCGCACGCCGCGCCGCACCCGACCGCGCGCGCCCGGTCGTCGGCGCCCGCGCCGCCCTGCGGGCGGTGAGCGCACCGTGACCGGCCACGGGCACGGGCCCACCGACGGCCCGCAGGACGCGGCCCGGCGCTGGCTGCGCGACCACGCCGCGGACCTGCACGACGGCCTCGACCTCCTCACCGCCGAGGCGGGCAGGATCGACGCGTGGGGCGCACGGCTCGCCGACACCGTGCTCGCGGGCGGGCGCCTGCTCGTCGCGGGCAACGGCGGCAGCGCCGCCGAGGCGCAGCACCTCACCGCCGAGCTCGTGGGCCGCTTCGACGGCGAGCGCACGCCGCTGTCGGCGATCAGCCTGCACGCCGAGACGTCGAGCCTCACCGCGATCGTCAACGACTACGGCATCGGCGAGATGTACGCGCGGCAGGTCGCCGCGCACGGGCGGCCCGGCGACGTGCTCGTGCTGCTGTCCACGTCGGGCGAGAGCGAGAACGTCGTCGCCGCGGCGCGCCGCGCGCGCGACCTCGGCCTCACGACGTGGGCGCTCACCGGGCCCCGGGACTGCTCGCTGGCCGAGGCGTGCGACGACGTGCTCGCCCTGCGCGGGGCGTCGACCTCGTCGGTCCAGGAGCTCCACCTCGTCGTCGTGCACGCGCTGTGCGCGGCGCTCGACGCGCACGTGCGCCACCGGGAGGCGGTCGCCCGGGAGGAGCTGCCCGACGTGACGCCGGACGGTCCGCCCGTCGAGTCGCCCGCGACGGCCGAGGGCCCGCGCGTCGTCGTGGTCGGCGACGTGCTGCTCGACCGGGACGTCGACGGCCAGGTGACGCGCTTCTCCCCCGACGGGCCGGTGCCCGTGGTCGACACGCTCGGCGTCCGGCGCAGCCCCGGCGGCGCGGGGCTCACGGCCCTGCTCGCGGCCGACGCGGCGCGCGTGCGCCTCGTCGCACCGTTCGGCGACGACGAGGCGGGCGGCGAGCTGCTCGCGCTGCTGCGTCCGCACCTCGACGTCGTCGCGCTGCCGCAGGTCGGCACGACGCGGCGCAAGACCCGCGTGCGCTCCGGCGGGCAGACCGTCGTACGCGTCGACGACGGCGGCCCGGCACGCCCCGACGACGTGCCCGAGCGCGCCGTCCGGGCTGCGCTCGCGGGCGCCGACGTCGTCCTCGTCTCGGACTACGGGGCCGGGACGACGCACGCCGGCCCCGTGCGCGACGCGCTCGAGCACGCGGCCCGCGGGCGGACGGTCGTGTGGGACCCCCACCCGCGCGGCGGTCCGCCCGTGCCCGGGACCACGGTCGTGACCCCCAACCTCGCCGAGGCGCTCGACGCCGCGGAGTCGCTCGGTCTGGAGGCGCGCGCCGACGACCCGGGCGGCCTCGCCCGGTCGCTCGCCGCGGCGTGGGGCGTGCGGGCGGTGTGCGTCACCGCGGGCGAGCGCGGCGCGTTCGTCGCGCGCGCCGACGGCGAGCCCGCGTACGTGCCCGCGACCGTCGCGCACGGCGACCCGTGCGGCGCGGGCGACCGGTTCGCCTCGACGGTGGCGGTCGCGCTCGCGCGCGGTGCCGAGCTCGTCGAGGCGGTGGTCGCCGCGGTCGGGTCGGCGTCGGAGTGGGTCGCCACCGGCGGCGCCGAGGGCTACCGGCGCCGCGCCGACGTCCCGGGTCGGCGCGCGTCGGACACGGTGCGGGACGCGGTGCCGGCCGGGGTGCCGGACCGCCGCGCGCCCGGCGTCGTCGCGGCTGCCTCTGACGCGGCATCGCCGCAGGACCCGGGCGCGCCCGAGGCGGTGGCCGCGCGGCTGCGCGCGGCGGGCGGCGCCGTCGTCGCCACCGGCGGCTGCTTCGACATCCTCCACGCCGGCCACGTCGCGACGCTCGAGGCGGCCGCACGCCTGGGCGACCACCTCGTCGTGCTGCTCAACGGCGACGCGTCCGTGCGCCGGCTCAAGGGGCCGCAGCGCCCCGTCGTCGGGCAGGCCGACCGGGCCCGCGTCCTCGCCGCGCTCGACTGCGTCTCCGCCGTCGTCGTGTTCGACGAGGACGACCCGCGCGCCGTGCTCGACCGCCTGCGCCCGGACGTGTGGGCGAAGGGCGGCGACTACACCGAGGAGACCCTGCCGGAGGCGGAGGTGGTCCGGCGCCACGGCGGCCGGGTCGTCGTCCTGCCCTACGTCGACGGCCGTTCCACGACCTCGATCCTCGAACGCTCCGGCCGGTTCGCGCCGGGGCTCCCGACCCTGACGGAGGAGACCACCGCATGACCTCGACCATCCCGACCACCCCGCAGCCCGACCAGGGCCCGGTGCCGCGCGAGCTCGGCACCGTCTACGTCACGGGCGGCGCGAGCGGCCTGGGCGCCGCGCTCGTCGCCGCCGTGACGGCCGCGGGCGGCATGCCGGTCGTCCTCGATCGGGTGGCACCCGCGGGCGGTGTGCCCCACGCGGTCGTCGACCTGTCCGACTCGGCCGCGTCGGCCGCGGCGGTCGAGCGCCTCGCCCTGGAGGTCGGCCCGCCCGACGCGGTCGTCACCGCGGCGGGCACCGACGCGTGCGGGCGGCTCGACGAGATCGACGTCGAGACGTGGGAGCGCGTCGTGCGCGTCAACCTGTTCGGCACGGTCGCCGTCGTGCGCGCCGCGCTGCCCTTCCTCGAGGAGCGGCGCGGGACGGTCGTCACCGTCGCGTCGACCCTGGGCCTCAAGGGCGTGTCCGACGCGACCGCCTACTGCGCGTCCAAGTTCGCCGTCCGCGGCTTCTCCCAGGCGCTCGCCGCCGAGCTCGCGGGACGCGTCGGCGTGACGTGCCTCGTGCCCGGCGGGATGCGCACCGCGTTCTTCGACGGCCGCACCGAGCAGTACAAGCCCGGCCCGGACGCCGACCTCAACGACCCGCGCGCGACGGCGGCCGCCGTCGTCTCCGCGCTGCGCCAGCCCGTGGGCTGCGAGATCCGCGAGATGCTCGTCATGGCCTCCGGTGAGACGTCGTGGCCGTGACGGCGGGCGCGACCGAGCTGGCGCCCGACCTGCCGGGGCCCGCCGGGCAGGACGAGGGCACGGTCCTCGTGCTGCGCGCGCTCGGGCTCGGGGACGCGCTGACGGCGGTCCCGGCCCTGCGGGGCGTGCGGCGCGCATGGCCCGGGCGCCGCGTCCTGCTCGCCTCGCCGGAGGAGGTGGGCGGCTGGCTCCGCGACCTCGGCCTGGTCGACGGCGTGGTGCCAGCGCAGGGCCTCGCACCCCTCGCGTGGGTCGAGGAGTCCGAGGCGGTGACCGGCGCCCCGCCCTCCGGGCACGTCGCCGTGAACCTGCACGGCAGCGGGCCCCAGAGCCACCGCGTGCTCCTGGACACCGCGCCCGAGCAGGTCGTCGCGTTCGCGTCGCGCGAGGCGCGCGTCGCCGGGCCGGACTGGGACCCCGACGAGCACGAGGTCGACCGCTGGTGCCGTCTGGTCACGACCGCCGGCGGCGCGTGCTCGCGCGAGGACCTGCGGCTCGACCCGCCGGCGTCGCGCGGGCGGCACGTCGTCGTGCACCCGGGCGCGGCGTCCGGCTCGCGGCGCTGGCCCGCGGACCGCTTCGCCGCCGTCGCGCGCGACGTCGCCGCCGCGGGGCACGACGTCGTCGTCACGGGCGGCCCGGACGAGCGCGACCTCTGCGCGCGCGTCGTCGCGGACGCCACCGCGTCCCTCGAGGAGACGGCGGGTACGACGGAGACGAGGGGCACGGTGACCGACACCGCCGGCACGCTCGACCTGCCCGCGCTCGCCGACGTCGTCGCGACGGCACGCCTCGTGGTGTGCGGCGACACGGGCGTCGCGCACCTGGCGACGGCCTTCGGCACCCCGTCGGTCGTCCTGTTCGGGCCGACCCCGCCGTCGGCGTGGGGCCCGGCGATCGACCCGGAGCGGCACGTCGTGCTCTGGCACGGCGACGACGCGGCGCCCGCGCAGCACGGCCGGCACCGGGGCGACCCGCACGCCGCCGCCCTCGACCCGGCGCTCGACCGGGTGACCGTCGACGAGGTCGTCGCGGCCGCGCGCTCGCTCCTCGCGGGACCGGAGGACGTCGCCCAGATGCGTGGAGGCGGCCAGGTCCGGAGGGTCGAGCCATGACCTCTCCCGATCTGGATCCCCGCACGCACGGAAGGACCGCACCATGACCGGCCCCACCTCCCCCGATCCCGACCCCCTGGACGCCTCGCACCGCTCGTCCGCCGCCGACTTCTCGGCGAGCGGCGACGTGCAGCCCGGCGAGACGCCGCCGGCCGAGGACCAGGTGAGCGCACCGCAGGGCCACGAGGAGCACGGTCCGCACCGGGCGGTGCCCTGGGTGTGGATCGGCGTCGTCGGCGCCGTCGCCGTCCTCGTCGCCCTGTTCTTCGTCGGCTACGCCGTGGGCCTGCTCGACTGAGGCCGGTCCGCGCCGGCCGCGGACACGCCGAGCGCGCGCACGTCCCATCCCGCCGCGCGCCACCGGCCCCGGTCGACGGCGTTGCGCGCGTCGACGAGCCGGGGCACGGCCACCACGGCGGCGAGGTGGTCCGGGTCGAGATCGCGATACTCGTCCCACTCGGTCGCGAGGACCACGACGTCGGCCCCGGTCGCCGCCTCGCGCGCGTCGGCCGCGTACCCGAGCTCGGGAGCGGCGGCCTGCGCGAGCGCGAGGGCCTGGGGGTCGGTGACGACGACCTGCGCGCCCTCGGCAGCGATCGCCCGCGCGAGCGCGAGCGCCGGCGAGCTGCGCACGTCGTCGCTGTCGGGCTTGAAGGCGGCGCCGAGCACGGCGACCCGCCGGGCCGTGAGCGAGCCGCCGCACGCGGCACGGGCGAGCTCGACCGCCCGGTCCCGGCAGCGGTCGTTGATCGCGTCGACCTCGTCGAGGAAGGACACGGCCCGGCCCACGCCGAGCTCGCGCGCCCGGGCCGCGAACGCGCGGATGTCCTTGGGCAGGCACCCGCCCCCGAACCCCAGCCCCACGCCCAGGTACTCGCCGCCGATCCGGCGGTCGAGCGCCATCGTGCCGACGAGCGCGACGGCGTCGCCGCCCGCGGCCTCGCACACCTCCGCGACCGCGTTCGCGAACGAGATCTTCGTCGCGAGGAACGCGTTCGCCGCGACCTTGGCCAGCTCCGCCGTGGCGAGGTCGGTCACGAGGCGCGGCACGCCGTCGGCCAGGAGCGGCGCGTAGACCGCGTCGAGGCGCTCCACGAGGGCGTCGCCGGCGTCGGGCACGCCGTAGACCAGCCGGTCGGGGTGCAGCGTGTCGGCGACCGCGTGACCCTCGCGCAGGAACTCCGGGTTCCACGCGAGCCCGACGCCGGCGGGCAGGTCGCGCGCGAGCCGCTCCGCCGTCCCGACGGGCACGGTCGACTTGCCGACCACGACCCCGCCCGGCCGCAGGTGCGGGCGCAGCGCGGCGAGCGCAGCGTCGAGCTGCTGCAGGTCGGCCACCCCGCTCCCGGCCGACTGGGGCGTCCCGACGCACAGGAAGTGGACGTCCGCGTCGGCGGCGCGCGCGACGTCGGTCGAGAACGTGAGGGAGCCCGAGCCGTCGGGGTCGGCCAGGAGCGCCGTGAGCCCCGGCTCGAAGAACGGGGCCCGGCCCTCGGCCAGCGCGTCGACCCGGGCGCGGTCGACGTCGATCCCGACGACGTCGTGACCGAGCCGGGCCATGGCCGCCGCGTGCACGGCCCCGAGGTAGCCGCACCCGTGCACCGAGATCCTCATGCGCCCGTCCCTCCCCCGCCGATGCTCACGCCGGTCCCGACCGCGCCCGCGGGGACCGCCACGCCGAGCCCGGCCTCCTCGCGGAACCACGCGACCGTGCGCGCCAGGCCCTCCGGCCACGGCGTCCGAGCGCGCCAGTCCAGGACGCGCTCCGCGAGCGCCGTGTCGGGCCGGCGGCGACGCGGGTCGTCCTCGGGCAGGTCGACGTGGACGACCCCCGCGTCGCTCCCCGTCGCGGCGAGCACGTCCTCGGCCACGCGGGCCACCGTGAGCTCGGTCGGGTCGCCCAGGTTCACGGGCCCCGGGTGCCCGGAGCGGGCGAACGCGAGGATGCCCTCCACGAGGTCGTCCACGTAGCAGACCGAGCGCGTCTGGGACCCGTCACCGGCCACGGTGAGCGGCTCACCCGCGAGCGCCTGGCGCACGAACGTGGGCACCATGCGCCCGTCGTGGCCCCGCATGCGCGGCCCGTAGGTGTTGAAGATCCGCACGATGCCCGCGTCCACGCCGCGCGCGCGCCGGTACGCGGCCGTCGTGGCCTCGGCGAACCGCTTGGACTCGTCGTACACGCTGCGCGGGCCGACCGGGTTGACGTGCCCCCAGTAGTCCTCGCGCTGCGGGTGCACGTCCGGGTCCCCGTAGACCTCCGACGTCGAGGCGAGGACGAACCGCGCTCCGGCCCGCTCGGCGAGCTCGAGCCCGTGACGCGTCCCCGCAGACCCCACGAGCAGGGTCTCGAGCGGGAGCCGCAGGTAGTCCACGGGTGAGGCGGGCGACGCGAGGTGCAGCACGAGGTCGACCCGGTCGGCGTCCGGGACGTCGATCCCCGCGCTCACGTCGGCCTCCACGAACCGGAACCGGGGCTCGTCGCGCAAGGAGTCGAGGTTGCGCACCTCGCCCGTCGACAGGTCGTCCACGCACACGACCTCCGTGCCCTCGGCCACGAGGGCCTCGCACACGTGGCTGCCCACGAACCCGGCACCGCCCATGACCACGGCCCGGCGCGCGCGACGTCCCGCCCCGCTCGTGCCTCGGACCCCCGACGTGTCGTCCATGCTCGTCTCCTCGCGACGGCGCGCGACGTGCCGAGGACGCCTGGTCCCGGCCGGTCACGCTCGTGCGGACGGGCTCGCTGCTGGACCCGGGACCTCCACGCTCACACGCGGCGACCCGGCTCGCACACGCTCCGGCTCCCGCCCCAGGGTGCGACCACCCGGGCCGCGAGCGGGACGGGCCCGTGGCACGGTGACCCGATGACCGCACCGACCGCACCCCAGCAGCAGGCCGCCGACCCGGACACCCGGCTGTCCCGCTCGGTCGGGGGACGGCTGCTGTACCTCTTCATCCTCGGGGACGTGCTCGGCGCGGGCGTCTACGCGCTCGTGGGCGAGATGGCCAGCGAGGTCGGCGGCGCCGTGTGGCTGCCGCTGCTCGTCGCGCTGGGCCTCGCGCTGCTCACCGCGGGCTCGTACGCCGAACTCGTGACCAAGTACCCGCGGGCCGGGGGCGCCGCGGTGTTCGCCGACCGCGCGTTCCGCAGCCCGCTCGTGTCCTTCCTCGTCGGGTTCTCCATGCTCGCGGCCGGGGTGACGAGCGCGGCCGGGCTCTCGCTCGCGTTCGCGGGCGACTACCTCGCGACCTTCGTCGACGCGCCCGACCGGCTCGTGGCGGTGCTGTTCCTCGCGCTCGTCGCCGCGCTCAACGCGCGCGGCATCAAGGAGTCGCTGCGCGCCAACGTCGCGATGACCGCGATCGAGCTGTCCGGGCTCGTGCTCGTCGTCGTGCTCGCCGCCGTCGTGCTGGGGCGCGGCGAGGGGTCGCCGGGCCGCGTCACGCAGTTCGCCGAGGGCACGACGCCGGCGCTCGCGGTCCTCTCGGCCGCGATCCTCGCGTACTACTCGTTCGTGGGGTTCGAGACGTCGGCGAACCTCGCGGAGGAGGTCCTCGACGTCCGGCGCACGTACCCTCGCGCGCTCTTCGGCGCGCTCGTGACCGCGGGCGTGGTCTACGTGGCCGTGGGCGTGGCCGCGGTGGCGGTCGTGGACCCCGGCACGCTCGCCGGGTCCACGGGCCCGCTGCTCGAGGTCGTCGACGCCGAGGGGTCCGTGCCCGCGTGGGTGTTCTCGCTCGTGGCCCTCATCGCCGTGGCGAACGGCGCGCTGCTGACGATGATCATGTCGAGCCGGCTCGCCTACGGCATGGCGGAGCAGGGTCTGCTCCCGTCCGTCCTCGGCCGGGTGCTCCCGCACCGGCGCACCCCGTGGGTCGCGGTCGTCGTGACGACGGTGGTCGCCATGGGGCTCGTCTTCACGGGCGACGTGGCGGGGCTCGCCGAGACGGTCGTGCTGCTCCTGCTGCTCGTCTTCGCCTCGACGAACGTCGCGGTCCTCGTGCTGCGGCGCGACCCGGTCGACGGGCCGCACTTCCGCGTCGCGACGGTCGTGCCGGTGCTCGGCGTGGCGTCGTGCGTGCTGCTGCTCACCCAGCAGGACGCGGTCACGTGGCTGCGCGCGGGGATCCTCCTCGTCGTCGGCGCGGCCCTCTACGCAGTCATGCGCTGGACGGGCCGGCGCAGCGCACGCTCCGACCGGGAGGCGTGACCGCGGCAGCGCTGGCGGCGTTCGGTCCCGGTCATGGCCTCGCGACCCGCGCGACCGAGCCCCGCACGACGAGGTGCAGCGGCAGGACGGTGCGCGCGGGCGGGCTCGCGGGCCGGGTGCCGGTCATCGAGCGCTCGATCGCGTCCATGGCAGCGAGCGCGAGCGCCGCGACGGGCTGCTCGAGCGTCGTGAGCTTGGGACGCAGCCACTGGCCGACGCGGATGCCGTCGCACCCGACGACCGAGAGGTCGTCGGGGATGGAGATGCCGTGCAGCTCGGCCGCACCCAGCATCCCGACGGCGACGATGTCGCTGCCGACGAACACGGCCGTCGGGGCGTTCCCGGGCCGCGTGAGGTAGGGGAACGTCGAGGCCCCGAACTGCTCGGTGTACGGGCCGTGGCGCACGAGGTCCGGGTCGACGTCGAGGCCGGCGTCGTGCATCGCGTCGACGTAGCCCCGCAGGCGGTCCTGGGTCGTCGAGAGCTCGGCGGGCCCGGCGACGTGGGCGATGCGCCGGTGCCCCTGCTGCACGAGGTAGCTCGTGGCCTGGTAGGCGCCGCCGTAGTTGTCCACGGTGATCGTCTCGACCGGCAGGTCGAGGTCGACCTCCTCGTCGATGACGACGACGGGCAGGCCGTCCGCGACCGCGCGCGCGAGCCGGTCGTCGGTGCGCGACATGCCCACGTAGACGACGCCGCCGAGCGACCCGTCGCTCGCGAGGAGCTGGCCCAGGCCCGACTCGGCGTCGCCGTGCCGCGTCGACAGAGCGACGACGAGCGGGACGCGCCGGTCGCCCGCCAGGCGCGCGACCTCCTCGGCGAGCGCGGTGAAGAACGGGTTGACGAAGTCGGGCACGACGAGCGCGACGACCCCCGTGCGGCGCTCGTCCTCGCGCGCGGCCGGGCCGGGCGCGGGCACGACGTACCCCACCTCGCGGACCGCGGCGTCGATGCGCGCCGCCGTCTCCGGCTGGACGTTGAGCTGACCGCGCAGGTAGCGCGACGCCGTCGAGGCCGACACGCCGGCACGTTGCGCAACACGCGTGAGCGTCATGGCTCCCCTCCAACGGCTCGCGTCCCAGAACCCTTGCACCCTACCGGCACCGCGTCGCACAGACGGTGTTGACAGGCCGAGCATCTCCACCCTACGGTCTTGCGCAACGTCACACAACGTTGCGCAACGTCGTCGCCGACGTCGCCGCGCGACCTGATCGCAAGGAGGCCGGGATGAGCCGGGTTCTGCTCGCCGGGGAGTCGTGGATCAACGCGACCACCGACTACAAGGGGTACGACGCGTTCCCCCACGCCCAGCTCGAGATCGGGTGCGCGCGCCTGCTCGAGGCGCTGGCCGCCGAGGGCCACGAGGTCACGCACCTGCCCTCGCACCTCGTCGCCGAGGACTTCCCCTCCACGCTCGACGAGCTCGACGCCTACGACGTCGTGATCCTCTCCGACATCGGCGCCAACTCGCTCCTGCTCCCCCCGGTCGTGTTCTCCCAGGGGCGCCCGTTCCCGAACCGGCTCAAGCTCCTCGCCGAGTGGGTCCGCCGCGGCGGCGGCCTCATGATGGCCGGCGGCTACCTCAGCTTCCAGGGCTTCCAGGCCAAGGCGAACTACCACGGCACCGCCGTCGAGGCCGTCCTGCCCGTCGAGATCCTCCCCTACGACGACCGCGAGGAGACCCCCGAGGGCATCGGCGGCACCCTGACCGACGTCGAGCACCCCGTCACCGCGGGCCTCGACCGCGAGTGGCCGATCCTCCTCGGCTACCAGCGCCTCACCGCCAAGGCCGACGCGACCGTCCTCGCCACCATCGAGGACCGCCCGCTCGTCGCCGTCCGCACCGAGGGCCAGGGACGCACGCTCGCCTTCGCCTCCGACATCTCCCCCCACTGGGCGCCGCTCGAGTTCATGGACTGGGCCGGCTACGGCCCGCTGTTCGGCCAGGCCGTCACCTGGCTCGCGGGCTGATGACGCCCGAGGTGGTGGTCGTCGGCAGCCTGAACATGGACCTCAGGCTGACCGTCGACCGCCTGCCCCGCTCGGGCGAGACCGTCTCCGCGACGGGCCTCGTCCGCTCCCCCGGCGGCAAGGGCGCCAACCAGGCCGTCGCCGCCGCCCGGCTCGGCCGGCGCGTCGCCATGGTCGGCGCCGTCGGCGACGACGACGACGGCCGCGCCATCCGCCGCCGCCTCGCCGTCGAGGGCCTCGTCCTCGACGGCCTCGCGACGGCGGACCGCCCCACCGGCGTCGCCGTCGTGCTGTGGGAGCAGCCCGAGTCGACGATCGTCATCGAGCCCGGCGCGAACGCCGTCGTCGACGAGGCGTTCGTCGCCGAGCGCGCCGACCTCGTCCGCGACGCGGCGGCGGTCCTGTGCCAGTGCGAGACGCCGCTCGGCGCCCTGCGCGCCGTCGCCGCGACCGCGACGGGAATCACGGTGCTCAACCCGGCGCCCGCCGTCCCGCTGCCCGCCGAGGTGCGCGCCGCGTTCCGCGTGCTCGTGCCCAACCGGTTCGAGCTCGCGACCCTCGTCGGGGCGAGCACCGAGCCCGCCGGCGAGCACGAGGTGCGCGCCATGGTGCGCGCGCTCGACCACCCCGGGGACGTCGTCGTCACCCTCGGGGCCGACGGCGCGCTCGTCGTCCCCGCAGGGGGCGCACCCGTCACCGTCCCGGCGGAGCGCGTCGACGCCGTCGACACGACCGCCGCCGGCGACTCGTTCTGCGCGGCGCTCACGGACGGCCTCCTCCACGGCGGCGACCTCGTCGAGTCCGCCCGCTGGGCGGCGCGCGTCGCCGCCTCCACCACCACCCGCCACGGCGCCGTCGACTCCCTGCCGCGCGCCACCGACCTGGCCCCCGAGGGCACCAGGATTCCGCTCCACAGCTAAGTCCGACGTACCGTCGGAGGAAGGCACGGTCACGCAATGAAGCACACCACGCCGGCGACCACCGGTTCCCCGTCCGGCACTCAGGGAGGTGCTCTGAACTCGTCAGCCCGCCGCAGCAGGGTCAAGGACACCGCGACCGCCCTGCTCGTCGTCGCGACCGTCCTCGCGGGGGCCCTCGGCCCCATGCAGGCGGCCGTCAACGGCCAGCTCGGCAAGACGATCGGCGACGGGCACGCCGCCGCCCTCATCTCGTTCGGGACCGGCCTGGTCCTCATGTTCGTCGTCGTGTTCGCGCGCCCTGCGACCCGGCGCGAGGCGCTGGCCATCCCCGGGCTGATCCGCTCGCGCACCATCCCGTGGTGGAACTACCTCGCGGGCCTGTGCGGGGCCGTCATCGTCCTCTCGGAGGGCGTGACCGTCGGCGTCCTCGGCGTCGCGACGTTCCAGATCTCGCTCATCTCCGGTCTCGTCATCTCGGGGGTCATCTGCGACCGCCTCGGCGTCACGGCATCGGTCAAGCAGCCGCTCACCGCCACCCGCCTCCTGGGCGCCGCGCTCGCGATCGCGGCGACCGTCGTCGTCATCTCGCCGAGCTTCTCCGTGCCGCACACGATCGTCCTCGCGATCATGCCGTTCGTGGGCGGTCTGCTCGCGGGCTGGCAGCCGGCCGGGAACGCGGCCGTCGCCGACGTCACCGGGTCGATGCTCGTCTCGATCGGCTGGAACTTCCTCGTCGGGTTCACCGCCCTGCTGGTCGCCTACCTCGTGCGCGCGGCCGCGGGCGGCGTCGACTTCCAGCTCCCGAGCGAGTGGTGGATGTACCTGGGCGGCCCGCTCGGCCTGCTGTCCATCGCGCTCATGGCGCTCCTCGTGCGCGGCCTCGGGCTGCTGCTGCTCGGCCTTGCCTCGGTCGCGGGCCAGCTCGTCGGCTCGCTCGTCCTCGACGCCGCGATCCCGGCGCTGGGCCACACCGTCCACGTCGCGACCGTCATCGGCACGGTCATCGCGCTCGTCGCCGCCGGGATCGGCATGATCCCGTCCGGCAAGGCGGCCCACCCCGACGACCCGGACGGCTCCGGCGAGCACGAGGACGCCGTGGCCGCGGCGGTCGCGGGCGGCGAGGCGGGCGAGGCGAGCGGGCGATGAGCGTCACGCCCGCCGGCCACGTCCAGACGGTCACCGGCCGCGCCGCGGCCGCCGACCTCGGCCTCACGCTCCCGCACGAGCACCTGTTCAACGACCTGTCCGGGGTGCTCGACCCGCCGAGCTACCGCTTCTCCGAGGCGGTCGTCGAGGCCCCGGTCTCCGCGTCGGTCGCGTGGGCGCTGCGCCAGGACCCGTACTGCTGCGCGGACAACATCGCCGACAAGCCCGTCGCCGCGGTCGCCGCGGAGCTCGAGAGCTTCGCGGCGCTGGGCGGGCGCACGATCGTCGACGCGACGTCGAGCGCGGCGATCGGGCGCAACCCCGAGCGCCTCGCGGAGGTGGCCCGCCGGACGGGCCTGCACGTGGTCGCGGGCTGCGGCGCGTACCTCGAGAAGTTCGAGGGCGACCGCATCGCCGCCGCCGCCGTGGACGCCCAGGCGTCCGCGATCGTCGCGGAGCTCACCGACGGGATCGGCGGGACCGGCGTGCGGCCCGGCATCATCGGCGAGATCGGCGTCTCGCCGTCGTTCACGCCGGGCGAGGCCGCGTCGCTGCGCGCGGCGGCCGTCGCGCAGCGCGAGCACCCGCACGTCGCGCTCCAGGTGCACCTGCCGGGCTGGCAGCGCCGCGCGCACGAGGTGCTCGACCTCGTGCTGGACGAGGTGGGAGTGCGCCCCGAGAAGGTCGTGCTGTGCCACATGGACCCGTCCGCGGACGACCCGGACTACCAGCGGTCCGTGGCCGAGCGCGGCGTCTGGCTCGAGTTCGACATGGTCGGCATGGACATCACCTTCCCGAAGGAGGGCGTGTCCCCCGACCCGCACACGACCGCGACCGCGGTGCAGCGCCTCGTCGAGGGCGGTCACGCGGGCCAGGTGCTGCTCAGCCACGACGTGTTCCTCAAGCAGATGTGGGTGCAGCACGGGGGCAACGGTTTCGCCTACGTCCCGACCGTGTTCACGGAGATGCTCGCCGCCCGCGGCGTGCCGCGCGACGCGCTCGCCCGCCTCACGCACGACAACCCGGTGGCGATGCTCACCGCGTGACGGCGGCTCCGCCGTCGGCCCGCACACCACCGCAACCCAGGCCGGGTCCCGACGCTCGCGTCGGGGCCCGGCCATCGCGTCCCCGGGACCTCCGGCCCTGGTCACGAGCCTGCGCTCTGAGAGGATCGGCGCATGAGCCGACGACGTGCCCTCCCGACCCTCGTGGCCGCCGTGGCCGCCACCGCCCTCGTGCTCGCCGGCTGCTCCGGCGGCTCTGGCGACTCCCCCGAACCGTCCGCGCTCGACGCGCTGCTCGACCGTCACGACCTCGCAGGGCTCGGCGGCCAGGAGGTGGTGGACCGGCTCGAGGGGCTCGAGACGGCCGACCGGCCGACCAACCTCGTGGCCTCGGTCCGCGCGGCGGAGCTCGTGCTCGCGGACGAGTCGTACGAGACCACGGTCCCGCTGCCCGAGGACACGTTCTACCTCTCGGTCGCGCCCTTCGTGGACGAGACGCACGAGTGCTTCTACCACTCGCTGACGACGTGCCAGGGCGAGCTCGCGGACGAGCCCGTGTCCGTCACGGTCGTCGACGCGGCCACCGGCGAGGTCCTGGTCGAGGAGGACACGACGCTCGGCGCGAACGGGTTCGTCGGCCTCTGGCTCCCGCGCGACGTGGACGCCGAGCTGCGCGTGGAGCACGAGGGGCGGGTCGGCACGACGACCGTCTCGACGGGCGCCGACGACCCCACCTGCCTCACGACGCTCCAGCTCGCCTGACGCGGGGTCGCTCGCCACGCGGTCGCTCGCCACGCGGTCGCTCGTTCGGGCGGTCTCGCGGGATGCCGCGACCGTACCCGCACGCACGACGGCGCCCGCCGCACACGGGTGCGACGGGCGCCGTCGGGGTGCGACGGGATGCGTCAGGGACGCGTCAGGCCGTGCCGGCGTACGCGAGCACGATCTCCTCGGTGACGGTCTCGCCGTCGCGCTCGGTCGTGGCCGTGACGGTCACCTCGCCGGCCGGGGCCTCGACCAGCCGGGTCGCGAACGCCTGGTAGGCGTTCTTCCCGGGCGCGACGTCGGCGTACTCCTTGCTCCCGTACGGCGTCGCCAGGGTGATGTCGACGGGGGTGTCGTCCTCGTTGAGCACGCGCACGGCGACGTACTGCTTGCCGCCCATGGTCCGCAGCTCGGCCTCCGCCGCGAGGTCGATCGCCGGGCCGTCGTCGACGAGCGCGCTCTGCCAGACGACGAGGTCGTCGAACTTCGACGCGAGCAGCGCGCGGTCGCCCGCGGCCGCGGACAGGTGGTCGACGAGCGACCGCGCGCCGCCGAGGACCTGGACCGCCGTCGCCGGGTCGTCCGCGTCGGCCGCGCTGCGCGCGCTGCCGAGCAGCGACGTGATCGCGCCCGCGATCACGCCGTCGCCCACCGCGGAGGTGTTCAGTCCGGCCACGAGCTCGTCGACCTCGCCGAAGGTGACGCAGTTGCCGCCGCCCTCGACGACGCCCGCGGTCCACTCGACGCCCTTGAGCACGTGCTCGAGGAAGAGCGGGTCGGTCCACGACGCGTCGGTGTGCCCGGCACCCTCGTACCAGGAGCGCCCGCCCTCGAAGTTCTGGCACCAGGAGATCGGGTGGTCCTCGCCCATCGCGCCGTTGCCCGGGGAGTAGGTCGACTCGTCGAGCGTGAGGAGCACGTGCACGTCCTCGCGCGGGTTGGTCGAGTAGTTGTACCACTCGTCGAACCGCTCCCAGACGGCCGGCAGGTGCGCGGTCGAGGGGTGGGCGGGGCTCTCGACTCGCATGGTCGCGGTCTGCTGCGCGGGGTGGGAGACGAAGCGCGCGCCGCCGCCGGTCAGCTCGCTGTACCAGGGGACGGTGTGCATCGTGTCCGTCGCCGCGTGCAGTCCGACGAACCCTCCGCCGCCGCGGATGTAGCCCTGGAACGCCGCGAGCTCGGCGTCGTCGAGCAGGCGCGGCGTCGCCGGGTTGAGCGAATTGGTGTTGTCGACCGGCGACGCGAAGACGATGGTCGCGTACTGCGACAGGTCCTCGGCGCTCGTGAAGGGCGTCGAGTCCATCGTGAGGTCGGGCTGGCCCGGCGAGCCGCTCCCCCACCAGCCCGCGGAGCTGTTCGGCGGGTCCCACACGTCGACCGTGAAGCCGTGGTCGGCGCCGAGCGCGACGAGCGCGCGCGTGGTGTCGTCGATGTGCGAGTGCCGGAACCCGAGCGTCTCGCCGACCACGAGGATCTTGTAGTCCTCCTCGTCGGCCGCGGCCGGGCCGGCGGCCACGAGCGTCGCCCCGCCCGCGAGCGGCAGCGCGACCGTCGCCGCCACCGCCCGCCTGATCGTCGTTCCGCTGAACAAATCCATGCGTGCTTCTCCCTCGTCGTCGAGAGCGCGAGCCGGGCGTGAGGTCCCCGGCGATCGCCGGGCCCCTCGGCATCCGGCGGCGCGCGCACTCCTGCGTGCGTGGACGTCGGCTGCTGCCGATGCAGCGAGTTTTGACGGCACCCGATCAAAAGTCAAGGATTCAACGACATCCGGGCGGCGATCTCACCCGCACACCCTCGCGACACAGCGCCCCTCCAGGCACAGCGAGCGCACAGGGTCACCACAGGCACGACCACGCGTGCCGCGGGACGCTGGATCCATGACCGCAGCCACCGCCCCCGTCGGCCGCCCCGACCAGCCGCGCCTCACGCGCCCGGACGGCTCCCCCGTCCGCGTGCTCGTGGTCGACGACGAGCCGAACCTCGCCGAGCTGCTCACCTCGGCGCTGCGGTACGAGGGCTGGGACGTCTCCACCACGCTCGACGGGCACAGCGCGATCCGCACCGCGCGGGAGACCGGGCCGGACGTCGTCGTGCTCGACGTCATGCTCCCCGACATGGACGGCCTCACCGTGCTGCGCCGGCTGCGCGAGCGCGTCACCGACGTCCCGGTGCTCTTCCTCACCGCGCGCGACGCCGTCGAGGACCGCGTCGCCGGGCTCACCGCGGGCGGCGACGACTACGTGACCAAGCCGTTCAGCCTCGAGGAGGTCGTCGCGCGGCTGCGGGGCCTGCTGCGCCGCGGCGGCGCGACCGCGCAGCGCGAGGACTCCGTGCTCGTCGTCGGCGACCTCGAGCTCGACGAGGACGCGCACGAGGTCCGGCGCGCGGGCGAGGAGGTGCGCCTCACGGCCACCGAGTTCGAGCTGCTGCGCTATCTCATGCGCAACCCGCGCCGCGTGCTGTCCAAGGCGCAGATCCTCGACCGCGTCTGGAACTACGACTTCGGCGGGCAGGCCAACATCGTCGAGCTCTACATCTCCTACCTGCGCCGCAAGATCGACAAGGGGCGTGAGCCCATGATCCACACGCTGCGAGGTGTCGGGTACGTGCTCAAGCCCGCGAACGGCGCGGACGACGCCCGTGGCTGACGCGCGCCGGGCGCCCGCCCCCGCTCACCCCGCGACGGCCGACGGAGCCCTAGTGCGTCGGCCGACCGCGCTGCGCCGCCGCCTCGTCCTCGTGCTCGCCGGGGTCGTGCTCCTCGTCACCGTGGGCCTCGCCACCGCCTCCGCGCTCGCGCTGCGCAACCAGCTCGTCGAACAGCTCGACCACGAGCTCGAGCAGGCGAGCTCGCGCCTCGCGCAGGGGTTCGGGGAGCGTCCGGGCGACGGCCCCGGGCAGCCGCCGGACGACACCGGCGCCACCCCCAGCCCCAGCCCCAGCGACCTGCCCGACGACCCGTCCCGCTTCCCCGCCGGCACCGGGCCCGGCAGCGCCGTCCTGCGCTACGACGGCGGGGAGATCGTGCTCGCCGAGTACGTGACACCCACGCTCGAGCGCGTCGCGCTCGACGACGCGCAGATCGCCGCGCTCGAGGACGTGCCCGCCGACGGCGTCCCGCACGACGCCGACCTGCCCGACCTCGGGTCGTTCCGCGCCGTGCACCGGACCACGGACGACGGCCAACCCGTCGTCGTCGCGTCGAGCACCACCACCGTCGACACGACGGTCGAGGAGTACGTGCTCGTCGAGGTCGCGCTCGGCGTCGCGGGCCTGCTCGCCGCCGTGCTCCTCGGCACGTGGCTCGTGCGGCGCTCGCTGCGGCCGCTCGACGACGTCGCAGCCGCCGCGAGCCGCGTCTCCGAGCTCGAGCTCGCGCAGGGCGAGATCGACGCGATCCCCCGCGTCCCCGACGACCTCACCGACGAGCGCACCGAGGTCGGGCAGGTGGGCGCCGCGCTCAACCGCATGCTCGAGAACGTCGAGACCTCGCTCCAGGCGCGGCACGACTCCGAGACCCAGGTGCGGCGGTTCGTCGCCGACGCGAGCCACGAGCTGCGCACGCCGCTCGCCTCGATCCGCGGCTACGCCGAGCTCGTGCGACGTTCGCCCGACGACGTCCCGCCCGCCACCGCGCGCTCGCTCGACCGCATCGAGTCGGAGGCCGTGCGCATGACCGGCCTCGTCGAGGACCTGCTGCTCCTCGCCCGGCTCGACGCGGGCCGCCCGCTCGACCGCGCGCCCGTCGACCTCGCGGCGCTCGCCGTCGACGCCGTCATGGACGCCCACGCCGCCGGCCCCGACCACGACTGGGCCCTCGACCTGCCCGGCGACGACCTCGACGTCGACCTCCCGACCGACCCGCTCGACGGGGTCGCCGGCGTCGACGACGCGACGGACGACCGAGATCGCACCCGAGCGGCGCACGACCCCGACGGGCAGGACCCGGACGAGGACGTCGACCTCGAGATCACGGGCGACGAGGCGAGCCTGCGGCAGGTGCTCGCGAACCTCCTCGCGAACGCCCGCACGCACACCCCGCCCGGCACCCACGTCGAGGTGCGGCTCGCGAGCGACGGCGACGACGTCGTGCTCTCCGTCGCCGACGACGGCCCAGGCATCCAGGCGACCCTGCGCCCCACGCTCTTCCGCCGCTTCACGCGCGGCGACGACGCGCGCAACCGCACCGGCGGCTCCACCGGACTGGGCCTCGCCATCGCCGACGCGATCGTCACCGCCCACGGCGGGACCGTCGCCGTGTCGTCGTCCACCGCGGAGGAACCCGGCCCCACGGGCACGACGTTCACCGTCCGCCTCCCCCGCGACCACACCTGACGCCCGCCCTCCGGCCGATGCCGAGTCGCGACCCCGTGGTCAGCCCTTGACGCAGAGAAGCGTCGTGAGCCGAGCGACGACCTCGACGAGGTCGGACTGGGCGCGGATGACCTCGTCGAGGTCCTTGTACGCACCCGGGATCTCGTCCAGCACGCCGGCGTCCTTGCGGCACTCGACGCCCGCCGTCTGGGCGGCGAGGTCGTCGAGAGTGAAGGTCTTCTTCGCCTTGGTGCGGGACATGCGACGCCCCGCGCCGTGCGACGCCGACCAGTAGGACTCCGGGTTCCCGAGCCCGCGCACGATGTACGAGCCGGTGCCCATGGACCCGGGGATGAGCCCGAGGTCGCCCTTCCCGGCCCGGATCGCGCCCTTGCGGGTCACGACGAGCTCCTGGCCGTCGACGTGCTCGACCGCGACGTAGTTGTGGTGGACGTTCACGGCCTCGTCGAACACGATCTCCCGCCCGGGGAACGAGGCACGCACGGCGTCGACGACGAGCGTCATCATGACCGCGCGCGACCGCGCCGCGTACTCCTGCGCCCACCACAGGTCGGCGAGGTAGGCGTCCATCTCCGGCGTGCCGCCGAGGAACACCGCGAGCTCGCGGTCCACGAGCCCCTGGTTGTGCTCGAGGCGCTTGGCGACGGCGACGTGCTGCTCGGCGAGCGTCTTGCCGATGTTGCGCGACCCCGAGTGCAGCTGGAGCCAGACCTGCCCGTCCGTGTCGGTGCAGAGCTCGACGAAGTGGTTCCCCCCGCCCAGCGTCCCGAGCTGACGGCGCGCGCGGCCCTCGATGTCCGAGACACGCCCGTGCAGGCCGGAGAACCGCGACCAGAACGCGTCCGCGCCGCGCGCGACCTCGGCCGGGCCGCGCCCGGAGATCGAGCGCAGCCGGTGCGGGTCGACCGCCTCGTCGTGCGCGTGGAAACCGACGGGGATCGCGGCCTCGATCCGCGCGCGGACCGGCCCGAGGTCGTCGGGCAGGTCCTCGGCCGTGAGCGAGGTCCGGACGCCGATCATGCCGCAGCCGATGTCGACGCCGACCGCGTTGGGCGACACGGCGTCGCGCATCGCGATGACCGAGCCGACGGTCGCGCCCTTGCCGAGGTGGACGTCCGGCATGACGCGCACGCCCTCGACCCACGGCAGCGCGGCGATGTTGCGCAGCTGCTGGAGCGCGGCGGGCTCGACGGCGTGCTCGTGCGCCCACATGAGGGTGGGTGCCTTCGCACCCGACAGCGGGACGGGGAACGCGTGGGCCTCGGTGCTCACGGTGCTGACCTCCTCGGGTCGTCCTGACGATCATGACGCCGCCCCGGACGGGGCGGCGAGGTGCGCACGGGAGGACTCGAACCCCCGACGCCCGGCTCCGGAAGCCGGCGCTCTGTCCGCTGAGCTACGCGCGCTGGTGCTCCTTAACGTCGAGCAGACGGGACGCGAGGCGTCCAGGTGCCCTCGGAGGGAGTCGAACCCCCGTCTCCGCTTCCGTAGAGCGGCGTCGTGTCCGTTGGACCACGAAGGCAGTGCATTTCACCGCAGACGCACGACAAATGCGCGCCGACGGCGATCGAGCAGAATGGCAGCACGACAAATGCACCCTGGTCGGGCGCATTCATGCACAAGAAAAAGGCCGCCCCGGCGATGTCCCGGGACGGCCTGTCGAACGACGCTGTGGTCAGACGACAGGACCGCCGGAGTCGCCGGCGAGGAACGAGGACACGCTGAGATACGCCACGGGCAGCACGACGCGCGACTGCTCGCAGGGCAGCACGGGACGTCGCCGGTCCTGCTGGACGGGTTCGCGCACGGCACCGCTCCTCTCGGTCATGTCGGGTGGCCCACGCACCGGAATGTCGTCGACCGAGGAAGACCGTACGCGCCTTTCTCGATCAGCACAACCCCATTTCCCGAATTCGTCACGAGTTCTCCGACCGAGGTCCGGCACGGCGGCCGGAGTGCCGCCGGCCGGCGTCCTTTTCTGCCCGGAGTCGAACTCGTGCGCTCTCCGCGCCGGTGGATCTCCGGCTCCCGCGCGCTGCCTGTGCACGGGATACAGGCCAACGCCTCCCCCGCTGGGGCACGCCTCGCGGGTCTCGGCCGAAGGTCGGCGGCGCTTGGCACACTTTTTGCGCCGGCGCGCCGCCCGTCGGAGTTCCGGGCGAACGACCGGGGCTGTCGGCGGCACCCGGTAGGGTTCCGGACGTTCCGGACACACCTCCCGACGCCGACGAACCGCGCGGCCGGGCTGACGACAGGAGACCCGCCGCCATGATGGGCGCCCACCACGCCGCGACCGGAGCCGCCGCCTGGGTGGCGGTGACGTCGACCGCCCCGTTCGCGCTCGGGTGGCATCCCGTGTCGTCCGTCGGGGTCATGACGGGCGCGGTCGTGTGCGCCGGGGCCGCGCTCCTCCCCGACGCCGACCACCACAACGGGACGTTCGCGCACTCCCTGCCGCCCGTGAGCGAGTGGGTGTCCGACGCGGTCGAGACGATCTCCGGCGGCCACCGCCAGGGCACGCACTCGTTCCTCGGCATCGCCGTGTTCACGGCGCTCGCCTGGCTCGTGGGGCTGGTCACGGTCGAGACGGAGAGCTTCGGCACGGTCTACGTGGGCGGTGGCGTCCTCGCAGTCCTGCTCGTCGCGCTCGCGCTCAAGGCGCTCAAGCTCACACGGCGCGGCAAGCTCATGCCGTGGGTCACGTCGCTCACGATCGCCGCCCTCGTCGCGCTCTTCTCGCCCGAGGAGTGGAACTGGCTCCCGGTCGCCGTCGGGATCGGCGTGACCGTGCACATCCTGGGCGACGTGCTCACGACCAACGGCGCGCCGCTGCTGTGGCCGGTGAAGATCCGCTCCCCGCGCTGGGTGCGCCGATCCCTCGTCGTCGACGACGTGTGGCGCCCCAGCGGCAGCTTCGCCCTCCCCCTGCTCGGCGACACCGGCTCCGTGCGCGAGTGGATCCTCGCGACGGCCGTCGGCCTCTACGCGACGGTCGGTTTCGTGTGGTCGGCGCTCGACCAGATGGGCTACGACACATACGGCACGTACGAGCGCGTCGCGTCGGCGATCCAGGCCCTGGCGTCGGGCGTCGCCTGAGCGGCCACGGTCACGGCCACCGCGCGCGAGCACGATCGCGGTCGCGGTAATTCCCTTGCCCCGTCCCGCCCCCGGGTGGGACGGTCGCAGGACGTCGCCCGCGCCGTCGGGCACCGGAGGAAGGAGGAACGCCATGAGCTGGACGACCCACGCTCGCGTGTCCACCACCCCCGGGAGCACCGACCGCCGCTAGTCCGGTCGGCGACCGTCCGAGACGGTCCGCGCCCGCCGCCGCCCGCGAGGCGGCAGCGGCAGCGCCGTGCGCTCCCCGCCCGAAGGAGCCCACCCGTGCCCGAGCACGACCTGCTGTACCCCGACCCGTACCTCCCGCCGACGTTCGCGGGAGACCCTCGCACTCCCCCGCCCCGCCGTCTGCGGCGCCGTGACGACGCTGCCGACGACGCCGGTCCCGTCGCAGGCGTCCTCGACGCCGCGCTCGGCGACGACCAGCGCTGGTCCACGTGGTCCGCCGTCGAGAAGGGGCAGCGCGGACCCGAGCCGCGCCCCGACTGGGTCGTGACCGCCGACGCGGCCGTCGACACCGAGCTGGGCATGCTCAAGACCGGCAAGGAGGCGGACGTGTTCCTCGTCGAGCGCGCCGTCCCCGACGACGCCTCGCAACGCACGCTGCTCGCCGCCAAGCGCTACCGGGACCTCGACCACCGCGCGTTCCGGCGGGACACGGTCTACACCGAGGACCGCCGCGTGCGCCGCACGCGCGACCGGCGCGCGCTCGACCGCAAGTCCCGCTACGGCCGCCAGGTCGCGGCCGGGCAGTGGGCCGCGGCGGAGTTCGCCGCGCTCGGCGAGCTGTGGTCCGCCGGCGCCCCCGTGCCCTACCCGGTGCAGATCGACGGCAACGAGATCCTCATGGAGTTCGTCGGCACGTCGGACGGCGTCGCGCACGAGGCCGCGCCCCGGCTCGCGCGCACCCGCCCCGACCCGGACCTGCTCGCGTCGTGGTGGGACCAGCTCCGCGACGGCATGGCCGTGCTGGCCCGCCTCGGCTACGCGCACGGCGACCTGTCGCCGTACAACGTCCTCGCGGACGGGGACCGGCTCGTCATCATCGACCTGCCGCAGGTCGTCGACCTCGTGGCGAACCCGTTCGGCACCGAGCTCCTGCTGCGCGACTGCCGCACGATGTCCGCGTGGTTCGCCGCGCGCGGGCTCGACACCGACGCCGACGAGCTCTTCGCGCTGCTGCTCGCCGAGGCGTGGTGACGGTACGACGACCGGAGGACGCAGCACGCGGCGTGGGACGATCACCGCGTGCTGCGCCTCGCCCTCGTCGGCCTCGACTCCTCCCACGCCGACCACTACGTCCGGCTCGTCGAGGTCGAGCGGCGCTGGCCGGGCGTGCGCGTCGTCGCGCTCGTCGACGGCGAGCCGGCCCGGCGCGCGGAGCTCGCCGCCGCGGGCGGGCTGGCCGTCGGCGCGGGTGAGCTCACCGTCCCCGACGTCGTCGGGCGGATCGACGCGGCGATCGTCGCCCACCGCGCGGGCCGGCTCCACGGCGTCGCGGCCCGCACGCTCCTGCGCGCGGGCGTCCCGGTGCTCGTCGACAAGCCGTTCGCGGCCTCGGTCGCCGACGCGCGCACCACGCTCGACGTGGCCCGGGCCCACGGCACCGCCGTGACCACGGCGTCCGCGCTGCGGTTCGCGCCGGAGGTCGTGGCCGCGCGCGCCGTGCTCGCGGACCGCACGACCGAGACGGCATCGACGGCCGAGGCGGCGACGACGTCGCCCGGGCCGGTCGTGGAGGTGTCCGGGCCCGCCGACCCGGACGACGAGCGGGACGGGCTGTTCTTCCTCGGCATCCACGTCGTGGAGGCGGCTCGCGCCGTGGTCGGCGGTCCTCCCGGCGCGGGGTGGGCGCCGCCCGTCGTGACGACCTCGGCGGACGGGATCGTCGCGACCACGCGCCTCGGCGACGTCGCGGTCCGGCTGCGGTTCCTCGACCCGGGCGCGCACCCGACCGCGGGGTTCACGGTCGCGGTGCGCACGCCGCGCGGCGTCGGGCGCTCCGAGATCGTGCTCGACGCCGACTACCTCGCCCCGGTGCTCGACCACGCGCTCGCGATCCTCGCGCCGGCGTCCGGCACGGCCGTCGGCACGACGGCACGCACGGCGGCCCCCGACGGGCAGGCCGCCCGGCTCGACGCCGAGCACGCGACGGTCCTCGCCGACCTCGCGCTCCTCGAGCAGGTGACCGCGGGGCTGACCACCTGACGCGCACGGCCGAGGCGCCCGACCGCGCCGACGCCGGACCGACGGGGTAGAACGGGACCATGGATCCCTCCACCGAGTCCTTCGACGCCGACGACGTCCAGACGTTCCTCACGACCTACGGGGTCGCACTCTCCACGGGCGACCTCGACACGATCGGCGAGAGCTACGCGTTCCCGGCGCTCGTGGTCGGGTCGACCGGGTCGTTGCTCCTCGCGGACCCGGAGGACGTGCGCGAGTCGACCACCGAGACCGCGCGCGGGTTCCGCGAGCGCGGCCTGGTCGGCGTCGTCGCGCACCTCGAGGACGTCGAGGAGGTCGGCGACGCGCTCGTGTGGGCGCGCGTGCGCTGGAGCTACCGCGACGAGTACGCGAACGAGCAGGAGGCGCAGGAGGTCCGGTACCTGCTGCGCCGCGCACGCGACACGTTCGAGGTCTGCGTCGCCGCCCCGATCGCCCGGTAGCCCCACGCCCGATGACCTGCCTGCACCTCACGGCTCCCTGGCCCGCTCGCGCGCCGGCGGTCACGATCAGGGCGGCCGGACGGCGACGAACCCGGGGCCTGGGGGCACCGGGCCGCCGACGTGACCGCTGACCCCGGGCTCGGCGTCAGTGGAAGTCGCGCGACGTCGTCGCGACCTGGAGCGAGAGCGGGGCGAGGTGCTCCGCGACGAGGTTCGTGGCGCCGTCGGCCCGTTCGAGCCGCCCGCGTACGACGAGCGCCGCGGACCCGCGCGCGACCTTCCGGAACCGCTGCCACAGCCCGGGCGAGCAGACGACGTTGAGGATGCCCGTCTCGTCCTCGAGCGACAGGAACGTCACGCCTCCGGCGGTCCCGGGCCGTTGCCGGTGCGTGACGACGCCGCCCACGGCGACGCGCGACGGCGGGTGCGGGCGCGTGCCCGGCACCTCGCCCGCCGCGCGCTCCGCCTCGTCGACCTCCTCGATCTCGCGCGACACCGCCACGGCGCCGACGACGGTGAGCACCCCGGCCGCGGTGAGTCCGTCGCGGACGTACTGCGTCGGGTAGGAGTCGGTCGACACGCCCGTGGCCCAGACGTCGGCGACGGCGGTCTCGACCTCGGTCATGCCGGGCAGCGCCGGGGCCTCGACCCCGACGCTCACGCCCGGCAGCGTCCCCGGGCCCTCCTGCGCGAGCGCGCCCGCCGCCCACAGCGCCTCGCGCCGGGTCACGCCGAGGCAGTCCGTCGCGCCGGCGGTCGCGAGCCCCTCGAGCTGGGCGGTCGTGAGGTCGACGCGCCGCACGAGGTCGCGCAGGTCCCGGAACGGCCGCCCCTCCCCCGGTGCCCCGCGCGCCGCGACGACGCGCTCGGCCGCGTCCTTCCCGAGCCCGCGCACGCTCGCGAGCCCGAGCCGCACCGCGAGCCCCAGATCGGGCTCCGGACCGAACGCGGTGTCGACCCGTACCTGCCCACCGAGCATGCGGCTGTCGCCCGTCCGGGCGCCAGGACGATCGGTATCCGCATGGTCGGCGGGCGCAACCGCACGGTCGGCGGGCAGCCGCTCGACCGTCGCCTCGACGCCGGACGCGTTGACGTCGGGGCGCAGCACCGTGACGCCGTGGCGGCGTGCGTCGGCGACGAGCGACTGGGGCGAGTAGAACCCCATGGGTTGCGCCGCGAGCAAGCCCGCGTAGAACGCGGCGGGGTGGTGCACCTTGAGCCACGAGCTCGCGTAGACGAGGAACGCGAACGAGTACGCGTGCGACTCGGGGAACCCGAAGTCGGCGAACGCCTTGAGCTTGTCGTAGATCTCCTCGCGCACGGCCGGGTCCGCGACGCCCTTCTTCCGCATGCCGTCCATGAGCCGCCCGCGCAGCTCCTCCATGCGCTCGACGGACCGCTTGGACCCCATCGCGCGCCGGAGCTGGTCGGACTCCTTCGGGGAGAAGCCCGCGACGTCGATCGCCATCTGCATGAGCTGCTCCTGGAACAGCGGCACGCCGAGCGTCTTGCCGAGCGACTTCTCCAGCAGCGGGTGCAGGAACGCCACCTTCTCCCGCCCCCGCGCGCGGTTGATGTACGGGTGCACGGAGCCGCCCTGGATGGGCCCGGGGCGGATGAGCGCGACCTCGATGACGATGTCGTAGAACGTCCTCGGACGCAGGCGCGGGAGCGTCGCCATCTGTGCGCGCGACTCGACCTGGAACACGCCGACGGTGTCGGCCGCGCACAGCAGGTCGTACACCGCCGGGTCGTCCTCGGGCAGCGTGTGCAGCGCGAGGCGCGCCCCGCCCTCGTGCCGTTCCACGAGGTCGAACCCGATGCGCAGCGCCGTGAGCATCCCGAGGCCGAGGAGGTCGAACTTCACGAGCCCCGCGTCCGCGCAGTCCTCCTTGTCCCACTGCAGGACGGTGCGGCCCTCCATGCGCGCCCACTCCACGGGGCACACCTCGATGACGGGGCGGTCGCACATGACCATGCCGCCCGAGTGGATGCCCAGGTGCCGCGGGAGGCGCAGCATCCGGTCGGCGAGGTCGAGCACCGCGTCCGGGATCTCGCCCTCCTGCGCGGCCGACGGCGGCCGGTGCGCGGGCACGACGTCGTGCGTGTCGTCCGCGCGCAGGACCTCGCCCTCGTCCACGGCGAGCGGGTCGACGACGCGCGCGCCCCGGCCGCTCAGGTCGGGCGACCAGTCGCGGCTCCCCCACAGGCGCGCCGTCGCGGCGTCCTTCCGGGCGGTCCGCGTCGTCACCCTCGGCGCGGCCGGGCTCGTGGGCCCCGGGGTCTTTGCCGCGATCGCCCGCTCCTTCGCCGCCCGGTCGGCCGCGGGCGACGACGGGTCGGGGCCGCGCAGCGAGCCCCACCGCTCGATGGACTTGCTCCACGCGTCGGCCTGCCCGACGTCGTACCCGAGCGCACGGGCCGCGTCGCGCACGGCCGACTTGGGCCGGTAGGAGATGACGTTCGCGACCTGCGCGGCGTGCGTGCGCCCGAACGTCGCGTAGACGTGCTGGATGACCTCCTCGCGCCGCCCCGACTCGATGTCGACGTCGATGTCCGGCGGGCCGTCGCGCTCGGGCGCGAGGAAGCGCTCGAACAGCAGGCCGTGCTTCACCGCGTCGACGGCCGTGATGCCGAGCGCGTAGCAGACCGCGGAGTTCGCGGCCGAGCCGCGGCCCTGCGCCAGGATCCCGTTGACGCGGCAGAACTCCACGAGGTCGTAGACGACGAGGAAGTACCCCGGGAAGTGCAGGTCCTCGATGACGCGCAGCTCGTGGTCGATCTGCGCCCACGCGCCCGGGATCTTCTCCTGGTCGCGCGGCCCGTACCGGTTCTCGCCGCCGCGTCGCACGAGCTCGCGCAGCCAGGTCGCCTCGGTGTGCCCGTCCGGCACCGGGTACGGCGGGAGGTCGGGCGCGACGAGGTGCAGGTCGAACGCGCACTCGTCCCCGAGCGCGGCCGCGGTCGCGACGGCCTGCGGGTGCCGGGGGTGTCGCGCGAGCATCTCCGCCGCCGAGCGCAGGTGGGTCGTCGGGGCGCCGGGGAGCCACCCGTCGAGGTCGTCGAGCGACGAGCGGGCGCGCACCGCGGCGAGCGCCCCGGCGAGGTCGGCGTCGCGCGGGTGGGCGTAGTGCGCAGCGGTCGTCGCGACGAGCGGCAGCCGGGCGTCCGCGGCGAGGTCGGCGAGCGCCGCGTGCAGGTCGGCGTCGCGCGGGTCGTCGGTCGTGGTGATCTCGACGGCCACGTTGTCCGCGCCGAACACGGCGACGAGCCGGTCGAGCTCGCGGCGCGCCGCGGCGCGCCCGGCGGTGACGAGCGCCCGCCGGACGGAGCCCTTGCGGCACCCGGTGAGCACGAGCCACTCGCCCGCGCCCTGCGCGCCGAGCGCGTCGAGGTCGTAGCGGGCGGCGCCCTTGGTCCCGGTCGCGAGGTGTGCGGTGGCGATCGCGCTCGACAGGTTGCGGTAGCCCTGCGCCCCCCGCGCGAGGACGAGCAGGTGGGTCGAACGCGGGTCGGGCACGCCGGTGGGCGGGTCCAGGACGGGCGGTCCCGCGGGCGCACGCCCGTCCTCGACGACGGGCAGGTGCAGCTCGGCACCGAAGATCGTGGGCAGCCCGACCTTGCGCGCGGCCTCCGCGAACCGCACGACGCCGTACAGGCCGTCGTGGTCGGTGACCGCGAGCGCCGACAGCCCGAGCCGCGCGCCCTCGGCGGCGAGCTCCTCGGGGTGCGACGCGCCGTCGAGGAAGCTGAACGCGGAGTGCGCGTGGAGCTCGGCGTAGCGCGGGCCGGTGGTCCGGTCAGTCATACAGGCCCTCCACGGTCCACCGCCCGCGCGCGCTCGCGAGGAGCAGGCCGCGGCCGTCGTCGAGCAGGACCTGCACGTGCACCCGGCGCCGGGGCGCGGGCGTCCACCAGCGCTCGGCGAGCGGCCACGGCCCGGCCCAGTCCACGACGGCGCGCGCGGACCCCGGCCCGGGCAGCGCCGTCTCGCCCCGGGGCGCCGCGCGGCGCGGACCGTCCTCCGGCGCGGGGGCGGGCCACTGCACGGTCGCGGGCTCGCCGCTCATCGCGAGGCGCGCGTCCACGACGACGGGCCGCCCCGCGACGTCGAGCACGACGACGTCCTGCGGCTCGACGGGCACGACCGCCGGCGCGGGGCTCGGCAGCGCGCCGGGCCAGGGCAGGGCCGGGTCGCGCGGGCGCGCGACGTCCTCCCCGAACGGCACGAGGTGCACGCGGTCGGTCGCGTCGCGACCGCCCTGGACCTCGACGCGCAGGACCGCGTCGCCGCCGAGGATGCCCTGCACGCGCCCGAGCGCGCGGTGGGCGCGTGCGTCCTCCCCGCTCGACGCGCCCCACAGGCGCGGCTGCTCCGCACCCGCGGTGACGACCTCCTCGGCCGTGAGGGACAGGCGGGCCAGCGGCGCGACGCCTGGGACGACGTCGGCCCCGCCGGGCGAGCCGTGCTCGCCGCCACGCCTGCCACGGCGCGCGGCCCGGGCCGCACGCCCGGCACGGACGGACGTGGTGGTGAGCCAGCCCTCGAGCTGCCACCGGACCTTGTCCGTGAGGCGTGCGGGGCTCATCGCACCCGGCCCGTCGAGCCGCCAGGTGCGCTCGAGGTCGTCGCCCTCCGTGGTGCGCGCGGTGATGCGCAGCCGCCCGGCGACGAGAGAGCGTGCGACGAGCTGGTCGTGCAGGTCCTCGGAGAGCCGGCGCGCGGCGAAGGTCGCGACGTCGACGCGCTCGGCGGGCGGGTCGAGCTCGGCGCTCACCGCGACGTCGGGCTCGACGCGGCGCCGCGCGGGCGGGCGCAGGTCCTCGCCGCGCGCGAGCCGGTGCGCCCACGCGCCGAGGTCGCCGAAGCGCCCCTCGACGGTCGCGGGCGGCAGGGCCGCGAGCGCCCCCAGGGTGCGCACGCCGAGCCGGCCCAGGAGGTCGACGAGCTCGTCGATCGCGACGGCGACGTCGGGGCGCGTGGCGACGTGCGCGAGGTCGCGCGCGGGCCGCGGCGCGAGGAACGCGGCAGAGCCGCCGGGCGGGACGACGGCGGCGTCCCGCGCGGCGAGCACGGCGGCGAGGATGCCGTCGGCGACGCCCGCCTGGCTCTCGTGCCCGGTGCGCTCGGCGACGCGCGCGACGAGCGCCTCCGCGAGCGCGGCGTCCGACCCGTGGTACCGGCTCGCCCCGGCGGCGGGCAGGAGCAGCAGGCCGGGCCGGGTGATCTCCAGCCCCGCGACGACGGTCTCGGCCGCGAGCGCGACGGGCTCGAACTCGCGGGCGTCGCGCGCGTCGTCGACGTCGAGCAGCTCGAGCTCGGGGCAGCACTCGCGGGCCCGGCGACGGCGCATGCCCCGGCGCACGCCCTGGGCGCGCGCGGTCGCGGAGACGGCGACGACGCGGCGTCCGTCGTGCGTCGCGGCGGGGACGTGCGCAGGGACGTCGCGCACCGCCATCGCCGCGAGCACCGGCCAGTCCGGCACCCACAGGGCCGCCGTGCGGGTCGGGCTCGTGCTCATCCGACGAGCCGGAGCCGGGAGGGCCGGTCGGGGTCGTCGACGTGGGCGGGGACGGGGCCGGCGTCGGCGGCTCCGACCTCGGCTGCGGGCCGGGTGCCCCGGGCGTCCTCGGCGAGGAACGCGGGCCAGTCCTCGTGGGCGAGCGGGAGCTCGACCTCGACCCGCGTGGGGCGTGCGGCACCCCCGCGGCCCGCGCGCTCGACGACGAGCGTGCGGCGGCGCAGCCAGCCCGCCCCGCGGTCCGCGCCGGACCAGCCGCCACCCGTCACCGTGAGCGCGACGTGCGCGCCCGGCCACGCCGTGGCCGCGACGAGCAGCGCCCCGCGCTCGCGTGCGCGGCCCGTGAGGCGGCGCCGGTCGGTGTCGGTGAGGGCGGCGTCGGGTCCGACGACGACGACGTCCAGGCCGTCGACGAGCGCCGCGATCGCGAGCGCCGCGTCCGGTCCCGGCCGCGGGACGAGGACGACGCGGTCGAGGTCCGCGCCGACGTCGGCGGCCGCGAGCAGCCCGACCGCGGGGAACCCGACGGCGGCGGTCCACGCCCCGGCCCGCGACGGTCGTGCGACGAGCGCGAGCAGGAGGCTCGTCGACCCGCGCACCGCCAGCACGGTGCCGCGCTGGAGCCCGCCGAGCGGCAGGAGCGGGGCGAGCGCGTCGTGCACCGGCCACACCCGCTCGTCCGGGATCGCGTCGCGGCTCGTGTCCCGCATCGTGACGTGGGGGGCGCGCGCCGGGCGCTCGGCCGGCGCGACAGGAGCCGGCCGGGCGGTCTTCGGCGAGGAGACGCCGGTGAGCGGGACAGCCTCGGCGAGGGGGGCGGTGTCGGCGCGCGCGACGGCGACCGACGCTCCCGAGGGGGCGGCGACCGGGCGGTGTCGGCGGACGCCCGTACGCTCCTCCGCACGGCGCAGGACGGCCCGGGCACGCTCGGCCTTGTCGACGGGCGCGGCCGTCGGGCCTGGTGCCCCCGCCCGTTCCGCGGGGTCGGCGAGAAGGGTCATCTCGCCTCCCGGGATGCTGCTCGGACGGGACGCGCACCGCGCGTCGACTGCTGGGGGCGTCGTTCTGCACCCGCCATCGTTCGAACAGACGTTCGAACACTTCCAGTGAACGACCGCCGCGACGGGGTGTCAACTCCGCAGGTGAGAGCCGTCGGCTTCGTCCGAGATGCCCGCCGCAACTCTCGACCCGCGCTCGAGGGTTGACCCGAACTCTCGACCTCTACCTGAACCTCATCCCCCGGCCGAACATGGGGTCGCAGCCCGTACGGCGGACGGCACGAGCCACGACCGCATGCTCGGCGGACGCAGGCGCATGCTCGACATCCGGTCCTCACCGCACGACGGCCCACCGGATGGCAGGCTGACGCCATGGACGCCCGCACGACCCTGCCCACGCTCGGCTCGCTCACCTGGGAGCCGGCGCTCGACCACCTCGACCTCGTCGCCCCCGTGACCGCCGACGCGCTGCGCCGCTGGGCCGAGGCCGACCCGGACGTCGCGGCGCTCGTCGCCGTGACGGAGATCGACCCCGACCTCGCGGACACCGCGACGCTCAACGCCGCGTTCGACCTGCCCGTCGAGGCGTCGGCGAACTGCGTCGTCGTGGGCGGCGCACGCGCGGGCGACGAGCGGATCGCCGCCGCCGTCGTGCGCGCGCACACGCGCGCCGACGTCAACACGCGCATCCGCAAGCTGCTCGACGTGCGCAAGGCGTCGTTCCTGCCGACCGACCGCGCGACGGCCGAGTCCGGCATGGAGTACGGCGGCATCACGCCCGTCGGACTGCCCGAGGGGTGGCGCGTGCTCGTCGACTCCCGCGTGGTGACCGACGGCGCGCTCGCGCTGATCGGCAGCGGCGTGCGGCGCTCGAAGCTGCTGCTCCCCGGTGACCTGCTGGCCCGCCTGCCCGGCGTCGAGGTCGTCGAGGACCTGGCTGTCCCGGTCGCCTGACCCGTCCCACCCTGCCGAGCACGACATGACGGTCGCCACAGGCTTCTTGGCGACCTCCATGTCGTGCTCGGCGCCGGGTCCTCAGCGTTCGAGGACGACGAGCCGCTGCGTCGCGCGCGTCATCGCGACGTAGCGGTCCACGGCGCCCTCGACGCCGTCGCCGAATCCCTGCGGGTCCACGAGGACGACGAGGTCGAACTCGAGGCCCTTCGCCGTCTCGGGCGTGAGCACCTGCACACGCGACGCCCCGTCCTCGCCGAGCCGCGCCGAGACCGACTCGGTCGACGCCGCGACGGACCCCGCGCCACCGATCACGCAGGCCGTGCCCTCGGCGTGCTCGGCGAGCCAGCCGTCGAGCACCCCGTCGAGGTCCGCGACCGCGCCGTAGGCGACCGGCACGCCCGTGCTGCGGACCGACGCCGGGACGTTGGCGTCCGGGAGCGCCGCGCGGATGACGGGCTCCGCCGCCGCCATGACCTCCTGCGGCGTGCGGTAGTTGACGCTCAGCGACGCCTCCGCGACCCGGTCGAACCCGACGCGCCCGAGCCGCTCGCGCCAGCCCTCCGCGAACCCGTGGCGGGCCTGCGCCCGGTCCCCGACGACCGTGACGCTGCGTGACGGGCAGCGGCTCAGGATCATCTGCCACTCCGCGTCGGTGAGCTCCTGCGCCTCGTCGACGACGACGTGCGCGAACGGGCCGGCGAGCCGGTCGGGCGTGGCCGTGACCATCGCCCCCTCGTCGACGAGCGCGTCGCGCAGGTCCTGCCCCTTGAGCATCGTCATGACCATGAGCTCGCTGTCGTCGGACGCCACGAGGTGGTCGACGACGTCGTCCATGCGGGCCCGCTCGGCCGCCGCCGCGGCCTCGTTGCGACGACGGCGGCGCGACGCCTCCGGGTCGCCCAGACGCTGCCGGGCGGCGTCGAGCAGCGGCAGGTCCGCCGTCGTCCATGCCTGCGCATCCGCGCGCTGGAGCGCGCGCACGTCCTCGGGCGTGAGCGACGGCGCGCACAGGCGCAGGTAGGCGGGCACCGACCACAGGTCGGCCACGAGGTCCGTGGCCTCGACGAGCGGCCACGCGCGGTCGAACGCGGCACCGAGTCCGCGATGGCTCCGCAGCGCGCGGCGCACGTCGTCGGTGTCGAGGTCGGGGACCTCGCCCACCGCCTTGTCCACGAGGATCTCGACGAGCGCGGCCCAGACCTCGTCGCGCGCCTCGTTGTGCGGGGTGCCGGGGTCCACGGACTCGAACGCCTCCGCCCAGTCGGCGGTGGAGAGCCAGACGTCGGCCCACGGCGTCTCGACCTCCATCCCCTCCGCGGGCGGGCGCTCGGAGAAGCGCACGGCCGGCTCGATCGCGGCGACGAGCGCGGCGGACGCCTTGAGCCGGGCGACCTCGGGGTCGGTCTCCTCGCGCGCCGCGATGCCCTCCGGGACGAGGTCGCGCAGCGTGCAGGCCTGCACGCCCTCCTCACCGAGCCCGGGCAGCACGTCGGCGACGTACGCGAGGTAGGGGCGGCTCGGCCCGACGACGAGCACGCCCCCGTGCCCGCCGCCCACCTGGGGGTCGGCGTAGAGCAGGTAGGCGGCGCGGTGCAGCGCGACGACGGTCTTGCCGGTGCCGGGGCCGCCGTCGACGACGAGCGCGCCGCGCGAGCCCGCGCGCACGATCGCGTCCTGGTCGGCCTGGATCGTGCCGAGCACGTCGCGCATGCGCGGCGACCGGCTCGCGCCCAGGCTGGCGACGAACGCGGACTGGTCGTCGAGCGCCGCGCCCGACCCCGCGCCGTCGGGCACGAGCTCCTCGTCCCAGTAGTCCGTGACGCGGCCGCGCGTCCACCGGTAGCGGCGCCGCGCCGCGAGGCCGAGCGGGTGCGCGGGCGTCGCGGCGAAGTACGGCTCGGCGGCGGGCGAGCGCCAGTCGACGAGCAGCCGCTCCCCCGCGGGGTCCGTGAGGCCCACGCGACCGACGTACACGGGCTCCGACCCGTCGCCGAAGGTCATGCGGCCCAGGCACAGGTCGACGCCGTAGCGCTGGAGCAGCCGCAGCCGGCTGCTGAGCCGGTGGATCTCCTGGTCTCGCTCGAGCGCCTCGGTCCCGCTCCCGCCGGGCGCGCGGCGCGCCGCGTCGAGGCGCTGCGAGAGGTCCGCGACGGAGTGCTCGAGGCTCGCCGCGATGGCGGCGAAGTGCCGCTCGTCGGCGTCGACGAGCGCGGGGTCGGCCTTCGCGGCCAGGTGGTCGGGGAGGTCGAAGACCCGTGCGGGCCTGGGGGTGGGACGGTCGGTCGAGCGGTCGGCGGTCACGGGGGCGTCGGGCAACGTCATCAGCTCCGGTCCGAGGTCCAGCGGGGACGGCGCGGACCACGACGACCCACGCACGAGCGGAGATTCTGCGCCCCCAGGGGGGCCTTGCCGCAAGACCCCCCGTGCGCTATACCTTGGAAAGGGAGGCCGGTCGGCCTCCCTTTCCTGTTCCCGTCGCCGACCAGGGTCGGACCGCGCGGCCGCGGCCACATCCACGACGATGAGCCGAGATGCGAGAAGTGGCCCCTCACCGAGCTCGGTGAGGGGCCACTTCTCTCGTCTCGTGGAGCATGTCAGCTCTCGGCGCGGCCCTCTCGCCAGTAGCCCATGAACGCGACGGCGCGGCGGTCGACGCCGAGGTCGGTGACGAGGTGGCGGCGCAGGGTCTTGATCGCGCTCGCCTCGCCCGCGAGCCACGCGTAGAGGACGGTGTCCTCCTCGAGCAGCCCGGGGACCTCCCAGAGGATCGACGCGTCGACGTCGACGTCCTCGAGGTCCTCGGCCGTGCGGCACTGGGCGGGCGGGTCGGTCCCGAGGACGCCCGCGCCGAGGATGCGCTCGGCGGCCTCCTTGACGGCGGGCACGAGGCGCGCGCCATGGGCGTCGCGCTCCCCGCCGGGGGCGTCGTCGCGGGCCAGGAACGTCACGCGCACCCCGGGCGGCGTGACGAGGTCGCGCGCGTCGCCCACGTGCGGCACCTCGACGTAGACCTCGCCCCACGCGTCGGCGGGCAGGTCCTCGCAGATCGCGGCGATCGCAGGCAGCGCGGTCTCGTCGCCGGCGAGCAGGAGCGCGTGCGGGCGGGTGGGCGGGCGGAACTCGATGCCGCCGGCGGGGCCGTCGAACGTCGCGTCCGGGCCGAGCAGGACGAGCGGGGTGCCGACCTCGGCGGCCAGCGCCCAGCGCGATGCGGGCCCGGCGTCGCCGTGCAGCACGACGTCCACGTCGACCTCGCGCGCCTCGGGGCGCACCGCGACGGTCGTGTAGGTGCGCAGCGGGTTGCGGCGCTCCTCGGGCTGGTCGCGCCACGCGGCGTACCAGGAGTCGGCGTCGCGCACGAGGTGCTCGTAGCCGCCGTCGGCTGCGGGGAGCACGAACTTGATCCGCACGTCGAGGCCCGGGTCCCCGAAGAGGTCGAGCTCGGGGCCGGTGAACGTGAACCGGCGGAAGCTGGGCGTGAGCTGCTCGACGCGCGCCACCTCGACGTCGAAGAAGCGCCACGGCGCGGTCGCCCGAGCGACGGGGCGACGGGCTCGGGTGCGGGGTGCGACGACGGTCTGGCTCACACAGGTGAGGCTAACCTACGCACCCTCACCGGGGTCAACCCGTCCGGGACGCGGACCCGGCTCCGGCACCGTGAGACGCGTCACGCTCCGCGGCCGCGGCTGCGCCACAGCAGGTAGACGAAGTACGGCGCGCCCAGGAGGGCCGTCCCGAGTCCCGCGGGGATCTGCTCCGGAGCGATGACGACGCGGCCGAGCGTGTCCGCGACGGACACCAGAAGCGCGCCGAGCAGCATCGCGACGGGGACGACACGACCGTGCCGCGCGCCGACCAGCGCCCGCGCGGCGTGCGGCGCGACGAGGCCGACGAACGCGAGCGCCCCGATCGCGCACACGGCGGCGGCCGTGAGGAGCGCCGCGGCCGCGAGCAGCAGCAGACGCGTGCGGTCGAGCGCGACGCCGAGGACGCGCGGGGTGTCGTCGTCGAGCGCCAGGACGTCGAGGTCGCGGCGGTAGACGGCGGTGAGCGGCGTGAGCACGAGCAGCGCGAGCGCGACCGGGATGAGCTGCTCGAGCGTCCGCCCGTACGTGGAGCCGGAGAGCCACGTGAGCGCGAGGTTCACGTCCCACGGCGCGACGACGACCACGAGCAGCGTGATGAGCGCCATGACCCCGGCTTGGGCGCCGATGCCGATGAGCACGAGCCGGTCCGAGCTGAGCCCGCCGCGGTAGGAGAGCCCGTAGACGAGCCCGAACACCGCGAACGCCCCGACGGCTGCCGCGGCGGACATGGGCCAGATCCCGACGCCGGGGACGAGGAGGATCATCGTCACGGCCCCGAGCCCGGCGCCCGACGTGACGCCGAGCAGACTCGGTTCGGCGAGCGGGTTGCGGCACACGGCCTGCACGATCGTCCCGGCGAGCGCGAGCGCCGCGCCGGCCAGGAGCGCGGCGAGGACGCGCGGGAAGCGCTGGTCGAGGACGAACGTCACATGGCGCCCGGAGAGGCCGTTCCACCAGTTCGCGACGTCGCCCAGCAGCACGACCCGGTCCCCGAGCAGCAGGCCCGCGACTGCGGCCGCGGCGACGGCGAGCGACAGGACGACCACGACGACGAGCACGGCCCGGCGCGAGCGCGGGCGGGACAACGACCCGTGCGCGCCGCGCGACGACGCCGGACCGGAGTCGCGCAGGCGCCGCGCGAGCCAGATGAGCAGGACCGCGCCGAGGATCGTCGTCACGATGCCTGTCGGCACGGCGATGGACAGCATGCCCGGCAGCAGCAGGCGGAGCAGCACGTCGGCGCCGAGGACCACGACCACGCCGACGATGGCCGCGAACGGCAGGAGCAGCACGTGCCGGCCGAGCCCGGGCACCCGGCGCGCGACGAGCCGCGCCACGACCGGTGCGGCGAGACCGACGAACCCGACCGGTCCCGCGACCGTCACCGCGATGGACGCGAGGAGCACCGCGACGAGGACGGACAGGACGCGCGTGCGGCGCACGTCGACGCCGAGGACGGTCGCGGCGTCGTCCCCCAGGCCCAGGAGGTCGAGGCGGCGGGAGAGGAGGAGGGCCGCGAGGACGCCGACCACGACGACGGGCGTCGCCATCGAGACCGTGCGCGTGCCCGACTGGACGATGGACCCGCTCCCCCACGCGAACAGGCCCATCGTCTCCTGCTCGAAGAGCACGAGGAGGACCATCGTCAGCGAGTGCAGCGCGAGCATGATCGCCGACCCTGCGAGCACGAGCCGGGTCGGTCCGTCGGCGCCGCCGCGCGCGAGGACGAGCACGAGCCCGGCCGCGGCCAGCCCGCCGAGGAAGGCCAGCCCGCCCTGGAGGTAGAACGGGATCGAGATGCCGAACGCCGCGACGACGACGACCGTGAGGTAGGCGCCCGCGTTGACGGCGAGCGTGTCGGGCGACGCGAGCGGGTTGCGCGCGACCGACTGGAGCACCGCACCGGCGACGCCGAGCGCGACGCCCAGCAGCAGGCCCGCGAGGAGCCGCGGCACGCGCGAGGCGACGAGGACGGCGACCGTCTGGTCGACGCCGTCGCCCCCGGTCGCCAGGCGCAGCATGTCGAGCGGGCCGACGTCGGCCGTGCCCTGCGTGAGGTGCACGGCGGCCAGCACCGCCGCGACGACGAGCGCGACGACGAACGCCCCCGCGATCCCGAGGCGCGACGTCCTCGGTCGGGGCACGGTCGTCGCGGGGCCGTCGCTCGCGCGACCGTCGTCGGCCGTCCCGTCGGTGCTCGGGACGACGGCCGGAGCCGGGTCCTCCAGGAGGAGGGTGTCCGGCTCCGCCGTCGTGCGCTGCTCGCGCCGCGTCACGGTGTCCTCGTCAGCACTGTGGTTCTCGTCAGCCTTCTCGTCGTCCGGGCGCGGCCGCGCTCGGTGGTGGTGCGGACCGGTCTCAGGCGGCCGTCAGCGCGTCCACGACCGCGTCGGCGTAGGCCGCCGCGGACAGCGGGCCGCCGAACATCCAGATGCCGTCGGGCAGGCGGTGCACGTTCCCGGCCGTGACGAACGGCAGCTGCTCCCACACGGCGTTGCCGGCGAGGCCCTCCTCGAACGGGTTGGCCTCGGACTCGCTCGCGACGTAGAGGAACTGGACGTCGCCGAGCTGGGTCAGGCCCTCGACGTCGGTCTGCGCGAGCCCGTAGTCGGGGTCGCCGCCCTCGGTCCACGCGTTGACGAGGCCGATCTCCTCGCCGATGGCGCCGAAGAACGAGCCCGGCGTGTACATGCGGATCGAGACGGCCCCGTTGGCGATCCAGCCGTCCGCCATCGTGAAGTCGGCCCCGGCGAGGCCTGCCTCGTCGAGCGCCGCGGTGGCCTGGGCGATCTTCGTGTCGTAGGTCTCGAGCGCGGCGGCCGCCTCGTCCTCACGGCCCGTGACGGTGCCGAGCGTCTCGACCGTGGAGCGCATGTAGCCGATGGGGTCCTCGGCGTCGGAGCCGCGCAGCGCGAGCACCGGCGCGACCTCCTCGATCTGGGCGATGACGTTCTCCGGCAGGTCCGTCGTCGTGACGACGAGGTCCGGCTCGAGCGCGGAGATCGCGTCGAGGCTGGGCTCGCCGCGCGTGCCGACGTCGGGAGTGCTGGCGTCGATCGGCGCGACGGTGTCCCAGGTGTTGTAGCCCTCGACGTCCGCCTGCCCGACGGGCTCGACGCCGAGCGCGACGAGGTTCTCCGTGAGGCCCCACTCGAGCGACACGATGTCGGTCGCCGGGGCGTCGAGCGTGACCTCGCCGCGCTCGTCGGTGACGGTGACCGGGCCGGACGCGGCGTCGGTCGTCGCCTCGGCGTCGTCGGCGGCCGCAGGGTCCTCGGTCGTGCCGCACGCGGTGAGCGCGAGCGCCGTGGCGAGCGCGAGGGCGCCCGCGGCGAGGGAACGGGTGGTCGAGCGCATGGGTGTCCTTCGGGTTCGGTCGGTGCCCGGCCGTGCTCCGTCGGGCGGGCCGGTGGGGCGCGCGTCGGGGCCGGGCGGTGGGTCGGTGGGTGGTACGTCGGGGTGGTACGAGGTCAGACGAGGACGGCGGCGTCGAGGCGCGCGGCGTGCCGGCCGAGCGGCTCGCAGCACGTGCGTCCCGTGAGGGGGTGGGTGTAGACGTCGACGTGGATGCCGTAGACCTCGGTGAGGAGCTCGGACGTCAGGACCTCGTCGGCGGGCCCCGTGGCGCGGACGACGCCCGAGTGGAGCAGGACGACGCGGTCGGCGACGGCAGCCGCCTGGTTGAGGTCGTGCAGCACGACGCCGACGGCCACGCCGTGCTCCGTCGCGAGGTCGCGCACGAGGTCCAGCAGCTCGACCTGGTAGCGCAGGTCGAGGTACGTCGTCGGCTCGTCGAGCAGGAGCACCTGCGTGTCCTGCGCGAGGCACGTCGCGAGCCACACGCGCTGCAGCTCGCCGCCGGAGAGCTCGTCGACGCCGCGGTCGGCCATGGTCGTGATGCCCGTGACGTCCATGGCGTGCGCGATCGCGCGCGGGCCGTCGGGGTCGTTGGCGCGGAAGCGGCCGCGGTAGGGGTGGCGCCCGTAGGCGACGACGTCGCGCACGCTCACGCCCGACGGCGTGGGCCGGCTCTGCGACAGCAGCGTCACCCGCCGGGCGAAGTCCTTGGGGTGCAGGGCGAGCGCGTCGGGTGCGTCGTCGAGCGCGACCGTCCCGGCGTCGGGGCGGTGCAGGCGCGCGAGCGAGCGCAGGAGCGTCGACTTGCCCGAGCCGTTCGGGCCGATCAGGGCCGTCACGGCCCCGGGGGCGAGCTCGAGCGCGGCGCCGTGGACGACGGTGCGCGCGTCGTAGGACAGCCGCAGGTCGTGCCCGGCGAGCGCCGGGGCGCCGGACGCGGCGACCGGGCTCGGAACAACTGAGGGTGCACTCACATAGGTGAGGCTAATCTATGCCGCCCTGTCGGAACAGCCCCTCCGACGCGTGTGACGCGGTTCACGGGCGACGCGCCGCGTCAGTCCTCGACCGTCCGCGCGGCGCCCCGACGCGGCTCGCCCACGGCGGCCGTCGGGGGCGCATGGTCCTCGTCGGCTGCGTGGGCGCGCGTCGGGGAGGCGTGGTGCTCCCCGCCCAGGGCCACGGGGACCACGAGCGCGCGGTGGTCGGACAGGCCGGTGTCGACCGCGACCCCAGGCTCCGTCGCGCGCACGGCGCCGTGGGCGAGCACGTGGTCGAGCTGGCGTGCGGGCTCGCCGACCGGGAACGTCGCGGCCGAGGCCAACGGTCGCCACCCGCTCGTGCGGGCCGCCTGCGGGGCGTCGATGTTGAGGTCGCCGAGCAGCACGACGGGCTCGCCGTCCGGGGTCTCCGCGGCGAGCGACCGGGTGAGCCGCACGAGCTGGGTGAGGTTGCGCCCGGGCACGAACGTCAGGTGCGTGCACGCGACGGTCAGCGGACCGCCCGGCGCCTCGACGCGCGCCACGAGCGCCGCGCGCGGCTCGTCGCGCACGAGCGTCGGCAGGCGGCTGCCGGGGAACCGGACCGGGACGCGCGTGCGGGGCGCGGGCAGCAGGACCGTGCGCCATGCCGTGACGGGGAACCGGCTCACGACCGCGATCCCGTAGGCCGCCCGCCCCGGCTGATGCTCCCCCGTCGGCGCCGTCCACACGCCCGGCTCGCCGACGAGCGTCGCGACGAACCGGTGCTCGACGGCGCCCGCCGCCTGCGCCGCCACCGCCGTGAGGTCAGCACGGTGCGAGCGCGGCTGGTCCCGGTCCACCTCCTGGAGCGCGAGCACGTCCGCGTCGAGGTCGCGGACGGCGCCGGCGAAGCGGTCGACGTCGACCCGGTCGTCGACGAGCGACCGCCCGTGCAGGATGTTGAACGTCGCGAGGCGCACCCTCCCGATTCTGGGTACGTCGGCTCCGGGTCGCACGCGCTCGACCACGGGCGGCCTCGCGCGACCGGGAGTGCACGGTGGCGTGCCAGCGCACCGCGAGTGGTGTAGACCCTGGGCATGGTGGACGACAGGGACGCGCTGCACGACGGCCTCCGCATGACCGCCGCGGCGCTCGCCGAGGCCGACATCCCGCACGCCCTCGTCGGCGGGTACGCCGCGTGGGCGCGCGGAGCGCCGGAGCCGAGCCACGACGCCGACTTCGCGATCCGCGAGGTCGACGTGGACCGCGCGCGCGAGGTGCTGCGCGCCGCCGGGCTCGAGATCACGGAGCCGACGGAGAACTGGCTCTTCAAGGCGTACCACGGCGGGGAGCTCATCGACGTCCTCTACCGGATGGTCGGCGAGCCGATCGACGACGACCTCCTCGCCCGGACCGACGAGCTCGAGGTGCTCGCGGTCCGCATGCCCGTCCTCTCGGCGACCGAGATCATGACGTCGAAGCTGCGCGTCGTCGGCGAGCACTACTGCGACTTCTCGCGGCTGCTGCCGGTCGCGCGCGCGATGCGCGAGCAGATCGACTGGCCCGAGGTCCGCGCGCGGGTCGAGGACAACCCGTACGCGCGCGCGTTCCTCTTCCTGCTCGACGAGCTCGGCGTGGTGGACGCGGAGCAGATGGAGGACGCCTCGCTCGGCGGGCGCCGCACGTCGGCGGAACCGGCGTCCGGGGACCCGTCGAACGCCCTCGAGTGAGCGCGGCTCGTTCGACGCGCGAGCGAACGTGACCCCGGACAGGGTGGAGAGGTACCGCCCGCTACCCCTGGAGGTCACACCGATGAGCACGGTCACCCAGTCGATCGACGTCGACGTCCCGGTCCGCACGGCCTACGACCAGTGGACGCAGTTCGAGGAGTTCCCGCGCTTCATGGAGGGCGTGGAGGAGATCCGGCAGCTCGACCCGACGCACACGCACTGGAGGACGAAGATCGGCGGCGTCGAGCGCGAGTTCGACGCGGAGATCACGGAGCAGCACCCCGACGAGCGCGTCGCGTGGAACAGCACGTCCGGACCGGACCACGCGGGCGTCGTCACGTTCCACCGGCTGAACGACACGCAGACCCGCGTGACCGTCCAGCTCGACTGGTCGCCCGAGGGCGTCGTGGAGAAGGTCGGCGACGTCCTCCAGCTCGACGAGCGCCGCGTGAAGGGCGACCTCGCGCGGTTCAAGGAGTTCATCGAGTCGCGCGGGACCGAGACGGGCGCCTGGCGCGGAGACGTCGGCTGACGCCCCGACGCGCAGCCCCGCCGGCCACCGGCGACATGACCGAGCGGGTCCGGTCCCCGGGCCCGCTCCGTCGCGTCCGGCGTCGGTCCATCGGGGACGGCGTGACACGACGGCGTCGCCCGCCGCGCGCGAGGCCGACCCGACCCGCCATCCTGGTGCGATGACCGCGCACGCCCCGACCCGGCCGGGACCGGACACCGTGGACGTGCGCTTCCCGGTCGCCGACCTCACCGCCGTCGCGCACGTGTCGGGCGCGGACGCGCCGAAGCTCGTCGTGGTCCTGGTGCACGGCGTCGGGTCCTCGTCGCGCGCGTTCGACCCGGTGCGGAGGGCGCTCCTGCGCCCGGGCGCGGGGCCGACCGTCGCGGTGCACGCGATCGACCTCCCCGGCTTCGGCGCGGCCCCGCGCGCGCAGCGGAACGTGCCGATCGAGGAGCACGCGGCCGTCGTCGCGGGCTACGTGCGCCGCCACGTCCTCGACGCCCCGGGCGGCCCTCCTCCCGCGGTCGTGCTCGTCGGCCACTCGATGGGCGCCCAGGTCGTGGGTCAGGCCATGGCGGACCACCCGCGCGAGGCGCCCGCCGGGGTGCTGATCGGCCCGACGGCGGACCGGCGGGCCCGCTCCGCGCCTCGCCAGGCGCTGCGGCTCGCGCGCGACACCGTCGGCGAGCGGCCGCGCGCGCTCGCGACGCTGGCCGTCGACTACGTGCTGCGGTGCTCGCTGCCGTACTACGCGCGCCAGGTGCGGACCATGCTGGGCCACCGGCTCGAGGAGGTGCTGCCGCGCGTGCCGGGCCGCGTCGTCGTGCTGCGCGGCGCGCACGACCCCGTCGCGCCGCGCCGGTGGTGCCGCGAGCTCGCGCTCGCCGTGCCACGCGGCACGTGCCGCGAGGTCCGCGGCCGGCACCACGCGATGGACGCCGACCCGGACGGCGTCGTCGCGGCCGTCCTCGCCGCGGGAGGGCTCGCGTGAGGGCGCCCCGGTGGGCGGGGACGCTGCGGCTGCGCGACCGCGCGGCGGACTACGCGTACGTGGCGGCACGCCAGGTCGCGGGCCTCGTCCGGTCGCGACGTCCCGTCCCGCGCGGCCCGGGCGGCCGCGACCCCGTCGTGCTGCTGCCGGGCGTCTACGAGACGTGGCAGCTCCTGGCGCCCGTGGCGACGGCGCTGGCGCGGGCCGGGCACCCGGTGCACGCCGTACCCGGCCTCGGGTACAACCGGCGCCCGTTCGCCGAGGCGGCCGACCGCACCGCCGCCTTCCTCGTGGAGACGGACCTGCACGACGTCGTCCTCGTCGCGCACAGCAAGGGCGGTCTCGTGGGCAAGCGCGTCATGCTCTCGCCCGCCGGGTCGCGCGTGGCCGGCATGGTGGCCGTCGCGACGCCGTTCAACGGCTCCAGCTACGCGCGCTACCTCCTGGGCCGCACGCTGCGCGCGTTCTCCCCGCGGGACGCGGCGCTGCTCGCGCTCGCCGCGGAGCACGAGGTCGACGCCCGGATCACCGCCGTCTACCCGCGCTTCGACCCGCACATCCCCGAGACGGGCCGGCTCGAGGGCGGGCGGAACGTCGAGCTGCCCCTCGCGGGCCACTTCCTCCCGCTCGGCGACCCGTCGCTCGTGGAGGTCGTGGTGCGGGAGGTCGACCGGTTCGCCCGGTCGACCTCCCGCGACTGAGCGGGGACCTCAGACCCGGCCGGAGGGGGCGCCGACGGTGACGCGCGCGAGCTCCTGCGTGCAGCGCGTCATCGCGACGTACAGGCCGTTCCAGCCGCGGGGCTCTGCGGCGATGCCGTCGGGATCGACGACGACCACCGCGTCCCACTCGAGCCCCTTCGCCTCCGAGGTGCTGAGCACGGGGAACCCGCTCACGGCGGCGCCCAGGTGCGCCAGACGGTGGCGCGGCGCCACGACGCCGACCGAACCGCCGTCGTACCGCTCCGCGAGGCGCGCGACCTCCGCGGCGACGACCGTACCCAGTGCCGCGCCCGCGGTGCCGGCGGGCACGACGACGTCGCGCGGCGCGACCCCCGCGTCGCGCACCGCGCGTGGGGGTGCGTTGCGGCTGCCCGCCGCGCGCAGCACCGGCCCGACGAGCTCCATGACCTCGCGCGGCGTGCGGTAGCAGATCGTCAGGTCCGCGCGGTGCCAGCGGTCGCCGAAGACCGGGCCGACGACGTCCGCCCAGTCCGTGTGGCGGTGCGGCGCCTCGGTCTGGTCGACGTCCCCGACGGCGGTCACCGACCGGGTCGGGCAACGGCGCAGCACCATGTGCCACTGCATGGGCGAGAGCTCCTGCGCCTCGTCTACCACGACGTGCCCGTAGACCCAGTCGCGGCGCCTCGCCGCGCGCTGCGCGAGGAACTCGCCCTGCTCGCCGGGCGCGTCGGGGGTGCCCAGCGCGTCGGCGAGCGCGTCGAGGAGCGGGACGTCGCTCGGCGCGAGCGCGGCAGGCTCGCCCACCACCCGGCGGACCTCCGCGGACGTGAGCTCAGGCGCGTGCCGCGAGAGCAGTGCGGCGTCCCCCAGCAGGTCCGCGAGCGCCGTGCGGGCGTCGACGACGGGCCACCACGCGTCGACGACCGCCGTGAACCCGGCGTCGCGCGCGAGCTCGCCGCGGAGCCGGTCGAGGTCGCCGTCCGTGAGCTCGCCGTCGACGTCGCCGCCGCGCGCGCCCGTCGTGGGGGCGCGGTCGTCGCGCGCGGCGAGCCCGGCATCGAGCTTCCCGAGCACGTCCTCGAAACCCTCCTCGACGCGTTCGAGCAGCTCCACGTGCCGCGCCGCGGCCTCGTCGACGAGCGCGTCGAGCACGAGGTCCACGGCCCGGCGCCGCGCGGCGAGCACGCTCCGGCCGCCCGCCCGGGCCGCGCGCAGGACCTGCCCGACCCGGGCGGCGTCGAGCGTGAGCGGCTCGCCGTCGAGGCGCACCGTGAGCGCCCGGGCGTCCGGGACGAGGGAGTCGGCGTGCCGCGCGACGACGTCCTGCCACAGCGCGCGGCCCTTGAGCTCGGCCAGGTCCCGGTCCTCGCCGCGCTCGGGCGCGACGCCGGGGACGAGCGTGTCGCACGTGGCCGAGACGACCGCCGTCTCGCCGAGCGCGGGCAGCACCTGCGCCACGTACTCGAGGAACCGCGGGGACGGGCCGAGCAGGAGCACGCCCCGCTCCGCGAGGTGCGGGTGCGTGAACAGCAGGTACGCGACCCGGTGCAGCGCGACGACCGTCTTGCCCGTCCCCGGACCGCCCTGCACGACGAGCGTCTGCTCGGCCCGGGCCCGCACGATCGCGTCCTGCTCGACCTGGAGGGTCGCGACCGCGGTGCCCATGCGGCCGGTCCGGCGCTCGGAGAGCGCGGCGAGCAGCGCGCCCTCGCCGACGAGACCGTCCTCGTCGTCCGGCCCGGTCGCCGAGCCGTCGAGCGGCTCGTCGTCCACGCCGGTGACCCGCTCCCCCGCGGTCCGCACGTGCCGGCGCCGCGCGAGGCCCCGCGGCTCGCGCGCGGTCGCGGTGTAGAAGGCGCGGGCGCCGTCGGCGCGCCAGTCCAGGACGAGCGGGTCGGCGTCGTCGTCGGAGGCGGCGATGCCGACGCGCCCGACGTGGCGCGTGACGCCGTCGACGGTGTCGACGCGGCCGAAGACGAGGCCGCTCTCCGCGCGCTCGAGCTCGGTGCGCCGACGGCGCAGGCCGGCGCGCCGTGAGCGCTCGACGACGCCCTCGGCGCCGGGCAGGTCCGGGTCGGTCGGCACGGTGAGCTGTGCGTCGAGCTCCGCGAGGAGCTGGGACCGCCGCGCGAGCGCGGCGTCGAGGTGCTGCTGCTCCTCGGCGACGGCGCGCGTCGCATGATCGTGGTGGTCGTGGTGATCGGTGACAGGCAGGGACGGGGAGGGCTGGACCGGCACGAAACCTCTTCTCGTACGACGTACGGACACGAGCCCAACGCGCCGCCGCGTTCGATTGTTCCCGGACGCCGGGAACTGCCCTCCGAGCCGGTCGGTCCAGGTCAGGGCACGCGCGTCGCCCAGAACGCGACAGCCGACGCCGCGGCGACGTTGAGCGAGTCCACTCCCCCGGCCATGGGGATCGTCACGACCCGGTCGGCCGCCTCGATCGCGCCGCGCGAGAGGCCGTCGCCCTCCGTGCCGAGCACGAGCGCGAGCCGCTCCGGCGGGTCGGCCACGACGTCGTCGAGGCTCACCGCGTCGTCGGCGAGCGCGAGCGCGGCGACGACGAAGCCCTCGGCACGCAGCACGTCCAGCCCGCCCGGCCACGTCTCGAACCGCGTCCACGGCACCTGGAACACCGTGCCCATGCTCACCCTCACCGAGCGGCGGTAGAGCGGGTCCGCGCACCGCGGCGAGACGAGCACGGCGTCCACGCCCAGGGCGGCGGCCGAGCGGAAGATCGCGCCGACGTTCGTGTGGTCGACGATGTCCTCCAGCACGGCGACGCGCCGCGCCCCCGTCCCGCCGCGGGCCGCCGAGAGCAGGTCGTGGACGGACTCCAGCGGCGGCCTGTGCATCGCCGCGAGCGCCCCGCGGTGCAGGTGGAACCCGGTGATCGCCTCGAGCACGTCGGGCGCGCCGACGTAGACCGGGACCTGTTCACCAGTCCCGCCGGGGGCGTCGTCGACCGGCAGGACGGCGATGTCGTCGGCGAGGTCGTCGAGCCAGCGCTCGGCCATGAGGAACGACCGCGGCCGGTGGCCCGCGGCGAGCGCGCGCCGGATGACCGTCGAGCTCTCCGCGATGTAGAGCCCTTTCTCCGGCTCGTGCTTGGACCGCAGCGCGACGTCGGTCAGCCGGTTGTAGTCCGCGAGGCGGTCGTCGGCGGGGTCGGGGACGTGGACGACCCGCAGGCCGGCCCGGGTGCTGGTGTCGCTCACGCGTCGATTCTCCCAGCACGGCCACGGGCCTTGGCTCCAGCCAGACACTCTGTCTAGACTGTCCAGACGGAAAGGGTGGTGGAGGTTCACATGAGCTGGCAGGTCCAGGACGCTAAGCAACGCCTCAGCGAGGTCCTGCGAGAAGCCGAGAACGGCCCGCAGGTCATCACACGGCACGGAAAGGAGATCGCCGTCGTCGTCGGGATCGACCTCTACCACGAGCTCGCCGGGGTCCGCGTGGAGCTCGCCGACTACCTCCTCCAGGCGCCCACGACGGACGACCTCGAGATCGTCCGCGACCGGACTCCGATGCGTGAGCTCGATCTCGGGATCGACGCGTGAGGTACCTGCTCGACACGAACGTCGTCTCCGAGCTCGTACGGCCCCGCGCGGACCAGCAGGTCGTCGCCTGGCTCGGCGGGCTCCGAACCCATCAGATCTACCTCTCGGTGCTGACCGTCGGCGAGATCCGCACAGGTGTCCAGCGCCTCGTGCCCCGCGATGCCGCACGGGCAGCCGCCCTCGAGACGTGGGTCCATGGTCTCGAGGAGACGTACGGGGACCGGATCCTCCCCGTGACGCTCGAGATCGCGCAGCGCTGGCCCGCCGTGCCCGCGACGCGTCCGCTGCCCGTCGTCGACTCGTTGCTCGCCGCGACCGCGCTCGCCCACGGGCTCACCGTGGCGACCCGGAACACCAAGGACTTCGTCGACAGCGGCGTTCCCGTCGTGAACCCGTTCTCCTCGCGCTGACCCGTGACGTGGCCTGACCGGTGACGTGGCGCGGCTCACGGTCTTTCGTCTCTCGCGCGATCCGGGCATCGGGGGTCGAATAGGGTCATGGGATCCGCGCCGGACGCTGCACCGACCCCCGCCACGCCGACCTCGACGACCTCCGCAGGCACGGCCGAGCGCTCGCTCGACGCGCCGTGGTCGCGCCCGCCCGACGAGGTCCTGGCCGAGCTGGGCACGGACGCGGGCGGGCTCTCGAACGCCGACGCCGCGGCCCGGCTCGCGGAGGTGGGGCCCAACCGGCTGCCCCCGCCGCAGCGGGACCCGCTGTGGAAGCGGATCCTCGTCCACTTCGACGACGTCCTCATCTACATCCTGCTCGTCTCCGCGGTGCTCAAGGCGATCCTCGGCGACTGGGTCGACTTCACGGTCATCCTCGCGGTCGCGGTGATCAACGCGGCGATCGGGTTCATCCAGGAGGGTCGCGCGGAGAGCGCGCTGGAGGGAATCCGCAACATGCTGTCGGTCAACGCCGAGGTGCGGCGCGACGGCGCGTGGGCGCGCGTGGACGCCGACGACGTCGTGCCCGGCGACGTCGTACGGGTGCGGTCGGGCGACCGGGTCCCGGCGGACGTCCGGCTGATCCAGGCGACGAACCTGCGCGTCGAGGAGTCGGCGCTCACGGGCGAGTCGGTCGCGGCGGCCAAGACGGTCGACGCCGTCGGGGCGGACGCGGGCGTGGGCGACCGGTCGAGCATGCTCTTCTCGAGCACGCTCGTGGCCGCCGGCCAGGGCGTCGGGGTCGTCACCGCGACGGGCACCGCGACGGAGATCGGCCGGATCCAGACCATGATCTCCGAGGTCCGCAGCCTCGCGACCCCGCTGACGCGCCAGCTCGACCGGTTCGGCAAGCTGCTCGCGGTGCTCATCCTCGCGATGGCCGTGGTCATGGTGATCATCGGCCGCGTCTTCCACGACTTCACCGTCCCCGATCTGATCTCGGCGTCGATCGGGTTCGCGGTCGCCGCGGTGCCGGAGGGCCTGCCCGCGCTCGTGACGATCACGCTCGCGCTCGGCGTGCAGCAGATGGCCCGCCGCCGCGCGATCACGCGCAAGCTGCCCGCGGTCGAGACGCTCGGGTCGGTGACGACGATCTGCTCGGACAAGACGGGCACGCTCACCAAGAACGAGATGACGGCGCGCACGGTCCGCACGAGCGGGCGCACGTTCGCGGTCGCGGGCGCGGGGTACGCGCCCGTGGGGGACGTGACCGTGCCCGACGACGCACCCCGCCCCGAGGCGACCGGCGCACCGGGCGAGGCGGACGGCGCGGGCGAGGGACCGGCGTCGGGCACGAGGCACGCCGACCTCTCCGACGACCGCGACCTCGCCGCCCTGGCGACCGTCATGATGCTCTGCAACGACGCGCGGATCGTCCCCGACGAGTCGGACGCCGACGGCTGGCGGCTCGTGGGCGAGCCGACCGAGGGCGCGCTGCGCACGCTCGGCATGAAGGCCGGCGTCGACCCCACGGGGTGGCGGCGCGTCGCCGTCGTGCCGTTCGAGTCCGAGAACAAGTTCATGGCGACGCTCGACGCGGACCCCGACGGCGGCCTGCACGTGCACGTCAAGGGCGCGCCGGACCGCGTGCTCGACCGGTGCACGACCCAGGTCGGCGCGGACGGCGGCACCGAGCCGCTCGACCGTGCGTTCTGGGACGCGCAGATCGACGCGCTCGGCGGCCGCGGCCTGCGCGTGCTCGCCGCGGCCCGGCGGACCGCGGTCGCAGGCACGGACGACCTCGACGTCGACGACGTCGCGGACGGCCTCGAGCTGTGCGGGCTCGTCGGGATCGTCGACCCGCCGCGACCGGAGGCGATCGAGGCCATCGCGGAATGCCGCGACGCGGGCATCCGCGTGAAGATGATCACGGGCGACCACGCGGGCACGGCCCTCGCGATCGGCCGCGAGATGGGCATCGTTGACCCCCACGACGGGACCGGCGAGAACGTCGCGCCCGCCGTGCTGACCGGTCCCGAGCTCGAGGAGATGAGCACGGAGAGGCTGCGCCAGGTGGTGCGCGACGTCGACGTGTACGCGCGCACGAGCCCCGAGCACAAGATCCGGATCGTCTCCGCCCTCCAGTCGCACGGCGAGGTCGTCGCCATGACGGGCGACGGGGTGAACGACGCGCCGGCCCTCACCCAGGCGGACGTCGGCGTCGCGATGGGCATCAAGGGCACGGAGGCGACCAAGGAGGCCGCAGAGGTCGTGCTCGCGGACGACAACTTCGCGACCATCGAGCGCGCGGTGAAGGAGGGGCGGCGGATCTACGACAACATCCGCAAGTCCGTGCTCTTCCTCCTGCCGACCAACGGCGCGCAGTCGCTCGTCATCCTCGTCGCGGTCCTGTTCGGCCTCACGCTGCCGCTCCAGCCGGTCCAGGTCCTGTGGATCAACATGATCACCGCCGTCACGCTGTCGCTCGCGCTCGCGTACGAGAAGGCGGAGCCCGACGTCATGCGCCGCGCACCGCGCGACCCCAAGGCGTCGATCCTCGACGGCGCGTACGTGCGGCGCATCCTGCTCGTCTCGCTCCTCATCGGCGGCGCGACGATCCTGCTGTTCTACGTCGAGCGGGCCCAGGGCGTCCCGATCGCCGAGGCCCAGACGACGGCCGTGACGATGCTCGCGCTCGGCCAGCTCGCGTACCTGTTCAACTGCCGGTTCCTCGACCGGTCGAGCCTCACGCTCGACGTGCTGCGCGGCAACCGGGTGGTCTGGATCTCGGCCGTGACGCTCCTCGCCCTCCAGGCCGTGTTCGTCTACGCGCCGTTCATGCACTCCTGGTTCGACTCGGCACCCATCGACGTCGTCGAGTGGGGCAAGACGCTCGGGCTCGCGCTCGTCGTCTTCCTGCTCGTCGAGGTGATCAAGTGGGTCGGCCGACGCTGGACCGCGCGCGACCACGTTCCCGCGCTCGTCGAACGGCACGACGCCGGTCAGCGCGCCGTCCAGGGGTGAGGCGAGCGAACACGACCCGCCGCTGCACCTCGTAGCTCGTCGCGAAGAGGGCCGCGTCGGTGCCGACCTTCGCCGCGAGGAGCGGCACGCCGAGCCCGGTCAGCAGCGCGAGCAGCCCGTAGCTCGCCGCGAGCAGCACGACCGCGAGCGCCGCGTACCGCACGACGGCGGCGCGCAGCGGGACGTCGCGCCCGTCCGCGAACACGAGGCGACGGTTGACGGCGAAGTTCACGCCCGCGCTGAGCAGGCGCGCGCCCACCACGGCCGCGAGGAGCGACCCGGTGAGCGCGTGCAGCGCGAGCAGCGCGACGACGTCGACCGCGGCCGACCCGAGCGACGACGCGGCGAACCGCAGCAGCGGAGCCCACACGCGCAGCGAGTCGGCGACGGGCCGGAAGTGGGAGGACGCGTTGTCGTCGAGGTAGACCGTCGCCACGTCCACCTCGACGATCCGGCGGCCTGCGCGGGTCGCGTCGAGGAGCGCGCGCAGCTCGTACTCGTACCGGTCGCCGCGCACGGCGAGCAGGTCGTCGAGCAGGCCCGGCCCGTAGGCGCGCAGCCCGGTCTGGGTGTCGCGCACGCGGGTCCCCGTCGCGGCCGTGAACGCCCAGCGCGTCGCGGCGTTGCCCACGCGGCTGCGCAGCGGGACGTCGCCTGCGAAGCGTCGTGCGCCGAGCACGACGGCGTCGGGCTCGCTCTGCGACCGCGCCGCCACGCGGAGCACGTCGAGGACCGTGTGCTGCCCGTCCGCGTCGGCACACACGACGCCGTGGCCGGGCAACCGGTCGCGCACCCACCGGACGCCGGTGCGCAGCGCGTGGCCCTTCCCGCGGTTCACCGGCACCGCGAGCACGACGGCGCCCAGCGCACGCACCGCGCGGAACACTCCCCCGCACCGCCGGTCGCTGCCGTCGTCGACCACCACGACCGGCAGCCCCGGGACCGCGGCCCGCAGCGCGTCGACGAGCGCGACGAGCCGCGCGTCGGGCTGGTACGCGGGGACGACGACGGCGGTCCGGGCGGCGTGCGCAACGGGCACCGCGGCAGCAGCGCGCGTGGTCGCTGCGGCCATCACACACCGTCCGCGACGTAGAGCACGTCGGACGTGCCGCGCTCGCGACCCTGCGACGGGCTGTTGACGACCTCGCCGTCGAAGTAGAGGGTCGAGGACCCGCCGCCGTCGATGTTGTACGCGGTCGTCGCGCCGAGGTCCTGGAGGATCCCGGCCAGCTCCGTCATGGTCACGCCGCGGGAGTAGCCCTCCTGGCGGCCGTCCACGACGACGAGGACGAGGTGGTTCTCGCCCACGACCCCGAGGGCCGTGCGCGGCTGCTCGCCCTGGATCGAGTGGTTCCCGACGTTCGTGTCGACCTCGACGTCGTCGATCCCGGCTACGACCTCGCCGTCCTCGACGAGTGCCGGCCCGAACGAGAGCGTGTTCCAAACCCCGGCGTCGACGAGGCCCTGCGCGTCGGTCGACGTCTCGTCGTAGACCTCGACGTGGCCGTCGCGGTAGAGCGCGAGGCCCTCGCGCGCGCCCTCGTCCCGGTACACGACGCCGTTGCGGACGACGATGCCGGTGTCGCGGAAGCCGTAGTAGTCGCCGTTGATCGCGAGGACGGCGTCGTGGTCTGCGGCGATGTCCGACGTCGTCTCCGTGATGTTCGTGCCGAACGCGTCCTGGGCGAAAGCGGAGCGCAGGTCCGTCATGTCGGAGAGCACGACGTCGGCCACGTAGTACGTCACGGTGTCGTCGCCCGAGCCGGTGGTCACCTGGGAGACCGTGATGCGCGTGCCGTCCGACGTGTAGGTGTCGCCGTCGACGGTCGCGGCGCCCGCGGCGGTGCCGGCCGAGGTGCCCGCGCCGTCGTCCGCCGTGGTGCCGTGGTCCGACGTCCCGTCCGCGTCGGAGCTCCGGGACGCCTCGTACGCCGTCACGTCGGCGATCTCGACGTGCTCGACGACGAACCGGTCCAGCGCCCACGCCGTCGCGCCTCCCAGCGGGAGCAGCACGGCGAGGGCCACGACGAGCGCGACGCGCCATCGTCGTCGGCGCGGGCGCAGGACGGCGGGCGGGTCGTGCGGGGGTGGGGTCGGGGTGCTCATGGTCCGTGTCTACGGAGCGGGCGTGTGCCGCCCGGGTGGCGTGGCTGTTCGTCGGCTGTGAGGGGGTCCGCCCACCGACTCGGAGACGTCCCGTGACGGACCTCTCACCGCTGTCGGTTTGCCTCCAGGGATACCCCCCAGGGTATCGTCGAGTCATGATCCCCTCGACCACCGGCCTGACCGCCCACCCGTCCGACTCCGACGGGCTGCGCCGCATCGTCGTCGTCGGGGGCGTCGCGGGCGGCATGAGCGCCGCCGCGCGCGCCCGCCGCCTCGACGAGCACGCGTCGATCGTCGTGCTCGAGCAGTCCGACCACGTCTCGTTCGCGGGCTGCGGCCTGCCGTACCAGGTGTCGGGCGAGATCGCGGACCGCGACACCCTCCTGCTCCACTCCCCCGCGTCGCTGCGCGCGAGCCTCGACCTGGACGTCCGGACCCGGCACCGCGTCACGGCGATCGACCGGACCGCGCGGACGGTCACCGTCACGGCCGAGGGCGAGACCTACGAGCTCGCCTACGACGCGCTCCTCCTCGCGCCGGGCGCGACGACCGTGCTCCCGCCGGTCGAGGGTCTCGACCACCCGGCGGTCCATACGCTGCGGACGATCGCGGACCTCGACGCGATCGCCGAGCGGCTCGCGGCCCTCGAGGCCGAGGTCACAGCGGGGCGCACCGCCCCCGTGCGGGCCGTCGTCGTCGGTGCGGGGTTCATCGGGCTCGAGGCCGTGGAGGCGCTCGTCACCCGTGGCCTGTCCGTCGACGTCGTCGAGCGTGCCGACCAGGTGCTCCCGCCGCTCGAGCCGGACCTCGCGCCGCTGCTCGCGGAGGAGCTGCGCGACCACGGCGTCGGGCTCCACCTCGGAACCTCCGCGAGCGCCGTCGTGCCGCTGCCGGCGGGCGCGCACCACGCCGTCGCGCTCGAGCTCACGGACGGCACAGCCCTCGAGGCCGACGTGGTGCTCGTCAGCGTGGGTGTACGGCCCGCGAGCGACCTCGCCGCGGCCGCGGGGCTCGCGCTCGGCGAGCGCGGCGCGATCCGCGTCGACGCCGACCAGCGCACGTCCGACCCGCACGTGTGGGCCGTCGGCGACGCCGTCGAGGTCGTGCACGCGGTGACCGGCGCGAGGGGGCCCGTCCCGCTCGCGGGCCCGGCCAACCGCCAGGGCCGGCGCGCCGCTGACTCGATGCTGGGCCACCCGACGACGCCGCAGGCGCCCGTGCTCGGCACCGCCGTCGTGCGCGTGTTCGGCCTCGCGGCCGCCGTCACCGGGCCGAGCCACGCGACGCTGACGGCCGCCGGCATGGCGCACGAACAGGTCCGGGTCCACGCCGCCCACCACGCGGGGTGGTTCCCCGGGGCGGAGCCGGTGCACGTGACGGCGAGCTTCGCGCCCGACGGCCGCCTGCTCGGCGCGCAGGCCGTGGGCCGCGCCGGGGTGGACAAGCGCATCGACGTGCTCGCGACCGCGCTGCGCGCCGGGCTCACCGCCGACGACCTCGCCGAGCTCGAGCTCGCGTACGCCCCGCCCTACGGCGCCGCCAAGGACGTCGTCAACATGCTGGGCTTCGTCGCCCAGAACGTGCTCGACGGCACCATGCCGCAGTGGCACGCGGCCGACCTCGACGAGGTCGTCGCGACCTCCCTCGTGCTCGACGTCCGGTCGCGCGCCGAGCACGCCGGCGGCCACCTCGACGGCGCCCTCAACGTGCCGCACACCGAGCTGCGCGAGCGGCTCGACGAGGTGCGCGCCGCCGCGGCGGGGCGCCCCGTCGCCGTGCACTGCGCGAGCGGCGTGCGCTCCTACCTCGCCACTCGCATCTTGCTCGCCGCCGGGCTCGACGCGCGCAACCTCTCCGGCGGCTGGCTCACCCTGACCACCACCCCGCGCGCCGCGCGCATCCTCGAAGGAGTCCCCGCATGATCGACCGCCTCCGCCGTCTGCTCTCCCGCTCGTCCGACGACGGCGGCGTGCGCCCGACCGTCGACGCCGCCACCGCGGTGCAGCTCGTCCGCGACGGCGCGACGCTCCTGGACGTGCGCGAGCGCGACGAGTGGCGCGCCGGGCACGCGCCCCAGGCCGTGCACGTGCCGCTCGCCGACGTCCCGTCGGCCGCGCCCCGGCGCCTGAAGGACGGCGCGACCGTCGTCGTCGTGTGCGCGTCCGGGATGCGCTCGCGCACCGCGGCCCGCCAGCTCCGGTCGCTCGGCTACACCGCGACGAGCCTGTCCGGCGGGCTCGGCGCGTGGCAGGCCGCGGGCGGAGCCGTGCGACGCTGATCCTGCACCGACCGCCCAGGCCCGCCCGGACAGCGGTCCGGCCGACCCCGAACCCCGAACCCCGAACCCCGAACCGAGGAGACACACCGTGTGCAGTCCCGCCCTGTGCCGCACGTGCGGCAAGACCACCTGGACCGGCTGCGGCATGCACGCCGACGAGGTCATGGCCGAGGTGCCGCCCGAGCAGCGCTGCACCTGCGCCTGACACCGACCCCGCCGACCCGACCCCGAGGCGAGCCCGGCGGACGCAGACCTGCCGGCAGCCCGCTCGCTGCCACCCCTCCCAGACGAATGCAGGAGAACACCCGTGGAGCTCGACCGCACCGACATGGACAAGGTCGTCAACCGGCTCAAGCGCGCCCAGGGCCAGCTCGCGGCCGTCGTGCGCATGATCGACGAGGGCCGGGACTGCGAGGACGTCGTCACGCAGCTCTCGGCCGTGTCGCGCGCGCTCGACCGCGCGGGCTTCGCGATCATCGCGTCCGGCATGCGCCAGTGCTTCACCGAGCCGGCCGAGGACGGCGAGGACCCGACGCTCGACGTGGCGAAGCTCGAGAAGCTCTTCCTCTCGCTCGCCTGAGCGCGGTTCCCCGGTCGTCACACGGCTCGGCCCGCGTCTTTCCGCCCTCAGGCGGACGCACGCGGGCCGAGCCGTGCCAGCCGTCCGTCAGGCGCCCGCCGACCGCCCCGCGGGGGCCGCGGCGGCGTCCACCGCGTCGTCCTCCGCCTCGGCGCCGACCGGAGCCGCGAACTGGCTCTCGTACAGCCGCGCGTACGCGCCGCCGGCCGCGAGCAGCTCGTCGTGCGAGCCCTGCTCGACGATCGAGCCGTGCTCCATGACGAGGATCGTGTCCGCGTCGCGGATCGTCGACAGGCGGTGCGCGATGACGAACGACGTGCGCCCCTCGCGCAGCGCGTTCATCGCCTGCTGGACCAGCACCTCGGTGCGCGTGTCGACCGAGCTCGTCGCCTCGTCGAGCACGAGGATCGCCGGGTCGGCGAGGAACGCGCGCGCGATCGTGAGGAGCTGCTTCTCCCCCGCGCTCACGCTCGAGCCCTCGTCGTCGATCACCGTCGCGTACCCGTCGGGCAGCGTGCGCACGAACGGGTCGACGTGCGTCGCGCGCGTCGCCGCGAGGAACTCCTCCTCGCCCACGTCGCGCCCGTCGCGCACGCCGTAGCGCAGGTTCTCCTCGATCGTGCCCTTGAACAGCCACGTGTCCTGGAGCACCATCCCGATGTCGGAGCGCAGGTCGTCGCGCGTCATGGCGCGCGTGTCCACGCCGTCGAGCGTGATCCGGCCGGAGTCGACGTCGTAGAACCGCATGAGCAGGTTGACGAGCGTGGTCTTGCCCGCCCCCGTCGGCCCGACGATCGCGATCGTCTGGCCGGGCTCGACGACGAGGTCGAGGTGCTCGATGAGCGGCGTGTCGGGGCTGTAGGAGAACGACACGTCGTCGAACGCGACGCGGCCGCGCACCGGGTCGACCGTCTCCGCAGGCGACGGGTCCGGCGTCTGCTCCTCGGCGTCGAGCAGGTCGTAGACGCGCTCGGCCGACGCGACGCCCGACTGGAGCAGGTTCATCATCGACGCGATCTGCGTGATGGGCTGCGTGAACTGGCGCGAGTACTGGATGAACGCCTGCACGTCGCCGAGCGTCATGGTGCCCGACGCGACGCGCAGCCCGCCGACGACCGCGACGATCACGTAGTTGAGGTTCGCGATGAAGCCCATCGCCGGCTGGATGGTGCCGGAGATGAACTGCGCCTTGAAGCTCGCGTCGTACAGGGCGCCGTTCTCGCGCTCGAAGTCGTCGATCGCGGCCTGCTGGTGGCCGTAGACCTTGACGAGCGTGTGCCCGGTGTACATCTCCTCGATGTGGGCGTTGAGGCGCCCCGTGGCGGCCCACTGCTGGATGAACTGCGGCTGCGAGCGCTTCGCGATCTGCGCCGTGATGAGCACGGACAGCGGCACCGTCACGAGCGCGACCACCGCGAGCAGCGGCGAGATCCAGAACATCACGCCGAGCACGCCGACCACGGTGAGCACCGACGTCACGAGCTGCGAGAGCGTCTGGGTGAGCGTCTGGGAGATGTTGTCGATGTCGTTCGTCACGCGCGAGAGGATCTCGCCACGCGGGTTGCGGTCGAAGTAGGACAGCGGGAGGCGCCCGAGCTTGGCCTGCACCTCGCCGCGCAGCCGGTAGACGGTGCGCTGCACGACGATCGCCGTGATGCGCCCCTGGAGCCACCCGAACAGGAACGATCCGACGTAGACCGCGAGCACCCACGCGAGCACGGTCGCGAGCGCCGTGAAGTCGATGCCCTCGCCGGGGACGAGGCCGGGCACGCCGGAGACGAGGTCCGCGATCTGGTCCTGCCCCTGGGCGCGCAGCGCGTCGACGGCCTGGGCCTGCGTCACGCCTGCGGGGAGCTGAGAGCCGACGACGCCCGCGAAGATGATGTTCGTCGCGTTGCCGAGGAGCTTGGGGCCGGCGACGGCGAGCGCCACCGACACGACGCCGAGGATCACGACGGCGACGATCGGCACGCGCTCGGGTCGCAGCGACGCCGCGAACCGGCGCAGGGAGCCCTTGAAGTCGAGCGCTTTCTCCCCGGGCACCCCCATGCCGCCCATGGGGCCGGGGCCGCCGCCACGGGGCCGTCCGACCATGCGCGTGGATGCGACGTCGCGGCCCTTCGCGGCAGGCGCGTCCGTTCCGGGCGCGCCGGGGCCCGACGACGCGGGCGTGCGCGAGGCGTCGTGCTCGCCGCTCATGCTGCCTCCTCGATCGAGAGCTGGGAGTAGACGATCTCCTGGTACGTCTCGTTGGACTCGAGGAGCTCGGCGTGCGTGCCGCGGCCGACGATGCGGCCGTGGTCGAGCACGAGGATCTGGTCGGCGCCGCGGATCGTCGCGACGCGCTGCGCCACGACGATCACGGTCGAGCGCCGCGTGCGGGGCGCGAGCGCCGCGCGCAGGCGGGCGTCCGTCGCGTAGTCGAGCGCGGAGAACGAGTCGTCGAACAGGTAGACCGCGGGGTCGCGCACGATCGCACGGGCGATGGCGAGACGCTGACGCTGGCCGCCCGAGAAGTTCGTCCCACCTTGCGCGACGGGTGCGTCGAGACCGCCGTCGAGCGCCTCGACGAACTCGCGGGCCTGGGCGACGTCGAGCGCCTCCCACATCTGCTCCTCGGTCGCGTCGGGTCGGCCGTACCGGAGGTTGTCCGCGACCGTGCCGGAGAACAGGTACGCCTTCTGCGGCACGAGGCCGAGGAGCGACCCGAGGTCGGCGCCCGTGAGGTCGCGCACGTCGGTCCCGTCGATCCGCACGGACCCGCCCGTGACGTCGAACAGCCGCGGCACGAGGTTGAGCAGCGTCGTCTTGCCGGAGCCGGTCGAGCCGATGATCGCGGTCGTCTGCCCGGGCTCGGCGACGAACGAGACGTCGTGCAGCACGGGTTCCTCGGCGCCCGGGTAGCGGAACTCGACGCCGTCGAGCTCGACGCGCCCGATGCGCGAGGTGAGGACCACGGGCTGTTCCGGCTCGACGACCGTGGCGGTCGTGCGCAGGACGTCCGTGATGCGCTCGGCGGAGACCGCCGCGCGCGGCACCATCATGAACATCATCGTCGACATCATCACGGCCATGAGGATGTACATGAGGTAGGACAGGAACGCGGTGAGCGCCCCGACCTCCATGTCGCCCGCGTCGATCTGGCGACCGCCGAACCACAGCACCGCGATGCTCGACGCGTTCATGACGAGCATGACGGTCGGGAACATGAGCGCCATAAGCTTGCCCGCCTTGAGCGAGACGTCGAACAGCGCGTCGTTCGCGACGTCGAACCGCTCGGCCTCGCGCCGCTCGCGCACGAACGCCCGGATCACGCGGATGCCCGTGATCTGCTCGCGCAGGACGGCGTTGATCCCGTCGATCTTCTTCTGCATCTGCCGGAAGTACGGGACCATCCGCCAGATGATCAGCCCCACGCTCACGCCGAGCACGGGCACGATGACGAGCAGCAGGGCAGAGAGCTCGACGTTCTCCTGGAGCGCCATGACCACGCCGCCGACCAGCATGATCGGCGCCATGACCATGATGGTCAGCGACAGCAGCACGAGCATCTGCACCTGCTGCACGTCGTTCGTGGTGCGCGTGATGAGGGACGGCGCACCGAACTGGCCCATCTCCTGGGCGGAGAAGCGCTGCACGTTGGTGAACAGCCCGGCGCGCACGTCGCGGCCGAACGACATCGCGACCCGCGCGCCGAAGTAGACCGCGGCGACCGCGCACACGACCTGGCCGAGGCTCACGAGGAGCATGAGTCCGCCGGTGCGCATGATGTAGGCGGTGTCGCCCTGCGTGACGCCCTGGTCGATGATGTCGGCGTTGAGGCTCGGCAGGTACAGCGACGCGAGCGTCGCGACGAGCTGGAGGCCGAGGAGGATGAGGATCGGTGTCAGGTAGGGACGCAACCGCGTCCGCAAGAGGCTGACGAGCATGGGTTTCCTGTCCGGGTGGGGGCTACGGGACGGGCGGTCGGGCCGTGGACGCTCCAGGTGCGTCGGGGCCTCGAACCGGGGACGGAGCCGGGCGAGGGCTGTCGGGGCGCGGTGGGGCCCGTCAGGGCGAGGGGTCGGTGGTGACGTCCGCTCCGATGCCGCCCAGGATCAGGTCGGCGAGCTGCACGGCGTCGAGCCTGTCACCGCCCGAGAGGTGCGGCAAGGCGTTTCCGAAGACGAGGGAGAAGACGGCGCGCGCCGCGAGCCCCGGCTCCACGCGCAGCGCCGCGCCGTGGGCCGCGAGCTTGCGCTCGATCGCGCCGACGATCTCGCGCGCGGACCGCTCCCGCGCGTCGAAGCCCGCCCGGCGGGCGTCCGGGCCGTCCCCGGCCCGCATCCGGCGCACGGTCTCGACGCGGTCCGCGGTCAGGCGGTCGGGCACCGCGCCCCCGTGCGGGGCGGTTCCCCGGTCGGCGGAGTGGCGGTGCGGGTCGAGCACCTGGTGCGCGGCGGCGAAGATCCGCATGCCGACCCGCTGCGCCTCGAGCAGGAACTCGACGATGCTCACCACGAGCGGGCGCAGCCCGTCGTCGTCCGGGAGCAGGCCGATCGCCGCGACCGCGGGCGCGGGGTCGAGCGAACGCACGACGGCGGCGTGCAGGATCTCGTCCTTGTCCGCGAACGCGCGGAACAGCGTGCCCTCCGCGACGCCTGCGGCGTCGGCGATCTGGCGCGTCGTCACGGCGGCGCCGTGCTCGACGAGGAGCGGGATCGTCGCGGCGGCGATCGCGTCGCGCCGTTCCTCGCGCGAGAGCGGCCGCGCGCGCGTGCGCTCAGGAGCGGGCGTGTCCGGCGCGTCGGGCATCGCGTCGGGCGACCTCTCAGGCGGTGTGTTCGCCGCTACGGGGAGCTGTGTCACGAGGCTGACGCTAACTGAGTGAGCACTCACTCGCAAGAAGGTCCGCTCATGGCGGAACGCCGCGAGCGCCACCGACGGCGCACCCCCGACGCGCGAGAGCCCCGCACCCGGGAGGGTGCGGGGCTCTGCAGCGCGGACCGTCGTCGGCCGCACGTCACGAGGACCGCGCGTGCGACGCGCGCGTCAGCGTGGCCGTGCTGTCGAAGTCGACCGCGCGGAGTCGACCACGGAGGTCAGCGGTGCGGCGGGAACGACGGCGGCGGCCCGTCGGCCGGCGGCTCGTCCGTCTCGGGCGCGTCCTCGACGGGCGGCGGGGGCGGCGCGTACTGGGAGGGGCCGCCCAGCGGGCGCGGCGTCGCGGCACCCGGCTCCGGCGGGCCCGCGCGGTGCTCACCGGAGCCACCCGGGTGCTGGCCACGCTCCGTCTGCGGGTCGAACGGGAGACCGGACCGCGTGCCTGCGCTCGTGGCGTCCGCGGTGGCCGCCTCGGCCTGGCGGCGCGCCTCGGCCAGCGCCTCCGACGGGTCGGTGAGCGACGGCACGCCGAACTTCACGCGGTCGCGCTCGCGCTCGCGACGCGCCTCGGCGCTCGCCTCGGCCGCCTCCGCGTCCTGGGCGGGCGTCCCACTCGGCACTCCCCCGCCGTCGATCCCCGGCACGCCGCCGAACCCCTTGGCGATGGACCCGAGCGCCGCCGTGAACTCCGTCGGCACGACCCACAGCTTGCTGGCGCTGCCGTTCGCGATCTGCGGGAGCATCTGGAGGTACTGGTACGCGAGCAGCTTGGGGTCGGCGTCGCCCTCGTGGATGGCGTCGAACACCTGGAGGATCGCGCGGGCCTCGCCCTCGGCGGTGAGGATCTTGGACTGCGCGTCACCCTCGGCCCGGAGGATCGCCGCCTGCTTCTCGCCCTCGGCCGTGAGGATCTGCGACTGCTTGACGCCCTCCGCGGTGAGGATGGCGGCGCGGCGGTCACGCTCGGCGCGCATCTGCTGCTCCATGGAGCCCTGCACGCTGGGGGGCGGGTCGATCGACTTGAGCTCGACGCGGTTGACGCGGATGCCCCAGCGACCCGTCGCCTCGTCGAGGACACCGCGGAGCTGGCCGTTGATCTGGTCACGGCTCGTGAGCGTCTGCTCGAGGTCCATCGAGCCGATGACGTTGCGCAGCGTCGTGACGGTGAGCTGCTCGATCGCGGTGATGTAGTTCGCGATCTCGTAGACCGCCGACTTGGGCTCCGTGACCTGGAAGTAGATCACCGTGTCGATGCTGACCACGAGGTTGTCCGACGTGATCACGGGCTGCGGCGGGAACGAGACGACCTGCTCGCGCAGGTCGACCGAGGCGCGCACGCGGTCGATGAACGGCACCAGGAGGTGCAGGCCCGGCTCGAGGGTGCGTGAGTACCGGCCCAGGCGCTCGACGATGATCGCGACCGCCTGCGGCACGATGCGCACCGCCTTGACGAGCGCGACGACCACGAAGATCAGGATCAGCGCGAGGACGACGTACGCGAGGATCGTTCCGGGACTGGGGTCGTTCATCGACTACCTCCTGGTCGTCGGCGCGACCGGTCGCCCGGCGGCGCGGTGCGGGTCGTGCCGGTCGGTCACGTCCCGGTCGGGTGCTGCGCGGGCAGCGGCGCGACGACGGCCGTCGCGCCGTCGATCCGCACGACGCGCACCTCCGTCCCCACGGGGATCTGGGGAGCGTCGGGCTCGGTCCGCGCGGTCCAGACCTCGCCGACGAGCTTCACGCGGCCGCCGAGCTCGCTCACGCGGTCGACGGCGAGCGCCGTGCGGCCGACGTGGGCGGCGACGTTCGTCTCCGTGAGCGGGACGCGCGAACGCAGATGGCGCAGGAGCCACGGCCGCAGGGTGAGCAGCAGGACGGCGCTCACGACCGCGAACGCCACGATCTGGAGCCACAGCGGCCCACCGGCGGCGTTGACGCCGGCTGCGGCGAGCGAGCCGCCGGCCAGCATGATGAGCACGAGGTCGAGCGAGATGATCTCCACGAGAGCGAGGAGAAGCGCCGCTCCGACCCACCACAGCCAGTCCATCTCGACCCCCGTTCCCACGTGCGCGCTTTACGTGTACTTTACCGAATTTCCGCCCGGAAAGCACGCCCCTCGACGCACCTGGCCGAGGACGGGTGCGTCACACCCGCGCGGCGCGCGCCATCCAGCGCCCACCACCGTGCGCGACGAGGAGGGGCATGCCGAACGCGTCGCTGAGGTTCTCGGCCGTGAGGACCTCCTCGACCGGGCCGGCCGTGTGCACGACTCCGTCCTTGAGCAGGAGCAGGTGGGTGAACCCCGGCGGGATCTCCTCGACGTGGTGCGTGACGAGGACGAGCACCGGGGACGCCGGGTCGCCCGCGAGCTCGGACAGCGCGCCGACCAGCTCCTCGCGCCCGCCGAGGTCCAGGCCCGCGGCCGGCTCGTCGAGGAGCAGGAGCTCGGGGTCTGTCATGAGCGACCGCGCGATCTGGGTGCGCTTGCGCTCGCCCTCGGAGAGGGTGCCGAACAGGCGGTCCGCGAGGTGGTCCACGCCGAACGCGGCGAGCAGGTCGCTCGCGCGCTCCGCGTCGAACTCCTCGTACTCCTCGCGCCAGCGCCCGGTGACGCCGTAGGCAGCCGTGAGCACGACGTCGCGCACCGTCTCGTCTCCGGGGATCTGCTCCGCGAGGGCCGCGGACGCGAGCCCGATGCGTGGCCGGAGCTCGAAGACGTCGACGCGGCCCAGCCGCTCGCCCAGGATGTCAGCGGTGCCTGCCGTGGGGTGCATCCGCGCGGACGCGACCTGGAGGAGCGTCGTCTTGCCGGCGCCGTTGCGGCCCAGCACGACCCACCGCTCGCCCTCGTTCACCTGCCAGTCCACCGCGTCGAGGATGGTCTTGGGGTGACGTCGGACGGTGACGCCCTTCAGGTCGAGAACCGCGCTCATGGTCACCGACCCTATAGGTTGGCCGTCGTGGTCTCACACTCGTCCGAGGGTCCGCACGACGCCTCCGGTCCCGGTCCCGGACCCGGCTCTGCCTCGAGCGCAGGCGCCCTCCCCCGCAGCGCGCTCCTCGCGCTCTGGCTGCGCGCGGTGCGCCTCGGCGACGACGACGGCCTGGCCCGCCTGCTCCGCGCGGTACAGCGCGACGACGAGCCGCACGTCGTGTCCGGGGCGCTGGGCGATCTCCGCCTGGAGGACCTGGCCGGCGCCTGGGCCGGCGACGCGCGCGAAGTCGTAGCGCTCGCCCCGGTCCCCGGCGACGTCACCGGCGTCCCGCCGGAGGCCGCGGCGCGCGCGACCGACGCCGGCGAGTGCGTCGTCGTCACCACGTCGTCCGGGTCGTGGGCGCTCGTGCCCGAGGTCACGGAGTTCGGCAGCGACCTCGAGCCCGGTCACCTCGTCACCTGGCACGTGACCTCGGTCGGGCCCTGGAGCACCCGCGTGCTCGGGGCGCTCGGCACGCTCGCGGAGGCCGAGCGCGACCTGCGCACCGCCCTGCTGCTCGCGACCCGCGCCCTCGACGAGCTCGACGTCGCGCGCTGGCGAGACGACGCCGCCGGTGCCATCGCCGACCTGCGCGCGGGCGGCGCCCCGACCTGGCAGCTCCCGTCGTCGGTCCCGCCCCGGGCCGTCCAGGTCCTCACCCAGGCCGTGCGTCTGCGCGCCATCGTCGACCTCGCCACCGCCGACGACGGCGGCTCGGTCAACCTCTGGCAGGCCGACCAGCGCTCCACCGCCCTGCGCGAGGTCGACCGCGCCTCCCGCCACGCCGTCGGCGCCGCCACGCTCTGGATCGCCTCCTGACGTTCCGCGAGACCCGCAGGTCGTGAGATCGGCCTGCTGAGGGTCGAACTCGAACGCTGGGGTCGATCTCGCGAGGGTGCCGCGCTCGGGCACGACGACGTCCCGCCTGCCGGTCGCCGAGGCGCCTCGCGCCGAGGTCGACGTCCGGGTGCGGGAGGTGGGCGGCGAGGGCAGGAGATGAGGACGACGCCGCGTCGGCCTAGGGTGCGTTGATCAAGGTCGTGCGGCGGGGCTGAAGGTGTTGCGGTCCGTCCCGAGAGAGTCGAGTGCGTACGCGAGGAGCATCTGTGTTCGGTATCCGCCTGTACCCGGCGACCGCGAGAGCGGACGTCGATTCCGGCACTCGCGAGATCGGCAGTGTGCACGATGGAGAGTTTCTGGTCATGGAGGGCAGTGACGGGACGACATCGGTGTGCGACGTCGCAACAGGCGAATGCTCGCCGCTCAACCGCGACCGGAGGGCCACCGAGGGCTTCCTGGAAGCCTTCGCGGAGTATCTGGGCTCCGGGCCGCCCGCGCCGACACCGGTGACGATGACGGCCGAGCAGGCCGCGGAGCGTCTTCGTGCTTTCCGGGAGGGGCGGGTTCGTCCTCGCGTCCTCCCAGCAGGCAACGGGCTCTCTCACCGCGCACGGCTGAGGAAGCTCCGGAAGCGGCTCCACGCGATCGACCGCACCGCGACCGGGCCGGACTCGTGGTGGAGCACCCTCATCGAAGAGGCGGAGAACGACCTGCTCTGAGGGCGCGGTAGCGGATCTGCTGCTGGGCGCCGAAGTCGATCGGCCGTCCGGGACTCTTGCGGTGGGTCCGGCCCCCCGGTGGATGGCCGCGTCAGTCGGGCAGGTTGTCGGTGACGAGGCGGGATCGAGCCTCGTAGACGCGCAGGGGTGCCGCGGTGCTGGTGGTGGTGGCGGTGCCGGTGACGTCGGTCCAGGTGGGAGTGCCGGTGATGCGGAACTGCCCTGACCAGGTCGTGGTGAGAGCGATCTGGACCTGGTCGGCGGGCTGGTCGTACGTGTGCGCGACGGTGTGGTGGGGATAGGCCGCTCCCGGGTCGGTCGTGGTGAGCGGGGTGGTGCCGTCGCCGTAGTCCCAGGTGAACGAGCGCGGAGCAGCGCGGACCTGCACCGAGATGCCGAGCAGCGTCGTGTCCAGGGTCTGCTCGGTGGGCTGGGTGTACGTGATGGTGGGGACGTTGACCAGGGTCCACCCGTCGGGGGGCTGCACGACGATCGGCGACGGCGCGAGCGCGAGCGTCGCAAATGCGCGCTCGGCCTCTCCGGCGAGATCGGCTGGCGTGACGCACGACTGGTCCGCGACGGGCTCGCCGGACGCAGACCACGCACCCGGCGTGCCGTCGGCGCTGATCTCGCGGGTCTGACGGTACAGAGCGCCGAGGTAGAACGAGTCTGCCTCGCACTCGAGTTGCTCTCCCTCGACGAGCCTCTGGAAGTCTGCGCATCCCTGTGACAAGTCCGACGTCGGGTCGTCCAGCCCGTCGAAGAGGTCGCACAACTTCTGCGTGGAGCGGAAGTACCTTTCCGTCGCGGGGCCTCCTGCTGAAGGGGCGACTTCGTGGGCCCCTCCGGCGGCTGTGTCCCGCCAGGCCTCGACGTTAATCTCTTGGCCAGACGCCTGTTCCCTATGACCGAATCCGCCCGGAGGGCCACCCGGAGGGCCACCCGGAGCAGCGTTCGACAAGGCTGCTGGGCGCGCCGAGATCGCGAGCCCCACCGACGACCGATGCAAGTGGCCAGTGCTCGTGGCTACTCCAGAACCACCAGTCAGAAGGACTGCGAGCGCGAGAAGCGTGCCGAAACGATCCATCAGGAGCCCACCTCGGAGAGAGGTACGACCTCGACGATCACCCAGAGCCCCGCGTTTCGTCCGACCTCCACTCGGACATCGAGAACATCTTCGTCTACTTGTTCGACGGTTTCGCCAGCCTCGTCGACCACCAAGATCGACTCTTGAGTCGATCGCAGGTCGACCGGGTAGATGCCGGTCGCCTCGTCTCGTGAGTAGTTGTGCAGCACCTCCGTCGTCGTGGCTCCACCGGTGAAGACCGAATGGGTCTCGACGAGCCAGTTAGCGTTCTCGAGGCTGCCGGAGCAGTAGCCGCACTCGGCATGGGACATGGCTTCCCACTCGGTGGTGTCGCCGGTCGCCATGACGTACGGGTAGAGCTCGAGGAAGTACTCCGCCGCCGCCGCTGCACCCTCCGCGTCGTCACGGTCCATCGCCGCGGGACGTTCCGGCTTCGCCGGGCCGGTCTCGGTCGGCGTGGGCTCCGGCGTCTCCGACGGCGTCGGCACCACCGGTTCCTCCACCGACGGTGACGGGCCGGGGTCGCCGCCCCCGGTGCACCCGGCGACCACCCACCCCACCGCGACGACGGCGCCCACGACGAGCGACCGCCGTCGGGCACGGCACAGCACACGAGAACGACGCACGAGACCCCCTGCAGATCGATGCGAACCACCGCACGCCACGTCCACGAGGCGCGCGGGCTGCCCAGCAACCTAGCGAAACCACGCGCCGGGCGAAACCCGCACGCCCCGCCTTGTGGACAACCCGTCGCCCGCCCGAGGCGACTCAGGAGCGCGAGGTCACGTACGCGTCGAGGTGCGCGAGCGACGACGCCATTCCGGCGACGTGGTCCTCCGGCGAGATGCCTGACGGCACGCCCGTGGCGCGTACGGTGACGCGCGCCCCGTCCGCGGCGGGCTCGACGGTCCAGGTCATCGTCATGGTGCCGGCGAAGGCCGGGTCGTCGGACGGGAAGTCGACCTGCTGCACGACGCTCCGGCCGGGCACGAGGTCGATGATCGCGACGTCTACGATGTCCGTCCCCTCGCCGGTCTTGCCACGATCGGCGTGCGGGTCGTCGTAGGCGAGGACCATGCGGTAGCCACCGCCGGGGTGCGGGTCGAACCGCTCGAAGCGACCGGTCATGCCCTCGGGAGGGAGCCACGCGACGAGAGCGTCCTGGTCGACGAGGGCCCGGTAGACGTCGCGGGGTGCGGCGGCGACGAGGCGCGACGCCTCGTCGACCCGGTCGCTCCCCGCGCCAATCACGACTGCCTCAGCACCGTCCGGTAGACCTCGAGCGTGCGCTCCCCGATCGCGTCCCAGGCGAAGTGGTCCTCGACCCGCTGCCGTGCGGCGCGGCCCATCACGGCGGCGCGCTCGGGGTCGCTCACGACCTGGGTCAGCGCAGCCGCGAGGTCCGCGACGAACCGGTCGGGGTCGAGCGGGGTGCCCGTGCCGTCGTCCGCCTGGTCGATCGGGACGAGGAGGCCCGTGACGCCGTCGTCCACGACCTCGGGGATGCCGCCCGTGGCGGTCCCGACGACGGGCAGCCCGACGGCCATGGCCTCGAGGTTGACGATGCCGAGCGGCTCGTACACGGACGGGCACACGAACACGGTGGACGCGGCGAGCACGGCGACGAGCTCGGCGCGCGGGAGCATCTGCTCGATCCAGACGACGCCGCTGCGCTCCTTCTGGAGCTCGGCGACGGCGCCGCTCACCTCGGCGGCGATCTCCGGGGTGTCGGGAGCACCGGCGCACAGCACGAGCTGGACCTCGTCGGGCAGCGAGCGCGCGGCGCGCAGCAGGTACGGCAGGCCCTTCTGGCGCGTGATCCGGCCGACGAACACGACGGCCGGGCGGTCGGGGTCGATGCCCAGACCGCGGACGACCCCGTCGGCGCCACCGCGCTGCGTCTCCGACTCCGGACGCCGCCAGCCGTCGAGGTCGATGCCGTTGTGCACCACGTGGACCTTCGCGGGATCGACCTGCGGGTAGACCCGCAGGATGTCGTCGCGCATCCCGCCGGACACGGCGATGATCCCGGCCGCTCCCTCGTACGCGGTGCGCTCGGCCCAGGAGGACAGCGCGTACCCGCCGCCGAGCTGCTCGGCCTTCCACGGGCGCAGCGGCTCGAGCGAGTGCGCGGACAGCACGTGCGGGACGCCGTGCAGCAGCCCGGCCAGGTGGCCGCCGAGGTTGGCGTACCAGGTGTGGGAATGGACGAGGTCGGCGCCCGCGACGTCGTCGGCCATCTGGAGGTCGACGCCGAACGTGCCGAGCGCGGCGTTGGCCCCCGAGAGGACGCCCGGGACCGAGTAGCCGGTCACGCCGTCCTCGCCGCGCGGGCCGTCGAAGCAGCGCACCCGCACGTCGACGTGGCGGCGCAGGACCGCGGACAGCTCGGCGACGTGCACGCCGGCGCCGCCGTAGACGTGCGGCGGGTACTCACGGGTCAGCAGGTCCACTCTCACGCGCCACACCGTAGCCGAGTCCCCCGCCGCGGTCCCGCGATGACCGTCGGCGGCCCCGTCTCGCGGCAGGCGCGAGGGCGCGCGCCGACGCCACGCGCGAGCGCGCGGACGCGCCGCGCCCAGGATGCGGCTCCCTGCTGCGTGGCACCGCCCCGAGGGGCTACGGTCTGGGCATGGCCGCCGCACCACGAGTCCTCGCCATCGTCCTCGCCGGGGGCGAGGGCAAGCGCCTCATGCCGCTGACCGCCTCGCGGGCCAAGCCCGCGGTGCCGTTCGGGGGCATCTACCGCCTGGTGGACTTCGCGCTGTCCAACCTCGTGAACTCGCACTACCTGCACATCATCGTGCTCACGCAGTACAAGTCCCACAGCCTCGACCGGCACATCACGAAGACGTGGCGCATGTCGTCGCTCCTGGGCAACTACGTCGCGCCGGTGCCCGCGCAGCAGCGCGTCGGCAAGCACTGGTACCTCGGCAGCGCCGACGCGATCTACCAGTGCCTCAACATCATCGACGACGAGCGGCCGGACATCGTCGTCGTGGTCGGCGCCGACCACGTGTACCGCATGGACTTCTCCCAGATGGTCGACGCGCACGTCGAGTCCGGCGCGCAGCTCACCGTCGCGGGCATCCGCCAGCCGATCTCCATGGCGGACCAGTTCGGCGTCATCGAGACCGACCCGAAGGACCCGACGAAGATCGCGGCGTTCCGCGAGAAGCCCAAGGACCCGGTGGGCCTCGCCGACTCGCCCGACGAGGTGCTCGCGTCGATGGGCAACTACGTCATCGACACGGACGCGCTCATCGACGCCGTGACGTCGGACGCCGCGAACGCGGACTCGCGCCACGACATGGGCGGTGACATCGTGCCTGCGTTCGTCGAGAAGGGCACGGCCGCGGTCTACGACTTCATCCGCAACGACGTCCCCGGCTCGACCGACCGCGACCGCGACTACTGGCGCGACGTGGGGACGATCGACTCGTACTACGACGCGAACAAGGACCTGATCGCGGTCACCCCGGTCTTCAACCTCTACAACGAGGAGTGGCCGCTGCACACGGGCTACACGGGCCTGCCGCCCGCGAAGTTCGTGCACGCGGGCCGCGGTCGCCTCGGGCACGCCGCGGACTCGATCGTCTCCCCCGGCGTGATCATCTCGGGCGCGACGGCGGTCGGCTCGGTCCTCTCGCCCGGCACCTACCTGCACTCGTGGTCGTCCGTGTCCGACTCCGTGCTCATGGACGGCGTGCAGGTGCACCGCCACGCACAGGTGCACCGCGCGATCATCGACAAGAACGTCGTCGTGGGCGAGCAGGCACGCATCGGGCTCGACCCCGAGCAGGACCGTGCCCGCGGGTTCACGGTCACCGAGTCCGGCATCACGGTCGTGCCCAAGGGGACGGTCGTCGAGTGACGCCCACCCCTGCCGGCGTCGTGCACGACGCCGTCCGCGTCGCGCTGCCCGTCGACGCGCCCGCCGAGGTGCCCGGCCCGGGCATCGACGAGACCGACACCGCGAGGAGCCCCCGCGTGACCCCCGACCCCACGAGCGGCCCCGTCCGGCTCCTCGTCATGGACGTGGACTCGACGCTCATCGAGCAGGAGGTCATCGAGCTCCTCGCCGACCACGCGGGCACGCGCGCGGAGGTCGCCGAGGTGACCGAGCGCGCGATGCGCGGCGAGATCGACTTCGGCGCCTCGCTGCGCGAGCGCGTCGCGACCCTCGCCGGCGTGCCCGTCGAGGCGTTCGCCGACGTCCGAGCCCGCGCGACGTTCACGCCGGGCGTGCGCGAGCTCGTCGCCGAGGCGCACCGTCGCGGGTGGGAGGTCGGGCTCGTGTCGGGCGGCTTCGAGGAGATCGTCGCCGACCTCGCGGCCGAGCTGGGGATCACCCGCTTCCGCGCGAACCGGCTCGAGGTCGCGGGCGGCCGGCTCACCGGTCGCACGACCGGACCGGTGGTGGACCGCGCCGCGAAGGAGCTCGCGCTGCGCGAGTTCGCGGCCGAGCTCGGCCTGCCGATGAGCGCGACGATCGCCGTGGGCGACGGCGCGAACGACCTCGACATGATCGGCGCCGCGGGCATCGGCGTCGCGTTCGCCGCGAAGCCGGTCGTCCGGGCCCAGGCGCCCTACGGCGTCGACGGGCCGCGCATCGACGCCGTCCTCGACGTCGTCGACCGGGTGGACGCGACCCGCTGAGGCGCGCCCCGCACGCGAGAGAGCCCTGGTCCGCACGGACCAGGGCTCTCTCGTGTCACGAGCAGGACGGGACCGTCAGGACGGGCGACCCACGTAGGTGAGCAGGGCGCCGCGAGGCACCCAGGAGTCCCAGGCCGTCGCCGACTCCAGGACGGAGTACGTCGCGGTCGGCACGCCGACGCGCACCTGGGCGAGCGCCCCGCCGTCGGAGGCGGGGTCGGCCAGGTGCGACGCTGTCGCCGCCATCGTGGGCTCGTGCCCCACGACGAGCAGCGTGCGGACGCGCGAGTCCGTCGACCGGACGAGGTCCAGCACGTCGGTCACGTCGGCCGCGTAGAGGTCGTCGCTCACGACGACGTCGGGGTCGACGTCGCCCAGGTGCGCGGACAGGAGTTCCCAGGTCTGGCGCGTGCGGAGCGCCGACGAGCACAGCACGCGCTCGGGGACGAGCCCCGTCTCGCGCAGCGCGCCGCCGACGCGGACCGCCTGCCTGCGCCCGTTGAGGGCGAGGGGACGCAGCACGTCGTCGACGCTGCCGCCGCCCGGCTCCGCCTTCGCGTGGCGCAGGAGGACGAGGCGGCGCACGCCGCCGTCGGTGGTCTCCGCGCCCATGCGCTCCTCCTGGGTCACTGCCCCATGGCGTGCACGCCGCCGTCGACGTGCACGATCTCACCGGTCGTCGCCGGGAACCAGTCGGACAGGAGCGCCACGACCGCGCGGGCGGCGGGCTCCGCCGTCGTCTGGTCCCAGCCGAGGGGCGCGCGCTTGGGCCAGCCGTCCTCCATCTGCTCGAAGCCAGGGATGGACTTGGCGGCCGTCGTGCGGATCGGGCCCGCGGAGACGAGGTTGGCACGGATGCCGTCCGGGCCCAGGTCGCGCGCGAGGTAGCGGTTCGCGGACTCGAGGCCGGCCTTCGCCACGCCCATCCAGTCGTAGACCGGCCACGCGAACTGGGCGTCGAACGTGAGACCCACCACGGCCCCGCCGTCGGTCATGAGCGGCTTCGCGGCGACCGCGAGCGACTTGTAGGAGAACGTCGAGACCTGGAGCGCAGTGGCGACGTCCTCCCAGGTGCCGGAGAGGAAGTTGCCACCCATGACGCTCTGCGGGGCGAAGCCGATCGAGTGCACGACGCCGTCGAGGCGGTCCGTGTGCTCGCGGAGGGCATCGGCCAGGCCGGCGAGGTCGTCGTCGTTCGTCACGTCGAGCTGCACGACGGGCGCCTCGACGGGCAGGCGCTTGGCGAAGGCCTGCGTGAGCTTCATCTGGCGGCCGAACGAGGAGAGCACGACCTCGGCCCCCTCCTCCTGCGCGAGACGCGCCGCGTGGAACGCGATCGAGGAGTCGGTGAGCACTCCGGTGATCAGGAGCTTCTTGCCGTCGAGCAGACCCATCGGTTTCCTTCCGTCGTGCACCCGCCGTGCGGGCGCGCTGAGGCTGAGCGTACTGAAAGAGAGGGGGCGCGGGCGCACGGGTGACCGTGGCCGCTCCGCGAACGGCCCGTCGCCGGGCGCGGACGCGCGTGGGGTCAGTGACCCATGCCGAGGCCGCCGTCGACGGGGATGACGGCCCCGGAGACGTACGCGGCGTCGTCGGACGCGAGGAACTGCACGACCCCGGCGACCTCCTCGGCCTGCGCGAAGCGCCCGGCGGGGATCGCGGCCTTGTACGCGGCCTGGCGCTCCTCGGGCAGCTCGGCGGTCATCGCGGTGTCGATGAACCCGGGCGCCACGACGTTCGCCGTGATGTTGCGCGACCCGAGCTCGCGCGTGATCGAGCGCGCCATGCCGACGAGCGCGGCCTTGGAGGACGCGTAGTTGACCTGCCCCGCGCCGCCGTAGAGGCCGATCACGGACGACACGAGCACGATGCGACCGCGGCGCAGGCGGATCATGCCCTTGCTCACGCGGCGCACGCAGCGGAACGTGCCGGTGAGGTTGACGTCGATCACGGACTCGAAGTCCTCGTCGGTCATGCGCAGCAGGAGCTGGTCGTGCGTCACGCCCGCGTTCGCGACGAGCACCTCGACCGGCCCGAGCTCCTTCTCGATCTCGGTGAACGCGGCGTCGACAGCCGCGGTGTCCGTGATGTCCGCCACGGCACCGAACACGCCCTCGGGCAGGTCGCCGCCGCGGTAGACGGTCGCGACGCGGTCGCCGTTCGCGACGAACCGCTCGGCGATCGCGCGGCCGATCCCCCGGTTCGCGCCGGTGACGACGACGGTACGCGGGGCGGGTGCGGTGGCTTCGGACACGGTGCGGCTCCTCGGGACGGTCGGGTGGGTCGGCGGCCGGGGACGGTTCACGCACGGCCCGTGCCGGGTGGGCCTGGCGCGGGCTCGTGACAGGCCCGCGCGAACGCGCCGCACCGACCGTACCGCGCGCGGGCCCCGCCGTGCGCGGTGCGCCGAGGTCACACCGCTCCCCCACACTTTGTGGGGTCCCGACAAACGTAGACTGGACGGGTGAGCACACGACGCACGGCCCGGAGGTCGGCCGAGGCGGTCCCGAGCATCACGTCAGCCCCGGAGCCGCTGGCCGCCGACCAGTCACGCCGCGAGCGCAAGTACCTCATCCAGATGGGCATCCGCATCGTGTGCTTCGTGGCCGCGATCCTCGTCGCGCCGAGCTGGCTGACCTGGGTGTTCGCCGCTGCGGCGATCGTCCTGCCGTACAGCGCGGTGCTCATCGCCAACACCGGCCGCGACCAGGCCCACTACGACACCTCGCCGATGGAGCACCGCGCGCTGCCTGCCGCCGGAGTGCCGGGATCCCACGGGATCGCCGGCGGAGAGTCGCCCGACCTGCAGGACCACGAGGAGGACCACCGGTGACCGACGTCCTGGGCCTCGCCGACCCCGTCGGCGAGGAGGATCTGGTGTGCAGCGCCAAGGGCTGCCGCGAGGCGGCCGTCTGGGGCCTGCTGTGGAACAACCCCAAGATCCACACGCCCGAGCGGCGCAAGGTCTGGCTCGCGTGCGACGCGCACCGCGAGCACCTGGAGACGTTCCTCGGCGCCCGCTCGTTCTGGCGCTCGACCGTGCCCGTCGACGAGCTCGAGCGCCGGGCGGCCCCGTGACGCAGACCGCGCCGTCGAGCCCGGCGCCCGGTGCCCCAGCAGGCCCGACGCCGCAGCGCGCCACCGCGGACGCGCACCAGCCGCGCACGCCGCGGCAGTGGGTCACCCTCGCGGTCGGGGTCCTCGTCCTCGTCGCGCTGTGCCTCGTGGCGGGACGCTGGCAGTGGAACCGCTACGTCGCGCGCGAGGCGGAGATCGAGCGCATCGAGACGAACTACGCGTCCGAGCCGGTGCCGGTCGACGCCGTCCTGGACGGTCCTGGTGCCACGCTGGGCGAGGCCGACCTCTGGCGCCCCGTGACGCTCGTCGGCCGCTACGAGACCGATGCGACCGTCCTGCTGCGCAACCGCCCCGTGGGCGGCAGCCCCGGATTCCACGTGCTCGTCCCGTTCGTGACGAACCCCACGTCCTCCGCGCCCGACGGTCTCGTCGTGGTCGTCGATCGCGGGTTCGTCCCGCTCGGCAGCGACGCCGTCACGCCGGGCGACGTCCCAGCACCCCCGGAGGGCGAGGTCGAGGCGACCGTGACGCTCCGGGGCGACGAGCCGCCGTCGGGCCGCGACGCACCCGACGGGCAGGTCCAGGCGATCTCCACCGACCAGGTGCTCGCCGCCGGCCCCGACGGCGCGGCGTGGGCGGACGGGCGCACGGTCGGCGCGTACGGGCAGCTCCGCACGGAGGTGCCACCGGCCGACGAGACGCTCGAGGCCCTGCCCAAGCCCGACACCGACCCCGGGTCGCACCTGTCGTACGCGTTCCAGTGGGCGGTGTTCGCGATCGGCGCGGTCGCCGGCTTCTGGCTCCTGGTCCGTCGCGACCGGCGCGACGCGCGCGGCGAGGAGACCACGCTCACCGCGGGCGACCTGCTCGCCGCCCAGGACCCGGATGCCGCCCGGGCGCGCCGTGAGCCGCGGTCCCGCCGGCCCAGCGCCGAGGACGAGGAGGACGCCCTCATCGACGCCCAGCTCGACGGGCACGTCGGGGCCGCCCATGGCCGGCGGCCCGGTCAGGCGAGCGAGACGAGCTCCGCGTAGTCGTCGCTCCACAGGTCCTCGTCGCCGTCGGGCAGCAGCAGGACGCGCTCGGGCTCGAGCGCCTCGACCGCGCCGTCGTCGTGCGTGACCATGACGACGGCGCCCTCGTACGTCTTGAGCGCCCCGAGGATCTCGGCGCGCGACGCGGGGTCGAGGTTGTTCGTCGGCTCGTCGAGGAGCAGCACGTTCGCAGCCGAGACGACGAGCGTCGCGAGCGCGAGGCGCGTCTTCTCCCCGCCGGAGAGCACGTTCGTCGGCTTCTCCGCGTCGTCGCCCGAGAACAGGAACGACCCGAGCACCGAGCGCACCTGGGTGTCCGTGAGGTCGGGCGCGGCGTGGCGCAGGTTCTCGACGACCGTCGCGTCCATGTCGAGCGTGTCGTGCTCCTGGGCGTAGTAGCCGATCTTCAGCCCGTGGCCGGGGTGGACCTCGCCCGTGTCGGGCTTCTCGACACCGCCGAGGATGCGCAGGAGCGTCGTCTTGCCCGCGCCGTTGAGGCCCAGGACGACGACGCGGCTCCCCCGGTCGATCGCGAGGTCGACGCCCGCGAAGACCTCCTGCGACCCGTACGCCTTGGACAGGCCGCTCGCGGTGAGCGGCGTGCGGCCGCACGGCGCGGGCTTCGGGAAGCGCAGCTTGGCGACCTTGTCGCTCTGGCGCTCGCCCTCGAGCCCTGCGAGCATCTTCTCCGCGCGGCGCATCATCTGCTGCGCGGCGACTGCCTTGGTCGCCTTGGCGCGCATCTTCTCGCCCTGGGCGAGCAGCGCGCCCGCCTTCTTCTCGGCGTTCTGCCGCTCGCGACGGCGGCGGCGCTCGTCCGACTCGCGCTGCGCGAGGTAGGCGTCCCAACCGAGGTTGTACTGGTCGAGCTCGCCGCGGTTCGCGTCCAGGTGGAACACCTTGTTCACGGTCGCCCGCAGCAGCTCGACGTCATGGGAGATCACCACGAACCCGCCGCTGTACGACTTGAGGTAGTCGCGCAGCCAGATGATCGAGTCCGCGTCGAGGTGGTTCGTCGGCTCGTCGAGGAGCAGCGTCTCGACCCCGGAGAACAGGATGCGCGCGAGCTCGATGCGGCGACGCTGACCGCCGGACAACGTGCTCAGCGGCTGGCCGAGCACGCGGTCGTCGAGGCCGAGGTTGCTCGTGATGCGGTGCGCCTCGCTCTCGGCGGCGTACCCGCCGGCGGCGAGGAAGCGCGCCTCGAGCTTCGGGTACCGCTCCATGGCGGCCTCGTGCGTCTCGACGTCGGCGCTCGCCATCGCGCCCTCCGTCTCCCGCATCTGGCGCACGATCTTGTCGAGGCTGCGGGCCGAGAGCACCCGGTCCATCGCGATGACGTCGAGGTCGCCCGTGCGCGGGTCCTGCGGCAGGTAGCCGATGTCGTTCCCGCGCGTGATCTTCCCGGCCGTCGGCTGGGTCTCCCCCGCGAGCGTCTTGGTCAGGGTCGTCTTGCCGGCGCCGTTGCGCCCGACGAGACCGATCCGGTCGCCCGAGGCGATCTGGAAGGTCGCCTCGTGCAGCAGGACGCGGGCGCCGACGCGCAGCTCGACGCCGTGAGCGGTGATCACGGGAGGGTCCTCTCGGGTGGTGCGGGTGCCCGACGACGGCCCTCGCCCGGCCGGTCGGCCGGCGGCTCGTCGTGGGGCCGGGTGCGTGCGCCCCGGCGTCCGGGCCTCGTCGATTCTACGGGCGCCCGGCGTCGCGTCCCACCCCATTCCGCCGGGCGCACGTGTGAGGCGGCTCCCCGACACGGGTTCGCGCACGCGCGGCGGTCGGGCACCCCCACCAGGACGCCTGGTGCGCGGCCCGGCGGTAGCGTTGACCTGTGACTTTCCAGGAGGGTGGCTCGTTCGAGGGCGGACGGGTCCGCAAGGGCGGCGGCCGACGCGGCACGATGATCGCCGGGGGCGGGATCGGGGCCGTGCTCGTCGCTCTGCTCATCGCGTTCGTGGGCAACCAGACCGGTGTCGACCTCAGCGCGCTCACGGGCGGCGACGGGTCGGACTCCGGCGCTTACGGCGAGGGCCAGCAGGAGTACATCGACACGTGCACGGCCGAGGAGGCGAACTCGACGCGCGAGTGCCGCCTCAACGGCACGGTCCAGTCGCTCGACGCCTACTGGACCGACGCGCTCCCCGAGCAGGCGGGCGTCACGTACGACCTCCCCCAGGTCGTGAGCTTCACCGGGCAGGTCTCGACGGGCTGCGGCGCGGCGACCAGCGCCGTCGGGCCGTTCTACTGCCCGCCCGACCAGACCGTCTACATCGACCTCGGCTTCTACGACGACCTCACGAGCCGGTTCGGCGCGAACGACGGCGGCCTCGCGGAGATGTACGTCGTGGCGCACGAGTTCGGGCACCACATCGAGCAGCTCGTCGGTGCGATGGACGCGGCGGACCGCCAGGGCACGGGCCCCGAGTCCGACTCCGTCCGCATCGAGCTCATGGCCGACTGCCTCGCCGGCATGTGGGCGGGCCACGCCGCGAGCACCGTCGACCCGGACACCGGCGTGACGTTCCTCGCACCGATCACCGACCAGGAGCTGAACGACGCGCTGTCCGCCGCGTCCGCCGTCGGCGACGACCGCATCCAGGAGGCCGCGACCGGCCAGGTGAACCCCGAGGGCTGGACCCACGGCTCGAGCGAGCAGCGCCAGCGCTGGTTCACCATCGGCTACAACGGCGGCACGATCCAGGACTGCAACGCCCTGTCCGCCTCGACGCTCTGACCGCTCCCGCCGAGTCGATCTCGCGGGTCGTCGTCAGAGCTCGATCGAGTACATCCGCGAACCGGTGACCTTCTCGTAGCCCAGGCTCGCGTACAGGCCGTGCGCGCCGGACGGGTTCTCGGTGTCGACGTCGAGCGCTGCGTACTGCATGCCGTCCGCGGCGAAGGCGCGCATCCCGGCCGCGAGCGCCGCGACGGCGATGCGACGTCCCCGGTACGCGCTGCGCACGCCGAGGAGCTCGGTGTAGCCGAACGTGTAGCCGCGCACGGGGAAGTCCTCGTCGTAGCGGCCGGCCATCTCGTAGCCGACGACGAGCGGCTGGCCCGCGCGGAGCGCCGCGGCGGTCTCGGGGTCCGTCGTCGGGTCGGCGAGCAGCGCGTCGACGTCGGGCGCGTCGTCGACCACGAGGAACGACCACCGCGGCGCGAACTCGCTGCGCCCGTGCGCCCACGCCTCGGAGGTGCGGGGCTCGCTCCCCCAGTGGTCGCGGAACGCGTCGTTGTGCGCGAGGCGGGTCGCCTCGTCGAGCTCTGCCGACCACGGGACGAGCCGCAGCGACCCGTCGAGCGGCACCTCGGGGATGGGCGTGGAGAGGTCGCGACGCAGGTCGGCGTAGAAGCGGCGGGTCTCGAGCCCGAACCGCGCGTAGAGCCGCGCCTTCTCCGGCGGGTCCGTGTCCTCGCCGTAGGTGAGCAGACGCGCGGGCAGCTCCTTGCCGCTCGCCGCGAGGAGCTGGCGTCCGCGCGCGATCTCCCACGCGAACAGCTCACGCCCGACGCCGCGCCCTCGGTGGGTGGGGTGGACGCCGCCCCAGAGGAACGCGCGCACGGTGTTCGCGTCCCCCGGGTTGGTGTCGACCAGGGCGTACGCGCGCAGCGTCCCGTCGGTGTCGACGCCGACGAGCGAGTCGGCCGCGAGGTCGCGCCACGGCGCGGTGAACAGCTCCTCGATCTCGCCGATCGTCTCGCGGTACGGCTCCTGGTCCGCCTCGGCGATGCCGTTGCGCAGGGCCAGCAGCGCGGGCGCGTCGGCCGGTTCGGCGGGGCGCCACGTCAGCTCGCCCGCGGTCACGGCCGGGAGGGTCGACGGCGCGGCGGCGCGCTCGGCGATCGGGGCGAGCGTCGTGGGGGCCGGATTCTCGACCTGGTCGGTCGCGGGAGAGGACATGCCGACCACGGTAGGTGCGCCCACGCCGTCGGGCACGCGCTTTTCCCGCCCACCCCGGACGCCAGGTGCCGCTGAGACGTGATCCCACGACCGGGCGCGCGCGCTCTACGCTGCGAGCATGCCGATCGTCGTACCCCAGGATCTCGCCGACGCCCGTTCCCGGGCCCTTGCCGACGCGCTGCGCACGCGCGTCGTCGTCGCGGACGGCGCGATGGGCACGATGATCCAGGAGCAGGACCCGACGCTCGAGGACTACCAGGGGCTCGAGGGCTGCAACGAGATCCTCAACGTCTCGCGGCCCGACATCATCGCCGCGGTGCACGACGCGTACCTCGAGGTCGGGGTCGACGCGATCGAGACGAACACGTTCGGGGCCAACTGGTCCAACCTGTCGGACTACGACATCGACGACCGCATCCGCGAGCTCGCCGCGGCCGGGGCGCGGATCGCGCGCGAGCGCGCCGACGCGTTCGCGACCGCCGACCACCCGCGCTGGGTGCTCGGCTCGATGGGCCCGGGGACCAAGCTGCCGAGCCTCGGGCACACGACGTACGCGCACCTGCGCGACACGTTCGCCGAGCAGGCCGCGGGCCTGCTGGAGGGCGGGGTCGACGCGATCCTCGTCGAGACGAGCCAGGACCTGCTCCAGGCGAAGGCCGCGGTGACGGGGTCGCGGAAGGCGATGCGCGACGTCGGGCGCGAGGTGCCCGTGATCGTCCAGGTGACGGTCGAGACGACGGGCACGATGCTCATGGGCTCCGAGATCGGGGCTGCGCTCACGACCCTCCAGGCGCTCGACGTCGACGCGATCGGCCTCAACTGCGCGACCGGCCCGGCCGAGATGAGCGAGCACCTGCGGCACCTGTCGCGGCACGCGGAGATTCCCGTCACGTGCATGCCGAACGCGGGGCTGCCCGTGCTCGGACCGAACGGCGCGACGTACCCGCTCACGCCCGACGAGCTCGCCGCCGCGCACACGCAGTTCGTCACCGAGTTCGGCCTGGGGCTCGTCGGGGGCTGCTGCGGCACCACGCCCGAGCACCTGCGCCGCGTCGTCGAGGCGGTGCGTGCGCGGCCGGTCGTCGAGCGCCACCCGGAGCGCGAGAACGGCGTCGCGAGCCTGTACTCGCACACCGACCTGCACCAGGACGCGTCGTTCCTCGCGATCGGCGAGCGCACGAACGCGAACGGGTCCAAGGCGTTCCGCGAGGCGATGCTCGCGGAGAACTGGGACGAGTGCGTCGAGATCGCGCGGGCGCAGACGCGCGACGGCGCGCACCTGCTCGACGTGTGCATCGACTACGTGGGGCGCGACGGCGTCGCGGACGTGCAGCAGGTCGTCTCGCGCCTCGCGAGCGCGTCGACGCTCCCGCTCGTCATCGACTCGACCGAGCCCGAGGTCATCGCGGCGGGACTTGAGCTCGTGGGCGGGCGCGCCGTCGTGAACTCGGTGAACTTCGAGGACGGCGACGGGCCGACGTCGCGGTTCGCGCGGATCATGCCGCACGTCGTCGAGCACGGGGCGGCCGTCGTCGCGCTGACGATCGACGAGGAGGGACAGGCGCGCACCGCGTCAGGCAAGGTGGCGATCGCGACGCGGCTCGTCGAGACGCTGACGCGCGACTGGGGCATGCGGGTCGACGACATCATCGTCGACGCCCTGACGTTCCCCATCGCCACGGGCCAGGAGGAGACCCGGCGCGACGCGATCGAGACGATCGAGGCGATCCGCGAGATCACGCGCCGCTACCCCGGCATCCACACGACGCTCGGCGTCTCGAACGTGTCGTTCGGCCTCAGCCCCGCGGCGCGCACCGTGCTCAACTCGGTGTTCCTCCACGAGGCCGTCGAGGCCGGGCTGGACTCCGCGATCGTGCACGCCGCGAAGATCCTCCCCCTCGCGCAGATCCCCGACGAGCAGCGCGAGGCCGCGCTCGACCTCGTGTGGGACCGGCGGCGGTACGACGACGAGGGGAACCTCGTGCACGACCCGCTCGCCCGCCTGCTCGAGCTGTTCGAGGGCGTGGACTCGGCGGCGCTCAAGGACCAGCGCGCGGCCGAGCTCGCGGCGCTGCCGGTCGGCGAACGGCTCGAGCGGCGGATCGTCGACGGCGCGCGCAAGGGTCTCGAGGAGGACCTCGACACCGCGATGGCGTCCGGGCTCAAGGCTCTCGACATCGTCAACGACCACCTGCTCGAGGGCATGAAGGTCGTGGGCGACCTGTTCGGGCGCGGCGAGATGCAGCTCCCGTTCGTGCTCCAGTCCGCCGAGGTCATGAAGACGGCGGTCGCCTACCTCGAGCCGCACATGGAGAAGATCGAGGGCTCGAGCGGGTCCAAGGGCACGATCGTGCTCGCCACCGTGCGCGGCGACGTGCACGACATCGGCAAGAACCTCGTCGACATCATCCTCACCAACAACGGCTACACGGTCGTGAACATCGGCATCAAGCAGCCGATCTCCGCGATGATCGAGGCCGCCGAGGAGCACGACGCCGACGTCATCGGCATGTCGGGGCTGCTCGTGAAGTCCACCGTCGTGATGAAGGAGAACCTCGCGGAGCTCGCGTCGCGCGGCCTCGCCGGCCGCTGGCCCGTGCTGCTCGGCGGCGCGGCGCTCACGCGCACGTACGTCGAGGACGACCTCGCGGGCCAGTTCCCCGGCGTCGTCCGGTACGCGCGCGACGCGTTCGAGGGGCTGCGCCTCATGGAGCCGCTCGTGCGCGTCGCGCGCGGCGAGTCGCCCGACGCCGTCGGGCTGCCCGCGCTGAAGAAGCGCCGCCACGCCGTCGTCACCGTGACCGAGACGCCCGTCGAGGACCTGCCCGCGCGGTCCGACGTCGCGACCGACAACCCGGTACCCGCTCCCCCGTTCTGGGGCACGCGCCTCGTCAAGGGCGTCCAGCTCGCCGAGTACGCGGCGTTCCTCGACGAACGCGCGACGTTCATGGGCCAGTGGGGGCTCAAGCCCGGCCGAGGTGACGACGGCGCGTCGTACGCGGAGCTCGTCGAGACCGAGGGCCGCCCGCGGCTCAACGCGTGGCTCGACCGGATCCGGACCGAAGGCATGGTCGACCCGTCGGTCGTGTACGGGTACTTCCCGGTGTGGTCGGAGGGCGACGACGTCGTCGTCGCGCACCACGGCGCCGGGCTCGCGGGGATCGGCGCGCCGGACGGCGGGTCGGGCGGCGAGCCCGGGACGGAGCGGCTGCGCTTTACGTTCCCGCGCCAGCGCCGCGACCGGCACCTGTGCCTCGCCGACTTCGTCAAGCCGCGGTCGTGGGTCGAGGAGACGGGCCGGTACGACGTGCTGCCCGTCCAGCTCGTCACCATGGGTGCCTCGGTTGATCAGCACACCGCGAAGCTGTTCGCCGGGAACCACTACCGCGAGTACATGGAGCTCCACGGCCTGTCGGTGCAGCTCACCGAGGCGCTCGCCGAGATGTGGCACTCGCGCGTGCGCGCCGAGCTCGGGTTCGCCGACGAGGACCCGACCGAGGTCGAGGGCATGTTCAAGCTCGAGTACCGCGGCGCCCGCTTCTCGCTGGGCTACCCGGCGTGCCCGGACATGGAGGACCGCACCAAGGTCGTCGAGCTCCTGCGCCCCGAGCGCGTGGGCGTCGAGCTCTCCGCGGAGCTCCAGCTCCACCCGGAGCAGTCGACCGATTGCTTCGTGTTTCATCACCCCGAAGCGAAGTACTTCTCCGTCTGACGTTTCGCGCTCTGAGCGTGGTCGGGGGAACGGACGGGCACCGCGGAACGGCGTCAGGCGGCGGTGCCGCCGTAGTGCGCGGCCAGGCGCCGCAGCCCCTCGTCGACGCTCACGGCGGGGCGCCAGCGCAGGTCGCGGCGCGTGGCTCGCTGGTCGAACCAGTGCGCGGTCGACAGCTGCTCGGCCAGGAAGCGCGTCATCGGCGGCTCGTCGGCGCCCGGGCGCACACGCCAGACGGCCTCGACGAGGCTGCCCGCGGCTCGCGCGACCCCGGCAGGGACGCGCCACCGCGGTGGCTCGACGCCGCCCGCCCGGCAGATGCCCGTGAGCAGGTCGGCGACGGTGCGCGGCTCGCCGTTGGTCAGCACGTACGCGCGGCCGTGCACGTCATGGGCGCGGTCGAGCGCGGCGAGGATGCCGTCCGCGGCGTTGTCCACGTAGAGCGTGTCGATGAGCGCCGCGCCGTGCCCCAGCAGGGGCAGACGCCCGCCCGCCGCCCGCTCGAGCACCCGCTCGACGAGCTGGGTGTCGCCCGGCCCCCACACGAGGTGCGGGCGCACGGCGACGACGCTCGGTCCGGTCCCGACCGACCCGTCCGGCCGCCGACGGCGGTCCCGGCCCAGCGCGAGCAGCTCGCCCGCCGCCTTGGTGCGCGCGTACTCGCCGCGCGCGTGCTCGGGGTCGGCCGGCGTCGTGCCCGCCCCCACCAGGGACGAGCCCAGGTGGGCCACCGACGGCGAGGACACCTGCACGAACCGCTCGACTCCCGCGCGCTCGGCCGCGTCGAGGAGCGCGCCCGTACCCTCGACGTTCACGGCGCGGAACTCCGCGGGCTCGCCCGCGAGCGACACCTTCGCCGCGAGGTGCACGACCGCGTCGACGCCCTCGACGGCGCGCGCGACGGCGGCCGGGTCGGTCACGGACCCTTGGACGTCCTTCGCGCCCGGCACGCCAGAGGCGCGACGCTGGAGCGTGCGGACCTCGTTGCCGCGTGCCACGAGCGCACGGGCGACGGCGCCTCCGAGCAGCCCGGACGCCCCGGTCACGAGCACGGTCACGGCTGTCCCACCCGCCCGCCGGCGAGGACGCCGTCCGCCCAGGCGGCGAGGCGCGTCCGGTCGATCTTGGAGTTGTGCCGCACGTCGGTGGGCATGCGCGGCACGACGAGCACGGCCGCGAGCGCCACGGGCGACGCGGCGCGGACGGCGGCGGTCAGCGCCTCGGGCGCCAGCCCGGGGCGCCGCACGCCCGGCTCGGTCTCGACCACCGCAGCCGCCTGCTGCAAGCCCGCGGGTCCGACGCCGACGACGGCGGCCCGCCGCACCTGCGCGACCCGCTCCACGTGCTGCTCCGGACCCACGGGTGCCAGCGGGCCGTCGGCGGTGCGGAGCACGTGCCCGAGCCGCCCCTCGATCCACAGGCGGCCCTGCGCGTCGAGGTGCCCGATGTCGCCGGTGCGGTGCCACCGTCCGGGCGGGGTGTCGTGCTCGGCGGCCAGGTCGGTGAGCCACAGCCGGTCGTAGCGCTCCTTGAGGTGCCCGGCCTGCACGAGGACCTCCCCGAGCACGCCGGGCGCGGCCGACGGCATGCCGGTCGCGGCGCCGTCGTCGTCGAGCGCGCTGACGAGCACCTCCGCCCCGGGCACGGGGCGGCCCACGCACACGCCCGCGTCGGGGGCCGCGGCGGCGTCGCGGATGCCGTCGAGCGTGACGTCCGTGACGAGCAGGCACTCCGTCATCCCGTACGGGGTGTGCGCGGTGGCGGCGGGCATGAGCCCGGCGGCCGAGCCGAGCAGCTCGGCCGAGATCGGCGCGCCCGTGGAGAGGAACGTGCGCACGCTCGCGAGGGCGGTGCGGTCGGCGGCATCGAGCGCGTCGGCGGTCGCGACCACGTTGAGGATCGCGGCGGGAGAGAGGAAGACGATTCGCGCGTCCGACGCGCGCACGGCGTCGGCGACGGCCCGGGCGGTGAGCGTACGCGGGGAGGAGACGTCCATGCGCGGCGTCACCGACCGGGTGCCGAGCGCGGGCCCGAGCAGCGCGAACGGGGCGAAGCCCGTGACGAGCCCGGTGTCGGGGCCGACGTCGAAGTGCTCGGCGAGCGTGTCCCGCAGCGCGGAGAGGCGGGCGTGGGAGTACACGACGCCCTTCGCCGGGCCCGTGGACCCGGACGTGAACAGCACGGCGGCCTCGTCGTCGGGGCCGGGCTCGGGCGGCAGCGTCGCGCCCTCCCCGGCGCGCGCGACGTCGACGAGCTCGTGCGCCACGCCCAGCACACGACGGACCGCGGGCGCGAGCGGGTCGGCCGAGATCCGCACCCCGGGCCAGCCGAGCGCGCGCGCTGCGGCCAGTCCCTTGGTCTGCGCGACGACGAACCGCGGCCAGGCCCCGCGCTGGGCGCGGGTGAGCCCGCGCACCCCCAGCCCGGCGTCGGCGACCACCACGACGGCCCCGATCCGCAGGCACGCGTAGACGAGCGCGGTCAGCGTGGGACCGGGTTCCACCAGCAGCGACACCCGGTCGCCCCGGCGCACCCCGATCGCGTGCAGCCCCGCCGCCACCCGTCGCACCTGCCGGTCCAGCGCCTGCCAGCTCACGACGCGGACAGACCCGTCGGCATCGGTCGCCGCCATGTCCAGCACCGCGGGCGCGTCGTCCCCCGCGCGCGCGTCGAGCCCCGCCCACAGCGGCACGAACGGCGCGGCGGCACCCCGCTCAGCACCGTCGGTAACGACACCGGACAGCACGTCGTCCCCGAGCCACCCGAGAACGGCAGGCGTCCAATCGGCGTCCTCGGCGACGAGATGGCCGGCGTCCGCGAAGCGATGCACGTGCGCGTGCGGCAGTCGCCGTGCGAGGTCGTCGAGGTAGCGGTCGGAGAACACCGGGTCGTGCGGTCCCCAGAGCAGCACGGCGGGCACGCGGAGCCGCGTGACGCCGGCGGCGATGCGGTCGAGCTCGGGAGCGCTGGGGTGCGCGGCGTCCACGGGGATGTCGGCGACGAAGCCCTCGATCCCGTCGCGGTCGTGCGCGGTGCGGTAGGGCAGCCGGTAGGCGCTGGCGACGTCAGCAGGCAGGCGCGGGCGCGCCAGGGCGAGCGTCGTGTCGAGGAAGGCGGGCGTCGTGCGGGTGCCGAGCCGGTGCACGGGCCCGGCGAGCGCGAGCCGCAGCGGCGCGGGCACCGGGGCGCCGTCGGGCTGGTGCACGGCGGTGTTGAGCAGCGCGACGCCGGCGAGGAGGTCGGGGTGGTCGACGGCCCAGCCGAGGGAGACGACGCCGCCCCAGTCGTGGCCGAGGGTGACGACAGGCCCGGCGAGACCGAGGGCGTCGGTGAAGGCGCCCAGGTCGGCGACGCGGCGGGCGAGCGGGCGGTGCTCTCCCGTGCGGGCGGAGAACCCCATCTCGAGCTGGTCGACGGCGACGACGCGCCACGCCGCACCGCCACCCCGGGCGGCGGCGACGGAGTCGGTGACGAGACCGCGCCACAGGTAGGACCACGTGGGGTTGCCGTGCACGGCCAGCACCGTGCCGACGGGCACGATGCCGTGCCGCTCGAGCTCAGGACCGGTGTCGAGGTAGTGCCAGGTCGCGCCCCGAGCGTCACGCAGCACGTGGCTGTGCCGCGGGTCCAGGCCCGGCAGCCCGTGCGGGGCGGTGCATGCGGGGCGCAGGAGGGGATCGGTCGCGGGGGTGAGGGCGGGCCCGCTCACCAGGCCAGCTCCAGCATCGCCGTGTTGATGCCCGAGCCCACGCCCATGAGCAGCACGCGGTCGCCGGCCCTGAGCGTGTCCTGCTCCTCGACGAGCGTGATCGGCACGGACGCCGGCCCCACGTTGCCGAGCCGGTCGTAGGTGACGGGCACGCGGGAGGGGTGCAGGCCCACCGCCTCGACGATCGCGTCGGTGTGCACGCGCGAGACCTGGTGCGTGATGTACCGGTCCATGGACGACCAGTCCCAGTCGGCCACGGCGTCCTTCCAGGCGTCCACGACGAGCTCGAGGCCGCCCTCAAGCAGCGCCTTGGCGTCGGTGAACATGCCCTCCGTGCTGCCGACGCACAGGTCGTGGAACCGCGTGGCAGCACGAGTGACGCCGCCGAGCACGCGGTGGGCGCTCGGGTGCTCGTCCGCGCGGCCCAGCACGGCGGCGGCCGAGCCGGAGCCGAGCGTGAGCGAGGCGAACTCCTGCATGAAGTCGTCGCGGTCGCGGCCCTCGTCCAGCAGCCGCGCGATCGTGCGGTCGTGGATGACGTCGGCGTCCTCGCCGTCCACGACGACCGCGTAGCGGACCTGGCCGGACTCGATCATGCCCGCGGCGAGGCTCATGCCGTTGATGAAGCCGAGGCACGCGTTGGCGACGTCGAAGTTCGTGGCGGACGACGGCAGGTCGAGCCCGTGGTGCAGCCGCACAGCGACCGACGGCTCGAGGTGCTTGCGCGTGACCGACGTGTTGATCAGGAGCCCGACGTCGCTCGGATCGACCCCTGCGGCGTGCAGCGCCTCCTGCCCCGCGGCGACCGTCGCGGCGTCGACGTCCTCCTGCGCGGTCCAGGCGCGCCGCTCGTGCACGCCCGCCACGCGTTGCAGCAGCGTGGACGGCAGGCGCAGCCGTCGCAGGGCCGGAGCGAGACGCTCCTGCACCTCGGCAGACGTCCGCACGCCGACGGGAAGCCGACTGGTGACGGAGAGCAGCGCGACGTTGGTGAACCTGACGGTGGCGTTACCTGACACACGAGCTCCAGACGGCCGGACGCGCGAGCGCCCGGCTCAGCGACGAGACGACCGGGGGACGTGACCGCCGGTGCGACCGCGCCGGGCAGAGGCGACGGCCGGTGCCGCCCGCTCCCGCGTCCTTGAGCGTAGGACGCTCGGCGGGTGCCCGCCGTTCCAACCGTGCGCTGTGGGGTGCGCCACGTCGACACGGTCGGGCCGCGCGCGGCGGCACGTCGGGTCGTCGAGCGCACCTCATTCGTCGTCGTGGCCGAGGTGGTCGGTTCCCTCCCGTTGCTCGATGAGTTCCCCGGAACCCCGCGGTCTACCCCTGGACCGAGACGGCGAGCGACCTGGAGACGACCATGGGATCCATCGAGATCGAGCTGTTCACGACCCTCGACCTCGTCGGGCAGGCGCCCGGCGGGCCGGAGGAGGACCCGGAGGGCGGGTTCGCGTTCGGCGGGTGGCAGGCACCGTTGCTCGACGACGTCGCGGGCGAGCAGATCGCCGCGGCGTACGAGGGCACGGACGCGCTGCTGCTCGGGCGGCGCACGTACGACATCTTCGCGTCGTACTGGCCGTTCCAGGAGGGCGGGCAGGACGACGACTTCGCGGCGCTGTTCAACCGCATCCCCAAGTACGTGGCGTCGCGCGGCACGCCGGACCTGTCGTGGGCCGGGTCGACGCTGCTCGGCCCGGACCTGCCTGCGGCGGTGCGCGAGGTGCGCGACCGACACGAGCACGTCAAGGTCGTCGGCAGCCTCGACCTGGTGCAGACACTGCTGCACGAGAAGCTGTTCGACCGCCTCGACCTGTGGGTGCACCCCATCGTGCTCGGGACAGGCAAGACCGTGTTCGACGGCGGCGCCGTCCCCACCAACCTCACCCTCCTCGAACCGCCCGCGCCGAGCCCGACGGGCACCGTCCTGCTGCGCTACGGTTTCGCCGACGGGACGCCCGGGACGGGCGACATGAGCGAGCCGGGGCGCGGCGTCGACCGCGACGCGTGACCCTGGGACCGGACCGCACCGCCGCACGAGACGAGGAGGCAACCGCATGACGATCCAGCGGCTCGACAACGTGGCCGTCGTCGTCGACGACCTCGACGCGGCCATCGCGTTCTTCGCCGAGCTCGGCATGGAGCTCGAGGACCGGATGACGATCGAGGGGAGGTGGGCCGAGCGCGTCGTGGGGCTCGACGGCCTGCGCTCGGAGATCGCGATGATGCGCGTCCCCGACGGCCATGGGCGCCTCGAGCTCACGCGATACCACGCGCCCGCGCCGCTCGACCTCGGCCTGGGCACGGCACCGCCCAACGTGCTGGGCCTGCACCGGGTGATGTTCGCCGTCGACGACATCGACGACACGGTGCGGCGCCTCGGGCCGCACGGCGGGGAGGTGATGGGAGAGATCGTCCAGTACGAGGACGTCTACCGGCTCTGCTACCTGCGCGGGCCGGGTGGCGTCATCGTCGGGATAGCGCAGCAGCTCGGCTGACTACCCGGCAACTACGAGGCGGGGGCGGTCTCCCCGCGCAGGATCGACGTCATCTTCTTTCCGCGCGCGACCTCGTCGACGAGTTTGTCGAGGTAGCGGATCTTCTGCATGAGCGGGTCCTCGATGTCCTCCACGCGGACGCCGCAGATCACCCCGGTGATGAGCGCGGCGTTCGGGTTCCACGCGGGCGCCCGGTCGAAGAACTCCTCGAGCGTGATCTCGTCCGCGACCGCCTGCGCCAGGCCGGCGTCGTCGTAGCCGGTGAGCCAGCCGATGACCTGGTCGAGCTCGTCCGTCGTGCGCCCCTTGCGCTCCACCTTGGTCACGTAGAGCGGGTAGATGCTCGCGAAGCTCATCCCGAAGATCCGGTGTCCCGCCATGGGTGTCCTCCTCCTGCCCGCCCGAGCCCGTCGCCGGCACAGCCCGAACGGCCGTCCGGCACGGACCACGCTACCGCGGGGTCAGGCGGGTCGGGCTGCGACCATCCCGTGCGACGCCTCGAGCCGGTCCACGAGCAGCGTGCCCGCCGCGACCAGCGGCACGAGCACGAGGTTGCCCAGCAGCATGGTGCGCAGGAACGGCAGGCCCGCGACGTAGCTCGCGACGAGCCCGTCGACGCCGGCCGGGTACCAGACGCCGCGACCCTGGAGCCAGACGCCGAAGTTGGTCCAGGCGAAGAACCACAGCGAGCCCGCGATGCCGAACGCCGCGCCCGCGCCCACGCGCCGCCAGCCGGTCGTGTTCCGCGCGAGCAGCGAGCCCAGCCCGACGACGAGCCACGCGCTCCACGTGAACAGCGCGATCGCGGTGTTGCCGAGCACGACGTCGGACACGACGGTCACCGCGAGCGGCACGACGAACGCCCACCGCGAGCGCAGCAGGATCGTGGCCGCGAAGGTCGCCGCAGTGACGAGCTCGAGGTTCGGCGGCGCGCCGAGGTCGGCGCGCACGAGCCGCCACACGACAGCAAGTGCCGCCAGCGCCACGACCAGCGCCGGGCGCCACCAGCGCAGTGCCACGCTCGACGAGCGCGTCACGAGGTGAACGTCTCGAGCTTCCACGTGATCTCGTCCCCGTCCGTCGTCTCGAGGGATCCTGCTCCCACGGTAGCCATCTCGCCGTTGACGTACAGCGCCCAGAACTCGCTGTCCGGATCGGCCGCGACGCCGTCGATCGCCGTGACGAACGCGTTCTCGCCCTCGCCGGTCACCTGGGCGGACGGGTCCGCCTCGAGCAGCAGGTCGAGCGCGGTCGCGCCGGCGCGGCCCTCGTAGGAGAGCTCCGGAGCGTCGTCGGTGTCGCCGGACTCGTCGTCGGACGCCTCGTCCGTCGCGTCGTCCGTCGCGTCGTCGGCGGGCGCGCTCGTCTCCTCGCTCGCGGTCGACGTCGTGGCGTCGGTCGCGGGCTCGTCGGTCGACGAGCACCCGGCCAGCAGGCCCGCGGTGAGCAGGACGGCGGTCAGTGCGGTGAGCGGGCGTGCAGGGGTGTCGCGGAAGGTTCGGAGGGTCACGACGCCAGCGTACGGAGCGCCCGGCGGGGCGCGCCCGGGCGCCCGCCTGTCGGACGACGCGCCGTCACCCGATCTCCTCCCCCGCGACGGCCTTGGCGGCGAGACGCTCCTCCTCGCTGACCTCCCAGACCTCGTAGGCGGAGTGGAAGGCGAGGAGGATGATCCCGCACCCGAGCACGAGGTCCGGCCAGCCCGACCCCGTCCAGGCGGTCACGAGGCCCATGGCGATGACGGCGACGTTCACGAGGACGTCGTTGCGCGCCGAGAGGAACGCGGCCCGGCTGAGCGACCCGCCGTGGTGCCGCACACGCACCAGGAGCCACGCGCACACGCCGTTGACGACGATCGCCCCGAGCGAGGCGAGGACGAGCGGCCCGACCTGGGGCGCCGACGGGTCGCCGAAGCGCTGCACGGCCTCCCAGGCCGCGAAGAGGGCGGGTCCGAGGATGAACAGCGCCATGACCTTGCCCAGCACGGCGCGCCGCGCGAGGGGGAAGCCCAGCGCGACGGCGATGAGCAGGTTGATCGCCGTGTCCTCGAGGAAGTCCACGCTGTCGGCGAGCAGCGACACCGACCCCGCCGCGAGCGCTACGGACAGCTCGACGACGAAGTACGCCAGGTTGAGCGCGGCGACGACCAGGACGACACGACGCAGACGGCGCGCGACGTCGGCCGCGTCGGGCCGGCGCGCGTCCTGGCCGGTGGCCACCGTCAGACGTCGATGCGAGCGTGGTCCAGCTCGGCTGCCCCCGCGACGATGAACTCCTTGCGCGGCGCGACGTCGCTGCCCATGAGCAGCTCGAACACGCGCTCCGCCGCCTCGGCGTGCTCTGCGGTCACGCGGCGCAGCGTGCGGTGGCGCGGGTCCATCGTCGTCTCGGCGAGCTGGTCCGCATCCATCTCCCCCAGGCCCTTGTACCGCTGGATGTCGTCCTTGTAGCGGCGCCCGGCCTTGTCGAGCTTCTTGAGGGTCGCGGCGAGCTCGGCCTCGGAGTACGTGTAGATGTACTCGTTCTTGCGGCGCCCGGCGCCGATGACCTCGATGCGGTGCAGCGGCGGCACCGCCGCGAACACGCGACCCGCCTCGACGAGCGGCTTCATGTACCGGTAGAAGAGCGTGAGCAGCAGCGTACGGATGTGGGCGCCGTCGACGTCGGCGTCCGTCATGAGCACGATCTTGCCGTAGCGCGCGGCCTCCAGGTCGAACGACCGCCCGGAACCGGCGCCGAGCACCTGGATGATCGCGGTGCACTCGGCGTTGCGGAGCATGTCGCTCACGGACGCCTTCTGCACGTTGAGGATCTTGCCGCGGATGGGCAGGAGCGCCTGGAAGTCCGAGCTGCGCGCGAGGCGCGCGGTGCCGAGCGCGCTGTCGCCCTCGACGATGAACAGCTCGCTGCGCTCGACGTCGTCGCTGCGGCAGTCGACGAGCTTGGCCGGCAGGGACGACGTCTCGAGCGCGTTCTTGCGGCGCGAGATCTCCTTCTGCTTGCGCGCGGTGATGCGCGCCCGCATCTCCGCCACGACCTTGTCGAGCAGCAGCGCGGCCTGCGTCTTCTCGTCGCGCTTGGTCGACGTGAGGAGCGCGTTCAGCTCCTTCTCCACCACACGCGACACGATGCCGCGCACGGGCGCAGTGCCGAGAACCTCCTTGGTCTGGCCCTCGAACTGCGGCTCCGCGAGGCGGACGGTCACGACGGCGGTCAGGCCCGCCAGGACGTCGTCCTTCTCGATGCGCTCGGAGGCGTCCTTGGTCGAGACCTTGAGGCGGCGCGCGTTCGTCTCGACGGACTTGCGCAGCACCTTGAGCAGGCCCTGCTCGAACCCGCCGAGGTGGGAGCCTCCCTTGGGCGTGGCGATGATGTTGACGAAGCTGCGGACCTCGGTCTCGTAGCCCGTGCCCCAGCGCAGCGCGACGTCGACCTCGCAGTCGCGCTGCACGGCCTGCGGCGTCATGTGGCCGCGGTCGTCGAGCACCGGCACGGTCTCCGTGAACGACCCCGAACCCGTGAGGTGCCACGTCGCGGTGACGGGCGTGTCCGGCGCGAGGAAGTCGACGAAGTCGACCGACCCGCCCGTGTGCACGAACGTCTCCTCGTGCGGCCCGGACTCCCCCGGCGTGCCGGGCACGCCGCGCTCGTCGCGCACGGTGATCTCGAGGCCGGGGACGAGGAACGTCGTCTGGCGCACGCGCGTGACGAGCTCGTCGTAGGAGAAGACGGCGGTCTTGAGGAAGATCTGGCGGTCCGCCCAGTAGCGCACGCGCGTGCCGGTGACGCCGCGCTTCGTCTTGCCCACGACCGCGAGCTCGGAACCCGACACGAACGGCTCGAACGGGGCGTCCGGCGTCGGGCCCGCCTTCGGGTCCGTGAAGATGCCCGGTTCGCCGCGGTGGAACGTCATGCGGTGCGTCTTGCCGCCGCGGTCCACCTCGACGTCGAGACGCGAGGAGAGCGCATTGACGACGGACGCGCCGACACCGTGGAGGCCGCCCGACGCGGTGTACGAACCTCCGCCGAACTTGCCGCCTGCGTGCAGCTTGGTGAAGACGACCTCGACGCCGGACAGGCCGGTCTTGGGCTCGATGTCCACGGGGATGCCGCGGCCGTCGTCCTCGACCGTCACCGAGGTGTCGGCATGGAGCACCACCCGGATCTTCGAGCAGTTGCCCGCGAGCGCCTCGTCGACCGAGTTGTCGATGATCTCCCACAGGCAGTGCATGAGGCCGCGCGAGTCGGTGGTCCCGATGTACATGCCGGGGCGCTTGCGCACGGCCTCGAGGCCCTCGAGCACGGACAGGTGCCGAGCGGTGTAGCTGGACTCAGCGGAGGTGGTCGTCACGGCCGCAAGCCTAGACGAGCGCGCCCACACCCTTGCGCTCCCCCGCCGCGGGGCCGCGGCTCTGGCTCCGGCTCGGCTCGCCTCGGGATGCGGCACGGACCCGGCACGGGCCGTGCACGGAGCCGAGGCGCTTCGCGGGTAGCGAACCGGGTGCTCGTAGGGGACGAATCCTCAGGGGCGGATGGTTTGATGTTCACGTGACTGCTACGACGACCACCACCGAACCGCTGACCGCGGCCGACCGCTGCGACCGCTGCGGGGCCCAGGCGTACGTCCGCGTGGTCCTGCCGAGCGGTGAGCTGCTGTTCTGCGGCCACCACGCGCGGGCGCACGCCGACGCCTACACCGACCTCGCGACGTCCATCCAGGACGAGACCGACAAGCTGCTCGCGGAGCACGGCGCGCGCTGACGCACCGCTCGCACCGCCGGGCCCCGCCCCCTCGCCGCGAGCGGGGGCGATCACGGGGCCACGAGGACCGGCTCCACCGCCCGGTCCGGCGGCCGACAGCCCGACGACACGACGAAGGCCCCGAGGAGATCTCCTCGGGGCCTTCGTGCGTCTCGACGTCTCCCGCCAGGGACGGCCGGGCCGCTGGGGCGGGCCGCCCGAGGGCGGGACGTCAGTCGAGGTAGTCGCGCAGGACCTGCGAGCGGCTCGGGTGGCGCAGCTTCGACATGGTCTTCGACTCGATCTGTCGGATGCGCTCGCGCGTCACGCCGTAGACCTTGCCGATCTCGTCGAGCGTCTTGGGCTGCCCGTCGGACAGACCGAACCGCATCGAGACGACGCCCGCCTCGCGCTCGCTGAGGGTGTCGAGCACCTGGTGGAGCTGCTCCTGGAGGAGCGTGAAGCTCACCGCGTCGGCCGGGACGATCGCCTCGGAGTCCTCGATGAGGTCGCCGAACTCGCTGTCACCATCCTCGCCGAGGGGCGTGTGCAGCGAGATGGGCTCGCGACCGTACTTCTGGACCTCGACGACCTTCTCCGGGGTCATGTCGAGCTCCTTGGCGAGCTCCTCGGGCGTGGGCTCACGACCCAGGTCCTGGAGCATCTGCCGCTGGACGCGCGCGAGCTTGTTGATGACCTCGACCATGTGCACCGGGATACGGATCGTGCGCGCCTGGTCCGCCATCGCGCGCGTGATCGCCTGGCGGATCCACCAGGTCGCGTACGTCGAGAACTTGTAGCCCTTGGTGTAGTCGAACTTCTCGACCGCACGGATCAGACCGAGGTTGCCCTCCTGGATCAGGTCCAGGAACAGCATGCCGCGACCCGTGTACCGCTTGGCCAGCGACACCACCAGACGCAGGTTCGCCTCGAGCAGGTGGTTCTTCGCGCGCTTGCCGTCGTGCGCGATCCACTGCAGCTCGCGCTTGAGCTTGCGGTCCAGGTCGTCGCCCTCGGCCGCGAGCTTCTCTTCCGCGAACAGGCCGGCCTCGATCCGCTTCGCGAGCTCGACCTCCTGCTCCGCGTTCAGCAGCGCGACCTTGCCGATCTGCTTGAGGTAGTCCTTGACCGGGTCGGCCGTGGCACCGGCGGTGACGACCTGCTGGACCGGCGCGTCGTCCTCGTCGGCGTCCGACACGACGAAGCCCGTCTCCTCGGGCTCCTCGGCCGCGGCACCGGCGGCGGGCTTCTTCGCGCCCGAGTCCGCGGCCGCGTCCTCCTCGTCCTCGGTCACGTCGATCTCGAGGTCCTCGATCTCGACCTCGGCGTCGTCCTCGTCGTCGTCCTTCTTCTTGGCGCGCGCGGGCGTCGCCTTCGCCTTGGCCGGGGCCTTCGCCGCGGTCTTGCGGGCGGCGGGCTTCGCGGGTCCGGTGGACGGCGCGGCCTCGGCGGCGTCGCCCTCGGCCGCCGGGGCGGCCTTGGCTGCGGTCGTCGCGCGGCGCGTCGTCGACGACGTCGACTTCGCGGCGGCGGGCTTGGTGCGCGCCGTCGTCGTGCTGCGCGGCGACGCCGCCGCGGCGACCTTCGTCGTGGTCGGGATGTCGACCTCGACGCCGGCGCCCGCGAGCGCGCGGAAGACCGCCTTCAGCCGCTTGGCGTCGTTGACGGCGGCCTGCTCGCACGCGGTGCGGAAGCTCTCGGCGTCGACGCGACCGTTCGCGCTGCCGCGCCGCAGGAGCTCCTGCAGGGCGGGGTGCTCGAACTCTCGCGGGAGTGCGGAAATCGGGGTTGAGGGCGCCACAAACCGACCTTTCGGCAATCATGGGGGGCGGTAGGGCCGCCGGAGCGGGGACGTGAACCGTGAAGTGCGGGCTTCTCGTGGACTCTCACGGTGAGTCGTCGGGCTCTAGCGGATACCTATATTGTACCGGCGATCCGTGCACCGGACGCCGCGACACGGGGTGAGTTCGGACCTGACCGCCGCTCGGCGGTCCCGCACACCACGTCTCGGCGACGTCCGTCACCCGGGTCCTGGCCTGTACAACGGCCGGGCACCCGCGAAGATTCCCTGCTCAGGCCCCCGCGGCGCGCTCGGGCTTGACGGCCAGCACCGGGCAGGGCGCGTCGAGCAGGATGCGCTGCGCGTTCGACCCGAGGATGAGCTTGCCGACCGGGCTGCGGCGGCGCAGGCCGATGACGATGAGGTCCGCGGAGGCGCGCTCGGCCGCGCTCACGAGGTCGTCCGCGAGGTCGGACGTCCCCTGCTCGCGCCGCAGCGTCGTCCCGGTCCCCTCGAGCCGCTCCTCGACCCGGCGCAGGTCGTCCTCGTGCGCGGCGGCGAGCTCGGGCGTCGACGTCGAGCCCTCCGTGACCACGACCACGAGCTCGGTGCCGCGCCGGACCGCCTCGGTGGCCGCGCTGTCGAGAGCCTCGCGACCCTCGGGCGTGCTCAGGTGCGCGACGACGACGCTCATGTGTCCTCCGGAACGGCTCGTGGGCGCGGTCGGCCGCGGGCGGCGACCGCAGGTCGTGTTGCGGTCGAACCTACCCGAACCCGCGCGCCGCGGCTCACACGTCGGCGCGGATCCAGCCCGGCGGCACACCGGCGTCGAGCGCGCTCGACAGCAGGAGGGCGAGCCGGTACGTCGGGTCCTCCGTGAGCGCCTCATCGAGCCGGCGTCCCGCCCGGCCGCCGTCCCCGTGCCACCAGGCGATCAGCGCGAGGAGCGTGAGCGCCGGCGCGGTGCTCCCGCGCGGGGCGTGCGCCACGACTGCCTCCAGCACGGCGCGGGCCGGTCCCGTGACGGCCGGGTCGGGCGCCAGACCCGCTGCCGGGTCGACGATCGACGCGATCGCGCGTGCCGTCCCGGCGTCGACGTCGCCGCCGCGCACCGTGCGGTCCGCGAGGTCGCCCGTCGAGGGCACGAGCGAGACGAGCACGGCGTCGCGCACCGGGACGGCCCCGAGCCCGGCCGCGAGCCGGCCCAGGACCGTGGCCGGAGGCAGTCCCGCCCCGGCCCGTACGTCGGGTGCCTGGCCCCCCGCGCGGTCCCGCTCGTGCTGCGCCGCGCGGGCGACCGCCGCCCGCCACTCCGCCAGGCTCGCGACCCGGCGGGCGACGGCGTCGGCGTGCGGGTCGGCCCAGGCGTCGCTCGGGCCGCCCCCACGGGCGCGGTCTCGTACCCGTCGCGCGGCACGCGCAGCACGCCGCCGCTCGTCGGCGCCCGCGCGCGGGATCCGCAGCGCCTCCTCCCGCGAGTCCGCGAGCGCCGCCCCGGCGAGGACCATGTGCGCGCCCACCTCGCTCGACTCGAGCTCGCGCAGCGGGCGCCCGCCCGGCGGGCAGCACTCGTCCTCGGTGCAGTCGAGCGCGTACCAGCCGCTCGGTGCCACGACCCAGACGTCCACCGGGCCGTGGTGCGGCTCGACGGCCTCTCGGCAGTGCTCGACGGCGGCCCTCGCGACGGCGGCCTCGACGCCGGCGGACCGCAGCGGGGCGTCCGTGTAGACGACGAGGACGACCCGTTCCGCGCCGTCCGCGGCGAGGTGCCCGACGACGGACCGCGCGAGCTGGGGGCCGTGCTCGAGGTCGGCGACGTCGGCCACGTCGACCCGGACGACGAGGCCGATCCGACCGCGCGGCGGACGCAGGCCGACGAGGACGACGCTGTCCTGCGGCCGGTAGCCGAGCCGGTAGGGGACGTAGGCGAGAAGCTCGCGCGGGCCCTGGGCCCGGATCAGGGTGGTCATGAGCCCATCCCAGCCCGTCCCGGGGCCGCGCGGGGAGAGCGCGCGGACGGCTGTGGACGCCCGTCGTCCCGCGAGGGTCCGGGACGCGTCCTGTGGTCCAGCCCCAGGGCCGGTGGTGGCTCGCGGCCGCCCGGGTGACTACGGTGTGCGCGTGCCACCACGAACCCGAGCCCGCGCACGGCGAGCGGAGCCGACCGCTCGTGCCGCCGCCGTCGTCCTCGTCGTGGCGCTGCTCGGCACGACGCTCGCGGGCTGCCGGGCCGACCCGGACGACATCCAGGGGGCCGCCGGGCCCCGCGGCACGCAAGAGTCCCCCGCGGCGGAGGCGGCCGGCGTCCCGGGCACGCCGCTGCCCGACTACGACGCCGCGTCGGCGGTCGGCGACCTCGTGGAGGGCTTCCCGGCGCAGCTCGTCACGGTCCCTCCGGGCGCCCAGGTGCTCGCGAGCTCGGCCCGGACCACGGAGGACGGCACGCTCGTCGACGTCACCCTCAACCTGCGCTCGGACGAGCCCGTCGACGCCCTCACCGCCTACTACACCGACGCGCTCGGCGCCGCCGGTTTCGAGGTGTCGCCCTCGAGCGTCCCGAGCGCGCTCACGTCCCTCACCACGTTCGTCCGGACACCGGCCCCCGAGTCCCCCACCGAGTCGCTCGCCGTCGGCGTGTTCGACGACGAGACCGAGCGCCTGGTGACGATCAGCGGGCAGGTCGCGGCCGGCTGAGAGCTCCGACCGTGGTACGACGCCCCGAGGCGACCGCACCGCATAGGCTGCCCCCGTGCCGAACCCGTCGCTGCCGACCTCGCCCTCGCCCGCGCCCCTCGACCCGGAGGTCGCCCCGAGCTCCACCGACCCGAGCCCGAGCGCGCTCGTCGACCGGGAGGGCGTGCGCGCCGGGGTCGACGAAGCCCTGCACGTCGCGACCGCCGCGCTGCGCGACGAGCTCGTCTCCGCGCACCCCGACGCGGACCCGCTCGCCGACGCGACGGACTTGCTGGTCGCCGGGGGCAAGCGCCTGCGCGCCGCCTTCTGCTACTGGTCCTGGCGCGCGCACGGCGGCGACCCGGACGGCCCGCACCGCGACGTCGTGCTCCGCGCGGGGGCGGCGCTCGAGCTGTTCCAGGCCGCGGCGCTCTTCCACGACGACGTCATGGACGCCTCCGACACGCGGCGCGGGCACCCGACCGCGCACCGCGCCTTCGGGGCGCGGCACCGCGCGCTCGGCTGGTCGGGCGACGCCGACCGGTACGGCGAGAACACGGCGATCCTGCTCGGCGACCTCGCGCTCATCGCGAGCCACCGCGAGCTGGGCGACGCGCTCGACGCCCTCCCCACCGACGTCGCGACGCGGTCGCGCGTCGTGTTCGGGCGCATGCAGACCGAGGTGATCGTGGGGCAGTACCTCGACGTGCAGGCGCAGGTGCTGCCGTGGGGCGACGACCCCGCGGCCGACGAGGAGCGCGCGCGGGCCGTGATCCGGTCGAAGTCGGCGCGCTACAGCGTCGAGCACCCCATCGCGCTCGGAGCGGCGCTCGCCGGGGCCGACGACGCCGCCGTCGCCGCGACGAGCGCGTTCGGGCTGCCCGTGGGCGAGGCGTTCCAGCTCCGCGACGACGTGCTCGGCGTGTTCGGGGACGCGCGCGTCACGGGCAAGCCCGCGGGCGACGACCTGCGCGAGGGCAAGCGCACGGTGCTCGTCGTGCGTGCGCTCGCCGCGGCGACGCCCGCGCAGCGCGACCTCCTGCTCACGCACCTGGGCGACCCGGACCTCGACGCGCGCACGGTCGAGGAGCTGCGCGCCGTGCTCGTCGAGACCGGCGCGCGCGACGCCGTGGAGTCGCTCATCGCCGAGCTCACCGACCGGGCGTCGTCGGCCCTCTCCGGTGCGGGGCTCGACGAGCCGGGGGCCGCGATGCTCGGGCTGCTCGCGCGGGCCGCCGTCGAGCGCACCGCCTGACGCGGGGTCGGTCAGGTCGGACGAGCGCGTCGGTCGAGCAGGTCAGAGCTCGGACTGCGCGACGCGCCGCACGCGCGCCTTGTGGCCGCTCAGGAGCGTGTCGAACGGCGGCTCCCCCAGCTCGTCGTTCGGGCTGAACAGCCACTCGAGGATCTCGGCGTCGTCGAAGCCGGCGTCGGTGAGCACGACGATCGTGCCCTGGAGGCTCGACAGGACGCCCACGCGCCCGCTCTCGTCCGGGCGCCCGGCGTTCGCCGGGTCGACCAGGTGCAGCGGCACGAGGAACCGCGCCGGGATCTGGAACGTCGTCCGCTCGCCGCGCTTGACGCCGACGACGCGGCGCTCCTGGACGATCCGGCGCACCTTGCCGACGTCGGTACCGAGCGCCTCGGCGACGTCGGGGAGGGTCAGCCACTCGCCGACCAGGTCGTCGAGGGTCGGGCGGGGGCTGGGGTCACGGTCGGTCACCGGGCAAGCCTACGGCGTGCCTCCACACGACACCCACGCCGTGCGCGCCCGCGCTCACCGGATCGCGACGCCCGGCCACCTAGACTCTCCCCGTGGCCACCGTGACGACCGATCCCCTCGTCGGCCGCCTGGTCGACGGGCGGTACGAGGTCGTCTCGCGCATCGCGCGAGGCGGCATGGCGACGGTCTACCTGGCCGTCGACCGGCGGCTCGAGCGCGAGGTCGCGCTCAAGGTCATGCACGCCCACCTCGCCGAGGGCGCGTCGGGCGCCGACTTCGTCTCGCGCTTCCGCCGTGAGGCGCGCGCGGCGGCCCGGCTCACGCACCCCGGCCTCGTCGCCGTGTACGACCAGGGGCTCGACGGCGACACGAGCTACCTCACGATGGAGTACGTGGCGGGCTCGAACCTGCGCCGCGCCATGCTCACGGAGCGCACGCTCCCGCTCGGCCGCACGCTCGACGTGCTCGAGGACGTCCTCGACGCGCTCGCCGCCGCCCACCGCGCCGGGCTCGTGCACCGCGACATCAAGCCGGAGAACGTGCTCGTCGACACCGAGGGCCGGCTCAAGGTCACCGACTTCGGGCTCGCGCGCGCGGTCAACGAGGTCACGGCGACGACGACCGGCACCATCCTCGGGACCGTCGCCTACCTCTCCCCCGAGCTCATCGCGACGGGCGCGTGCGACGCGCGTACCGACGTCTACGCCGTGGGGATCCTCGCCTACGAGATGCTGCTGGGCACGGTCCCGCACACCGGCACGACCCCGATCCAGGTCGCGTTCCAGCACGTCAACAACGACGTGCCGCCGCCCTCGGACGTCGCCCCGTGGATCCCGCCGGAGGTCGACGACCTGCTGTGCGCGCTCGCCGCGCGCGATCCGGCCGACCGCCCGGCCGACGCCGGCGCCGCCCTCGCGCTCGTCCGCGCGGTCCGCGCGGAGCTCGACCCGGCCGACCTCGAGCGGCGCGTCGACCCACCCGCGGCCGCGAGCGTCGTCGGCTCCGCCCAGGGCGCGGAGCCCGGCCCGACGGCGGAGCACCGTGCGGCGGCGACCACGCCCCTCGCCGCGCTCAGCCTCCAGGACCGTGAGGCCGCCGGCCTCACGGAGCCGCTCGCCGTGGGGCACGTCGTCGCCCCGACCACGCGGCCGGGCCCCCCGCCGCCTCCGGCTCCCCCGGCGACGGCCCGACGTCGCGGCCGGGGCCGTGCCGTCGTGTGGTCGCTGGTCGTGCTGCTCGTCCTGGCGGGCGTCGGTGGCGGCGCGGCCTGGTGGTTCTCGTCCGGGCCGGGCGCGTTCACGCAGGTCCCCGACGGACTCGTCGAGGTGTCCCGGACCGAGGCCGCCACGATCCTCGACGGCGCGAACCTCGACCACACCGTCGAGGAACGCTACGACGACACCGTGCCCGAGGGCGCCGTCGTCGAGACCGACCCTCCGTCAGGCGAGCCGGTGCGCAAGGACGGGAGCGTCCAGCTCGTCGTCTCGAAGGGCGTGCGGATGCTCACGGTGCCGACCGGCCTCGTGGGCGCCACGCAGGTGGACGCCACGTCCGCGCTCGAGGGCGCGGACCTGACGGTCGGCGAACCCGTCGCGAAGGCGCACGACGAGGTCCCGGCGGGCCAGGTCATGGCCGTGACCGACGCCGACGGCAACGCGATCGAGGAGGGCGCCACGATCCGGCACGACGTCCCCGTCGTGCTCACCGTCTCGTCCGGACCGGCACCGGTCGTCGTCCCGCAGGTCACCGGCTCCCAGAAGGACGCCGCGGTCAAGGCCCTGAAGGACCAGGGCCTCGTGCCCGCGGTCACCGAGGAGTACTCCGAGTCCGTCGCCGCGGGCCTCGTGATCCGCCAGGACCCCGAGCAGGGCAGCGACGCGCACCGGACGGACACGGTGAACGTCGTCGTGTCGCTCGGCCCCCCGCTCGTCGAGGTGCCCGACACCTACGGCACCAACGTCAAGGCGGCCGAGAAGGCCCTGCGTGACGCGGGCTTCGAGGTCGAGGTCCGCCACCCGCAGGGCATCAGCCCGCTCAACATCGTCTACGCCCAGGACCCTCCGGGCGGGGACGGCCGCACGGCCCCGAAGGGCTCGACGATCGTCATCAACGTCTTCTGACGCGACGGCGACCGGCAGCGGCGTCCTCAGCTGCGGTCCTCAGCGGCAGTCCTCAGCGGCGCAGCATCTCCGCGACCTGGAAGGCCATCTCCAGCGACTGCTGGTGGTTGAGCCGCGGGTCGACGAGCGTCTCGTAACGCAGGGCCAGGCCCGCGTCGTCGATCTCCTCGCTGCCGCCGAGCACCTCGGTGACGTCGTCGCCCGTGAGCTCGACGTGCAGCCCGCCGGGGACGGTGCCCGCGGCGCGGTGCACCTCGAAGAACCCGCGGACCTCGTCCAGCACGTCGTCGAAGCGGCGCGTCTTGTAGCCGCTCGCGGACGTGATCGTGTTGCCGTGCATCGGGTCGGTGACCCACGTGACGGGCACGCCGGCCCGGGACACCGCCTCGACGAGCGGCGGCAGCGCGTCGCGCACGTTGCCCGCGCCCATGCGCGTGACGAACGTCAGGCGACCCTCGACGTCGTCCGGGTTGAGCCGGTGCGCGAGCTCGAGCGCGACGTCGGGCGTCGTGGTCGGCCCGAGCTTGACGCCGATCGGGTTCGCGACGCGCGACAGGAAGTCGACGTGCGCGCCGTCGAGCTGGCGCGTGCGCTCCCCGATCCAGAGGAAGTGCGCCGACGTGTCGTAGGCGTCACCCGTGCGCGTGTCGCGGCGCGTGAGCGCGCGCTCGTAGTCCAGGACGAGGGCCTCGTGGCTCACGAAGAACTCGACCGTGCGCAGGGCGTCGAAGTCGGCGCCGCACGCGTCCATGAAGCGGATCGCGCGGTCGATTTCCGACGCCGTCTGCTCGTAGCGCGCGTAGGCGGGGTTGCGCATGAACCCGCGGTTCCACTCGTGGACCTGGCGCAGGTCGGCGAACCCGCCGGTCGTGAAGGCCCGCACGACGTTCCACGTGGCCGACGAGATCTGGTACGCCTGCACGAGGCGCTCCGGGTCGGGCACACGCGCCTCGGGGGTGAACGCGTGGCCGTTGATCATGTCGCCGCGGTACGCGGGCAGCGTCACGCCGTCGCGCGTCTCCGAGTCGGAGCTGCGCGGTTTCGCGTACTGCCCGGCCATGCGGCCCATCTTCACGACGGGCATGCTCGCCCCGTGCGTGAGGATGACCGCCATCTGGAGGATCGTGCGGATCTTGTTGCGGATGCGGTCGGCGTTCGCCTCGGCGAACGTCTCGGCGCAGTCTCCCCCTTGGAGGAGGAACGCCTCGCCCCGCCCGGCCGCGGCCAGGCGGGAGCGCAGCGTGTCGGCCGCGGCGGGCACCACGAGCGGCGCGGAGGCCGCGAGCCGGTCCCGGACGGCGTCGAGCGCCGCCTCGTCCGGCCACGTCGGCTGCTGGAGCGCGACGAGCGTGCGGAAGTGGTCGAGCCCGGCGTCGGTCCCCGGCTCGCTCGTGGTGGTCATCCCGCTGCCCGGATCAGTGCGCGGCGGGTGCCGCGGCGACGAGCGGCTGACCGATGCCCTCGAGGAGCTCGCCGAACCACTGCTGCGTGACGTCGAACGCCTTGCCGCCGGCGATGCGCGGGAACTCGATCGCGCGCAGGCGGTCGCCGTTCTCCTCGTCGTGCCCGATGACGCCGGACTCGCCGCGCAGCGCGCACTCGACCGCGAGGTCGGTCATCGACTTGATGAGGCGCAGGTCCTCGGCGTTCGCGGCCGCGGCACGCGAGAAGTAGCCGGACTTCTGCACCATGACCTTCTCGGCGCCCAGCTTGTCGGCGAACTGCTTGGCGAACCACTGGCCCGGGTTGACGGTGTCGAGCTTCACGTGGCCGAACGGGTCGCGCTGGACCTCCTCGCCGGCCGCCTCGAGCTGCGCGACGATCTCGTGCATGCCGGCGCCCTCGGACAGGAAGATGTTGACGTTGCCCTGCTCGTCCATGATCGCCTTGAGGCGCTCGGCCTCGGCGTCGATGTCGAGCGCGAGCTCCGGCAGGAAGACCGCGTGGACGTCCCAGCGCTCGCGCGTCAGACCGAGGGCCGGGGCCCACTCCTGCGCGTCGAGCCACTTGCGGTACTCGGCCGCGGACGCGGCGGTGAGCCAGCCACAGTGCCGCCCCATGACCTCGTGCACGATGAGCATGCGCGGGCCCGAGCGGTGCTCGCCGATGACGTTGGCGGCGAAGCCCGCGGCCTCCTCGGCGGCGGTCCACGCACCGAGCGACTGACGGATCGGGATCACGTCGTTGTCGATCGTCTTCGGCAGGCCCACGACCGTGAGCTCGTAGCCGTTCTCGTGGAGGTACGCGGCGAGGTCGGCCGCGGTCGTGTTCGTGTCGTCGCCGCCGATCGTGTGCAGCACGTCGACGCCGTCCGCCTTGAGCTGCTCCGCGGCGACCTGGAGCGGGTCCTGGCCCTCCTGGACGAGTCCGCGCTTGACGCAGTCGGCCGCGTTCGTCAGCTTGACGCGGGAGTTGCCGATCGGCGATCCGCCGAACCGGTGCAGGATGCCGGCCTGCTTGCGGCCCTCCTCGTCCACCACGATCTTCGTGCCGGTCAGCAGGCCGTGGTAGCCGTACTGGTAGGCGATGATCTCGATCTCCGGGTCGAGCTCCGTGTACCGCTCGATGAGACCCCCGACGGCGGAGGACAGGCACGGGGCGAAACCGCCCGCGGTGAGGAGGGCGACGCGACGAACCGACATGTGAACTCAGAACCTCTCGTAGGACGGATCCTGGCCGGACGGACGCGGTCCGGCGGGGGTGGCGGCGACGGCGGCGGGCACGTGCCCCGCGAAGGGCACCATGAGCACTGCGCGACCGGCCGTCGCTCAGTCTACTGACGTCGCGCGGGGCTCCGGCGGCGGTTCCGGGACCTGGACGTCGGGGGCCGGACGTCCGCCGGGCGCCCCGCCCGCCTCCTCCGACCCGGTGTGCCCCGCGGCGAGGCGCGCCTTGGCCGTCGCGGCGTAGATGTCGACGTACTCCTGGCCGGACAGCCGCATGATCGCGTACTGGATCTCGTCCGCGACGGCGCGCAGGATGAAGCGGTCGTTCTCCATGCCGCGGTAGCGCGAGAAGTCGAGCGGCTCGCCGACGACGACCCCGATGCGCATGGGCTTCGGGATGACCTTGCCGATCGGCTGGGCGATGTTCGTGCCCACCATCGCGACCGGCACCACCGGCGCGCCCGACTCGAGCGCGAGGCGCGCGACTCCCGTCTTGCCGCGGTACAGCCGACCGTCCGGGCTGCGCGTGCCCTCGGGATAGATGCCGAACAGGTCACCCTCGCGCAGGACGCGCAGGCCGGTCTCGAGCGCGGCCTCGCTCGCCTTGCCGCCGGCCCGGTCGACGGGGATCGTGCCGACGCCGCGCATGAACCCGGCCGTCAGGCGTCCTTTGACCCCCGTGCCCGTGAAGTAGTCGGACTTGCCGAGGAACTGGACCTTGCGGTCGAGGACGAGCGGAAGGATGAAGGAGTCGATGACCGCGAGGTGGTTGCTCGCGAGGATCGCACCCCCCTCGTCCGGCACGTGCTCGACGCCCCGCGTCCAGGGACGGTACAGGACCCGCAGGATCGGGCCGACCATCACCTGCTTCATGAACCAGTAGAACAACGTTCCTCCTCGCGGGGTCCCGGCGCGGGACGTGCATCCGACTCTAGAGTGATTCCTATGGCCGCACCGAACGCCCAGCCGGACTCCCCGCAGCCCGACGACGCACCCGACCCCACGCCCGACGACGCGTCGCGGGGCCCCGAGCACCCCGCCGACCCCGACGACGAGGACGCCCGGCCGGACGACGCGCCGGGCCAGCCGGCGCTCGACCTCGACGCGCAGTGGGCCGGCATCGTGGCCGAGCTCTCCGACCTGTCCGACCTCGACCGGGACGCTGCGCGCGACCCGGAGGCTGCTCCGGGCGGCACCGAGGGGCCCTCCCCCACGCCACGCGAAGGCCGCGACGTGCTCGGGTCCGTGCCGGTCGCGCCGTGGGTCCGCACCAGCGGCCCCCGCGACTGGCCGACGACGCCGGAGGTCGAGGACCTCGAGGAGGCCGAGAGCCACTTCGTGCCGCCGGACCCGCCGCTCGTGCTCGGCCGCGACCCGCTCCTCACCATGGCGTGGGCCCTGGTCGTCGGCGTGCCGATCCTCCTGCTGGTCGTGCTCGTCGTCGTGCGCCCGTACCCGGTGATCGTCGCGCAGGTGGGCGGCGGGGCATTCCTCGCCGGGCTCGCGATCCTGCTGTGGCGCATGCCCCACCGCCGGGACGACGACGACGAGGGCCCGGGCGCCGTCGTCTGACGCCCGGGCCTCACCTGCACCTGGTCGCGCCCTCCCGTCGGCCGGTCGTCGGCGGTCAGCGGCGCGCGAGGTCCGCCGCGCCGACGATCCCGGCCTCGTTGCCGTGCTCGGCGAGCTCGATGCGCGCCTCGGGACGGTGCCCGCGCGCGGAGAGCTGGTCCGCGAAGGCGCGGCGCACCGGCTGGAGCAGCAGGTCGCCGGCCGCGCCGACGCCGCCGCCGATGACGATGAGCTCGGGGTCGAGCAGCGCGGTCACCGAGGCCGCGCCCTCGCCGATCCAGCGGCCGAGGGTCGCGAGCAGCTCGACCGCGAGGTCGTCGCCCTCCTGCGCCGCCTGCGTGATCTGCGGGCCGTTGAGCTTGTCCGGGTCGCCGCCGCAGATCTCCAGGAGACGCGTCGCGCGGTCCGGCTGGGCGATGAGCGCGTTCTGCCCGTCGCGCACCAGGGCGCGCCCGGACGCGTACTGCTCCCAGCAGCCCTCGTGGCCGCACCCGCAGTAGTGCCCGCCCGGCACGACGCGCATGTGGCCCACCTCGGCCGCGACGCCCCACTTGCCGCGCACGAGCTCGCGGTCGACGACGATCGCGCCACCCAGTCCCGTCCCGACCGTCAGCATCAGCATGTCGGTCGCGTCGCGGCCGACGCCGAACTGGAACTCCGCCCACCCCGCCGCGTTCGCGTCGTTCTCGACGACGATCGACACCTCGGTGTCCCCGATGAGCTCGCGCACGTTCCTCGCGAGCGGGTACTCGCGCCAGGCGATGTTCGGCGCGAAGAGCACCGAGGTGCGGTCGGGGCTGACGAAGCCGGCCGCTGCCAGGCCCATCGCGCCCACCTCCTGCTCGGCGGTCAGCTCGGCATACACGTCGGCGATGGCGCGGTCGATGCTGGCGACGTCGTCGGGCTCGGTGTCGCGGCGCGTCTGGACGAGGATCTCGCCCTTCTCGTCGACGACCCCGGCCGCGATCTTCGTCCCGCCGATGTCCACACCGATGGCGTGCATGTCCCGTCCTCACTCGCTCGGTAACCGCTGACTAACCGCTGGCTGGAAGCCTCACGCTGCGGGTGCTGCCCACGCACGGGCCACGCACGACGACGGCTCGCGACCCCGCGCCCGGGTCGTCCTGCCGGAACTCCGCGCCCGCGCGAAACGTTGCGCAAGCAGCGCACAGCACCTGAAGCCTACCGACATCGACAGGTCCCGGGCACACACCGCCACTGGGTAGGGTTCTCCCACCGTCGACTACTGCCACTGGAGCCAGAATGGACGAGATCAGCGCCCCACGGATCGTCGAAGTCGATCCCTCGAAGAACCTCAACGACCTGCTCGCGAGCCGCGTCGCGGCCGACCCGGCGGCGCCGATGGTCGAGCGCCGCGCCGGCACCGACGGTGCGTGGCAGGCCCTCAGCGCCCGCGGGTTCGACGCCGAGGTCGTCGCCGTGGCGAAGGGGCTCGTCGCGCGCGGGATCCAGCCGGGCGACCACGTCGGCATCATGTCGCGCACACGCTACGAGTGGACGCTCCTCGACTGGGCCACGTGGGCGGCCGGCGCCGTGCCGGTGCCGCTCTACGAGACGTCGAGCGCCGAGCAGGTGCAGTGGATCCTCTCGGACGCCGACGTCCGGCTGCTCGTCGTCGAGACCGAGGCGCACGCGGCCACCGTCGGTGAGGTGCGCGACCAGGTGCCCGCGCTCGGCGACGTCCTCGCCATCGACTCCGGCGCGATCGCGACCCTGACGGCCGACGGTGCCGCGGTGGAGGACGCCGAGATCGAGCGGCGGCGCGGCCTGGCGAACCTCGCCGACGTCGCCACGATCATCTACACGTCAGGCACGACCGGGCGCCCCAAGGGCGCGGAGCTCACGCACCAGAACTTCTACTCGCTCACGGTCAACGCCGTGAAGGCGGTGCCCGAGGTGTTCGGCGAGCCGGGCGGGCGCACGCTGCTGTTCATGCCGCTCGCGCACGTGTTCGCGCGGTTCATCGGCGTGCTCGTCGTCGCCGGCGGGACGGTGCTGGGGCACACGCCCGACACGAAGACGCTGCTCGACGACCTCGGCACCTTCAAGCCGACGTACATCCTCTCGGTGCCGCGCGTGTTCGAGAAGGTCTACAACTCGTCCGAGCAGAAGGCTGCGGCGGGCGGCAAGCTGAAGATCTTCCACTGGGCCGCCGCGACGGCGATCGCGTACTCGCGCGCGCTCGACGAGCCGTCCGGCCCCGGCCTCGGGCTGCGCCTCCAGCACAAGGTCGCCGACGCGCTCGTGTTCAAGAAGCTCCGCCACGCCCTCGGCGGCCGCGCCAAGTACGCGGTCTCCGGTGGCGCGCCGCTCGGCGAGCGGCTGGGGCACTTCTACCGTGGCATCGGCGTGCGCATCCTCGAGGGCTACGGGCTCACCGAGTCGACGGCACCGACGAGCGTCAACCGCCCCGCGACCACGAAGATCGGGACCGTCGGCGAGCAGCTCCCGGGCTGCGCCGCGCGCATCGCCGAGGACGGCGAGATCCTGCTCCAGGGCGACCACATCTTCCGCGGCTACCACAACAACGAGCAGGCCACGGCCGACGCGTTCGTCGACGGCTGGTTCCGCACGGGCGACCTCGGCTCGCTCGACGAGGACGGGTTCCTGCGCATCACCGGCCGCAAGAAGGAGATCATCGTGACCGCGGGCGGCAAGAACGTCGCCCCCGCCGTCCTCGAGGACCGCATCCGCGCCCACGCTCTGGTCTCCCAGTGCGTCGTCGTCGGCGACCAGAAGCCGTTCATCGGCGCGCTCGTCACGCTCGACCCCGAGGGGCTGCCGGGCTGGGCGAGCATGCACGGCAAGGAGCCGATGTCGATCGAGGACGCGGCCAAGGACCCCGACGTCCTCGCCGCCCTCGACGCCGCCGTGACGCGCGCCAACCAGGCCGTGTCGCGGGCCGAGTCCATCCGCAAGTTCACCGTGCTCACCACCGACTTCACGGTCGAGAACGGCTACCTCACGCCGTCGCTCAAGGTGAAGCGCAGCGAGGTGCTCAAGGACTTCGCGGCCGACGTGGAGGCGATCTACGTCGACGGACCCGCCCCGGTCCGCTGACGCTCGACGGTCGTTCGACGACGCCCGCACGGCCCTCCCCGGCACCCCGCCGGGGAGGGCCGTCGGCGTTCAGCGGCGCGCGAGCCGCGCGAGCAGCGCCTGCGCCGGGACGCACACCGCGCCCATCGCCTGCACGTCGTCCGACACCGCGCGGTCGCTCGTCACCACGACGACCGGCCGGCCCGCGGGCTCGGCGGCGACCAGGCGACGGATGAGGTCGTCGGCGATCTCCCCCGACGAGAAGAGCACGCGCACGCCGCGCGGGGCGTGCACCGGCCGGGCGGCTCCGTCGGCGCCGTCGAAGCACACCGTGACCTCGGTGCCTCCCGCCGCGACGCGCAGGAGTCCGTTGAGGAGCCGGTCACGCTGCTCGGCGAGCGTGAGGTCGCCGAAGCCGGTCTTGGTCACGTTGTAGCCGTCGACGACGAGGTGGGTGCGCGGGACGGAGAGGAGGTCGCCGAGCAGCGCGGGATCGTCCGCCGCGCGTCCGCGCGACCCGGGCCGCGGTCGCGCGACGGCGTCCGGCAGCGCCGCGGCGACGTCCTCGGCCGGGGTCGTCGTGGCGGGCCCGAGCGCGAGCTCGCGCCGCAGGCCGGTGGCCGCGTCGACCACCGTGTCGAGCAGGAGCCGCGCGCGTGCGGTCGCGACGTCGGCCGCCGACGTCCGCGCGCGCCGCGCCTCGTCCCGCTCCGCGCGCGCCCGGGCGAGCTCGACGCCCGCGGCGCGGCGCTCCTCGCGCGCGTCGCGCAGCGCCCCGTCCGCCTCCGCCCGCTGGGCCGCCGCCGCCTCGAGGGCGGCACGGGCCTGCGCCCGTGCCCGGTCGGCGTCCGCCCGCAGCCGCCGCTCCGCGCGTCGAGCGCCGGCGAGCTCCGCCGTCGCGGCGTCCGCGCGCGCGGCGGCGTCGCGCGCCTGCGCCCTCAGCTCCTCGACCTGCGCGGCCAGCCGGTCGCGGTCGCGGCGCAACCGGGCGACCTCGCTGCGCTCCGAGCGTTCGGTGCGCAGCGTCGTGTCGAGAGCGCGGGCACGCTCCACGGCCGACTCCCAGCCGTCCGGGCGCAGGAGGAAGGCACCGGCGGCTCGCTCGCGGACGAGGGCGGGCGCGGTGGGGCCCTCGCCGCCCGGTTCCACCGTCGTGTCGGCCTGCGGTGTCGGCGTGGGGTCGTCGGGCAGTCCCGCGTCGTCCGGGACCGAGCGGTCCGACGGCGCACCCGTCGCGGTCCCGTGCTCGCGTGACCAGACGGCGGCGACGGCATGACGGAACCCGGCGTCGTCCACCAGGGCGCGCCACAACGGCGCCGCACCGGCCGACGCGCGCCGGCGGGGTGCAAAGGCCTTGACCCGTTGCAGGGCGACGGGGACGAGGACCGGGTCGAGCGTGCCGAGCACGTCCGCCGCCGCCTCGACGAGCAGGGTGCGCACCGCGGGCGGGACGCCGCCCGCGGGCCCCTCCTCGTCCGAGCTCTCGGCCACCATCCGCTGCGCCTCCTGCGTGTCCGCCATCGGGAGTGCCACCGGACATTTCGTCCCTGATCGTCCCGATTCCCCAGGGCACCACCCTATGTCGTGCCCGTGCCCGGACGAGGACCCCGCCGTGTCCCGCCTCGGCCGTGTCGGTGGCCGTCGCTAGCCTCGCCGCCATGTCGTCCGGACCCCTCCTCGCCTCGTCGCGCGAGGGGTCCGCGCCACGGGGCGTGCCCGTCCAGGCCACGCTCGACGACCTCGGGACACCGCTGCGCGACGTGACGTTCGTCGTCGTCGACCTGGAGACCACGGGCGGGTCGCCCGCGGGTGCCGGGATCACGGAGATCGGCGCCGTCAAGGTGCGCGGCGGCGAGGTGCTCGGGGAGTTCCAGACGCTCGTGGACCCCGGAGTCCCGGTCCCGGCCTTCGTGGCCCGGCTGACGGGGATCACCTCGTCTATGGTCGCGACGGCCCCGCGGATCGAGGCCGTGCTGCCGAGCTTCCTGGAGTTCGCGCGCGGCGCCGTGCTCGTCGCGCACAACGCACCGTTCGACATCTCGTTCCTCAAGGCCGCGTGCCGGGCCGCCGACTACGAGTGGCCCGGGAACCAGGTGCTCGACACCGTCCCGCTCGCACGCCGCGTCGTCACCCGCGACGAGGCTCCCAACCACAAGCTCGCGACCCTCGCCGCGCTGTTCCGGGCCACGGTGACGCCCGAGCACCGCGCGCTCGCCGACGCGCGCGCCACGGTGGACGTGCTGCACGCGCTCCTGGCGCGGCTCGGGCCGCTGGGCGTCACCCATCTCGAGGACCTCGCCGGTGCGACGGACCCCGTGCCCCAGGACGTGCGGCGCAAGCGGCACCTCGCCGACGGGCTGCCCGACGCGCCCGGCGTCTACCTCTTCCGCGGGCCCGGGGAGGAGGTCCTCTACGTCGGCACGTCGACGTCCATCCGGCGCCGCGTCCGGTCCTACTTCACGCGCTCCGAGAAGCGCAGCCGGATCACCGAGATGGTGCGCATCGCGCACGCCGTCACCCCGGTCGTCTGCGCGACGCCGCTCGAGGCGCAGGTGCGCGAGCTGCGCCTCATCGCGGAGCACGCGCCGCGCTACAACCGGCGGTCGCGCCACCCCGAGCGCATGACCTGGGTCCGGCTCACGGACGAGGCCTACCCTCGCCTGTCCGTCGTGCGGGACGTCCGTGCCCCGGCGGCGCACATCGGGCCGTTCGCGTCCAAGCACCAGGCCCAGGCCGCGGTCGACGCGCTCCACGACGCGTTCCCGCTGCGCCAGTGCACGCGCCGGCTCCCGGTCGTCGCCTCGCCCGGGGCGACGGCGTGCGTCCTCGCCGAGATGGGGCGGTGCTCGGCGCCGTGCACGACCGTCGCACGCGACACCGGGTACGCGGCCGTCGCCACGGGCGTGCGGGAGGCGTTCGAGGGCGACCCGTCGCACGTCGTCGCGGAGCTCGGCCGCCGGATCGTCGCGCTCTCGCGCGACGAGCGGTTCGAGCAGGCGGGCGAGCTCACGCACCGCCTGCGGGCGTTCCTCACGGGCGCGGCGCGAGCCCAGCGGCTCGCGCCGCTCGCCGCGTGCGCCGAGCTCGTCGCCGCCCGCCCGACGGACGCCGGTGGGTGGGAGGTCGTCGTGGTGCGCCACGCGCGCCTGGCCGCGACCGGAGTGAGCGACCCCGGCGCGGACCCGTGGCCCCTCGTGCACGCGCTCGTCGCGACGGCGGAGACCGTGGCCCCGCCCGTACCGCCCGCCCCGGCGAGCCATCCCCACGAGGCCGAGATCCTGCTGTCGTGGCTCCAGGAGCCGGGCGTGCGGATCGTCGAGGCCAGCGGTCCGTGGGCGTGCCCGGTCCGGTCCGCGGGGTCGCACGTGGACCTCGCCGCCACGGCCCGGGACGTCGCGCGCCACGCCGGCCCGGGTGGCCGACCCGACCTGACGCACGCGGCGCCCGGCGTGACCGTAGAGTGGTCGCCAGTCGACGACCCGACCCCGGAGGAACCATGCTGACCGCCATCGTCCTGATCGACACCGACCCCGCCCGCATCCCCGAGGTCGCGTCCGAGGTCGCGGACCTCAAGGGCGTCAGCGAGGTCTACTCGGTCACGGGCAAGGCGGACCTGGTCGCCATGGTCCGGGTGCAGGAGCACGACCAGCTCGCCGACGTCATCGCGGACCGCATCAGCAAGGTCCCGGGAGTCGTGCGCACCGAGACGTTCATCGCGTTCCGCGCCTACTCCAACGTCGACCTCGAGCAGGCGTTCGCGCTCGGCCTCGACGACTGACGAGGCGGCCGGCGAGCGCCGACCGCCTCGCCCTGCAGGGTCAGTCCCGCGCCGCGGCCTCGGCCCAGCGCGCGAGGACGTCGCGGGCCGCGCCCGTGTCCACGCTGCGCGCCGCGATCTCGTAGGCGGCGCGGAGGCGCGCGGCGAGCGCACCCTCCGAGGTCCCGGGCAGCGTGCCGTCCGCGACGAGCCCGGCCGCCGCGTTGAGCAGCACCGTCTCGCGCACCGGGCCGGTCTCGCCCGCGAGGAACCGGCGCGCCACGTCGGCGTTGTGCGCCGCCTCGCCGCCCCGCAGGTCGGCGATCGTCACCGGCGCGAGGCCCAGGTCGGCGACCGGGTCGAGCCGCTGCTCGGCCACGACGCCGTCGCGCACCTCCCAGACCGTCGCGCCGCCCGTCGCGGCGAGCTCGTCGAGCCCGTCGTCGCCGCGGAACACGAGCGCCGAGGTCCCGCGCCCGGCGAGCACCCCGGCGATGAGCGGCGCCATGCGCGCGTCCGCGACACCGATGGCGGCCGCACGCGGCTGGGCGGGGTTCGTCAGCGGGCCGAGGACGTTGAACGCCGTCGGGATGCCGAGCTCCTTGCGCGCGACGCCCGCGTGGCGCATGGACGGGTGGAAGACCATGGCGAAGCAGAACGTGATGCCCGCCTCCTGCACGATGCGTGCCACGCGCTCGGGCCCGTGGTCGAGCCGGATGCCCAGCTCCTCGAGCACGTCCGCCGCGCCCGACGACGAGGTCGCGGCGCGGTTGCCGTGCTTGACGACCCGCACGCCCGCGCCCGCGATGACGAGCGAGGCCATCGTCGAGATGTTGACCGTGTGCGCGCGGTCCCCGCCCGTGCCGACGATGTCGACCGCCGGCCCGTCCACGGTGAACCGGCTGGCGTGGGCCAGCATCGCGTCCGCGAGGCCCGTCAGCTCGGCGACGGTCTCACCCTTGGCGCGCAGCGCCACGAGGAAGCTCGCGAGCCGCACGGGCGACACCTCACCGGACATCACCTGGTCCATCGCCCAGGCGGTGGAGTCGGCGTCGAGGTTGTGCCCCGCGACGAGCTCGGTCAACAGGCCGGGCCACGTGAGCCCCGTGCCCGTCGAGTCGCTCGTGGTCGAGGCGGCGGGGTGCGGGGTGGCGGTCACGGGTGGCCCTTCGGCTGGTCGGTCTCCTGTCGGCTACCGCGTGCCGGCGGCACGCAGCAGGTCGGCGACGGCGCGCTGGAGGGCGACCGCGTCGAACGGTCGGGGCACCGCGTCGTCGGCGAGCGACCACGATGCTAGCCAACCGTCCTGCGGCCTGCCGGTGAGGACCAGGACGGGCGGGCAGCGGTAGACCTCGTTCTTGAGCTGCCGGCACAGACCCATGCCGCCGGCCTTGTCCGCCTCCCCGTCGAGGACGAGCAGGTCCCACCCGCCCGCGTCGGCGGACGTCACGACCGCGGCCGGGGTCGCGACCTCGAGCCACTCGATGTCTGGCTGACCCGCACCCAGCCGACGCCCGACGGCGAGGCGCACCTGCTCGCGCACCGTCACGTCGTCGCTGTAGAGGAGGATGCGCGGCGCGCGCGGGGTCACGCTCGTGTCCCCGTGCGTCGTCGTCACGGTCGTCGTCATCGTCGTCACCGTCGCCTTCGTGGTTCCTCGGGTGGTCCGGGACGGTGCGCTCCAGCACCTGAGGCGCGCGCGTCCCGACTGGCATCTTGGCACGTCGGAGCGGCTCGCAGCACCCCCTCGCACGGTGTCGGCGCCGACCGGCGAGGGACCCGGGACCAAGGGCCCTGGCCGGGCCTGCGAGCGCGCCAGTTTCATGGCAGTTAGCAGCGATCCGTCACCAAGTGCAGGTCTCCGTGGGAAGATCTGGAGACATTGTGAGATTCACCGCCTCAGGGCGGCCGTCTGCGTGCCGCGAAGGGGCCGTTCGTCGGCCATAATGGCTCCTGTGTCGACCGCAACGGCTGCCCCCCACGCCCATCAGCACGTGAGCGTCAACCGACCGAACCCCGTCTCGGTCGGGACGATCGTGTGGCTGGCCAGCGAGCTCATGTTCTTCGCCGGCCTCTTCGCCATGTACTTCACGGTCCGCGCCGTGATGCCCGCCGACGAGTGGGCCCTGCAAGCGGACAAGCTCAACCTGACCTTCGCGGCGATCAACACGACCGTCCTGGTGCTGTCGTCGGTGACGTGCCAGATGGGCGTGTGGGCCGCCGAGCGCTTCCAGCCCGTGCGCACCGGATCGATCTTCCAGGTGAACCGCTGGGGGATGAACGAGTGGATGACCCTCACGTTCCTCATGGGCGCGTTCTTCATCGGCGGTCAGATCTTCGAGTACGCCGAGCTCGTCGAGCACGGCGTCTCGATCTCCTCGACGCCCTACGGCTCCGTCTTCTACATCACGACCGGCTTCCACGGCCTCCACGTCGTCGGCGGGCTGATCGCCTTCCTGTTCCTTCTCGGCCGCTCGTTCTCGGCCAAGAACTTCGGGCACCACGAGGCCACGACGGCCATCGTGACGTCCTACTACTGGCACTTCGTCGACGTCGTGTGGATCGCGCTGTTCTTCGTGATCTACATCCTGCGCTGACGACGCTCCCGGGGCCCGCCCCGGCACGCCCACCCGCCCCCTGCTCCCCCACCTGCGAGACGAGGATCATTTCGTGAAGGCACTCGCCGCCCGCAGACACCACCGCCTCGCGCCGGTCGTGCTGCTGCTGCTGGCGCTGCTGGTCACCGGTGGCGTCTACGCCGCCTTTGCACCGACTCCGGCCAACGCCGAGACCGCCAGCACCGAGGACATCGAGACCGGCCAGAAGCTGTTCCAGGCCAACTGCGCCACGTGCCACGGCCCGAACGCCGAGGGCACGGACACGGCTCCGTCGCTCGTCGGTGTCGGCGCCGCGTCGGTCGACTTCCAGGTGTCCACCGGCCGCATGCCCATGCAGATGGACGGTCCGCAGGCCATCCAGAAGCCTCGCCAGTTCGACGAGGAGCAGACGGCGCAGCTCGCCGCCTACGTCGCCTCGCTCGGTGCCGGCCCGGCGATCCCGACGGACGAGCAGGTCGACGCCTCGCTCGGCGACGTCGCCAACGGTGCCGCGATCTTCCGCACCAACTGCGCGATGTGCCACAACGCCGTCGGGGCGGGCGGCGCGCTCTCCGAGGGCAAGTTCGCGCCCCCGCTGTGGGAGACGTCGGAGCGCAACATCTACCAGGCGATGCTCACCGGCCCGCAGTCGATGCCGGTCTTCAACGACGCGACCATCACGCCCGAGGAGAAGCGCGACGTCATCGCGTTCCTCGAGTTCCAGCGCGAGGGCTCGGCAGGTGGCCTGTCGCTCGGCTCGCTCGGCCCGGTCAGCGAGGGCCTGTGGGCCTGGATCGTCGGAATGGGCCTCCTCATCGGGGCCGCAGTGTGGATCGGAGCGAAGTCCTCGTGAGCGACTACCAGAACCCCCGGTCGCCCGAGTCCTCGCACCGCGAGGTCGGGCACCGCGAGGAGCACGGAACCCTCGACACCTTCCCGGACCCGGGGCTGCCCGAGCACAAGAGCCGCATGGCGGACCGCGACCCGAAGGCGTCGAAGCGCGCCGAGCGCCAGGTCGCGACCCTCTTCGGCATCTCGGTGATCGGCACGATCGCCGCGCTCGTCGTCTACTTCGTCATCCCGCCGGACGGGACCACGGCAGGCGTGCGCCTGTCGACGCTCTCGCTCGGCGTGGCCATCGCCTTCGCGCTGCTCGGCATCGGCCTCGGCGCCGTGCACTGGGCGAAGGTCCTCATGTCCGACCACGAGAAGGTCGACGAGCGGCACCCCATCGCGAGCGACGCCGAGACGCGCGTCGATGCGATCGCCGAGCTCGAGGCCGGCGCCAAGGACTCGGGCATCGCCCGCCGCGGCGTCCTCAAGGGCGCGGTCATCTCCGCGCTCGCGCTGTTCCCCCTCACCATCGCCGTCCCGCTCGTCGGCAGCGTCGGTGGCGACTGGAACGTCTCGAAGTTCAAGCACACCCTCTGGAAGACCGGCACGCGCCTCGCGATCGACCCGTCCGGACGGCCCATCAAGGCCGCGGACGTCACGATCGGCTCGGTCGTGCACGTCATCCCCGAGGCCTCCCAGGAGGAGATGCAGTCCCACGAGTGGATCACGGAGAAGGCCAAGGCCGTCGTCCTGCTGGTCCGTCTCGACCCGCGCGACATCGTGTCCGACCAGTCCCCGCAGGGCGAGACCTGGTCGTACGACGGCATCGTCGCGTTCTCCAAGATCTGCACGCACGTCGGCTGCCCCGTGGCGCTCTACGAGCAGCAGACGCACCACCTGCTGTGCCCGTGCCACCAGTCGACCTTCGACGTGGCCGACAGCGCGAAGGTGGTCTTCGGGCCCGCGAAGCGGCCCCTGCCGCAGCTGCCGATCACCGTTGATGACGAGGGCTACCTGGTCGCCCAGAGCGACTTCCACGAGCCCATCGGCCCGAGCTTCTGGGAGCGTCTGAAGTGACCACCAGCACCGGAACCGCCGCACCGAAGGCGGCCGCACCGAAGTCAGCCGCGCCGACGACCCCCGCCGGCAAGGCCGCGGACTACCTGGACCAGCGCACCGGCATCGGCGTCGCCGTCAAGGAGTTCGCGCGCAAGGTCTTCCCCGACCACTGGTCGTTCCTCCTGGGCGAGATCGCCCTGTACTCGTTCGTCGTCCTGATCCTCACGGGGATCTTCCTGACGATGTTCTTCGTGCCGAGCATGTCGCTGGTCACCTACCACGGCGAGCCCGCGTCGATGAACGGCGTGCTCATGTCCGACGCGTTCGCGTCGACGCTGCACATGTCGTTCGAGGTGCGCGGTGGTCTGCTCATGCGGCAGATCCACCACTGGGCGGCGCTGATCTTCCTCGCGGCGATCGTCACGCACATGATGCGCGTGTTCTTCACCGGCGCCTTCCGCAAGCCGCGCGAGATCAACTGGCTCGTGGGCATGCTGCTCATGATCATGGGCCTCGCCGCCGGCTTCTCCGGCTACTCCCTGCCGGACGACGTCCTGTCCGGCAACGGCCTGCGCATCACCGACGGTGTCGTGAAGTCGATCCCGCTCATCGGGTCGTACCTCTCCTACTTCATCTTCGGCGGCGAGTTCCCGGGCGAGCACATCATCCCCAGGCTCTTCACGGTGCACATCCTGCTCGTGCCGGGCCTGATCCTCGCGCTCGTCGCGCTCCACCTGTTCTTCGTCGTGCTGCACAAGCACACGCAGTACCCCGGTGGCGGCCGCACGGACACGAACGTGGTCGGCTACCCGCTGTTCCCCGTGTACGTGGCCAAGGCCGGCGGCTTCTTCTTCGTCGTGTTCGGCATCCTCGCCCTCATGGGCGGCACGATGGCGATCAACAACGTGTGGAACTATGGTCCGTTCGACCCGTCACCGGTGTCCGCGGGAGCGCAGCCCGACTGGTACATGCTGTTCCTCGAAGGCTCGCTACGACTCATGCCGGGCCAGGCGGAGTTCGTGACGTGGGGCGACTACACCGTGCCCCTCAACGTCCTGATCCCCGCCGTGGTGGTACCCGGCCTGCTCTTCACGTTCCTGTTCGTCTACCCGTTCCTCGAGGCTGCGGTGACGAAGGACAAGCGTGAGCACCACGTGCTCGACCGCCCGCGCAACGTCCCGGTCCGCACCGGTCTGGGCGTCGCCTTCCTCACGGCGTTCATCATCCTGGCGCTCGCCGGGTCGAACGACCTCATCGCGACGCACTTCCACATGTCGATCAACACGATCACGTGGGCGTTCCGGGTCCTGTTCTTCGTCGGTCCGTGGTTCGCGTTCTGGATCACCAAGCGCATCTGCCTCGGCCTCCAGCGCAAGGACCGCGAGCTCGTGCTCCATGGTCACGAGACGGGCCGGATCGTGCGGTTCGCGCACGGCGAGTACATCGAGGTCCACCGCCCGCTCGACGAGCAGGAGCGCTGGCTCCGGGTGAACTACCAGGCCCACGAGCCGCTCGAGATCGAGCCGGCGACGGACTCGCGCGGCGTGCGCCGCAAGGGCTACAAGAAGGACAAGCGCCTGCAGCGCCTGTCGCGGTTCTTCTACGAGGACCGGATCGAGCCCGTGACGCCCGCCGAGCTCGCGGCCGCGCACTCGCACGGCGAGCACGACGCACTCGAGGGCGAGAGCCACGAGCAGATCGAGGCCGGTGCCGCCACCGTCGGTGGTGGGCGCGATCTCGTCGAGCCGGAGAAGGGCGCCGACGAGCGTCGACCCTGAGGTTCCTGCACAGTAGGACGATGACCCGCGACCAGTCCCCTCATCGAGGCGGACAGGTCGCGGGTCATCGTCGTCTCGGCACCCGGGTGCGGGTAACCGCGCCCGCCTGAGGGCCTGAGACACCGCCAGTTCACCGCACAGCGGCCGCGGGACGCTCTCCCGTGGTCCGTACCAGGAGGTACTCCGGATGCCCGTCTACACCCTG
>NZ_JCAXEP010000012.1:0-150223 GCF_059758455.1 Cellulosimicrobium sp. GQ32 | reverse complement strand
CGGGTGAACTCTGTCGAGAACAATGGCCTGCCGTGCACCGCCTGTGACGTTGCCTCGGGAATCTGGAAGCATGCCTACGTGAGCGAGCTCCTTCCCGTGTCCCAGGCCGAGTCGCTGCGTGCTGCACTGTTGGAGTACCTGGGCACGACGTTCGCCCTGGCCGATGCCAGCACGCGTGCGTCGCTGGAGGACTTCCTCCGTTCGCCGGAGACGGGCCTGTTCCGCGGCCCGTTCGTGCGACTGCGACTCCCGTTCCGCCCCGCGGACGTTGGTTGGCGTTCGTCGCTCGACTGGTACGGCGGGTACCCGCAACCGTATGGCCACCAGGCGGAGGCCTTCCGGCGGCTGTCGTCGCTCGCGCCGGACGGTGGTCTCCGCCGGCCACTACCCACACTTGTCACGACCGGCACGGGCTCGGGCAAGACCGAGTCGTTCCTCTACCCGATCCTCGACCACGTGCTGCGGGCGAAGCGAGCAGGACTCGGGGGTATCAAGGCCGTCATCCTCTATCCGATGAACGCCCTGGCGAACGACCAGGCCAAGCGACTCACCGAGCTGCTGACGACGCACCCAGAGATCGGGGGCGTCACCGCAGCCCTCTACACCGGCCAGCAGGGGCCGTCCCGCTCGAAGGTCAGTGCCGCAGGCCTCATCACCGACCGCGAGATCATCCGGGACACGCCGCCCGACATCCTGCTGACCAACTACAAGATGCTCGACCAGCTCCTGCTGCGGCACGCGGACGCGAAGCTGTGGTCCGCGAGCGCCCGCTCCCTGCAGTACCTGGTGCTCGACGAGTTCCACACGTACGACGGTGCGCAAGGCACGGATGTCGCGATGCTCATCCGGCGCCTGGGGCTCGCGCTGAAGTCCCACTGGCCGACCGAGACCGAGGCCCTGACCGACGCGGGGATCACGGACGCCGACGTCAGCCGTCCGTTGGGAATCGTCACGCCCGTCGCGACCTCGGCGACGCTGGGCGACAAGGGCGACCCCACGGCGATGCTGGAGTTCGCCCGCACGGTGTTCGGCGAGGAGTTCCCCGCGGAGTCGGTGGTGACTGAGTCGCGCCTGACGCTCGACGAGTGGGTGGGTGACGCGAAGACCCGGACAAAGGGCCGCGGACTGCGCGAGGTCGACGTGGACGACGTCGTCGCGCGAGCCATGCTCGACGACCTCGCCGAGATCGATCCAACCGATCCCGACGCCCTCACCCGCACCGTGCTGTCCCACCTCTACCGCGAGGTCTCCGGCGACACCGGCTACGTCGACCCCGCGTCGCCGCGCCCCGACCTGGCCGGCGACTCCAACGACGACCTCCTCGCTCTCGCCAAGGCGCTCCCGCTCGTCTCCGGCGATCGAGGCCTTGCACGGCTCGCGGAGCAGGCCGTGGACCTCGCTGAGCTCGCCGCTCAGGTGGTCCTGCCGTCGTCGGACCCTTCCTGGCCGGTGCGCGCCGAGCAGATGCTCACCGTGGTGCTCTCCGCGCTGTCACACCTCCGCACGGTGACCGAGCGGCGTGCGCTGTCGGTCGACGTGCACCTCTGGACCCGCGAGCTCACGCGCCTCAACCGCACCACAGCGGGCGTCGCCCAGTTCCACTGGCAGGACGACGGCGTCGTCGTCCAGGACTCCGACGACGACGGATCGAGCGACGAGACGCGCGCGTTCCCCGCGCTGTACTGCCGGCACTGCGGCCGCTCCGGCTGGGGCGTCGCGCTCGCCCCGACCGGGACCGACCTGGACACGCACGACAACGACATCCGGGGCCGACACCTGCGCGGGGACGAGCGGTTCCGCGCGCTCGTCCACGCCCCGGCCGAGGGTGAGCGCGCCGAGGGCGGCGAGAAGATCGAGGGCCTGTGGTGGTTCCTCGTCGAGCAGCGCCGGCTCGTCTCCTCACCGCCGGACGGCGAGGACGCCGACCAGGGCACCCTCCCGGTTCTGGCGCACCCGATGGACGACGCCGGTGCCAAGCCCTCGAAGGACGACGACTGCCCGTCGTGCGGGCAGAAGGACGGCATCCGGTTCCTCGGTTCGGCCATCGCGACGCTGCTGTCGGTCTCGTTGTCCAGCCTGTTCGGCACCGCAGGGCTCAACCCGGCGGAGAAGAAGGCACTCGTCTTCACCGACTCGGTGCAGGACGCCGCACACCGTGCCGGGTTCGTGCAGTCCCGCTCGCACGCGCTCACCCTGCGCGCGGTGCTGCGCCACGCCGTCCGCGACGAGCCCGTCGACCTCGACACCCTCGTGGACCGCGTCATCGCCGAGGCCGGGGACGACGCGAAGAAGCGGTACCGGCTCCTCCCCCCGGACCTCGCGGACCGCGAGAAGTTCGCCCCGTTCTGGAAGGCCCCTTCCTGGGCCAAGGTCCACCACACGGTGCGAGGGCGCGTACGCCGCCGCCTCCTGCTCGACGTGCTCCTCGAGCACGGGCTGCGCTCCGCTGTCGGCCGCACGCTCGAGGCGACCGGCACGGTGGTCGCCGAGGTCGAAGCCGATCCCGACCTCCTGCTCAGCGCTGCACGCGCTGCCCTCGATGACGCCGACCGGCAGGGCGTGCTCGACGGGTTCGCACCCACCGACGCCGAGCTCCGGGCCTGGGTGCGCGGCGTGCTCGAGCACATGCGCACCCGTGGGGCGATCGACCACGAGTGGTTCAAGAAGTTCCGTGAGGAGGACGGCAACCGGTGGTGGATCACCGGCGGCCGACGGCGCCACGACGGCATGCCGGGGTTCGGCAAGGGTGCGAGCGCACCCGGCTACCCGCGCATCGGCGGTGCCGTCAGCACCGGAGCGGCCACGAAGGCCCCCGGCGACGACCTCGAACCCGTCGGTTCCGCCCGCGGCTGGTACGCGGCCTGGACGCACAAGTGCCTTCACGTCGACAAGGCCGAGGCCGCGACGTTCGCCCGACTGCTCATGAAGCAGCTCGCGCGCGTCGACGTCGTCGGCACCCTGCTGTCGTCGTCCGGCGCCACGACGTACCACCTCGCCTCCCGCAGCATCACCGTCCAGGCGGCCACGACGGACGCGCTCGGCTCAGGAGCCCTCTGCCTGGAGTGCACCGACTGCGGTTCCACGGTGCCCGCGACGGCGACCGTCGTCGACCAGCTCGACGGCGCACCCTGCCTCGTCGCGCGGTGCACCGGGCGTCTGCGCCGGCACGCGGTAGCCGACAACTTCTACCGCCGGATGTACGAGGACTCCGATCCGGCGCGCGTCGTCGCGCGCGAGCACACGAGCATGCTCGAGGACGAGGTCCGGCTCGCGTATGAGACCGCGTTCAAGTCGGACAAGCCCGCGCCCGACGCCCCGAACGTCCTCGTCGCGACGCCGACGCTGGAGATGGGCATCGACATCGGCGAGCTGTCCGCCGTCATGCTGAGCTCCCTGCCTCGCACCGTCGCGTCCTACCTGCAGCGCGTCGGCCGCGCCGGACGCTTCACCGGCAACGCGCTCGCGATCGCGTTCGTCACCGCGCGCGGCGACCAGCTGCCACGGTTCGCGAATCCGGGCAGCGTCATCAACGGTGCGGTGCGACCGCCCGCCACGTACCTCGACGCCGAGGAGATCCTGCGCCGCCAGTACGTCGCCTCCCTCGCCGACGAGCTCGCGCGGCGCCCCGACGCACCGCACCCCCGCACCGCCTCTGACGCGCTCGGCAGCAGCGAGGCGGGGACGTTCCTCGGCGAGCTCGTCGCCCTGTCGGAGGCTGAGGGCCCGACGCTGCTCGACCGGTTCCTGGACGGGTTCGACGACATCTCCGACGCCGTGAAGGACAGCCTGCGTGCGTGGGCGCTGCCGTCCGTCGATGCGAGCTCGGGCGAGGCCGTCCCCTCCGAGCTGGCCCGACGAACGCATGCGGCGTCCCTGGCCTGGCGGGCCCGCCTGGAGACCCTCGCGCACCGCGAGAAGGAGATCCAGACCGCGATCAACGCCGCCGACGGTCTGCGGATCAAGGCCGAGTCGCCCGCCGCGACGAGCGACGACGAGCGCGCGCTCCGCACGGCGCAGGCCGCGCTCAAGCTCACCCAGTACCAGAAGGCTCAGGCGTCGACTGAGCACTGGGTGAGCGTGCTGGAGGAGCACGGCTTGCTCCCCAACTACACGCTGCTCGACGACTCCGTCTCGCTCGAGGTCGCACTGTCCTGGGTGGACCCCGACTCCCAGGAGTACCGCACCGAGCACATGGAGCTGAACCGCGGGTCGGCGCAGGCACTGCGCGACTTCGCCCCCGGCTCCACCTTCTACGCCCGCGGCTATGCCATCGCCATCGACGCGCTCGACCTCGGTCGCGACGACGACGCCGTCCGCACCTGGGCGTGCTGCCCCCGGTGCGGCTACACGCAGGACGTCACGGACGCCTCCGCTCCGGGAAGCACCGCCGCGCCGACGTCGTGCCCGCGCTGCGGCGATCGCGGGATCGCCGATGTCGCGCAACAGGTCGAGGTGGTCGAGCTCAAGCGCGTCTCCTCCGTCATCCGGCGCGAGGAGGCCACCATCGACGACCGCAGCGACGAGCGGGAGCGCGAGCGCTTCACCATCCGCACGCTCGCCGACGTCGACCCGTCGGCGGTGACCCGGCAGTGGTTCGTCAAGGACTACGGGTTCGGCGCGCGATACCAGCGACAGATGACCATCCGCTGGCTCAACCTCGGCAAGTCCTCCGCGCAGGGCGCGACGGTCGAGCTCGCCGGACAGCCGCACGACGTCGCACTGTTCCGCGTGTGCGAGCAGTGCGGCAAGCTCGACACCTCCACCGGGGCGAACCGCGCCTCCGAGCACCGCCCGTGGTGCCCGCTGCGCAAGGCCAGCAACGAAAGGGTCCGCACCGTCGCGCTCGCGCGGTCGCTGACCACCGAGGGCCTGGTGCTGCGCCTGCCGGAGTCCGTGACCCTCGGCGACGACTTCTCCCTCCCGTCGCTGCGCGCGGCGCTGCTGCTCGCGCTGCGCATCCGGATCGGAGGTGACCCGGACCACCTGGAGGTCACGGACGTCATCGACCCCAGCCCTGCTGCGGACAGCCCTTCCGAGGCGCTGCTTCTGCACGACGTCGTCCGGGGCGGCACGGGTTATCTCGCCGAGCTCGCCGACCACGAGGCCGTCTGGTCGATGCTGCGCGACGCCTGGCAGCACCTTGAGGAGTGCCCCTGCCAGCAGGATGGGAAGCTCGCCTGCGAACGCTGCCTGCTCCCCCACGCCGCGCTGCACCAGGTCGAGGTCGTCTCGCGGGCCACCGCCGCCCGGCATCTTCGGTCGATCCTGCTCGGGCGGTCCCAGGTCGGCGCCGACGACGAGGTCCCGGACGCGAGCCCGTGGTCGGTCACCGTGGACGAGCCGGTGATGGGCGACCCCGAGTCGCACATCGAGCTGCTCTTCCGCAAGGTGCTGCGCGAGCGCCTCGAGAAGATGGGATCGACCATCACCGAGAAGCCGGGCCCGGCTGGCAACACGTGGTCCGTCACCATGCCGGGTGGCGCGCACTGGCGGCTGGAACCCCAGGTTCTCGTCGCCCAGGCCGGGACCAAGCCCGACTTCGTGCTGCGCAGCGACCGCCCCGACGTCCCTCCGACGGCGATCTACACCGATGGCTGGCAGTTCCACGCCTCCCCGGCCGTCAACCGGCTCGCCGACGACGCGACCAAGCGGCAGGCGCTGCGCGACCTCGGCTATCAGGTGCTCGCCTTCACATGGGAGGACCTCGACCGCAATCAGCCGACCACCGTCGCCGTGCCGTGGCTGCACCCGCAGGCGACCGCGGCGGCGCTGAGCGAGGCCAAGGACTCGCTGTCGCCGGCGACGGTCGCTCTCGTGACCCGTCCCGCGCTGGACCTCCTGCTGGACTGGGTCCAGCGCCCGGACCGCAACGACCGGGCACAGCTCGCCCGGTGGTTGCCACTGCTCGTCGCCCCGTCGTTGACCGGCGGCGCGATCTCCGCCGAGGCCGGCATGGACCAGGTCACGCTCGACGCGCTCGACGGAGCAGGCCTCCCGCCCGGGACGAAGTTCGGCGGCGTGTGGCATCAGGGGACGGTCGCGATCGGTGTCCGGTCCTTCGTCGGCGAGTCGTTCGAGATCGCCGTCGTGCTCGACGACGCGGTCGACGCTCTCGGCCAGGATCAGAAGGTCTCGTGGCACGAGTGGCTGCGCCTGGCCAACCTGCTGACCTTCCGCGAGGACCTGCCGCTGCGGATCGTGACGCGATCGATGCTCACGGGTGCGCTGCCAGCCGTCCAGCCCTCCCTCGCCGAGGCCGAGGAGTCGAGCCGCGTCGAAGCCGAGCTCCAGGCACAGCTCGACGCGTACCCCGACTGGCGCGCCGTCGCGGAGCTTGCCACGGAGACCGAACACGACCTGTTGGTCGAGCTTCTCGACCTCGCGGCGCTCGGCGTCGAGGCACCGACGATCGGAGACGAGGTGGGCGACGGAGCCCCCCTGTCGTTGTCCTGGCCAGACCGTAAGGTGACCGTGCACGTCGCCGACCTGGACCACGAGACGATCGCGATCCTCCGCGCCGACGGGTGGACCGTCGTCGAACCTGAAGCCGCCGCGCTCCGCGCGACCCTGACCGCCTGAACCGGAGATCATCCCCGATGCCGCAGATCATCCTCGGACCGTCGTTCGGCAAGCTCGACGGTGCCGTCCGCAAGGCCGCTTTCGCCTTCCTCGAGAAGCTCCAGGAGAGCGACGACACCCCAGGCCTGCACATCGAGCCGATCAACGGTTCCGCGGACTCACGCATCCGCACCGGCCGCGTCAACGACTTCTGGCGCGCGCTGCTCGTCAAGATCCAGGGACAGGCCGCCGAAGCCCACTACGTCTACCTCGGCACCTACCCGCACGACGAGGCGATCGCGCGGGCCAAGACCGCGGTCGTCCAGATCAACCCTCGCAACGGCATCGCGGAGCTGGTCGAAGCCGCGTCGTTCGGCGAGCCCACTGTCGAGAAGCCGGTCGTCGAGGCGCCGCGGCCCAAGCCGGACGACGTCGACCACACGACGTACCCCCTGCTGCAGACGCAGGGGATCTCCGTGGCCGACCTCGTCGACCTCGGCATCGACGCCGACATCGCGGACGCCGCGGCAACTGCCGAGACCGAGGACGCGATGCTCGCCGTCGCCGAGCGGGCCCCCGCGTCGTGGCAGGGGGACGCGTTGCTCGACCTGTCGACCGGGGCTGGACTCGCGACGGTCAAGGAGAAGCTGGGCCTGACCGTCCCTGCGGTCCAGCCCGACCCCCAGAGCGACGACCAGCTGCTCCACGCCCTCAAGCAGCCGGCGGCGCAGATGGACTTCGCGTTCATCGAGGACGACGCCGCCCTGCGCGCCGCGATCGAGGACGACAACTTTGGCCGCTGGCGCGTGTTCCTCCACCCGGAGCAGCGCGACTACGCGTTCAAGGACCGTTCGGGGTCGTTCCGTCTCTCGGGCGGCGCCGGAACCGGCAAGACGGTCGTCCTCCTCCACCGTGCGCGCCACCTTGCGCGCAAGAACCCCACGGCACGAGTCGTCCTCACGACGTACAACAAGACGCTCGCCGCCTCGTTGCAGGAGACGTTGCGGCTTCTCGACCCGACGGTGCCGATCGCGAAGAACCTCGGCGACCCCGGCGTCTACGTCGCCGGCGTCGACGCGCTCTCACGCCGCGTCCTCACCAAGGCCGAGGACGTCCACGTGGCGTCAGCCGCGTGGGGAGAGACCGTCGCCGCCGTCCTCGGGCCCCGCTCGCCCTACGTCCTCGATCTCACGGCAGCGGCGAGGTGGGACGCCGTCGTCTCGGCCGCCGGCCCCGACCTCGCGCCCGAGCTCCGGAGCCAGGCGTTCTTCGTGGCCGAGTACGCGACCGTCATCGTCCCGAACAAGATCACGACACGGGACGAGTACCTGCGCGCGCGCCGGCCAGGGCGCGGGGTCGCGCTAAACCGGCTGCAACGCGTGGCGGTGTGGAAGGTGATCGAGGCCTACCGCGCGTCCGCCGACGCCGCGGGATCGACCGACTGGGACGAGAAGGCGATGATCGCCGCCACTCACCTCGATGCCAGGGCCGCCGCGGGCGACGCGCGGCTCGCGGACCACGTCCTCGTCGACGAGGCCCAGGACCTTGCACCGGCACGCCTGGTGTTCCTGCGGGCGCTAGTCGACCAGGGGCCCGACGACCTGTTCCTTGCCGAGGACTCGCAGCAGCGGATCTACGGGCAGAAGGTCGTTCTCTCCCGGTACGGCATCAACATCCAGGGGCGTTCGCGCCGCCTGAGGCTCAACTACCGCACGACGGCGCAGGTGCTGCGGTACGCCGTCGGCGTGCTCGCAGGTGAGGAATGGGTCGACATGGAGGCTCAGGACGCCGCTGCCGCCGGATATCGCTCCGCCCGGTCCGGGCCGGCTCCCCGCGAGGTGAAGGCGCACTCGCTCCTCGACGAGTACGAGCGAGCCGCCGAGCTGGTCCGCGGCTGGCGCGACGCCGGTGATCCTCCCGAGACGATCGGCGTGCTGGTCCGCACCAATCACATCGGCGACAAGGTCGTGCACGCCTTGAGCGAGCGTGGCGTCAAGGCGAAGTTCATCCAGGACGACGCCGCGACCGGATCGGGCAGCGTGCTCGTCATGACGATGCACCGCTCCAAGGGGATGGAGTTCAAGCGCGTCGTGCTCTTCGGTGTCTCGTCGGACGAGGGCGGATGGGGATCCGGTCTGTCTTCGCTCCCTGAGGCCGATCGGGCGGACGGCGAGCTGCGCGAGCGATCGCTGCTCTACGTCGCGGCGACACGTGCCCGCGATGAGCTCGCGATCCTGTGGAACGGCCGACGCAGCAACCTGCTCCCCGCTCCCCTCGTGACCCCAGCAACGGCATAGTCCACGGGCAGACTTGCCCCTCACATCGACCAAGGAGTTCCCCATGGGCCGCATCGCATTTGTCTCCGTCAACAAGACCTTCTCGTCTACGATGAACCTCGCTCAGGTTGCGGAAGTCGCACGGCGGGCGTGGCCGTTGAGCCTCGCGAAGGCGCGGGAGTGCGACACGCTCGTCGCAGTGGCCCACGGGATCGCGGTGGCGTCTTGGCGCGTCCTCGACGCGTACCCGACGGACGAGACCTACGAGACGAACGGAGGCCCCCGACCGAGGATCGCCTTCGACCTTGGCGAGGCACTACCCGTACTTCCGGAGTACGGGCAGTTCAACGCCCTCGACAACCTCCGGCGAGGTGTGACTACCGTCGAGTGGGGATGGTCTCCTTCCGCAGGCGCTGCCGATTCGGACACAGCAGACACGGCAGATTCGGACGCACAAGCCTGAAACACCGCCGTAAAGGCGCTTGCGTTCGCGGGTTTGAAAAGTACGGGCACGCATCTACGAAGATCTTGTAAGCCTCGGAACGGCCGGGCCGCGGTTCCTTGTCTCGTCGCTGGAGCGCTTGGTCCGGCCTCCGGTCACCCGCACTCGTCGCAGATGCCGCTCGCCGGGAGCTGCACGAAGCACGTCTGGCACACCTCGGCGCGACGCTCCGCGGCGCCGACGCGCGCCGTACCGCCTGCGGCGCCCGCGAACGCCGGCATCACGTGGCGCTGGTACCCACCTTCGGCGAGGCGCACGTCCACGAATCCCTTGTTCAGGTAGGCAGCGACGGGGCGCTCATCCCGGAAGCCCGCGGCGATGTAGGACTGCGACTGCGGTGCCCAGATGCGCTCGAAATCCACGCTCGCGGTGAGGTCCCGCATGAGCCGCCGGTTCTCGACCGGGAACTTCAGCGCCTCGAACGCCCTGTCGAGGGACGGGTACTCGACGCGACCGATCCCCCGGATCTCCTTGTCGCACTCGCTGCACAGCTCCAGCTCGGCACGATCCCGGTCGTCGGCGACCACGAGTTTCGACGGGTCCGTGCTCTGCAGATGGCTACACCCCCGGACGTGGAGCTTCCCACGCCCCTGCGTCCGGTACAGCTCCGCGCTCGCCACCCGTTCGTCTTGCGCACTCATCGTTCTCCTCGATCGGTCGGTTGGTTCGCGCAGGGCGGGCCGCGCTCGGGCGGCCCGCCCTGCGCCGTCGGGCATTCAGCGTGCGGCGGCGACCCCGCCGAGCGGGCCGGCGACGCGCTGCACGTCGGTCGTGTAGCAGTAGAAGCCCTGCTCCCTCTCGCCTGCGCGGAACGTCACCTTGTTGAGCTGCCCGCTCTGGCTCGCGATGACGGTCCACGGGAGCGGACCCGCCGCAGCCGCGTCGACGAGCTGCTGGAGCGCGGTCCGCGACGAGTCCGCGTTGAGGAACACCGGCACGCCGTGCAGGGTCGCCCAAATGACCGCACGTCCGCCGTACGTCTCTCTGTCCGCGAGCGTCGGCGCACCCGAAGCGAGCACCGACCGCACGTGCGCCAGCAGGTGCTGTTCGTCGAACGGGTCGTCCTTCGTCCCGCGCGGGTTGGGCAGGACCGGTGCGGACGCAGCGCTGCGACGACCGGTCGGGGTGCTCGCGCGCCCCGACGCGGAGCTTCCGGCCGCGGCTCGGTCCGCCTCCGTGTACACCGCGTGCTGGTCGCGTGCGGCGGCGGGCGGCGCGCCCGCGGCCATGGCCGTGCGCATGCCGGCCATGCTGCGCGAGGTCGCGGCGTACGCCTGGTCGACGTTCGCCGTGTCGTACGTGAGCGACCGCTCGCGCTTCACGCCGAGAGACGCGCCGACCTCGATCGCGTCCTGGTTGGCGCCCATGTAGAGGAACGTCCAGCCGAACTGCTCCTCGCGCTCGGTGACGAGCGCCTTGATCGCGGCGTGCGTGTACTCCTTCGAGGCGTTCTCGAGGCCGTCGGTCATGATCCCGACGATCACGGCGCCGGGCCGCTGGTCCTCGGGGAGCTGGGCGATGCGCAGCGCGGTCGTCTGCACGAGGCGTCCGATGGAGTCGAGCAACGCGGTCATGCCGCGCGGGCGCAGGTCGAGCGGCGGGACCTCGCGCACGTCGAGGTCGGTGTAGACCTCCTCGTACTCGTTGTCGAACTGCGCGAGCGTGACCGTGCACCGGCCGGGCGCCTCGCGCTGCTCGGCGAGGAACAGGTCGAAGCCCTGCTCGGTGGCCTGCTTGATGGTCTGCATGGACCCGGAGCGGTCGAGCAGCATGGCGAGGTGCGTGAGGGTCTGGTCGGGCATGGCGGTTCCCTTCGTCGTGCTGCTGGACGGACGGCGTGGCAGGTCAGGTGCGGCGGCGGAACCTCAGCGGTTCGACGGCGGTCGTCGGCTCGGGCGGCGGGGTGCCTCGTTCGCGGTCGTAACGGGCGCGCGTGACGCCCTCGGCCGAGACGCGGCCGTCGGGGCCGGAGTAGCCCGCGAGCGCCGGGGTCCGCGCGAGGCGCGGAGGCACGGTGTTCGGGGCGACGCCGGCCGCCTCGGCGACGGACCGCATGGACGACCCGGCGAGCAGCGCCTCGGCCATCGCCTCGTCGAGCGCGATGTCGAGCAGGGCCCGGGCGCGGGCGAGCGGCTCGACGGCGGTGCCCGGCTCGGCGGCGGCCGCCTCGTCGAGCGCCGCGCGGGCCGCGTCCAGGCGGGGGCGCGAGGGTCGCTGCGGGTCGGAGGTCATGGTGCGAGACTATGCGCAGTAACTGCACATGCGCAATAGTCTCACTCGATCACTTCGTGCACATGCGTCCGAGGGCGCGGTCACCGGGCGTCGAGCATGCCCATCGCCACACCGATCACGAGCACCGCCACGATCACGACGACGCACCACAGCACGCCCACGAGCCCTGGCCGGGGCCCGCCGGCCTGCCCGGCGCCGTCGGACCGCCCTTCCCCCTCAGGCGACCCGCGGCGGCTGGACCGGCCTTCGCCCTCGGACGACACGCGACCGTCAGGCGACCCGCCCGGGGACCGCGGTTCGTCGTCGTGCTCCGAGTCCATACCGCCAGGACACCACGCCACTGCGGGAGACGCGCGCGGCACGGGAGCACTCGGCCCGGTGCAGGCGTTCGGCGTCGACGCGCTGCTCGCGACAGCTCGCGAGGCAGGCATCACCGTGACGACCGGTCGCTGAGCCCGCGCTCCGAACAGCCGAGAGCGACGCGCGAGCCCTCCCGCGGGCACCACGGCCGGTCAGCGCGCCGCGAGCACCTCGCGCAGGGTCCGTACGGCACGTGGCCCGACCCCGTGCAGGGCGAGCAGCTCCCGATCAGCGAGCGGCGCGACGTCGGACAACGAGACGATCCCCGCACCGGCGAGCGCGCGCGTCGCGGGGCCACCGATGGCGGCGGGGAGGTCGCCGACCGACCCCGGCTCCGCGGCGTCGGCCGCGACGAGAGCAGCCCCGAGCCGTTGCGGCGCGCGGGCGAACCACGCGCGTCGCACCCAGTGGGTGGCCTGCTGGCCGTCGAGGTCGGCGAGCGGCACGCTCGCGCCGAGCAGATGGTCGCCGCGCGTCCACCTGCGCGCGGGCGGGAGGCTGACAGCGGTCGCTCGTAGGATCAGGATGATGTCTGACCACACCCCGAGGGCGTCCTTCCCGGACCCCCGGCACGACGAACCGCCCCTCCCTCCGTCCGCCGCTCTCGCGCGCAAGGCCGCCGACCCCAGGGCCATCCTGCGGCTGGTGGGCAACGACGAGTCCGTCGACGACCTGCCGCGCACGCCCGACGGCCTCCTGGACCCGCCGGCGAGCGTCGGGAGGAAGATCCGCAACGGCGTGCTGCTCGTGCTGCTGTCCGGGGGCTTCGTCTGGCTCGTCACGGTCAACGCGTGGGACCACGACGGCTTCTTCCCGTGGTTCTGGAACGTCGTGTGGACGGTGTTCCCATGGGTGTTCCTCGGCCCGCTCTGGGCCGGGTACGCGCGCTCGCTGCGGCGGTCGCGCGACGACGCCCCGCTCTACGCCCGGTACCACCGCGACCGGAAGGCCGCCGTCCGCGAGGCGGGGGTCGTCACGGCGTCGGTCACCAACCGCACGGACTCGGGCGGGGTCGCGCAGTGCGTGGTCCGTGTGCGGCACGGCGCGCTCACGACGACGGTCACGCGCCTCGCGCCGGTGACGAACCTGCTCCCGTCGGAGGTCCCGCAGCCCGGCGACCCGGTGGTCGTGTGGCGCATGCCCGGGCAGCGGGTCGTCGTGCAGGCGCGCCGCGACCGCACGCGCGCCCTGCACGACGCCGCACGGGCGGCCGCCCCCGGCGCCGTCACCGATGCGCCGGTCACCGCCTCCCCGGTCGCCGAGCCCCTGAGCACGACGGCGCCGAGCGTGTCCGAGGACGCGCCTGCCTGGGGCTCACCCACGCCGGCCTCGTCGACGACCACGACCCGGACGACCCGCGGCGGGGGCGCTCCCGAGGTCACCGTGCAGCACGGCATCGCGGCGGCGCTCTCGGAGCTCGCGCACCTGCACGCCGCAGGCGCCCTGACCGACGACGAGTTCGCCGCGGCGAAGCGGATGCTGCTCGGCGGGTCCTGACCGACCGGACGACCCGGCGACGGCGACGCACCCAGCCGACCGGGGCGTGCGTCGTCGGCCCCACCCCTGCCGCGCCGTCGAGCACGACGCCGCGCGCCGTCGAGCACGACATCCATGTCGTTCTGAGCCCGAGAACGACACCGACGTCGTGTTCGGCACCGGCACGGAGGCCCGGCAGACTGTTCCCGTGAGCAGCCGTCCAGCCCGTCCCCCGTACCGGCCGAGCATGGTGTGGACGGCGGTGCGCGGCGGGGTCCGCGGGCGCGAGCGCCTGACGCCCGTGGTCGACTACCTCGCCGTCCTGCTCATCCTCGTCGTGCTGCTCGGCGGGTCGGTGTGGTTCGCCGTGTGGATGATGCTCCAGGAGGAGGGCCTCGCGGCGTTCCTCGCCGGCTTCATGGTCGTGGGTTTCGGCAGCGGGCTGGTCATGTACGTGCGCGGGCCGTCGAGGCAGTCGGTGGTCCTGCGTCCGCACGAGATCGAGCTGCCCGTCGGACGCCAGGAGGTGACGCGCGTCGTCGTGCGGTGGGACGACGTCGCGCGCGTGCGGGTCCTGGAGGGCGAGCGGCGCCCCACGCTGCGGGTCGAGCTGCGCGACGGGACGCGGTCGCGCCACGCGGACGGCGAGGACCTGCTGCAGGGCCGGCCCGCGCACGGGCCCGACCCGGAGACGGTCGACGTCGTGGACGCCGAGGCAGTCGCGCGCGTCCTGCGGCACCTGCTGGACCACCCCGAGGACCGCGCCCGCCTCGCGCAGCGCGGCGGGGTGGGCATCGTTCTCGCGTTCGCGCGCCCGGTCTACGGCGACGCGCCCGCCTGACCCGGGCGCCGACGTCGGCCGCCCGCCGCCTGCTGCCTGAAGCCAGCCCTCCGAACACGACCTCACCCGCCTTCGAGCACGACATGAGCGACGCTAAGCCGCCCAGAACGACCCTCATGTCGTGTTCGGCGCGGGAGGGGGGCGGGGGGACGACGACGGCCCGAGCCCGCACCTGGTGGGTGCGGAGTCGGGCCGTCGTCGATCGGACTGGTTCGGTCGGACCGTCAGGTGGCGGTCAGCGGCGGCCGATGTCGGACAGCTCGGCCGCGGCGATGACGAGCTCGCGCTCGGCGTCGTCGAGGACGCCGTCGAGGACGAGGTCCTCGGTCACGAGGCTCACGTGCTCCACGAACTCGCGGTGCGTGGAGTACTCGTCGGTCTCGGCGACGTGGTCGTTGACCGTGCAGCCGGTGCCGTCGTCGTAGTTCTGCACCGTGCTGTCGTGGCCGTCGATGACCACGGTCGGGCGGATGTCCGACCCGACGCAGCGGTCACGGACGAGCTGGAGGACCGTGAAGGTGACCTCGCCGGTCGTGACGTTGCCGACGCCGTCGACCGCGCGGTAGCGGACCACGTGCTGGCCGTCGGCCGCGAACGCGACCGGGGCCGCGTAGCGCTGCCACGCGCCGTCGTTCGCCTGGAACTCGATGCGGTCGACGCCGGACTCCTCGTCGACCGCCGTGAGCGTGACGCGCGCGCTCGCGACGAAGTCGCCGTCGCGGGTGCGGCTGCCGCTGACGCCCGCCGTGACGACGGGGCCGTCGGTGTCGCCCGGCTCCTCGCCGCCCGCGATGACGAACGAGGCCGTCTGCAGGGCGGAGACGTTGCCCGCCACGTCGGTCGCGCGGTAGGTCACGGTGTGCGCACCCGGGGTCCGCACCGAGATCTGCTTCGAGTAAGGCGTCCACTCGCCGCCGTCCACCTGGTACTCGACCGAGGCGACGCCCGAGTCGGCGTCCTTCGCGAGCAGGCGGACGAAGACGGTCGAGAGGTACTCGCCGGCCTCGTTCTTCTCCCCGCCCATCACGCGGTGGTCGACCGTGGGGGCGACGGTGTCGCTCCCGTCGCCCTCGACGACGGAGAACGTGACGCTCGCGGGCTCGGAGACGTTGCCCGCCTCGTCGGTCGCGCGGTAGGCGAGGGTGTGCTGGCCCGGCTCGTCGACCACGACGGCCTCGGTGTACGGGGTCCAGCCCGCGCCGTCGAGGTCGTACTCGACGGACGCGACGCCCGAGCCGTCGTCGGTCGCCGTGACGAGCACGGACGCGGAGCCCACGTAGGCGCCGCTCTCGTCCTGCGTGCCGCTCACCTCGTGGGCGACGGTCGGGGCCGTCGTGTCCTCGCCGGCGTCGGCGACGACGACGAACTCCGTGACGGTCTCCTCGGAGACGTTGCCCGCCGCGTCGGTGGCCCGGTAGACGAGCGTGTGCTCGCCGGGCTCGTCGACCACGATGGGCGCGGTGTACGGGGTCCAGCCGGCGCCGTCGAGGTCGTACTCGACGCTCTCGACGCCGGACGCGTCGTCCGTCGCGGTGAGCGTCGCCGTGGCGGACCCGACGAACGCGCCGTTGTCGTCCTGCTCGCCCGTGACCTCGGCGGTCACGGTCGGGGCGGTCGTGTCCTGCTCGCCGCCCTCGACGACGGTGAAGGTCACGGAGCCGACCTCGGACACGTTGCCCGCGACGTCGGTCGCCCGGTAGGAGACGGTGTGCTCGCCGAGGTCGGTGAAGGGCACGGTCGTCGTGTAGGGCAGCCACGCGCCGCCGTCGACCTGGTACTCGACCGACGCGACGCCCGACCCCTCGTCCGAGGCATGGAGCATGAAGGCCGCCGTGCCGATGTAGGCGCCGTTCTCGTCCTGCTCGCCCATGACCATGGGCTCGACGGTCGGGGCGGTGGTGTCCTCCTCGACGTCGCCCTCGACGACGGTGAACTCCGCGGTCTGGGCCTCGGACGTGTTGCCCGCCGCGTCGGTCGCGCGGAACTGGAGGGTGTGCGCACCGACCGCGTCGACGACGAACGGCTCGGTGTACGCCTGCCAGCCCGCGCCGTCGAGGTCGTACTCGACCCCGGCGACGCCGGAGTCGTCGTCGGTCGCGGCGAGCGTGACCGTGGCGCCGCCGACGTATGCGCCGTCGCCGTCCTGCTCGCCCGTGACCTGGGCGGTCACGGACGGGGCCGTGGTGTCCTCGCCCCCGCCGCCGTCGGTGACGACGAGCTCGCCCCACATCTCCCCGTGCCCGGGGATCGCGCAGAAGTAGCGGTACTTGCCGGGCGTGAGGTTCACCTGGACCTCGTGCCGGCCACCGTTCGCGTCGAACGGGCTCGCGAGGATGTTCACGTTGACGTCGTGGTTGTACCCGGGCGTCGAGGTGTCGAACGTGAGCGTGTGGCTCATGCCGAACGTGCTGCCGGTCGCGATGCTGTTCTCGAAGACGAACGTCGCGGGGCCGGCCTCGGCCGTCGCGGGGAAGGTCTTGTAGTCGGTCACGCTGTTGTCCGCGGTCCAGGTGAGGACCTGCTCGGCGGCGACGACGGCGTCGGCTGCGGACACGACGGCGGACGACGCCGTCGCCGGTGCGGTGGGGGTCGCGGAGGCCGGGGCGACGGTGAGGACCGTCGTCGCGGTGAGTCCGGCGACCGTGGCGGCGAGGAGCCGCCGCGGGCCGCGGCGGCGGGAGCCGCCGGGACTGGTACGTCGTTCCATGAGGGTGCACTCCTCCGGGGGTGTCTGGGGTTCTGTCGGGCTGGTCGGGCTGGGTCGGGGCGGGCCGTGCGGCCTGCCCCGGGGGCCGCCGTCGTGCTGCACGACGGCGGCCCCGGGGTCGGCGGGGACGGCTGACCGCCCCCGCCGGGGCGGTGCTACAGGTCCGCCACCCGGACGTCACGGAACTCGATCAGGTCCGAGTTCCCGTGGTTCTGCAGCCCGATGAACCCGCTGTCGAACTGACGCAGGTCCGTGGGCGGGTCACCCGCGCGGGACGACTGGATCCCCGGCGCGTTCTCGAACTCGTTGATGACCACGCCGTTGCGGATGATCGTGTAGTGCTGGCCCACGACCCGGATCTCGTACTCGTTCCACTCGCCCTTGGGCTTCTCCCCGCCGGTGTTGAGGCCGACCGGGTCGAAGTTGTAGACCGAGCCCGTCTTCTGCGGCTCGCCCGTGGGTCCGTCGTAGATCTGGATCTCGTGGCCGCAGTAGATCGCGACCCACGCCGGTGACGTCTGCCCCTCGGCGCACTCGGCGCCGCCGGGCTCGTTCGGGTTCGGGAACCGGGTGAACACGCCGGTGTTGGCGTAGTGGTCACCCTCCGACACGTCGCGGTACAGGAGCTTCACGGAGAAGTCCCCGAGCTCCTCGCCCGCGTACCAGAGCATCCCCAGGCCGCCGCTCGACTTGAGCGAGCCGCCCGGCTCGAGCGTGAACTTGCCGCCCGGTGCCTGGAACCAGTCGTACAGCGACGCCTCGGTGCCGTCGAAGATCGTGCGGTACCCACCGGGGTACGCGCCGATCTGGGACCGGGCCGCCGCGTCGACGAGGCGAGCACGCTCGCGGTCGCTGATGCGGCTGTCGTCGTACAGGCCCTTCGCGACCGACTCGACGTGCGCCAGGAACCGGGCGTGGGTGCGCCACTCCTTCTCGTCCTGGAACAGGTCGGCGATGTTGCAGGCGCCCAGGTCGCGGTTCTCGACCGTGGAGTCCACGTCGCCGAAGAACACGGTCTCGCGCTCGTCGGGCAGGGTGCACGACGGCGAGCCGTCGGTCGTGACCGTGGCCTTCGAGCCGTCGGCGTACGTGACGGTGAGCTTGGCCTCGTAGTTCTTGACGCGCGGGTACTTGTGCTTCGGGTTGGCCTGACGCGAGGTCGAGCCGTCGCCGAACTCCCAGAGGTAGGAGACGCCACCGGAACGCGCACCGGTGAACTGCACCGTCAGCGGGTCGCCCTGGATGCTCGTCGCGGACGCCGCCGGGGCCGGGGTCGGAGCCCCGCCCTGGTACGTGATCCGCATGAGCTTCTGGTTCGGGTCGAGGCTGAAGAAGCCGCCCGCGTAGTCGACCAGGTACAGCGCGCCGTCCGGACCGAACTTCGCGTCCATCCAGCTCTGGAGCAGCCCGTCACCGCGACCGCCCGGGATGATCTGGCGGAGGTCCTCCATGAACACGGGCGCGTCCAGGTTCTCCGGGTCGACCGTCACCGCGACGCGGTTGTTCGAGTTCGACTGGTCGCCGATGAACCACTTGCCCTCCCAGTACGACGGCCATGCGACGTCGGACTCGGGGTCGACCTGCGACTGGCGGTAGGTCGGACCGGACATGACGGCCTGGCCGCCACCCCGCAGCCACGGGATGGTGTAGGTCGCCTCGTCGTCCTCGTACGTCGGGATGCCGTTGCCGCGGTCCGGGAACACCGGCCCGCCGCCCGAGGGCGAGTACCAGATCATGTTGTCGCGCACCGGCGGGAGGTCGACGAGACCCGTGTTGCGCGGCGACGTGTTCTTCGGGTTGTCGCAGTCGTACCAGCCGGTGAGGACGCTCGCGTCCTCGTTGCTCCGGTCACGGTAGGGCTGCTTGTTGCCCATGCAGTACGGCCAGCCCTGGTTGCCCGCCGACGTGATGATCGTCGCGGTCTCGTACTTGGCCGGGCCGAGCTCGGGGCTCGGGCTGCCGGCGTCCGGGCCCACCCAGGCCGCGGTCAGCCAGTCCGTGTCGGGGTCGATCTGCAGGCGCGAGATGTTGCGCACGCCCATGACGTAGATCTCGGGACGCGTCTTGTCCGCGGGGTACTCGCCCACCGGGAACAGGTTGTCGTCCGGGATCGTGTACGTGCCGTCGTCCTCGGGGTGGATCCGCAGGATCTTGCCGTTGAGGTCGTTCGTGTTGCCCGACGTGCGGCGCGCGTCCTGGAAGCTGATCCCCGCGTACTCCTGCGTCCAGTTGTTGCCGGAGTACCCGTTCGACCCGCCGGACGAGTTGTTGTCGCCCGAGCCGATGTAGAGGTTGCCCTCGCTGTCGAACGCCATGCCGCCGCCTGCGTGGCAGCAGCTGTGGATCTGCGTCTCCCACTCGAGCAGGTCGACCCGCGTGCTCTGGTCGATCGTCGGGGTCGCGGGGTCGTAGGTGAACCGCGAGACGGTCCGGTAGCCGACGCGACGCTCACGGTCGATGTTCTCGTGCGGCATCCAGTACACGTACAGCCAGTGGTTCGTCGCGAAGTCGGGGTCGGGCACGATGCCGAGCAGCCCCTCCTCGTTCTTCACGAGCTCGTCGCCGCTGCCGCGGTTGCCCATGACGTCGAGCGTCGTGAGCAGCTTCGCCTCACCCGTCTCCGGGTCCCACTGGTGGATCGTGCCGCAGCCGAGACCCACGTTCGGGTCGCTCCACGGGACGATCGGGCCGGTCGCGCACGCACCACGGCCGATGTAGAAGACCGTGCCGTCGGGCGCGATCGTCAGGCCGTGCTGCTCGCCGTTCTGGTCCAGCGTGCCGGCGGTGTTCACCTTGGACAGGCGCTCGGCCTTGTAGTTCGACGCGATGGTCGCCTGGCAGTCGCCGCGCACCACGCCCGTCGTCCACTGGAGCGCACCGAGCAGGTGCTCGCGGAACGTCTCGTCCTCCCAGCTCTCGGGCGTGCCGCCCATGCCGGTGAAGAACGAGCGTCCGCCGTCGTAGTCCCGGCACCAGGAGAGGGGCTGGAACGGGTTGGTCGTCGGGCCGGCGTCGGGGCCGGGCTCGAGCGTCGCGACCGTGTGCACGTCACCGGTCGGGTCGTCGGCCCAGTCCAGCCACCGGTCCTCGCGGTCCCACGTGAGCGGGAGGTCCGCCGTCGCGGGGTGCTGGCGGTCGACCAGGTCGACCGTGCGCTCCTCGAGCGGGATCTCCGGGTCGGGCTGCTCGACGGAGTCCGGACCGAAGATCGAGAGCTCCGCGAGCTGGACCTCGGCGTCGCCCGAGTTCGCGGTGACGTCCAGCCGGTACCAGCCGTACTCGGTCTCGTTCTCGACGTCGAACGTGCGCGGCTGGAAGCGCTGCGGGAAGTCCTCGTCGGTGCGCGTGTCGAGGTCGACCCACGTCTGACCGTCGGTCGAGCCCTGCAGCTTCCAGTTCTTCGGGTCGCGGCCCGCGGAGTCGTTCGCCGACGTGATGCCGTACTTCACGACCGCGACGGGCTGCTCCATGCGCAGCGTGAGCTGGCCCGTGCGGGCGAACGTCAGCCACTTGGTGTTGGGGTCGCCGTCGACGGCCTTCGCCGGGGTCTCGGCGGCCGGGCTGCGGCCGGTGCCGGTCGCCTCGGCGACCTTCTCCGCCGTCATCGTCGCGCCCTTGATCCGGGCGCCGACGAGGCCCTCGAACCACTTCGACGCCTCCTGGGCGCGCGCGGCGTCGCGCACGCCGAGGAAGCCGCCGCCGGAGTTGATGTACGCCTGGAGCGCGGCCTCCTGCTCGCCGCTCAGCTCGATGCCCTCCGAGGAGAGCATGACGACGCCGCGGTACTCGCCGAGCGTCGCCTCGCTGAGCATCGCGGGGTCGGACGTCGCCTCGACGTCGAACCCGTTGGCGGCACCCAGCTCGGTCAGCGCCGCGGTCGCGGCGACGACCGGGTCGGTCTGCTCGTCGGGCGCGCCGTGGAACACGAGCACGCGCACGGCCGTCGTGGCCGCGGCGGTGGCGACCGGAGCCGTGGCGAGCGCCCCGCTCGAGGCGACCGCGCTGCTCGCGGCCGTGTCGACGGGCTGGGCCGACGCCGGGATCACGGCCGCGCTCGCGACGAGCGCGGCGCTCGTGAGGCCCACGGTCATGGCCAGTAGTGCTCCTGGTCGGGAGCGTCCCCTCGTGGGGGATGTCGATCGTCTGGACAGCACTCTCCAACTCCTTCGTCATCGGTGCGGCGCCCCCGGGCGGGCCGGGAGCGGGTCGTGCTGGTGCGGGTGGTGCTGGTGCGGGGCGAGCCCGCGGCCCGTCGGTCCTGATCAGCCGACAGCTCAGTGGCCGGCGTGCCCCGTGAGGTCGACGACGGCCGGCCCGGTCCCTCCGGCCGCGGCACCACCGGTGGTGGCCGCGGCGCCGTCCGTCGTGGCGGTGGCGCCGGAGGGCGCCGACATCGTGTGGCTGGCGTGACCCTGGAACCGGTCGATGGAGTCCTGCGCACCCGGCGGCATGGAGCCGTCGGCGTTGCGCACGAGGAAGATGCCGGCCATGCCCCCGTCGGAGTGGAACTGGACGTGGCAGTGGTACATCCACGCCCCCGGCCCGACGCCCAGACCGGCGACGACCTGGAACCCGAACGCGTCGCCCGGGTTGAGGTCCCGGTTGTCGACGACCTGGCTCGGGTCGTACTGGTCCGCGAGCAGGCCGGTCCGGTTGTTCGCCCAACGGTGCGCGTGCAGGTGGAAGGTGTGGAGCTGGTTCCCGTGCCCGATGCAGATGAACTCGACGCGCTCGCCGAGCTTCGCCTCGAACATCGGGGTGTCGGGGGCGACCTTGTTGTTGATCGTCATGTCGTTGAAGACCATCGTGAACTGCTTCTGCGGCAGCACGTCCCCGACCCGTCGCACGACGAGCGCGCCGTAGAGCCCGGCGGCGAGGCCCTGCGTGCCGTGGTCGCCCCACGCGTGGTCGTGGTAGTGCCAGTAGCCCGCGCTGCCCGGCATCCAGATGCCGCGGTCGCGCGCCATCTTCACGGTGGACCAGGTGTACGTCCGCGTCTCGCCCGGCTCGTTGAACGAGTTGTTGAAGGCGCTGCCGTCGCTGTTGACGTCGTAGTTCACGCCGTGCGGGTGGATCGACAGGCGCTTGTCCGTCGTGTTGACGAGCGTGATCTCGAGGGTCTCGCCCTCCCACATCTCGAGGATCGGGCCGGGGACCGTGGCCTTGCCGCGCTCGAGGCCGTAGCCGACGAGCGTGTCCGAGATCCGCTCGGCGTACATGGTGATCTTGCGGACGTCGCCGGCCGCGGTGGCCACCGCACCGGTGGCCGCACCGGCCGTCGTCGCGGCGGCGGCCGGGGGCGCCGCGGCGACGCTGCCGCCTGCGCCCAGCAGCAGCGCGGCCGCAGGGCTCGCGGCGACGACGCCTGCCCCCGCGAGAAGCGCCCGTCGCGAGAGGGGCCTCGCGGGCGTCTCGGTCTCGGTCGTCGGGTCGGGCATGGGGACTCCTTCCGGGCGTACGGGGTCGTCCGGGCGGCTCGCGGGCGCGCCGGACCGGCGTGCCGGCGCTCGCCGCCACGCTGACCGGCGCCACGTGGGCGCGCGGAGGTTCCCCGGGTGGTGCTGTGGGGGGTGCACTGTGGGCAGGACTGGGTCGTGCGGGGGTGTCCCGCGTCGCAGAGGGTCGAGACAGGTGCTCGGTCGTGCGGGGCTCGACCCTCGACCGGTGGGAGACCGACCGTGGGGCGAGGTCCGGGACCGCCATGGGTCCCGCCGGGGCACGCGTCGGTGCGCGCCGTCGGCTGTCGGTCCGGACGTCGCGCTCCCCTGCCCGACGTCCGGTCCCCTGGTCGGTTCCAGGGGCAACGAGGTTTATGACACCGCAGTCAGGGAGCGATGTCAACAGATAGACGAAAGTTGTGTCGACAACAAGCAAAAGTCCCCGGTCAGTCGACACTTCTCCGTCAGCCGTGGGTCCCGGAGCCGCCCGTCGCGCGGTGCGGCAGCGGTCCTGGGCGCCCGGCGGGTGTGCGACGCACACCCGTGGTGGAGTGACCGCGTGACGAACGATCCCTCCGCCTGGTCGGTCCGCGAGTCGGGCCTCGCGGTCGACTCCCCGGAAGCGGTCGCGTCCCTCCTGTGCCTCGCGAACGGGTACGTGGGCGTCCGGGGCGTCCTCGACGAGGTCGCCGCGGACGACGACCCGGCGACGCTCGTGGCCGACGTCTACGAGGAGTTCGACCAGACCTACGCCGAGCGCGCCTACGCCTACCCCGAGGTCGAGGAGCGCCTGGTCCCCGTCGTCGACGCGTGGCGGCTCGGCTGGTGGGTCGACGGCGCGCCCGTCGACGCGCGGATCGCGGACGACGACCCGGAGCTCACCGGTACGGTCGAGGCCCACGACCGCGTGCTCGACCTGCGCGCCGGCGTCCTGCGGCGCGAGCTGCGGTGGACCTCGCCGGCGCGCGGCACCGTGACACTGCACAGCGAGCGGCTCGTGCCGCTCGCGCGGCGGGCGGTCGTCGCGACGCGCTGGCGGGTGCAGGCGCACGACGAGGTGACCCTGACCCTGCGGCCCGTGCCCGACTGCCCGCACGGGGCCCCGGAGGAAGACCGGGCGGCGCCCGGGCTGCGCACGGTCTCGTGCCGGCACGAGGCCGACGGCTCGTCGGTGCGCCAGCGCACCGTGCGCTCCGAGCGCGGCGTCGCGGTCGAGACGGCCCACGTGGTCGAGGCCGCGGACGGCGTCTCGCCGGTGTGGCACCACCGCGGCGGCGGCGCGTCGCTCACGGTCGACCTGCGCGCGGGCCAGTGGCTGAACGTCGTCGTCCTCGCCGCGTACGCCGGCGGCGAGGACGCGGACGCCCTGCCCGCCCACGCGCACGCGGTGCTCGCCGACGCACGGCAGGCCGGGTGGGACGCGCTCGTGCGCGAGCAGGCCGACGTCCTCGCCGACGTGTGGGACCGGGGCGACGTCGAGCTCGACGGCGACGACGAGATGCAGCAGGCGATCCGCCACTCGCTCTTCCAGGTGGTGCAGGCGGCGGCACGCGTCGAGGGGGTCGGCGTGCGGGCCAAGGGGCTCACGGGCACCGGGTACGGGGGCCATGCGTTCTGGGACTCCGAGACGTTCGTGCTGCCCGTGCTCGACCACGTGCTGCCGGGCGCCGCCGCCGCGCACCTGCGCTGGCGGCACGCGACGCTGCACCGGGCGTGCGAGCGCGCGGCCGAGCTCGGCCTGCCCGGGGCGGCGTTCCCGTGGCGCACGATCAGCGGCCGCGAGTCCTCGGGATACTGGCCCGCCGGGACGGCCGCGTTCCACGTCGCGTCGGCCGTGGCGCTCGCCGCCGTGCGGCACGTCGCGGCCACGCACGACGACGAGCTCGCCCGGGACGTCGCCGTCGACCTCGCCGTCGAGACGGCGCGCCTGTGGGCCGGGCGCGGGCACCACACCGCGGCGGGCTTCCGCATCGACGGCGTGACCGGGCCCGACGAGTACACCGCGGTCGTCGACAACAACACGTACACGAACCTCATGGCGCGCAAGAACCTGCGCGCCGCCGACGAGCTGTGCGCGCGGTTCCCCGAGCGGGCCGCCCGGCGGGGCGTCACCGACGACGAGCGGCGCGCGTGGCTCCGCGCGGCCGACCGCATGACCGTCCCGTACAACGCCGAGCTCCGTGTCACCGAGCAGTCGCAGGACTTCACGCACCACGCGCACTGGGACTTCGAGGCCAAGGGCACGGCCCGGTTCCCGCTCGACGACCACGTGCACTACGTCGAGCTCTACCGCAAGCAGGTCGTCAAGCAGGCGGACCTCGTGCTCGCGCTGCACACGGCGCCCGAGGAGTTCAGCGCGGAGCAGCGGCGCCGGGACTTCGACTACTACGAGCCGCTCACCGTCCGCGACTCGTCGCTGTCCGCGCCGGCCCAGGCGGTGGTCGCCGCGGAGATCGGGTACGTCGACCTCGCTTACGCGTACGCCCGCGAGTGCGCGCTTCTGGACCTGTGCGACCTGCGCGCCTCGACGGACGGCGGGCTGCACGTCGCCTCGCTCGCGGGCGCCTGGACCGCCGTCGTCACCGGGATCGCCGGCCTGCGGCACGACGACGGCGCGCTCCGCCTCGCGCCGCGGCTCCCCGCCCGCCTCACGCGGCTCGCGTTCACGGTCCACCACGGGGAGTCGCGCGCCCGCGTCGAGGTCCGACGTGACGGCGTGACCTACCGGCTCGTGTCCGGGAGCGGCCTGCGGCTCGTCCACGGCGAGGAGGCGCTCGACCTCACGCCCGAGCAGCCGCAGGTCGAGCAGCCGCTCCTCCCCGGCATCGCCGACCCGCCGCCCGCCCAGCCGCCGGGCCGCGCACCGCTGTTCGACGCCTCGTAGCACCGTCTCCGGCGTCGGCCCGGGCGTCGGCCCGATCGGAGCCCGTCAGGCGTCGAGCACCGCGCGCAGAGCCGTGGCGAACGCCGCGGGGTCGTTGTCCGGCGACCACTCGTTGACCATGAAGCCCCCGTGGTCGCCGGGGAAGGTCACCGCCTCGACGCCCAGCAGGTCGGCGAGCGCCGCGCCGCCGCGCCAGGCGAGCGTGCCCTCGCCCTGCGCGCTCACCGCGGGCACGACCCGCGTCCCCGACGCCCGCAGCACCGCACCGTCCGGAGCCCAGGCGGGCATGGTCGCGAGGTTCTTGCCGAGGAGGAGGTCGTCGCGCGACCCGTCGTCCTCGGTCGGGAAGCCGAACATCGCGGGGTCCGGGGCCGGGCGGTCGAGGTAGTCCGCCGGCAGCGGGCCCACGTGGCTCACGAGCGCGACGAACTTCGCCATGGCCGGGCCGAATCCCTCGCGGCGGTAGGTGTCGACGATGTCGGCCTGCACCGTCGTCGCGAGGCCGGCGTCCTCGAGCAGCGGGGTGATCGGCGGCTCGTGCGACACGAAGGTCCGCACGTCGCCCGGGTGGCGCTCGATCCACGACAGCCCGACGACGCCGCCCCCGCTCGACCCGAACACGTCCACCGGACCCAGCCCGAGCGCGGTCACGACGGCGTGCAGGTCGTCGGCGTGCGCCTCGACCGAGACCTCGCCGTCCGGCGCGAGCGTGCTGCGCTCGGTGCCGCGCGGGTCGTACGTGACGACCACGCGGTCGTCGAGCAGCCCCGCGAGCTGCTCGAACCCGGACGCCGCCATGGGCGATCCCATGACGACGACGGGCGTCCGGTCCCCCGTCACGTCCGGCGTCCAGACGTCGTAGGCGATCACCGCGCCGGGCGCGTCCAGGGTGTAGGTCTTGCGCTCGCTCATGGCAACCTCCGTGTCGTCGTGCCCGCGGCCGTGCACCGGGGCTCCCGAGCGTTCTGACGACGACCGTCCTCGGAACTCATCGCTCGTCGTCGCGACCGGCGCAGGGCTGCCACTACCCTCTCAGGATGCCGTCATCGAGGACCGTCCCCGCCGTCGTCGTCGCCGGAACGCTCACCGCGGTCCTCTGGGTGGTGACGGGCCGCCTCGGGGACTGGTTGTCCGGGATGTCCCTCGCGGTGCCGGGTACCGTCGTCCGCGCGCTGCTCCCCCACCCGACCGCGCCCGTCGCGGCAGGGGCTCCCGTCTCCGGCAGCACGCTCCTCACCGCCGCGCTCGCCGGGGCGCTGGTCGCGGCCGGCACCCAGCTCGCGGTACGGCGCCTGCCCGCCGGCACCGGCCGGTGGGCGACGTTCCTCGCCGCCTGGTTCTCGACCGTCGCGGCGTCCGCGATCGCTGCGACGGCCGCGTGGTTCGCGGGGGTCACGCTGCCGTGGCGTGCCGACACGATCACCGAGCTCGTCGCCACCGCGCTCGGCGGCTGGTGGGGGCTCGTGAACGGCCTGCTCGTCGGGCTCGCCGTCGTCGTGACGCGCGCGCTGACCGACCGGCGCGACGACCCGGCGGGCACGAGGCACACCCGCGCCCCCGCCACGGTGCGCGCCTGGCCGGCCGCGCTCGCGGCAGGCGCGGCGACGGGCGTGCTCTGGGCGGCGGCGGGCGTCGGGAGGACCGTGCTCCCCGGTGCGGTCGACCCGCAGTCGCCGTGGGGCGTCGCGCGCGACGTCGTGCTGCTGCCGTCCGCACGGCTCGCCGTCGACCGGGACGCGCTCCTGGCCGACCCGGTGCACCTCGCGCTGCCGCTCGGGGTCGGGCTGGCGGTGGGGCTGCTCACAGCGCTCGCCGCGCGCCGGCTGCCCCCGGCGGAGGGCCGCTGGGCGCTCCTGCTCTCCGCCTGGTTCGCGTGCGTCGCCGGCGCGGCCCTCGCCGCGGCGGTGCCCGTCGTCGTCTCGACCGTCACCGCCGGCGGCGTCCTGCCCGACGCCGGGCGCGCGCTCCCGGTGCTCCAGGCCGGTCTGGCGTGGGGCCTGGTGTGCGGGGTCCTCGTCGCGCCGCTCGCGGTCCTCGTGCACCGGGCGGCCGGGGCCGTCCCGGAGGCCGCCGGGGACGCCGAGGAGCCGTGGCCCGCGCCCGCCGCGTCGGCAGCCGTCGACCAGGACGAGCCGGGCACCTCGTCGGAGGCGGACGGGTCGACGACGGCGCCAGCGGACGCGGCCGAGCGCTCGGACGGCTCGGGCGGCTCCGACCGCGAGCGGGCGGCGAGCGCCGAGCGTGACGAGGTCCGCGCGGGAGTGTGACCGGTCTCGGCAGGACGCTGGTCCTGCGGGCCGCCGGTCCTCAGGGTCGCCGTGCCGCCGGGCGTGCGGCCCACGGCGTTCCGGTGCTTGCCACGCGTTCGTCACCGGGACGTCGTCGCCACGACACCGGGACGACCTAGCGTCGGGCGTGACCAGCAGACCGGGACGACCGGAGAGGGCACAGCGACGATGACCCTGACGATCACGCTCGTACGACACGGGCAGACCTACCTCAACGCACGACGGCACCTCCAGGGATCGTGCGACTCCCCCCTGACCCGCACGGGGCGCGCGGGCGTGCGCGTCACCGCGCAGCACCTCGCGCGGCACGACTTCGCGGCCGCGTACTCCTCCCCGCAGGGCCGCGCGGTCCTCACGGCGATGGAGCTCCTGCGCCACCACCCCGACCTCTCGCTGACCGTCGACCACGACCTGCGCGAGCTGTCGTTCGGGTCGTACGAGCGGCGGCCGGAGTCGCACCTCGACGCGGTCGAGCCGTGGGCGGAGCTCGTGCCGCGCGTGCTCGCGGGGACGCACCCCGGCGTGGGTGGCGGCGAGACCGGCAAGGACTTCATGGCGCGTGTGCGGGCCGTCTTCGCGCGCGTCGTCGCCGCGCACGACGACGCCTCCCGCCCCGGCGCGGTGCTCGACCGCCACGTGCTCGTCGTCGGGCACGGGCTCACGCTCGGCGCCTGGCTCGCGACGCTCGACCCGTCCGGCCTGGTGGCGCTCCCGAACGCCTCGGTCTCCACCGTCGAGGTGACCGACGGCGTCCCGCGGGTCCTGGCGGTCGGCGTCGACGTCGCCGGGCACGGCCACGTCGCCGCCCGCCCCGCGCCGTCGGGCGCCGCCGTCCCGGTCTGAGCTCGCACCCCCACCCGCCGACGACGGGGTTGCTGTCGCTCCCGACCGGAGAACGACAGGAACCCCGTCGTCGGCGCGGTACGACCGCCTGGTCGAGGGGCTCCCGGAGGGTCGTCAATACCGCACGGTGCGGCGGGCGGCGCGGGCGCGGGCGTCGTCGTGGGCGGCGCGCAGCAGGTCCTGGACGAGCGCCGTCGTGCGCTCGCCCGGGTTGACGACGCACACCCAGCCGAGCGCGCCGTAGACGGGGTGCGGCACGACGACGTCGCACTCCCCCACCTCCGACGCCGTGCCGTCGTGCGGATCGGAACCGAGCAGGTCGCGGAACCGGTCGCGGCCCACGTGCACGTTGACCCTCCAGCGGCCCTCCTCGTCGAGGCGCGAGGCCGTGTCGCCGGGGTAGTCCTTGGTGACGACCGTGCCGTAGGGCTGCCCGTGCGGGATCTCGCCGTCGGGTGCGAAGTAGAAGAAGTGGTCGCCCCACGCCAGCTCGGGGAGCTCGCTGCCTGCCCCCGGGGAGAGCACGAGGACGCCGTCGAGCGACCGGACCGTTGCGAGGATCTGCTCCATACTCATGGTTCGAGTGTCTGCCTGAAGTGCTGGTGGAGGGTTGGCGTGACGATCTCGGGGCGCGGGGTGGCGGACGGCGAGGCGCTGCGGCCGCTGCGGACGGCCGACGTCGCGCGCGCGGCCGGGTGCTCGGTCCAGCAGGTGCGCGACCTGGAGGCCCTGGGGGTCCTGCCGCCGGCCGGTCGGTCCGCGAACGGGTACCGCGCGTTCGGCGACGAGCACGTCCTGGCCCTGCGCGCGTACCGCGGCCTCGCGACCGCCGTCGGGCCGGTCGTCGCGCGACGGGTGCTGCGCGCCGCGCGCTCGCTGCCTCGCGACGCGGCGGCGAGCCTCGTCTCCGGGCTGCACGTGACGCTCGCGAGAGAGCGCGAGGAGGCCCTCGCCGCCCGGCGCGCGCTCCTCGCGATCCGGTCCGAGGGCCATGGCGCGACCGGCGCTCCTGGCGACACCCCCACGGCGGCCGAGACCGACGCGTCCGTGCTCACGATCACGGAGCTCGCCGCCGCGCTGGGCGTCCGAGCGTCGACGCTGCGGTTCTGGGAGCACGAGGGTCTCCTCGCGCCCGAGCGCGTCGCGTCGCGCACGGGCGCGGTGTCGGCCCGCCGCTACCCGGCCGCGGCCGTGCGCGAGGCCCGGGTCGTCGCGGCCCTGCGCGCGGCCGGGTACCGGGTCCCGGACGTCCGGCACGCGATCGACGCGCTCCGCGGGGCCACGGGGCCGGCCGACGTCGCCGACCCGCTCGCCGCGCTCGACGCGCGGCTCGACGCGATCGCGCGCCGCACCCTCGCGCTGCTGGAGGCCGGGCACGACGTCGCGCGCCTGCTGACGCGCGTACCGGGAGCGCCCGGGTGACGTTCGGAGTGGCGTTCGAGGGGGTGCTCGAGGGGGCTCGCGGTGACCGTCGGGGACCTGCGTCCCGTCACCTGGTCGCCCCTCCGGCGTCGCCCGGCGTCCACCGCACCGTCACGCGGCCTTCGTAGCGTCGCCGGGGCAACCGTCCCGACGTTCGGAGGACCCGATGACGACCACCCGACGCCGCGCCGTGCGCGGTACCGCCGCCGTGCTGGCCGGAACCCTGCTCGCGAGCACGCTCGTCGTGGCGGCGACCACGACCGCGACCGTCCCGTTCGCCGCCCCGGCCGCCGCCGAGCCCGGCGACGTGCTGCTCGCCGAGTCGTTCGACGGCGACGCCCTCCCCGAGGGGTGGACGCCCGTGCTGGGCGACTGGCAGGTGCGCGACGGCCGGCTCGTCGGCGACGCACCCGACGGGTCGTCGCCCGCGCGCATCGTCTTCGGGCAGTCGGCGGAGAACTACCGCCTGGAGGCGACGCTGCGCTTCGAGAGCGTGGACAACGCCTCGCGCTGGGCGGGCGCGATCCTCGACGTCGCGCCCGACGGCGCGGTGCCGTGGTGGCAGGCGGTCCTGCGCAGCACGACGACCGCGCACAACGGCGTCGAGATCGCGCAGCGGACGGCCGCGAACGCGTGGAACGTGCCGTACACGGCCTCCGCCCCGGCGGACGCGGCGACGGGCCGCGACGTGCGCCTGTCGGTCGAGGTGCAGGGCGCCGCGGTCACCTACGCGCTCGACGGGAAGACCCTCCTGGAAGGGCGGATCGACCGGTCGCGCGACGGTGCGCTCGGCTTCGTCACGGCCGGGGCGACCGTGAGCGTCGACGACGTCACCGTCACCGAGATCGAGCCCGCGTCCTACGTCGGCGACGACGGGGAGCTCCCCGTCACGGTCGCGCACCGCGGGTACTCCTCGGTCGCGCCGGAGAACACGCTCGCGGCCGTGGCCGCGGGCATGCGCACGGGAGCCGAGTACGTCGAGATCGACGTGCACACGACGGCGGACGGGCTCCCGGTCGTGCTCCACGACCAGACCGTGGACCGCACGACCGAGGGGTCCGGCGACGTCGCCGTGCTCCCCGGCGCGCAGGTCACCGCGCTCGACGCCGGGTCGTGGTTCTCGCCCGCGTTCGCCGGCCAGAACCTGCCGACGTTCGCGCAGGTGCTGGACCTGCTGGAGACCGGCTCGTCGACCCTCCTGCTGGAGCTCAAGGGCCCGGAGACGTCCGCCGAGGTCGAGCGCGTCGTGGACATGGTCGTCGAGGCCGGGCTCGAGGACCGCGTGGTCCTGCAGTCGTTCGACGTCGCCGCGCTGCGGTCCGCGCGCGAGCACGCGCCGCAGATCCCGCGCGGTCTGCTGCGCGGCTCTCTCGACGCCGACCCCGTCGCCGTGGCGCAGGACCTCGGGGCGGTCATGTACAACCCGTCGGCGTCGGCGCTGCTCGCGCGCCCGAGCGTCGTCGCGGACCTCAACGAGGCCGGCATCGCCGTGATGCCCTACACCGTGAACTCCGCGGCCGACTGGGCCCGGCTCACCGAGATCGGGGTCGACGGCGTCATCACCGACCGTGCGGGCGCGTTCATCGGCTGGAAGCAGGCGCGCGAGCAGGAAGCACCGGCCCCTGCCGAGCCGACGGTCGAGGTCGTGAGCCCGTCCGAGGGCGTCGAGCGCGGCGGCACGCTCGTCGTCGCCGCGAGCGCGACGGACGCGGACGAGGTCGTCGTCTCGCTCGACGGCGAGCCGGTCGAGAACGGTGCGGCGGTCGCCGCCGCCGACCTCGCGCTCGGCGAGCACACCGTCTCCGCGACGGCCCGCGGCGCGGGCGGCGAGGCGACGGCGGAGCGCACCGTCGTCGTCACGGTCACGCCCGAGGGCCTGCGCGCCCGTGTCGCGGTGCTCGACCTGCCGCCCGGCCAGCTCGTGGGCACGCTCGGCGCGATCGAGGCGGGGCGCTGGGAGTCGGTGCGGCGGACCCTCGAGAAGTTCGTCGACGACGCGGCGACGCGCGAGCGCCTGCTCGAGGAGCTCGACCACCTCGCCGGCCGCTGACGCCGACGCCCCGCCGAGCGCTGCGGTAGCGGGCCCGTCCCCGGTCGTGCTGCGACCGGGGACGGGCCCGCTCACGTGTCGGCGAGGAAGCGGCGCCGGTCGGAGCGGGCCGACCCGAGGCCGGCCCAGCCGACGAGGGCGAGCACGCCGCCCGCGATCCAGACGACGACGGACCAGTCGGGCAGGCCGTCCGACCCGACGACGGCGCCGTCGGTCGCGAGGATCGCCGCCCCGAGGCCGAGCAGCACGACGCCCAGGACGAGCAGGACGACGTCCCGCACGGTCTTCCCCGTGGCTCGCCGGGGCGCGCGTGCCTCCAGCGCCGTCTTCTCGGCCGTGGTGAGGGGGGCCGTCGGGCCGAGGGGCTGGACCCGCTCGGCGCCGTGGCGGAACCGCGCCGGGTCCTCGACCGCCTCGACGACCGCCGACGGCAGGCCGAGGACGTAGGCGAGGTCGGCGACCGGGTCGCCGGGCCACGTCGACGCGGCGAGCAGCGCGCGCAGCCGGTGCGGGTCGCGCGGGTCGCCGAAGGTCTCGACGAGCGCGTCGTACGCGCCCTCGGTCCCGGAGGTGGACAGGTCCGTCCACGTGTCGTTCCAGCTCCCGAAGACCCACGGCCGCCCGGGCGTCGTGAGCGTCCACGACACGCCGCCTCCCGCCCGCTCCAGGCTGATCATCGCCTCGCCCGGACGCAGGCCGCGCTCGATCGTCGACCGTGCGCGGAACTCCCCGGTGAGGGCGTCCGTGAACGCCTCCCGGGCCTCGCCGTCAGGCACACCCGGCACCGGGGACGGGGGCCGCTCGACCGTCCACACGACGGTGCGCTCGTCCGTCGTGCGCACCCACGCCGCCCCCGCACGGCGCACCGCGGCGCGGACGAACGCGGCGTCGGCGCGCACGAGCTGGACGACGGCGTCGGGCGCCGCCGAGTCGGTCGTCGGCAGGTCGGCGACGGCGGTGAAGGTGTCGAGCAGGTCGTCGGGGTGCTCGAGCTCGCGCAGGCGGTCCGGCGCGGTCGAGGCGTCCCGCAGCCCGACGAGCGCGGCGACGGCCGCGAGCACGGGGCTCGGGTCGCCGTCGAGGCGCATCGCGTGGTCGGTGCTCGTCCCGGACGGGTCGACGGGCGACCACGTGACGGCCGTCGGCGGAGCGACCGGGTCGGTACGGGCCGCGAGGACCGCGCTCACGCCGTCAGGCAGCAGGTCCGACCCGGCGTCGAGCTGCACGACCCACGGCGCCGGGACCAGCTCGTCGACGCGCGCGAGCACCTCGGCGACCGCTCCGGGCGTGCCGGGCTCGCGGCCGGCCTCGACGTCGACCTCCGTGTCCACCTCGGCGAACGTCCAGCCACGCTCGTCCGTCGGGCCGACGCGCCCGTACTCGAGGTCCGCGGCGCGCAGACGGGCGACGACCTGGTCGTGCGGGGTACGGGTGACGACGTTCACGGCGTCATGATGCCGCACGCGGGCGGCCAGGACGGCGGCCCGACCACGCCGCGCACGCGACCCGGCGACGGCCCCGCCGTCAGAAGCCCTCGGGCGGGGTGAACTGCGAGAGCGTGAGGACGGCACCCTGCGGGTCGCGGAGCGTGACCTCGCGGGTCCACTCGCCGGCCTCCGCGGCGAGGACGGTGGCGCCCGCGCGCTCCGCGGCCTCGGCAGCGGCGTCCCGGTCGGCGACCGCGAACACCACGGCGTGGTGGGCCGGCCCGCCGTCCTCGACCACGCCGGCGACGACGTCCCGGAACCCGGGCGGCGCACCCTCCTGGTTCGCGTCGATCTCGGGGTAGACGGTCCGGGCGAGGTGGTCGCCGTAGCCCTCCACGCGCGCCATGCCCGCGCCGAGCTCCGGGTCCACCTCCCACCCGAGGAGGGGGCCGTAGAAGTGGAGCGCCCGCGCGACGTCGGGCGTGTGCAGGACGCTGAAGTTCCACGTGCCGGGCTCGTTGACGCGCTGCGCACCGACCCGGGTCCCGGGCTGCCAGAGCCGGAACGTCGCGCCCTGCGGGTCGCGGACGGACGCCGTGCGGCCGGGTGGCCCGATCGTCGTCGGGCCGTCGAGGACCTCGCCACCGAGGTCGGGGACGCCGCGCGACGAGGCGTCCACGTCGTCGACCGCGACGTACGTGATCCACTCCGTCGTGCCCTCCCCCGAGGCGATGGCAGCGACGTCCTGTCCGCCGAGCGACGCGACGACGTAGCGCTCCCCGGAACCGGGCGGCAGCCTCTCCTCGAACTCCCAGCCGAAGAGGGCGCCGTAGAACGCGAGCGCGGCGTCGACGTCGGGCTGCTCGGTGTCCACCCAGCACGGCACGCCGTGCGGGTAGGTGCGGACGGGGCGGGACTGCGAGGTGTCCATGGCCCCAGCGTCCCACCGGCCGCCCACGTCGGCAGGACCTGCCGCCGTTCACCTGCCGGCCACCTCGCCGCCCTTCCGCGCGCGGACGGGCGTGCGTACGGTGGCGGAGAACCTCTCGACGACCACCGTCCCCGACGACGAGGAGCCACCGTGTCCACGAGACCTGCTCACCGCGCCCAGCGCCGCACCGCACGCACCGGCCTGGCCTCCGCGCTCGCCGCAGCGCTCGCCCTCACCGTCAGCCTCACCGGGGGAGCCGTCGGCGCCGCCGCGAGCCCCGCCGCCACGCACGGCGGCCACGGCAACGGCCACGGGAACGGGAACGGCCACGACCGCGCGACGCTGCGCGTCGCGACGTACAACGCGAGCCTCAACCGCACCGCGGCCGGAGAGCTCGAGGCCGACCTCTCGACCCCCGACGACCCGCAGGCCGCGACGATCGCCGAGGTGCTCCAGCGCACCCGGCCCGACGTCGTGCTGCTCAACGAGTTCGACTACGTGCCCGACGGGCGCGCCGTCGACCTGTTCCGGGACAACTACCTCGAGGTCGCCCAGGGCGGCGCGACGCCGATCGAGTACCGCTACGCGTACGTCGCGCCGTCGAGCACGGGCGTGCCCAGCGGGTTCGACCTCAACAACGACGGCACGGTCGGCGGGGGTGACGACGCGTTCGGCTTCGGGGCCTTCGAGGGCCAGTACGGCATGGTCGTGCTGTCGCGGTACCCGATCGACACGCGCGGCGTCCGTACGTTCCAGCACTTCCTGTGGAAGGACATGCCCGGCGCGCTGCTCCCCGACGACCCCGCGACCTCCGCGCCCGGTGACTGGTTCACGCCCGAGGAGCTCGAGGTCGTGCGGCTGTCGAGCAAGTCGCACTGGGACGTGCCCGTGCGGGTCGGCCGCGAGACGGTCCACGTGCTCGCATCCCACCCGACGCCACCCACGTTCGACGGCCCCGAGGACCGCAACGGGCGGCGCAACCACGACGAGATCCGCTTCTGGGCGGACTACGTGACGCCCGGCAAGGCGTCGCGGTACGTGTACGACGACGCCGGCCGCCGCGGGGGCCTGCACCCCGGCGAGAGCTTCGTGATCCTGGGCGACCAGAACGCCGACCCGCTCGACGGCGACTCGGTCGACGCCGCGATCGACCAGCTCCTCGACCACCGGCGCGTCCAGGACCCGGCGCCCCGCTCGGCCGGCGGCACCGAGGCCGCCGCGCTCCAGGGCGGCGCGAACGCGACCCACCGCGGCGACCCCGCGCTCGACACCGCCGACTTCGCGGACACCGCTCCCGGCAACCTGCGCGCGGACTACGTGCTGCCCTCGCGCGACCTGCGCGTGCGCGACGCCGGGGTGTTCTGGCCGGTCCAGGCCGACCCGCTGTCGCGCCTCACGGGCGTCTTCCCGTTCCCGAGCAGCGACCACCGGCTCGTCTGGGTCGACCTGGCCGTCCGCGGCTGACCGGTCCCGCCGTCGCCCCGGGTGCTCGTCGCCCGGGGCGACGGTCCTGGACCGGGACGGCCGTCGGGTGCACACTCGGAGGTCTGTGCTCACTGCCGACGCACAGCAGACTCCCGGCCGGCGCCACGCCGGTCGCACGGCACGCCCGCGGCGCGCCACGTCGTCCGGCCCGACGACCATCTCACCCACGCCCCCGGCGCGACGCGCACGCGTGCTGCCCCGCAGCACGGCGACGACACCCCTGCCGCGCCCCGGGACCGCCGGACCTGGAGCACCCATGAGAAGACTCCGCACCGCCCTGCCCGCAGGCGTCGCCGCAGCGACCGCCGCCCTCGTGCTCGTCGCGAGCCCCGCCGTCGCGCACGGCGGCAGGCACGACCCGCGCCCACCCACCGTGACCGACGTCGCGACCGGGCTCGTCACCCCGCTCAGCCTCGCGGTCGGCCCGCGCGGCACGACCTACGTCACCCAGAACTTCCCCGGCCTGCTCACGGCCGTCGGGCGCGACGGCACGCCGAGCGTGCTCTACGCGTCGCCCGACGGCGGCGAGGTGGGCGGCGTCTCCTACACGGACCGCCGGATCACCTTCACGGAGACGCAGCTCGGCGAGGAGGGACCGGTCGCGTCGGAGGTCTCGACGCTGCGCACGGACCGCTGGGGCAACCCGACGGGCACCCCTCGCGTCCTGGCGGACACGTTCGCGTACGAGCAGGCGAACAACCCTGACGCGGGCGTGACGTACGGCCTGCGCGAGACCGACCCGGCGTGCGTCGCCCAGGTGCCTCCGGTGCCGGTCCCGGGCCTGTACACGGGCATCGCCGACTCCCACCCGTACGCGACGACGACGGCACGCGGCACGACCTACGTCGCCGACGCGGGCGCGAACGCGATCCTGTCGATCAGCGACCGCGGGAAGGTCCGCACGGTGGCCGTCCTCCCGGCCCAGCCCGCGGTGGTCACCGCGGAGGCGGCGGCCGCCATCGGGTGGCCCGACTGCGTGGTCGGCGAGACGTACTGGTTCGAGCCCGTCCCCACCGACGTCGAGGTGGGCCCGCGCGGCGTGCTCTACGTGACGACGCTCCCCGGCGGGCCCGAGGACGCGAGCCTCGGCGCACGCGGCGCCGTCTACACGGTGGACCCCTGGAAGGGGAAGGTGCGCCAGGTCGGGACCGGGTTCGTCGGTGCGACGAACCTCGCCGTGACGGACAAGGGCACGGTCTACGTGAGCGAGCTGTTCGGCGGGAGGATCTCGCAGGTCGGCAAGCGCGGCCCGAGCACGGTCGTGGAGGTCCCGCTGCCCGCGGGGCTCGAGTGGGACGGCAAGGGCCTGCTCGCGACGACGAACGTGCTGCCCGCGGACGAGACGACGCCGCCCGACGGGCACCTCGTGCGCGTCGACCTCGGCAAGCACCGCGGTCGCTGACGGCGGGAGGCCGCCGACCGGCCTGCCCGGCCCGGGCGCCCCTGCTGCGGCGGGGACGCCCGGGCCGCGCCCTGCCGGGGCGGTCGCGGGCCGGCCGTCAGCCCCGGCCGACGGTGAGCGCGAGGACCACCGCGCCGAGCGCGACGGCCAGCCCGACGCCCGCGGCCACGAGGCCGACGATCGTCGCGGCGCGGCTCCCGGCCGACGCGCCCACGCTCATGCCGAGGCCCTGGGCCGCCTCGGTGACGATCCGGCGCCCGGCCGACGTGTCGAAGAGGACGCGCGTCCGTGCCCCCGACTCCGCGTCGGTGATCGACGCGGTGAACGTCGAGCGGATGTTCCCGCGCGAGACGGAGCGCACCCAGCCCCGCTCGGGCTCGACGAACCGCCCGTCCGCATCGAGCGCCCAGTGCGTGCGCCGCACGACGTCGGTGAGCTCGACCCGCAGGCCGTCCGGCAGGACGCGCACCTCGTGGGTGACGAGCGTCGCGTAGTAGCTGCGCGAGAAGATCCGCCACCACGCCGCGTCCGGGCGGTCGAGGCGCAGCTCGAACCCGTCCGGTCGCTCGTCGACGATCCGGTACGGCGTCCCCTCGGCACGCACGCGGACGGCGGCGGCGAGGTCCTCGGCGGTGGGCACGGCAGCGAGTGTAGGTGCCGTGGCCGCGTCCGCGGCCACGCCGGACCAGCGCCGGTCGGTGCGCGGAGCCGTGCGGAGCTGGTCCGGTGCCGGTCGGTGCTGGTCGGTGCGACTCGGTGCCCGGCCTCAGCCCGGCGACGCGGCGCGGCGCAGGGCGTCGAGGCTCACCCGGACGTCGTCGTCCGTCGTCGCCCACGAGCTCACCGACACGCGCAGCACCGCGCGGTCGTGCCAGCGCGACCCGGACATCCAGGCCGTGCCGTCGTCGAGCACGCGGCGCACCACGTCCTGCGTGCGCGCGTCGTCGCCGAACGCGGCGCACACCTGGGTGAAGACGACGTCGTTGAGCACGACCGCGCCGTCGAGCGCGCGCATCCCCTCCGCGAAGGACGTCGCGTGCCGGCAGAAGCCGTCGACGAGGTCCGCGACGCCCGAGCGCCCGAGCGCGCGCAGCACCGCCCACACGGGGAACGCGCGCCCGCGGCGCGAGAGCTCGGGCACCTTGTCGAGCGGGTCGCCCGTGTCGCTCTGGATGAGGTAGTCCCCGTGCATCCCCATCGCCGCGCGCAACGGCGCCGGGTCGGCGACGATCGCGAGCCCGCAGTCGTACGGGACGTTGAGCGTCTTGTGCGCGTCGGTCGCCCACGAGTCCGCTGCCTCGTACCCCGCGACGAGGTGCCGGTACGACGGCGACGCGGCGGCGAAGAGCCCGAACGCGCCGTCGACGTGCACCCACGCGCCGTGCCGGTGCGCCACCTCGACCGCGGCGGCGAACGGGTCGAAGGCCCCTGAGTGCACGTTGCCCGCCTGGAGCACGACGATCGTCGGGCCGCCCGCCCCCCTCGAGGTAGAGCCCAGGTCCGGCGAGGTAGAGCCCAGGTCCGGCAAGGTAGAGCCCAGGTCCGACAGCGCCTCCTCCAGTGCGGCGACCGAGATACGACCCTGGTCGTCCGCGGCCACGACCTCGGGCGCGCCGAGCCCGAGGTAGGACAGCGCGAGGTCGACCGACTCGTGCCGCTCGGCGCCGACGAGCACGCGGACGCGCGGGGCGCCCGTCAGGCCGTCGCGGCGCACGTCCCACCCGGCCCGCCGCAGGACCTCGCCCCGTGCCGCGGCGAGCGCCGTGAAGTTCGCGGTCGTCGCGCCGGTGACGAACCCGACCGCGCCCGTGGCGGGCAGGCCCAGCAGGTCGAGCAGCCACGCGCTCGCCACGTCCTCGACGGCGGTGTGGGCGGGCGTCACCGTGCGCAGCGCGGAGTTCTGGTCCCACGCGCTCGTGAGCCAGTCGGCCGCGAGCGCCGCGGGGTGACTGCCGCCGATGACCATGCCGTAGAAGCGACCGGACGGCATGGCCGTGAGCCCGGGGTCGCACGCGGCGGCGAGCAGGTCGACGACGTCCGCGGCCGTCGTCGGGCCGTCGGGCAGGTCCGTGCCCAGCGCGGCGACGACGTCGGCCACGCTCGCCCGCGGCGGGACGGGCCGTGTCGCGAGGGAGTCGAGCCACGCCGCCGCGTGCTCGTGCGCCCGCAGGAGGGCGGCGTCGCGATCGTCCATGACCGCTCCTGACCGGGCCGGACCCGCGCCGGCCCTCCCGCCAGGCTGGACCCGCGCCGGGCCACGGTCAACCGTGGGGCGGCGATCCGGTACGCGCGTACTTCTTACGCCCAGGCAATCACCCGGCAACACGGCGTCCCTAGCGTCGGGCGGGCCAGATGTTCCCCCGACGGAAGGCCCCTGTTGAGAACGTTCACCCTGACCCTGTCCGGCCGCGCCGTCGCGGCCGTCGTCGCGCTCGTCCTGGCGTGCGCGGCCCTCGCCGCGACGGTCGCGTACACCGTCGCCGACTCCCGGGCGTCGGCCGCCGCCGCCCGCGCCGAGGGCGCCGCGGCACCGGTGCTCGCCGCCGGGACCGCGCCGGCCAACCCGCTCGGCATCACGTCCGCGCAGTACGCGACCGCGACGGCGACGGCCGCCGCGGAGAAGCCGAAGGTCGTCGTCGTGGCGACCGGCGGCACCATGGCCGGCAAGGCCACCGGCCGCGACACGTTCACGAGCTACCGGGCCGGCACGTACCTCATGGAGGACATGCTGGACACGCTGCGCCCGGAGCTCGACGCCGTCGCCGACGTCACGGCAGTCCAGTTCGGCAACGCCGGCTCGTCGGGCTACTCGATGGAGCAGTTCCACGCGCTCACGCTCGAGGTCGAGAAGCAGCTGAAGACCGCCGACGCCGTCGTCGTCACGACGGGCACCGACACGCAGGAGGAGTTCGCGTACTGGCTCGACCTCACGGTGCGGTCGCGCAAGCCCGTCGTCACGTCCGGCTCGATGCGCCCGTGGGGGTCGGGCGCCGGGCCGGACTCGAGCCTCGTGTTCGGGACGGACGCGCCCGCGAACCTGTACAACGCGATCAAGGTCGCGGCGTCGCAGCAGACGTTCTGCTTCGGCACCGTGCTCATGCTGAACGACGAGATCCAGGCGGCCCGCGAGGTCACCAAGTCGAACTCGTACCGGACCGACACGTTCCAGACGCGCGAGTACGGCGTGCTGGGCTGGATCGACGGCGACAACATCACCCTGGGCCGCGCGCCGGCCCGCGTGCTGTCGTGCGACACGGAGGAGTGGTTCACGCCGTTCGACCTCGCGAAGGTCGACGCCAAGACGCTCCCGCGCGTGGAGATCGTCACGTCCTACCAGCAGGCGGGCGGCGAGGGCGTGGCGGCGTTCGCGAACGCGGGCGTCAAGGGCATCGTCACCGCGGGCACCGGCGCGGGGGGCATCTCGTCCGCGATGAGCCAGGCGCGCACCGCCGCGATCCGCGACAAGGGCGTGTGGTTCGTGTCGACCACGCGCACCGGGTCGGGGTCGTCGTACGGAGGCGGCAACGGCATCATCGCGGGCGGCGACCTCACGGCCGTCAAGGCGCGGCTCCTGCTGCTCCTGTCGCGCGCCTTCACCGAGGACTTCGCGACGGCGCAGGGTTGGTTCACGACCTACGGCAACGCGTCGTTCGACCAGTCCGCGACGGCGGACGAGATCGGCGCCGAGCCGGGCGCGACCGCGGTGCTCTTCTCCGGCACCGCGACGCCGTCGTGCAAGGCGGCGGGCAAGCAGCTCTGGCTGACCACCTCGGTGACGAACACCGACACGGTGCCGATCGACGTCCGGGTCACGACCGTCTCGGGCGAGCACAAGTTCACGAAGATCCCCGCCGGGGAGACGGTCGAGAAGACGTTCTCCGTCAAGGGCAAGACGCTCAGCGCCGGCGAGGTGTCGCTCGTCGCGTACAAGAACGTCGACGGCCACGCCGTCCAGACGAAGTCGACGGCGCCCTACCCGGAGACGACGTGCGGCTGACCTCCTGACACCCAGCCGCCGAGCACGACATGAGGGTCGTTATCGAGCCGATAGCGACCCTCATGTCGTGCTCGAGGGCGGGTGGCGTCGGGGTCGAGGCGGGCGGTGGAGAGCTTCTCCTCTGGCCGGGCATTACGCAGGTCTCCTCACGAATCACGTAGGGTGGTCGAGGCCGCGACGTCGCGGCCACAGCCGACGAAGAGGACCCCATGGCCGACCCGACGCCCTCGCTCATCCCGACGACGCACGCCTCGCCGCCGGCGTCGGACCCCGCGCCGACGTTCGTCGTGACCGAGCAGCAGTTCGACGCGATGTTCCCCGAGCGGAACCCCTTCTACACGTACGCCGGGCTCGTCGCTGCGACGGCTGCGTACCCCGCGTTCGCGACGTCCGGCGGCGACCAGGTCGCCCGCCGCGAGGCAGCGGCGTTCCTCGCGAACGTGAGTCACGAGACGCACGGGCTGGTGCACGTCGTCGAGGTGAACACCGCGAACTACCCGCACTACTGCGACCCGGCGCAGCCCTACGGGTGCCCGGCCGGGCAGGACGCCTACTACGGCCGCGGCCCGCTCCAGCTCTCCTGGAACTTCAACTACCGGGCGGCCGGCGAGGCGCTGGGAGTCGACCTCCTCGCCGACCCGTGGCTCGTCGAGCAGGACCCGACCGTCGCGTGGCAGACCGCGCTCTGGTACTGGAACACGCAGCCCGGCACGGCGTCGATGACGTGCCACGACGCGATCGTCGGCGGGCACGGCTTCGCCGAGACGATCCGCTCCATCAACGGCCCGCTCGAGTGCGAGGGCGGCAACCCTCACCAGATGAACAACCGCGTCCGGCTCCTCCGCCACTACGTCGAGATCGTCGGCACCACGACGGGCGACCACCTCACCTGCTGACCGCGCCTCCTCCCACCCCCCAGCGCCGAACACGACCTGAGGGTCGCTATCCGGCCGATAGCGACCCTCATGTCGTGCTCGACCGCGGGCAGGGTCGTGGTCGGCAGACGGGCCGGCCGTCGCTCTGGGCAGCCGTGCGGCAGGGCGGGGTCAGGCGCAGGTGAGCGCGTCGTACGGGACGACGGCGGTGCGGCCGTCCGCGGTCGCGGTCGCCTCCCCGGCCGGGACGGTCGCGGCCCGGACGGCGAACGACTGGTACGCGCTCGCCCCCGGGGCGACGTCCGCGACGAGCCGCGTGCCGTACGGCGTCGCGAGCTCGACGTCGACGGGCGCGTCCGCGGTGCTCGTCGCACGCACGGCGACGTACGCCTTCCCGGCCAGGCACCGCGCCTGGGCGGTGACATCGAGCGACGGGCCCGCGGCCCCGCCCGGCACGACGGCGTCCCACGGCACGCGCGCGACGAACACGTCCGCGGCACCCGCGTTGGTCGTGCCCGCGGGGGCGCCGTACGTGAGCCCGGCGAGCAACGCCGCTCCCTCACCGGTCGCGCCGGCAGGGTCGGCCGAGCCCGGACCGGAGGGGGCCGGGGCCGCGAACAGGTTCGCGTCGTCCCACTCGTCGGCGCCGTCGCGCTCGCGCGACCCGGTCTGCGTCGCCTCGCCCGGGGTGCCGTCGGCCGCGACGGGGAACGTCACGACGTCGACCCCGCCGACGGCCGTGCCCAGGGCGCCGTACGTCGTGCCGACGACGAGCACCGCGTCGTCTGCGCCGAGCACGCCCGTGACGCCCCGGTCGTCGGTCGACGTGCCGACCTGGGTCGTCCACAGGACCTCACCAGCGGGGTCGAACGCCCGCACCACGACGTCGTTGTCCCCGAGGTTTCCGTCCTCACCGAGGCCGCCGCGCGTGTGCCCGACCGCGACGACCGACCCGTCCGAGCGCGCCACGAGGCCGTTGACCTGGTCGTTCTCGCTCGTCGCGACGGCGCGCAGCCACTCCTGCCCGCCGTCGGCGTCGTAGCGCGCGACCCAGCCGTCGTTCGCGCCCGCACGCTCGGCCCCGGGCATCCCGCCGCCGGACACCCCGCCCACGTACACCGCGCCGTCGGGCGAGGCCGCGACCGCGAGCGCCTTGTCCTCGCCGGGCCCGCCCACCTGGCGCAGCCACTGCAGCTCGCCCGCCGCGGAGACCCGCCCGACCAGCGCGTCCTTGTCCCCGGCGCTCGGCGCGTCGCCGACGGCACCGCTCGTGTACCCGGCGACGTAGGCGCCGCCCGCGCCGTCGGACGCGACCGCGTAGAAGCGGTCCGCCCCTCCCGGGTCGCCGGTCTGCAGCGTCCACGCCCGCTCGCCGTCGGCAGTCACGGCCGCGACGAACCCGTCGTCGCGCGTCGTGCCCGCGTGGGCGCCGTCGAGGTCGCCCTTCGTGTACCCGGCGACGAGGACGCCGCCGTCGGCTCCCGGCACGACGCCGTACGCGCGGTCGTCCGCGGCCGTCGCGACCGCGTGCCGCCAGACCTCGGCGCCGTCGGCGTCGCGTCGCACGACGACCGTGTCGAGACCGCCCGCGGGCTCGTACCCGTCCCACGCGCCGGCGAGGTTCAGCGCGACCGCGGTCCCGCCGTCGGGCAGGGCCGCGACCCCGCCCGCGCGGTCGTCGCCCGCGGAGCCGAGGAGCTCGGCGTCCCACGGCGCGGCGGGCGTGGTGCGCAGGCGCGCCGAGACGTCGACGACCCCCTCGCGGAACGCGGGCCGCCAGACGTCCCAGTCGTGGCCGCCGTCGAGCACGCGCAGCTCGGCCGTCACGCCCGGGGCGCGGCGCGCCTGGTTGTAGAGGCGCGCGGACTCGAAGTCGATGTCGTGCGTGGCCTCGGCCGGGTCGGGGTTGGCCCACTCGTCGTCGCCGACGGCGACGAACAGGTGCACCGGGAGCGCCGGGTCGAGCGCCGCGAGCGCCGCCGGGTAGGACAGCTCCGTGTACCGGTCGGCGTCGAAGAGCGCGGTCCCGACGCCGTAGCCGCCGTGGTCGCGGGCCGAGGAGTCCGCGGGAGGCTGCGGCACGTAGACCGCGGGGCTCAGCACGATGCCCGCGGAGAACGTGTCCTGGTGGGCGAGCGTGAACCGCAGTGCGCCCGCGCCGCCCATGGAGTAGCCGCCGACGGCGCGCGCCTCGCGGTCCTCGACCGTGCGGTACGTGGCGTCGACGTGTGCGACGAGGTCGCGCGTGAACGCCGTCTCGACAGCGGTGCCGGCGCCGGCGCCCGTCGCGTCCCCGGTGTACAGCGAGTCCGTGTACCAGGAGCCGCGGTCGCTCCACGGCGCGTCCGGCATGACGACGACCATCGGCTGGATCTCGCCCGCACCTATGAGCTCGTCGAGGTCACCCGTGACCTGCTGCCACGCGGCCTGCGTGTCCCCGCGACCGTGCAGCAGGTAGAGGGTGGGGTACTCGTGCTCGGCATCGTCGTAGCCGGGCGGCAGGTAGACCGTGTAGTCGATCGGTCCGGCCGCGGAGTCCGTGACCCGCCCGACCTGGACCGTGCCCTGCTCAGCGGCCGTCGCGGGCAGCGCGAGCCCCAGCCCGCCCAGCCCGACCGCGAGCGCCAGCGCGGTCCCGACCGCCGTCGTCCCGGACCGCCGGCCCGCTCGTCGCGCCGTATCTCGTGGTGCTGCGTCCATCGTGTTCTCCTCGTCGAGATCCGTAGATGTGCTGCCCCCTCCCCCTCCCCTCCCCCTCCCGTCGAACACGACATGAGGGTCGCCATCGGGCCGATAGCGACCTTCATGTCGTGTTCGACCGCGGGCGGGGTCGTGCTCGGCGCCGGGCGCTACCCGGCGCGGTGTTGCGCGGCGAGCGCGAGGACCGTGCGGGCCCGCTCGACCATCGCGACGTCGAGGAACGTGCCGTCCGCGAGCGCGACGACGCCCGTGCCCGACGCCGCGGCGTCGCCGACGCGCTCGACGACCTCGCGCGCGCGGTCCACCTCGTCCGGGGTCGGGAGGAACGCGTCGCGGATCGTGCCGAGCTGCCCCGGGTGGATCGCGGTGCGGCCGCAGAACCCGAGCGCCCGCCCGGCACGGCACGACGCCGCGAGCCCGTCGAGGTCGCGCACGTGCGTGTACGCGGACATCGCGGGCGACGGCAGCCCCGCCGCCCGGGCGGCCACGACGACCCGGCTCCGTGCCCACGCGAGCCCCGCCTCGCCGTCGACCCGCAGGTCGGAGCGGAGGTCCGCCTCGCCGAGACCGAGCGACGCGACCTGCGGCGACGCCGTCGCGAGCTCGAACGCACGCTCCAGCCCGAGCGCCGACTCGACCAGCAGGTGCAGCGCCCGACCCGGCAGCGCCGCCGCGAGCGCGCGGACCTCGTCGGCCGACTCGACCTTCGGCACGCGCGCCCCGACGGCGAGCGGCAGCCCTCCGAGCGCCGCGACGTCGTCGGCGTGCCAGGGCGTCGCGGGATGGTTGACCCGCACCTGGACCCCGCGCGCGGCGGCGGCCTCGTCCACCAGCCCGACGGCGTTCCCGCGGGCCTCGTCCTTGCGCACCGGGGCGACGGCGTCCTCGAGGTCCACGAGCACGACGTCGGCCGCGGACCCGAGCGCCTTGCCGACCCGGTCGGGCCGGTCCGCGGGTACGTACAGCAGCGTCAGCGGCGGCGCGGCGCCCGGCCGGTCGCCCCGCCCCGTCACACCGCCCCCTCGGCCCGCAGCTCCGCGACGCGCTCGGGCGAGAACCCGAGCTCGCCGAGCACGGCGTCGGTGTCGGCGCCGTGCGCGCGGCCGGTGAAGCGGATGACGCCGTCGTTCTCGGACATCCGGAACAGCGGGCCCTGCATGAGCATCGGTCCGAGCTCGGGATCCTCGATCTCGTGGATCGTGCCGAGCGCGCGGAACTGCGGGTCGTCGACGATGTCCTGGGCGTCGTAGATCGGCGCGACGGCGGCCTGGGCCTCCTCGAACGCGGCGACGACCTCGTCGCGCGTGCGCTGCGCGATCCAGCCGCCGACGGCCTCGTCGAGCAGGTCGGCGTGCTGCGCGCGCTCGACGCCGCTCGCGAACCAGGGCTCGTCGACGATCTCGGGACGCCCGACGAGACGCATGACGCGCTCGGCGATGGACTGCGCCGACGTCGACACCGCGACCCACTGCCCGTCGCGCGTGCGGTAGGTGTTGCGCGGCGCGTTGTTCGCGGACCGGTTGCCGGTGCGCGGCTGCACGGTGCGGAGCTGGTCCCAGCGCGTGATCTGCGGCCCGAGCATCGCGAGGATGGGCTCGATGATCGCCGTGTCGACGACCTGCCCGTGCCCGGTGCGCTCGCGCGTGGACAGCGCCACCATGACGGCGAACGCGGTCGCGAGCGACGCGACGCCGTCGGCGAGCCCGAACGGCGGGAGGGTCGGCGGGCCGTCGGGCTCGCCGGTCATCGCGGCGAACCCGCTCATCGCCTCGGCGAGCGTGCCGAAGCCGGGGCGGGTGCGGTACGGACCCACCTGTCCGAACCCGCTCACGCGCGCGAGCACGAGCCGCGGGTTGCGCGCGGACAGCTCGTCGTAGCCGAGGCCCCAGCGCTCGAGCGTGCCGGGACGGAAGTTCTCGATGACGACGTCCGCCTCGGCGACGAGCGCGAGGAACACCTCGCGGCCACCGTCGCTCCCGAGGTTCGCGGTGACGGTGCGCTTGTTGCGCCCGAGCGTCTTCCACCACAGGTTCACGCCGTCCTTCGCGGCGCCGTGCGTGCGCGACGGGTCGGGCTTCGTGGGGTGCTCGACCTTGACGACGTCGGCGCCCAGGTCGCCGAGGTGCATCGCCGCCATGGGTCCGGCGAACAGCGTCGACGCGTCGACGACGCGCAGGCCCGCGAGCGCGCCCGCGGCGGGGTCGCGCGAGACGCGCGGTGCGTCCGTCATGCCGTCACCCCCGTCGCGTCGTCGGCGAGGTCCCACGCGCAGCGGAACCCGACGGTCGCGCCGCGCGCGAGCCCCAGGCCGGGGACGAGGAGCTTGACCGCGTAGTCGGGGGTGTGGCGCCCGCCCTCGACGTACCAGTCGGACCCCTCGGCGCGGTGGTCGCTGCCGCCCTTGAGCATGACGAACCGCGTGCGGCCGTCGGAGTGCTCGGAGCCCGTCCAGCTCCACACGGCGGGCTCGCCGCGCGTCCAGCCGGGCTGCTCGGCCGCGAGCTGCCACTCGTCCTCGGTGGGCAGGCGCCCGCCGCGCCACGCGCAGAACGCGCGCGCGTCGTCGAGGTCGACGAAGGTCACGGGCTCGTCCTCCGTGCCGGGCGCGGGACGGCCGTCGACCCAGTGCGCGAGGAAGCGGTGCGCGACGGGGGGCACGTACCCGGTGGCCGTGAGGAACTCCGCGAACTCCGCGTTCGTCACGTCGCGGCCCACCGCGACCGGGGCGGCGAGCTCGCCGTCGCGCTGGAGGGTCCGCGCGTCGTGCAGGCGCGGCGGGAGCGGCTTCCACTCGTCCACGTACGGCGCGCCCTGGTACATCCCGGTCTCTCGCGCGCGGTACCGGACGGTCAGCACGTACGGCCCCGTGGGCACGACGACGACGCCCGGATCGGGCGCGCCCGTCGTCCGGGTCCCGCCCTGCCCGACGGCGGCGCTCGACCCCGTCGGGTCCGTCGCCCCCGCCGACACCGACGCGGCCGCGGACGCAGCGGGCGACGCGTGGAGGCGGCGCGCGAGCCGGTGCGGGAACCGCGCGTCGGGGTCGTGGCGCGCGGACTCGTCGAGCGACGCGACCACCTCGCGCAGGTGCGGCAGCCAGCCGGGCTCGCCGACGCCGTCGGCCACGTGCAGCACCGCGGCGACGCCCCGCGCGGGTACCCGCACGCCGTCGACACCCCCGCCGGGCCGAACCCGGGGTTCCGCGTCATCCACAACGTGCCGAACCCCGGGTTGCGCGTCATCGGGGGCGCCGGGTGCCACGAAAGCCCCGGTTCGACGGGAGGGCTGGTCGGCCGGGAGGAGGGGGCCGGCGTAGTCGGAGGCGCCGCGGTTCACCAGCGTCCACAGGGTCACGCCGTCGAGGTCCCACCGCGACGCGTAGACCCCCGCCTCCTCCGCCTCGGGGGCGAGCTCGGTGAGGGGCGTCCACACCCCCTCCAGCAGCAGCGGTCGCGCGGCGCGCTGGACCGTGACGAGGCGCTTGACCGTCGCGGCGTCGCGCGGCGACCAGCCGACCCACACGCCGAACACGACCTCCCACACCATGACGCCCACGCCGTTGAGCCAGGCGGACTGGAGCTCCTCGGAGTGGTCGCGGTGCCAGCGGCGCACGTGGTGCTGCATGTGCCGGCGCTCGTACCAGTGCGCGCGCAGCACTCCGGGTACGGGCGAGTCGGCGAAGAACTGCGCCCACGACGACGAGTGGTCCTCGATGCGCTCGACCGGGAGCTTGGACTCGCCCTCCAGGACGATGCCGGGGCGCGCGGCCTCGAGCCGCGCGACGAGCTCCGGCTCGGCCTTCTTCAGCGTGTCGAGGAAGACGCCGTCGGCGCCGAGGTCGCGCACGACGGCCGCGAGCTCGGTGAGGTCGTCGTCGCCGCGGCGCGTGCCGACGTCCCACGGGTTGTAGTCGACGAACACGTGCAGGCCCGCGTCGTGGAACGTCCGCACGAGGTCGACGATGCCCGGGACGTCGCGGTAGAAGTCCCACTGGTTGCGGTCGTCGATCCCGATGACGGGGTACGCGTGCCACAGGACGACGGCGTCGAGGCCGCCGAACCGCTCGCGCGCGTCGGCGAGGAAGCGCTCCGGCGTGAACCGGTGCTCCTCGAACGAGTACAGCAGCTCGTCCCAGAGCCACACCTGCGCGACCGTCGAGCACCCCGCGGCCCACGCCGCGTCCGGGCGGTCGTACGCCGCGCCCGTGTACCCGTGGCGGCGGCGTGCGTCGTCGCGCCACGCGGCGAGGCGCTCGCGCCAGGCCGGGCGGTCGGCGGGGTCGGCCGGGCCGACGAAGATCTTCGCCTCGTCGAGCGCGAGGGACTGCTCGGGCGTGAGCGGCCCGTCGAGCGCGACCTCGGTCGGCAGGTCGATCGGGCGCGGGACCAGCGGGTCGAACGTGTAGGTCATGGTGTCTTTCCCTCGGCGGGCCGGGCCCGCGCTCGGACGTGCTGCGGACGGGCTCAGGTCGGTCGGTCGGGGTTCGCGGCGCGCTCGGCGAGCGCGACGACGTCCGCCGCGTCGGGCACGGCGTCCTGCGCGCCGGGCCGGGTCACGGCGAGCGCGCCCGCGGCGGCGGCGAGCCGCGCGGCGTCGGGCAGGTCCGCGCCGCGCGCGAGCGCCGCGGCGAGGACGCCGCAGAACGTGTCGCCCGCGCCGGTCGTGTCGACCGCCTCGACGGCGATCGCGGGGACGGTCGTGAGCAGGGGCCCGGCCGGGCGGCGCTCCGCGACGAGGCTGCCCTCTCCGCCGAGCGTCACGACGACGGCCGGCACGCGCTCCAGCAGCAGCCCCGCGAGCGCGCTCGGGTCGGCGTCGCCGGAGGCGCCCGCCAGGTCCGCCGCCTCGTGCTCGTTGACGACGAGCACGTCGAGCGCGGCCCACACGTCGTCGGGCAGGTCGCGCGACGGCGCCGCGTTGAGGACCAGCAGCGCGCCCGGTCGGCGCGCCGCGGCGGCGGCACGGACGACGTCGAGCGGGATCTCGAGCTGCGCGAGCACGACGTCCGCGGCGGCGATCCGCTCGGCCTGCGCCGCGCCGACCGTCACGTGCGAGTTCGCGCCGGGCGCCACGACGATCGCGTTCTCGCCGTCGGGCGAGACGGTGATGAGCGCGGTGCCCGTCGCGGCGTCCACGCGCTCGACGAGGTCGGTCCGCACCCCGCCGCGGTCGAGCGACGCGAGCAGCAGGTCGGCCGCGTCGTCGTGCCCGAGGGCGCCGACGAACGTCGTGTCGGCACCGCCCGCGCGCGCCGCGCCGACCGCCTGGTTCGCGCCCTTGCCGCCGGGGTTGCGCCGCAGCTCGCCGCCGAGGATGGTCTCGCCGCCGCCGGGGTGCCGCGGCACGTCGACGACGAGGTCGACGTTCGCCGACCCGACCACCACGACCCGTCCCGACCCGCCCGGGACCGTGGCGCCCTGCTCCCCGTCCGCCGTCGTGCTCATGCCTGTGCCTCCTCCGTGGGACCCTGCACGGCTCCCCCGGCCACCACGACCGGCGTCGTCGCGAGCGCGACCGTCCGCGCCGCGAGGTCCACGATCCTCTGCTCGCCGCCGGGCAGCGAGGTCGCGATGTGGCCGTCGAGCGGGCGCGTCCACCGCTGGCCGATGCCCTCGACGCCCCGCAGCGCACCCACCACGCCGCCGACCGTCGCGCCCGCCGAGTCGGTGTCCCAGCCCGCGGTGACGGCGATCGCGACGCTCGCGCCGAAGTCGCCGCGGCCGTCCGCGCCGCGCCCCGCGGTGAGCGCGTAGGCGATCACCGCGGCGTTGTTGAGCACGTGCACCCAGTGCAGGTCGCCGTACGCCGCGTGGATCGTGTCGAGCCCGGCGCGCACGCCCGCCTCGGACGCGTCGCCGTCGCGGCCCGCGTCCCGCCCGAGCCGGATCGCGGCGGCCAGGCGGCTGCCCGGCGGCACGACGGCGTCCGCCGCGTCGAGCACCTCGTCCACCGTCTCGCAGACCATCGCCGCCGACGCGAGCGCGGCCGCCCACATCGCGCCGTACACGCCGTTGCGGGTGTGGCTCAGGCGCGCGTCCGTCCACGCGAGGCGCGCGGCCTCGCGCACGTCGCCGGGCGAGACCCAGCCGAGCACGTCCGTGCGGATGAGCGCGCCGATCCACTCCCGGAACGGGTTGTGGTGCGTCGCCGTCTCCGGCACCGGCCGCGCGTCGAGGATGTTGCGGTACGCGGCGCGCTCGGCCGTGAACACCCGGCCCGCGGGCAGCGCGTCGAGCCAGAGCTGCGCGACGTCGTCCGTCGTGAAGCCCCGGCCGTGCTTCTCCAGCAGCGCGAGCGCGAGGATCGGGTAGTTGAGGTCGTCGTCCTCGGGCATCCCGTCGATGTTCTCCTCGAGCGACGTCGGGGCGCTGCGCCGGTTCCACGGCCAGCGCGCGGCGACGTCGTCGGGCAGCCCGACGGCGGTGAACCAGCGGTCCAGCGGCCACCGGCCCGTGGCGCGCAGGATCTCCTCGATCCCGGCGCGCGGGATCTTCTCCACCGGCTTGCCGAGCAGGCAGCCCGCCGCGCGCCCGGTCCACGCGCCGAGCACGCGGTCGGCGTACGCGGCGTCGGCGGCGGCGGTTCCGGTCGGCGCACCGGCCGCGATGCCGCCGGAGGACCCGACGGCGCCCGGGCGGGTGGGCAGGCCGGGCGCCGCCGGGAGCGTGGCGAGGATCGCGTCCCAGTCGTCGGGCTCGTGCGGCGCGGGGGCCGCGGGCAGCGCGTCGAGCTCGACCAGCAGGTCGCGCGCGAGCGCGCGCAGCGCCGGGGTCGCGGGGACGGGACCGGCGCCGCTCACCGCGGGGACGGGGTCGCCGCCCGCGGCGACCCAGCGGTCGCGGACGTCCGCGAGCGCGGCGGGGTCCTTGCCCTCCGCCGCCGCCTGGACGAGCTCGTGCGCGAGCAGGTCCTCGGGCTGGGCCCACGTGAGCCTCACGCCGGGTCACCCGCCCGCGCGGCCTGCGCCGCGCCGTCGGGCACCCCGAGGCCGCTCCCGTCCGCGGAGGCGCCACCGAGCTCGGCGAGCGCGCGCAGGCGCGACGTGGCGCGCTCGCGGTCGGCGCGGAGGATGTCCGCCGCGGCGGACGCCATGAGGCGGCCCGTCTCCCGGATGTCCATGCGGCTCGCCTCCTCGATCGCGTCGAGCCACTCGTCCGGCACGACGGCCGTCCCGCCGAGGCCCGCGCAGACGGCACCCGCCATGACGGCGATCGAGTCGGCGTCGCGCCCGTAGTTCACGGCGCCGAGCACCGCGCCGCGGAAGTCGCCGCGGTGACCCAGCACGAAGCCGAGCGCCGCGGGCAGCTCCTCGATGGACTTGGTGCGCGACGGGCGCCGCGCGTCCATCGACATCTGCCGGTACGCGGGCCCGACGGAGTCGAACGGCGCGACTGTCTCGCGGATCAGCCGCGCGAGCGCGCGCTCCTCCTCGTCCGTGGTGGGCGCCGTCGTCCAGCCGTCGAACGCCTCGACGACGGCCTGGAGCGCGGCGGCCGTGCCGTCGTGCGCGACGTCGAGCGCCGCGTGCACGACGTCGTCGACCGTCGCCCCGGGCGCGACGGACGCGGCGACCATGGCCGCGAACACGCCCGCGGCCTCGCGGCCGTAGCTCGACTGGTGCGCGCCGGTGAGGTCGATCGCCTCGGCGTACGCGCCGCGCGGGTCCCCCGCGTTCGCGAGGCCGACGGGCGCGACGTACATCGCCGCGCCGCAGTTGACGACGTTCCCGACGCCCGCCTCGCGCGGGTCGACGTGCCCGTAGTGCAGGCGCGCGACGATCCACTTCTCGGCGAGGAACACGCGCTGGAGCAGCAGCGCGGTCGACTCGAGCTCGGGGATCCAGCGCGGCTCGCCGATCATGAGCGGCACCAGGTCCTCGGCCATCGCGTACGCGTCGAGGTGCTCGCGGCGCTTCGCGTACACCTCCACGAGCGCGCGGGTCATGAGGGTGTCGTCCGTGATGTGCCCGTCACCCTTGTGGTAGGGCGCGATCGGACGCGCGTCCTGCCAGTTCGGGTACCAGGGCTCCACGATCCCCGTCACGCGCCCCCCGTGGCGCTCCTCGATCTGCTCGGGGGTCCAGCCCTCGGTGGCGCCCCCCAGCGCGTCCCCCACCGCCGCTCCGGTGATCACTGCCACCGCTCGGTCGTCCAGCCAGGTCACGGTCCACTCCCTGTCGATCTCTCTCGGCGCCGGTCGCGCCCGGTGCGACCCGTGAGGGCCGCGGTTCCCGGCGGGGCGGTCGTCCGTCGACCGCCCCGCCGCTTGTCCTGCTACTTGGTGATCTCGTCCCAGCCGGCCTCGAGCTCGGTCGCGAGCTGGTCGGCGTCGATCTCCTGGGCGAGGAACTTCTGGTACGCGGGCGTCGCGACCGTGTCCTTCCACTGCGCGTACGCGTCGACGAACAGGTACGGCGCCGAGGTGAGGTACTGGCCGGAGGAGAGGATCGTCGACCAGCCGTTCTCGTCGCCGAGCGAGGCCGCCATGGCCTCCTGGGCCGACGTCGTGGCGGGGATGAGCGCGTCCGCCTCGTTGAGCGCGGCGAGGTTCTCCGTGTCGGTGAAGAACTCGATGAACTCCGCGGACTCCTCGACGTGCTCGGAGTCGATGTTCACCGAGAGCGTCTGCGGGTTGGCGGCCTGCTCGGCGCCGTCGGGACCCTCGAGCGGGGGCAGCACGACCCAGTCGAAGCCCTCGGGCGCGTCGTTGGCGATGTTCGCGGCCTGGAACGAGCCCTGGATCGTCATGGCGACCTGGCCCGCGTAGAACGACGCGAGCGTCTCCGAGCCGGACTGCGTGAGCGTCACCGGCAGCACGGTGTTGTCGGTGTGCGCCATCTCGTCGACGAGCTCCGGCAGCGCCATCTCGCCCTCGCCGATGGTGATGCTCGCGTCGGCGCCGGTGCCCTCGAAGTACTGGCCGCCGAAGCCGGGCGCCATGGCCATGAACGCGGCCGTCGGGCTCGCGAGCCCCCACCCGAGCCCGTACGCGCCGTCCTTCGTGGTGGCCTTCGCGATCTCGCGCAGCTCGTCCCACGTCATCGTGTCGCCCGTGGGGATCTCGACGCCCGCGGCCTCGAGCATGCTCTTGTTGGCGAACACCATGTAGGACTGGAGCTCGGTCGGGTACGCGATGACCTGGTCGTCGACCGTCACGGAGTCGAGGATGCCCTCGGGGATGTCGGCGCGCTTCTCGTCCGACATGTACTCGGACAGGTCGGCCAGGTAGCCGTCCACGGCGAAGGGCACGATGCTCGCGGCCTCGTAGTGGATGATGTCCGGCGCGGCGCCGCCGTTGAACTGCGTGATGAGCTTGTCGTAGATCCCGTCCCATCCCGCGGGCACGATCTCGACCTGGACGTCGGGGTTGGCCTCGTTCCAGTCCGCGACGATCTTCTCGGTCGCCTCGATGGCGGCCGGCTGGTCGGACAGCGACTGGAACTTGAGGGTCACCGGGCCGCCGTCGGCGCCGTCGTCGCTGCCGCCCCCGCTCGAGCAGGACGCGACGAGCAGGGTCGTGATCGTGAGGCATGCGGCGATGGACGCACCACGAGTCTTCATGGTTCTACCTTTCGGGTGGGGGTGGGGTCGAGAGAGCCTGGGGGCCGGACCGGGCGTGGAGGGGGTCACGGTCAGCCCTTCACCGCGCCCGAGAGCAGGCCGCCGGTGAGCTTCTTCTGCATGATCGAGAAGAAGACGATGCTGGGGATGGCCGCGAGCACCGAGCCCGCGGCGAGCGGACCGAGCGCCACCTTGCCCTCGCCGCCGATGAACATCTTCAGCGTGATGGGCAGGGTGTAGTTCTCCGGCGACTGGAGCAGGACGAGCGCGAAGAAGAACTCGTTCCACGAGGAGACGAAGCTGAACATCGCCGTCGCGACGACGCCCGGCATGAGCAGCGGGAAGACGATCGTGCGGAGCACGGTGAACCGGCTCGCGCCGTCCATCGAGCCCGCCTCCTCGAGGTCGACCGGGATCGCGGAGACGTAGCCCTGCATCATCCACAGCGCGAACGGCAGGGTGTACGTGGTGTGGACGAGCGTGAGCCCGACGAGCGAGTCCGTGAGCCCGACGGTCCGCAGGATGAGGAACAGCGGCAGGATGATGAGGATCACCGGGAACACCTGGCTCACGAGGATCCAGCCCACGCCCGCCGCGCGGATCTTGCCGCGCAGGCGCGCGAGCACGTACGACGCGGGCAGCGCGATGACGATGACGAGCGCCGTCGAGACGACCGCGACGATCGCGCTGTTCCACGCCGAGCGCACGAGACCCTGGCGCGAGAGCGCCTGGGAGTAGTTCTCCCAGTGGAAGTCCTGCGGGATCAGGCTCACCGTCAGCGAGTTGAGCTCGCCCGACGACTTGAGCGACGCCGAGATGAGCCACAGCAGGGGGAAGCCGAGGAAGAGGATGTAGAACGCGAGGGCCACGTACTGGGCCGGGCGGACGAGTGCGCGCACGGGTCAGCTCTCCTTCTCGGAGCGGAACTGCGACCGCAGGTAGATCGCGAGCAGGAGGACGACCACGACGACGAGCACCACGCCCATCGCGGCGGCGTACCCGATGTTCCGGTTCTTGAACGCCTCGAGGTACGTGAAGAGCATCGGCAGCATCGTGCGGCCGCCCGGCCCGCCCTCGGTGAGCACGTAGACCAGCGAGAACGAGTTGAAGTTCCAGATGAAGTTCAGCGACGTGATCGACGTGATGATCGGGCGCAGGCTCGGGAGCGTCACCGCGGTGAAGCGGCGCCACGCGCCCGCGCCGTCCATCGCGGCCGCCTCGTGCAGCTCGTCCGGGATCTGCTGGAGCCCGGCGAGCAGCGTCACGGTGGTCTGCGGCATGCCGACCCACACCCCGACGACGATCACGGCGGGCAGCGCTGTCGAGAAGTCGGCGAGCCAGTTGATGTCGTCCGGCAGGCCTAGGGCGCCGAGGAACGCGTTGAGCGGCCCGGCGTTGGGCGAGTAGATCATCTGCCACATGATCGCCACGACGACCGGCGGCATGGCCCACGGGATGAGCGCGAGGACGCGCGTCAGCCCCTGGAGCCGCAGGCCGGAGTTCAGCAGCAGCGCGAGGCCCATCGCCGCGACGAGCTGGAGCAGCGTCACCGAGACGGCCCAGATCATGCCGATGCGGAACGAGTCCCAGAAGAACGAGTTGTCCGCGAGGCGCACGAAGTTGTCGACGCCCACGAACTGGTAGTCCGGGTGGCGCACGAGCCGCGCGTCCGTGAACGCGAGCGCGACGCCCATGACGAGCGGCGCGACGCTCAGCACGAGGATCGGCAGGAGCGACGGCATGACGAGCGCGATCGCCTCGCGCCGCTTGGCGCGGGCCATGCCGCCCGTCCGGCGCGGGGCGCCGCGGTCGGGTCGACGAGCCGCGGCGGCGTGCGGGTCGCCCGCGAGGGTCGGAGCGCTCATCGGGTCACCCCTCCCGCGGCGTCGGCGGCTGCCTCGTGCACGACGGCGTCGCTCGCCCGGTCCTGCCCGGACGCCTGGGGCGTCGCGGCCGGTGCGGCGGTCGACTCGCGCACGACGAGGCGCGGACCGACCGCGGTGTGGCGCCCGGCCTGCGCGTCGCCGTCCACGAGGTCGACCACGAGCTCCGCCGCGATCCGCCCGCGCTCGGTCGAGCCGAGCGAGACGCTCGTCAGGCTGGGCTGGAACACGCGGCCGATCTCGGTGTCGTCCATGCCGGTCACCGCGACGTCCTCGGGGACCGACAGCCCGCGCTCGCGCACGGCCCGGATCGCGCCGATGGCGAGCAGGTCGTTGGCGGCGACGATCGCGTCGGGGCGGGCGTCGTCGTCGGGCGCGTCGAGGAGCGCGCGCGTGGCCGCGAGGCCCGCCGCGACGGTGAAGTCCGTCGCGACGACGGCGTCGGCGCGCTCGCCCGCGAAGTCGTCGGCGCGCGTCGCGGCGTCGAAGCCGCGCTGGCGCGCCTCACCGGGCGTGGTGTCGAGCGGGCCGTTGAGGAACGCGAGCCGGCGGCGGCCGAGTCCGAGCAGGTGGCGCACGGCCTCGCCGATCCCGCCCGCCGAGTCGGTGGAGACGGAGTCGATGCCGCGGTCCGCGAGGGTGCGGCCGATGACGACGACGGGGACGGGCGCCTGCCGGATCTCCTCCACGAGCTCGTCGTCGGTGCGCAGCGGGCTGAGGATCATCGCGTCGACGAACCCGCTCGACAGGCTGCGCACGAGCTCGACGGTCGAGGTCGTCGTGTCCCCCGTCGTCATGACGACGACGCGGTAGCCGTGCGGCGCGAGGACCTCGTGGATCGCGGTCATCATCTCGACGTAGACGGGGTTGCCGATGTCGGCGACGGCGAACGCGACCTGGAACGTCTTCTTCAGGCGCAGGGACCGCCCGATGGCGTCCGGGCTGTAGCCGAGCTCGGTGGCCGCGGCGCGCACGCGCTCGACCATCGCCGGGCTCGCGCCCGTCCCGTGCAGGGCGCGGGAGGTCGAGGCCAGGGAGACCCCGGCCCGCTGTGCCACCTGGATCAGCGTGGCGCGTGATGACGTCACTGTCGTCCACCTCGTCGTCGAAGGACCGTCGTTCTGGAAACGTTTCCAGACTGACGACCTCGACGGCCTGGAAACGTTTCCGGGTTGCGGACACTCTCGCACCCGTCGTAGCGGGACGTCAACCCCGGGCCCGCGCGAAGGAGAAACCCGGTCGCGCGAGGTAGAGCCCTGGTTCGCCGAGGTAGAGCCCTGGCCACGCGAGATGGAGCTCCGGTCACGGCGAACCACGCGCCTACCTCGCCGTCTCCCACAGGTACGGGGTTCTGCGTACGGGGGTTGTCCACCTCGGTGGGGCGCCGCCAGGCTCGAACCGACCCGACCACCGACGAAAGGTGCACCGATGCACACCCGAGCTCCGGCGTCGTCCTCCCCCGCGGCGTCCGCCGCGGTCGCCCAGCGGCCCGTGTCCCGCCCTCTCGCCCTCCTCCTCGCCGCTCTTCTCACGCTCGTGGGAGCGCTCTCGTGGGCCGTCGCCGGCCCGGCGCAGCAGGCGCACGCCGCGGCCTGCGCCCCCGCGTGGAGCTCCGGCACGGTCTACCTGGGCGGCGCCGTCGTCTCGCACGGCGGCCAGAACTGGAAGGCCGGCTGGTGGACCCAGGGCGAGACGCCCGGCACCACCGGCGAGTGGGGCGTCTGGCGCACCCAGGGCGCCTGCGGCGGCGGGACCGACCCGGGCAACCCGGGGAACCCCGGGAACCCGAGCGGCTTCGTCGTCTCCGAGGCCCAGTTCAACCAGATGTTCCCGAACCGGAACGCGTTCTACTCCTACCAGGGTCTCGTTGACGCGCTGTCCGCATACCCGGGCTTCGCGACGACGGGCGGCACCGAGGTCGCCAAGCGCGAGGCCGCGGCGTTCCTCGCGAACGTCAACCACGAGACCGGCGGCCTCGTCTACATCAAGGAGATCAACACCGCGAACTACCCGCACTACTGCGACTACTCGCAGCCCTACGGCTGCCCGGCGGGCCAGAGCGCGTACTACGGCAAGGGCCCGGTCCAGCTGAGCTGGAACTACAACTACAAGGCCGCGGGCGACGCGCTCGGCATCGACCTGCTCAACAACCCGTACCTCGTGGAGCAGAACTCGGCGGTCGCGTGGAAGACCGGACTCTGGTTCTGGAACACGCAGTCCGGCGCGGGCTCGATGTCCGGGCACCAGGCGATCGTCTCCGGCGCCGGCTTCGGCGAGTCGATCCGCTCGATCAACGGCTCGATCGAGTGCAACGGCGGCAACCCGGCACAGGTCCAGTCGCGCGTCACCGCGTTCCAGCGCTTCGCGCAGATCCTCGGTACGACGACGGGCGCGAACCTCTACTGCTGACCTCGCCCGCCGCGGGCAGGCGACCGTGGCCCGTCCCGACGTCGGGGCGGGCCACGGTCGCGCACACCCCGGGCAAGAGGACCTGCGCACGGACCACGGCTCTACCTCGCGCGACCACGGCTCTACCTCGCGCGACCACGGCTCTACCTCGCGCGACCACGGCTCTACCTCGCGCGACCACGGCTCTACCTCGCGGGGCCTCGGCTCCGGCTCGGTGCGTCAGAGGGTGGCGAGGAGGTCGTGCATGCGGTCGATCTCGCCGCCCTGGCCGGCGGCGGTCTCGGCCGCGATCTCGTTCGCGAAGAGGTCCTGACCCTCGACGAGCACGACGTCGACCATGTCGAGCGCCCCCTGGTGGTGCTGGATCATCCCCTCGAGGAAGAGGCGGTCGAACTCCGTGCCGCTCGCGCCCTCGATCGCGGCGAGCTGCTCGTCCGTGAGCATCCCGGACGCTCCCCCACCGTGCTCGTGCCCCGACCCTCCGGGCGCGCGGGGGCCCGTGCCGCCGTCGCCCTCCGCCCCCTCCGGGACGGCGAGGTCGCGCGCCTGCAGCCACGACGCGAGGGCGTGGACCTCCGGGCCCTGCGCTGCGGTGACGCGCTCTGCGAACGACCGGACGGCGTCGGACCCCGCGCGGTCCGGCGCGAGCGCCGCGATCTCCAGCGCCTGGAGGTGGTGCTCGATCATCCCGGTCACGAACGCGGCGTCCGCCTGGTTCCAGGAGTCCTCCGCGGGCGCGGCGTCGTAGTCCTCGGGCGCGACCGTCGTCGCCTCCTCGCCCGGCCTGCCGGGCTGCACGACGACGCTCGACGGCGTCGAGGTCGGCGCCGGGTCCGGCGTGCACGCCGAGGCGCCGAGCACGACCACGAGCACGACGGCGCCACAGGTCAGGACACGTGCGCCGACGGTCGGGACTGCGTTACCGCTGGGAAAACTCTGCACCCGCCCCGTTCCCTCCGTGTAAAAAGTCACCGCGATTCGCGCGCTTGGGGTGGTCCAGATCACACCTGCCGGACAGAATTCGCAGAACACTACCAAGGAGGTGTTTCGCTCGTGCATCGAACGACGAACAAGACGCGCCGGCAAAGAAGCCGGGTCCTGCTCGCCTCGTCCATGGCGGCCTCGCTCGCCGTCTCCTCGCTCGCCGTCGCGACGTCGGCAGCCGCCGAGCCGTCCGACGGCTCTCCCGAGGCGGTGGCCGCGCTCACCGAGCAGGCCGCCGGCTCGCTCGCCGACCTTCCCGCCCAGCGCCTCGCCCCGCTCGCCCAGGCCACCGACGTCCTGGCACCCGGAGAGGTCGCCGGCAGCCCCAACCTGACCCACGTCGCGAACATCCCGAAGAACGGCGAGTTCGCGCCCGAGGGCCAGTACAGCAGCGACCTCGCGTTCCAGGGCCGCTACGCGTTCGCCGGAAACTACGGCGGGTTCACGGTCTACGACGTCGCGAACCCGACGGCCCCGCAGCAGGTCGCCCAGGTCGTCTGCCCCGGGTCGCAGAACGACATCTCGGTCTACGGGGACCTCCTCGTGCTCAGCACCGACTCCTCGCGCAGCAACGACTCGTGCGAGAACGTCGCCCAGAGCGCCACGATCAAGGACTCGTGGGAGGGCATCAAGGTCTTCGACATCTCCGACCCGACGTCGCCCGAGTACGTGTCGTCGGTCGAGACGCAGTGCGGCTCGCACACGCACTCCCTCGCGCCGTCGAAGGACGGGGAGGAGCTGTTCGTCTACGTCTCGTCGTACAGCCCCAACGCGGCGTTCCCCGACTGCCTCCCGCCGCACGACCTCATCTCGGTCGTGCAGATCCCGCTCGACGACCCCGCCGCGGCGGAGCTCGTCTCCACGCCCGTCCTCTTCCCGGAGGGCGGCAACCCGGGCGGCAACGGCTCGAGCACCACGTCGGGCTGCCACGACATCACGACCTACCCGTCGAAGGACCTCGCGGCAGGCGCGTGCATGGGCGACGGCATCCTCATGGACATCTCCGACCGCGCGCACCCGGTGGTCACCGAGGTCGTCCGCGACACGACGAACTTCGCGTTCTGGCACTCGGCGACGTTCAACAACGCCGGCACCAAGGTCGTCTTCACGGACGAGCTCGGCGGCGGCGGCGCGCCCACGTGCAACCCGACGGTCGGGCCGGAGAAGGGCGCGGACGCCATCTACGACATCGTGGGCGGCGAGCTCGTGTTCAAGAGCTACTACAAGATCGAGCGCGAGCAGGCCGCGACGGAGAACTGCGTCGCGCACAACGGCTCGCTCATCCCCGTCCCGGGCCGCGACATCATGGTCCAGGCCTGGTACCAGGGCGGCATCTCGGTGTGGGACTTCACGGACTCGGCGAACCCGGTCGAGATCGCGTGGTTCGACCGCGGCCCGCTCTCCTCGGAGCGCCTGATCCTCGGCGGCTCGTGGTCGGCGTACTGGTACAACGGCGCGATCATCTCGAACGACATCCAGCAGGGCCTCGACGTCCTGCTGCTCGACGACCCGGTGACCAACGCCGCGAAGTCGGTCGTGACGGACGAGTTCAACCCGCAGGCCCAGCCGACGTACACCGAGCCGCCGGCGTGGTCGAAGTCCACCGCCTACGCGGGCGGCGCCACGGTCACCTACGCGGGCGCCGTCTGGCGCGCGCAGTGGTGGACCAAGGGCCAGGTGCCCGGCGCCGACGCGTGGGGCCCCTGGGAGGAGATCGCCGGGGTCGACGCGGACGGGGTCGGCGCGTGGAAGCCGAGCCGCGTCTACGTCAAGGGCGACACCGTGACCCACGAGGGGACGACGTACACCGCGAAGTGGTGGACGCGGAACCAGGAGCCCGGCGACCGCTGGGGCCCGTGGGCCGCGCAGGACTGACGCGACCGCGCCCGGGCCGCATGCCCGGATGAGCCGCGGACGACGGCGCCCGCTCACCTCGGGGTGGGCGGGCGTCGTCGCGCACCGGGCGTCGAGCCCCCGGTGCGGACCGGGCCCCGGACGCCGGCGCTACGCTCCTCGGCATGGCGCGACACCCGCTCCCCGAGACGCCCGCTCCCCCGCCCGACGACGCACGCTGCCCCTGCCTGTCCGGGGAGACGTACGGGTCGTGCTGCGGCCGCCTCCACGCGGGCCTGCGTCCCGGAGCCGACGGGACGGCCCCGGGGCCGTTCGCGCCCACCGCCGAAGCGCTCATGCGTTCGCGCTACAGCGCGTTCGCCGTCGGCGACGCCGGCTACCTGCGCGCGACGTGGCACGCGTCGACCCGGCCGGAGTCGCTCGACCTCGACGACGACCTCGAGTGGCGTCGGCTCGACGTCGTGCGCACGGAGACCGGCGGCCCGTTCGACGCGACGGGTGTCGTGGAGTTCGTCGCGCACCACCGGTCGCGCACGAACCGCACCGACCGCGGGCGCCTGCACGAGGTCAGCCGGTTCGTCCGGGAGGACGACCGCTGGTTCTACGTGGACGGTGTCGTGGGCTGACGCCGGTCCCGCAGACCACCGTCAGCCGACCCCGGGTGACACCGGGCGCCGCACCGACACCGCGACGAGCACGACCGTGACGAGCACCGCACCCAGCAGCGCGCCCGCGGTGTTCATCACGACGTCCTGGACGGTCGGGACGCGGCCGGGCAGGAGGTTCTGGGTCAGCTCGATCGCGACCGACAGCGCGCAGCCCGCGAGCGTCACGACCCCGGCGGCGTGCCACACGCCCAGCGGTGCGCCGCGCCGTCGTGCCGTCGCGCCGCGCAGGAGCGGCACCCCGAGCACGCCGAAGGGCCCGAACATGACGACGTTCGCGAGCGCCTCGAGCACCGGCAGCGTGATCGGGATGCCGAGGCCCTGGAGGAAGCCGAGGGTCGACGTCGCCCAGCCGGGCGCGTCGGTGGACTGCGGGGACGGCCACAGCGTGACGACGAGGACGGCGGCGAGGTAGGCGGCGAACGTCCAGGTCAGCAGTCGCATCGCGTCAGCGTACGGGGGCGGGTACGACCCGCGCGGGGACCCTCGGGACGAGCACGGACCCTCCACCGTTCCCTCTCCCCGCCGAGCGTGTCACCCGGACCCTCGGTTCACTGGCGCCATGGTCTCTCTCGGCTTCCACGCGTCCCACGAGCAGATCGCCCCGGGCCCCCTCCTGGGCGCCGCGCGGCGTGCCCAGGAGGTGGGGTTCGACGTCGCGATGTGCTCCGACCACCTCGCGCCCTGGAGCGTGCGGCAGGGCGAGTCGGGCCACTCCTGGTCCTGGCTCGGCGCCGCGCTCGCCAGCACCGACCTGCCGTTCGGCGTCGTCACGGCGCCCGGCCAGCGCTACCACCCCGCGGTGGTCGCGCAGGCGATCGCGACGCTCGGCCAGATGTTCCCCGGCCGGTTCTGGGCCGCGCTCGGCTCGGGCGAGGCGATGAACGAGCACGTCACGGGCGACCCGTGGCCCACCAAGGCCGACCGGGACGACCGCCTGCGCGAGTGCGTGGACGTGATCCGCGCGCTGCTGGCGGGCGAGGAGGTCACGCACCGCGGGCACGTCACCGTGGACCGTGCGCGCGTCTGGTCGCTGCCCGACGTCGTCCCGCGCCTCGTGGGCCCGGCCGTCACCCCGGCGACGGCACGCCGGCACGCGGACTGGGCCGACGGCCTCGTCACCGTGAACCAGCCGGTCGAGTCGCTGCGCCGCGTCGTCGGCGAGTACCGCGACGCGGGCGGGCGGGGCCCGCTCGCCCTCCAGGTCCACGTCGCGTGGGGCGACGACGACGCAGCCGCGTTCGCCGTCGCGCACGACCAGTGGCGCTCCAACCTGCTGCCCCCGAGCGTGAGCTGGCACCTCGAGACCCCCGAGCAGTTCGACGCCGTCGCGGACCTCGTGCGTCCCGAGGAGGTGCGGGGGACGGTCCTCGTCGAGCACGACGCCGAGCGGTTCGCGGACCGCGTCGCCGAGCTCGCGGCCTGCGGGTTCGACGAGGTGTACCTGCACCACGTGGGGCAGCAGCAGGACGCGTTCCTCGACGCGGCGGGCGAGACGCTGCTGCCGCTCCTGCGGACGGCGACGACCGACGGGGGTGCGTCGTGAGGATCAGCGACACCGGCGACCTGTGGTGGAAGAACGCGGTGATCTACTGCCTGGACGTCGAGACGTTCATGGACTGGGACGACGACGGCGTGGGCGACTTCGCCGGGCTCGTGCAGCGCCTCGACCACCTCGCCGACCTCGGGGTCACGTGCCTGTGGCTCATGCCGTTCTACCCGACCGCCGACCGCGACGACGGGTACGACATCACCGACTTCCTCGCGGTCGACCCGCGGCTCGGCGACGTGGGCGACCTCGTCGAGCTGATCCGGACGGCGCACGACCGCGGCATCCGCGTCATCGCCGACCTCGTGGTCAACCACACCTCCGACCGGCACCCGTGGTTCAAGGCCTCGCGGGCGAGCACGGACAACCCCTTCCGCGACTTCTACGTGTGGCGCGCCGACGAGCCGCCGCCCACGAAGGACCAGGTGGTCTTCCCCGACCAGGAGGAGGGCATCTGGACGAGGGACGAGCGCACCGGCGAGTGGTACCGGCACCGCTTCTACCGCCACATGCCGGACCTCAACACCGCCAACCCCCAGGTCCGCGACGCGATCGCGAAGACCATGGGCTACTGGATCCAGCTCGGGCTCTCGGGGTTCCGCGTCGACGCCGTCCCCTTCTTCCTCGGGGACGCCGCGGCGAACCCGTCGGACGAGATCGAGGACCCGCACGACTTCTTGCGCGCGCTGCGCTCGTTCCTCTCGCGCCGCACGGGCGACTCGATCCTCATGGGCGAGGTCAACCTGCCGTTCGAGGAGCAGCGCCTCTACTTCGGCGACGACGGGGAGGGCGACGGGAGCGAGTCCGGCCCGTCGAGCTCGGAGCTGACGCTCCAGTTCGACTTCAACGGCATGCAGGCGCTGTACCTGTCTCTCGCGCGGCACGACGCCGGCCCGCTCGCCGCGTCGCTCGCCGCGCGCCCCCCGATCCCCCACGACGCGCAGTGGGCGACGTTCGTCCGCAACCACGACGAGCTCACGCTCGACAAGCTGTCCGACGACGAGCGTCAGGAGGTCTTCGCCGCGTTCGGGCCCGAGGAGGACATGCAGCTCTACGGGCGCGGGCTGCGGCGTCGGCTCCCGCCCATGCTGGGCGGCGACCCGCGCCGCGTGCGGATGGTGTACTCGCTGCTCTTCGCGCTCCCGGGGACTCCCGTCCTCTACTACGGCGAGGAGATCGGCATGGGCGAGAACCTCGCGGCGGACGGTCGGCTCGCCGTGCGTACCCCGATGCAGTGGACGTCCGGACGCAACGGCGGGTTCTCGCGCGCTCCTGCCCGACGCCTCTCCGGGCCCGTTCCCGGCGACGGCTACGCGCCCGAGCACGTCAACGTCGCGGACCAGCGACGCGACCCCGACTCGCTGCTGACCTTCGTGCGCCTCCTCGCGCACCGCTACCGCGAGTGCCCCGAGCTCGGCTGGGGCGACGTCGACGTGCTGGACCAGCCGGAGCCGTCGGTCCTCGCGCTGCGCAGCACGTGGCAGGAGGCGTCCATGGTGACCGTCCACAACCTGTCCCCGGACCCCGTCGTGGTCCGGCTCGCGCTCGACGACCTGCCGGACGACGTGCGCCTCGTCGACCTGCTCGACGCGGACGACGTCGAGCCGGACCCCGACGGGACCGCCGAGGTCCGGCTCGACGGCTACGGCTACCGCTGGCTGCGCGTCACGCACCCGGGCTCGCGCCGGCTCCTGTGATCCGCCGGCCGTTCAGCCGCACCCGGGGAGCGCGACGCGCGGACCGTCCTCAGTCGTCGTGGCTCGGCTCGTCCGGGCCGACGGGCCGGCCGGGCGACGACGGCCAGTCGGGCGGTGAGTCGGGGGTCGGGTCCGAGGGCCGCGGCTCGCCGGGGACCGGGTCCGCGTGGCTCGGGTCGTGGGGCGGCTCCGACGGGTCCGGGGGCGGTCCCGGGGACTTCGGCGGCTCGACCGTGGGCTCCACCGGAGGGACCGGCTCCGTGCCCGGCTCGTCAGGGTTCGTGGTCATGGCTGCACCTCCGTGCTGCTCGTGCGGCTCCTCGGGACGCCCGCGGCGTCCCTCCTCGACGCTAGGCGCGCCGGGCCCCGCTCGCGCGCGGCGGGCCGCCGCTCCTCCCCCATGGGGACGGGTGCCCATGGCCGGCCCGAGCCGGTGGTGCCTACGATCCGGACGTCCGCCGTCACGGCTGTTCGCCGCTCCGGACGGAGCGGCCCCTGGAAGGAGCACGCATGAGGACTCGTCAGCTCGTCGCCGTCGCCGCCATGGCCGGCGCCCTGGTGCTCGGGACCGCGATCGGTGCCTCCGCGGGCACCTCGGGCACCGTCTACAGCGCCGGCAGCCCGTACTACGCGAGGGCGACGTTCGCCCCCAACGACCCGGGGCGCCACAGCGCGTACGTCGCGGTCGTCGACAACCGCAAGGACGGCGCCAGCGCCGTCGCGCAGGTCCGGTTCGACGGGACGACGAGGACCGTCCGTGCGAGCGACGGGGTCGGCTCGAGCGTGTACTGGTACTCGGGCGGCATGTCGAAGGGGAAGTCCGTGTCGGTCCGTGCGTGCCGGCAGGACCTCTCGGCAGGCGGCCCGATCAAGGACTGCGGCGCCTGGCGGACCTTCGTCGCGTGAACCGGTCGCCCGGCCGGGTCACGGCCCGCACGGGGCGGCGGTGACCGGCCGCGGCCTACCCTGGGCACGTGACGTCGTTCGCCTCGGACAACTACTCCCCCGCCCACCCCGACGTCCTCGCCGCGCTCGCCGCGGCGAGCGCCGGGCACGAGATCTCGTACGGCGAGGACCCCTGGACGGCGCGCCTCCAGGACGCCGTGAGAGCCCGCTTCGGCCCAGACGCCACCGCCTACCCGGTGCTCACGGGGACGGGGGCGAACGTCGTCGCGCTCATGGCGATGCTGCCGCGCTGGGGCGCGGTCGTCGCGACCGAGCACGCGCACCTCAACACGGACGAGAACGGTGCGCCCGAGCGCGTCGGCGGGGTCAAGGTGCTCGCCGTCCCGGCGCCGGACGGGAAGCTCCGGCCCGACGCCGTGGAGCGGTTCGCGGGCGACCTCGGCGACCCGCACCGCGCGCAGCCGCTCGTCGTGTCGCTCACGCAGTCGACCGAGCTCGGCACGCTCTACACGCCCGCCGAGCTCCGCGCGGTGGCCGACGCCGCGCACGCCCGCGGCATGCGCGTGCACCTCGACGGCTCGCGGCTCGCGAACGCCGCCGCGGCGCTCGACGTCCCGCTGCGCGCGCTGACCACGGACGCGGGCGTGGACGTGCTGTCGTTCGGCGGCACCAAGAACGGGCTCGCGCTCGGGGAGGCGGTCGTCGTGCTCGACCCGTCGGCCGTCGACGGCGTCGAGTTCGTGCGCAAGGCGACGATGCAGCTCGCGTCGAAGATGCGCTACGTCTCCGCGCAGCTCCTCGCGCTGTTCGAGCCCGTGGGCGACGCCGTCGCCGAGGTCGACGAGATCGCGGACGAGGACGAGCTGTGGCTGCGCAACGCACGGCACGCCAACGCGATGGCAGGGCGGTTGCGCGCCGGGCTCGCGGACGTCGTCGTCCCCGCCGCGCTCGGGCCGGACGACGCCGTCCCCGCGCCGGCGTCGGGCCTCGCCTTCACGCAGCCCACGCTCGTCAACGCGGTCTTCGCGACGCTCCCCCGCGCCGCCGTGGAGCGCCTGCGCGAGCGGCACCGCTTCTACGACTGGGGGCCGGGCGAGTCGCCCGACCGGGTCGAGGTCCGCTGGATGTGCGCGTGGGACACGACCCCGGACGACGTGGACGGGTTCGTCGCGGACGTGCGCAGCGTCCTCGCGGTCGCGCGCTGACCGGGCGAGGATGGGCGCCATGACACCCGACACGCTGCCCACCCCTGACGACCTCCTGCACCTGCGTCGCTGCGTCGAGCTCGCGCGCGAGGCGCTCGACGACGGCGACGAGCCGTTCGGCTCGCTCCTGGTCGACCACGACGGGGTCGTGCGCTTCGAGGACCGCAACCGCGTGAAGGACGGCGACGCGACCCGGCACCCGGAGTTCGAGATCGCCCGCTGGGCCGCGGAGCACCTCACGCCCGACGAGCGGCGCGCCGCGGTCGTGTACACGTCGGGAGAGCACTGCGCGATGTGCAGCGCGGCCCACGCCTGGGTCGGGCTCGGCCCGATCGTCTACGCGTCGAGCACGACGCAGCTCGTCGGCTGGCTCGACGAGTGGGGCGTGGCGCCCGGACCCGTGCGCCCGCTCGCGATCGGCGACGTCGCCCCCGGCGTCGCCGTCCGCGGCCCGGCGTACGAGCTCGCGCCCGAGATCCGGGCGCTGCACGCGCGCCTGCACGGCGTGTCCCGAGCCTGACGGCGAGGTCGCCTCAGCCGTCCAGCGCGGCCGCCACCGCGCCCGCGACCTCCGGGAGCGCGAGGTAGCCCGCCGGGCTGCCGTCGGCGAGCAGCACGGCCGCCGCGTGGTGCCCGGGTGCCGCGTTCGCGACGACGAGGTCCTCGATCGCCGGCGTCGCCGGGTCGAGCGGGAACGCGTCCGGGCCGAGGCCGTGGAGCGCGAGCGCGTCCCGGCGGTCGCGCACCGCGACCCAGCGCCGCACGGGGGCGGGCACGCGCAGCGGGGCGCGGGCGGCGAGGACGTCGCGGATCGCCCGGATCGCGAGCGGGGAGCCGAGCGTGAGCAGCAGGGGCACGTCCCACCGTGCGGCATCGGGGTGCTCGCGCAGCACCGAGTACGCCACGACCGACCCGAGCGAGTGCGCGACCACGACGGCCGGGCCGTCCGTGGGGATCGCCGCCGCGACGGCGTCGTCGATCCTCGTGCGCACGGAGTCGTCGTGCAGGTACGCCCACACGTCCCGCGCGAGCAGCACGACGACGACGCTGCTCAGGCCGGGCACGTACCGGTCGAGCGCGGAGAGCAGCAGGTTCAGCCATGCCCCGACGTCGACCCCGCTCTCTGTCCCCTCGCCCGTCCCGGCACCCTCGGGGCGCGCCGGGACGCCCGCTCCCGCGCCCCGCAGCACCTCCTCGGCGACGGCCGCGACGAACGCGAGCTCGTCGTCGGGCAGGGCCGCCAGCGCGTGCACGGTCACCGGCGGCGGCTCGGCGTCGCCCGCGACGAGCCCCGCGAGGATGTCGCCGTAGAAGACGAACGACGTGTCGTCGTCGTGCAGCACGCGGCCGGACCCCGCCGCGCTCAGGCCCGCGTCCAGCACGGCGGTCCACGTGCGGTCGAGGACGTCGGCGTCGAGGCCCTGGTTGTCGCGGCCGTGGACGAGCACGAGTCGGGTCACGCGCCCGAACCTACCGGCTGCCGGTGTCGCCCGGAGGGTCTACCGTCGGCCCCAGAAGCGCGCCCCCGAGCCCCCGAGGTACCCATGAGCGACCCCACCCTGACCGACCACAGCACGACCGCCGAGATCCACGTCGCACGACCGCCGCAGGTCGTGTGGGCCGAGCTCATGCACCCGAGCGCCCGCTGGATGCTCGGCATGAACGTCGAGACCGACTTCATGCCCGGCAGCCCCGTGACGTTCGAGGGCCACTACATGGGCCGCGAGTTCGCGGACTGGGGCACCGTCGTCGAGGTCGAGCGCCCGCGGCTGCTGCACTTCACGCACTTCTCCCCGACGATGGGCCTGCCCGACGTCCCGGAGAACTACCACGACATCGCCATCACGCTCGAGCCGGACGACTCCGGGACGCGCGTGCGCGTCGTCGAGCGCAACATCGAGACGGCGGACCGCGCCGAGCGCGCCCACGCGCTGTGGACCAAGGCGCTCGCGACGCTCGCGGGCCACGACTGAGGTCGGGCACCCTCGCGCGAGCCGTGCGACGACGGGCCGGTCACCCCGCGGGGTGACCGGCCCGTCGCGCGTCGCGGTGGCGACGGCGTCCCGAGGGTCAGGCGGTGCGGCCGCGTCGGGCGCGGATCGCGAGGAGCGCGGCGCCGGTCCCGAGGAACAGCAGCGCGAGCGTCGTCACGAGCACCGCGTCGGAGCCCGTGACCGCGAGACCCTGCTCACCCGCCGTGTTCGTGAGCGTCACGACCACCGTGCCGCCACCGACCGTCACCTCGGTGACCGCCCTGCCGTCCACGGTGAACTCCGGCGCGCCCCAGTCGACCCCACCGATCTGGGGCAGCTCCGTCTCGGTGAGCCGGACGACCGTCCCGGCCGGGAGGTCCTGCGGCCCGTCGACCGGGACCCCGTCGGCGCGGACGGTCAGCGTCCCGGTGACTGTCCCGGTGGGCGAGTCGTACGCGTAGGACACGACGAACTCCGTGCTCGCCGGGACGGCGGCGGACGCCTCGCCGGTCACCCGCTTGACCAGCGAGAACCCGCCCGCCGCCTGGTTCGCCGTGTTCGTCACAGTGACGAGGGTGTCGTCCCCGTCTCCGACGACCACAGACTGCGGGCTGAACGTCGGGACGCCCCACGCGACGCCCGTGATGTCGGGCAGGTCGGCCTCCGTGTAGGTGACGACCGTGCCGACCGGGAGGTTCTGCGGGCCGGCGACGACCGTCCCGTCGGCCGGGACCCGGAGGTAGCCACCGACGAGGGTGCCGTCGAGCTCGTACGAGTACGCGACGGTGAACAGGGTGTCGGCGGGCACGAGCTCTGCGCGGTCGCCGGTCACCTCCTTGGCCACGGAGAACCCGCCGACCTCGGCCACGTCCTGCGTGGTGTTGGTCAGCGTGACGAGGGTGTTCGCGCCGTCCCCGACCGTCACCGACTCCGGGGAGAACATGGGGGCGCCCCAGACGACGCCGTCGACCTCGGGCAGGTTGATCTCGGTGAACGTCACGACCGTCCCCACCGGGAGGTCCTGCGGGCCGTCGACGACGGTGCCGTCCGCGAGCAGGGTGAGCGCCCCCGTCAGCGGGCGGTCGTACGTGAAGCCCGCGGGCAGGGTCGCGGACCACTGGACCTCGAACTGCGTGCCCGGCGGCACGCTCCCGGCGAGGCCGCCCTCGACCGCCTTTGCGACGGAGAACCCGCCCGTCCGCGCCGTCGCCGTGTTCGTCACGACGACCCCCGCGACAACGTCGCCGTCACCGATCGTCACGGTGCCGGGCGACACGGTGGGCGTGCCCCAGTCGACGCCCGGGACGTCGGGGATCGCCTGCTCGGTGAACGTCACGACGGTGCCCTCGGGCAGGTCCTGCGGCCCGTCCACCACGGCCCCGTCCGCGAGCACGGTGAGCGTCCCGGAGGTCGCTCCCTCGTAGCCGGAGTCCGGGGGGAGCTCGGCCTCCCACGCGACGACGAACGCGGTGTCGGGCGGCACCGCCCCGGACGCGTCGCCCGTGACGGACTTCTGCACCGCGAACCCGCCGATCTCCGCGGGCACGTCCGCCGTGTTCGTCACGGTCACCGCGACACCGGTCGGTCCCTCGACGATCGTGATCGAGGAGGCAGGCTCGAGCGTCGGTACACCCCACACCACGCCCGGGATCTCGGGCAGCGGCTGCTGCTCGGCGAGCGTCACCGTCGTGCCGACCGGCAGGTCGGTCGGGCCGCTCGCCACGGTCCCGTCGGCGCGCACCGTCAGCGTGCCCGACGTGGCGCCGTCGTACGCGACGCCCGCGGGGACGGTCGCGGTCCAGTCGACCAGGAACGCGGTGTCACCGGGGACGGCGCTCGCCGCGCCTCCCTCGAGAGCCTTCTGAACCGTGAATCCCCCGACGACGGCGGCCGCGACGTTCGTCACGGTCACCGCGACCCCGGTCGCGCCCTCGACGATCGTGACGGGCGACGCCGGGCTGAGCACCGGATCCCCCCACTCGACGCCGTCCACCTCGGGCAGCGGCGTCCGCTCGGCGAGCGCGACGGTGGTGCCGACGGGCAGGTCGGAGGGGCCGTTCGTCACGGTCCCGTCCGCGAGGACGGTCAGCGTGCCGGACAGGTCGCCGTCGTACGTCGCCCCCTCGGGGAGCCCCGCCTCCCAGTCGACCAGGAACGCGGTGTCGGCGGGGACGAGCCCCGCGGCGTCACCCGTCACGGCCTTGGCCACCGAGAACCCGCCCACCGTCGGGACGGCGCCGCCGTTCGCCGTGTTCACCACGGTCACCGTGACGGTCTGGTTCTCCTGGATCGTGAACTGCGCGGGGTCGCCCAGCGGCTCGCCGTTCACCTGGATCACGGGCGTTCCCCACTCGACGCCGGGCACGGAAGGAAGGTCCGTCTCGGTGACCGTCACGACGGTGTCGACCGGCAGCGTCGGACCGTTCACGAGCGCGCCGCTGATCGGCACGACGAGCGTGTCGCCACCGGTCGTCCCGTCCGGCTCCTCGTACGTGTACGCGACCTCGAACGTCGTGTCGGCGGGCACGTCGGCCGCGGCCTCGCCCGTCACCGTCTTCTGGACGACGAAGCTCGCGGCCGAGGTGCAGTCGAACGGCCCCGGACCGATCCACGGGTAGCTGTGCATCTCGAGCCCGCCCTCGACGCTGGGGTCCCCGAACGTGAGGTCGCCCCCGACCAGGACCCGGCCGTTGGTGCTCGTCATGATCGTCGCGTCCGCGACCGGGGCGAGGATGGTCCCGAGGAACTGGTCCGCCCGTCCCAGCGCCAGCTCCGGGGTCGACTCGAAGTTCCACAGCGTGCGCGCCGCCCAGTCGCCGAAGCGCGGGTTGGAGTTGAAGTCGTTGATGAACGGCGAGCCGTTGCCCTCCCAGTAGTTCGGGCTGAGGCTCACGGGCGCGGAGCCGACCACGTTGATCGCCACGGCGGCACCCTCCGGGATGTCCGCGAACACGACCTCCGTGACCCCGGCCAGCTCGGACGCACCAACGGTGAACACCTGCGGGTCGTCCGTGCCGGAGCCGGTGAAGGTCACGCGGTTGCCCGCGACGACCCCTGCCGCGGTCGTCGGCCATCCGGCGATCGTCGCCGACGCGTCCGCGATGACGTCGCCGAAGTCGGCCCAGTCCGCAACCGCCGCCGGACCCATGCCCTCGGTGACGGGTGCGTCCGCGCCCGGCGTCGTCCCGGCCGTCGAGAGGGTGCCCCCGCCCGTGACCGTGGCACCGACGTTCACGGCACCGCCGTTCGGGAGCGTCGAGCCGACCGTGACACCTGTCCCGGCCGCGATCTCGAGCCCGCCGCCGACGGCGAGCATCACCGCGCCGTCGGGCGGCGTGATCTGCGAGCCGGCGCCCACCGCACCGATGCTGAAGTTGCCTGGTGCGTCGATGGTCGCCTCCCCGGCGACGACCAGGAGCCCCTCGGACTCGGCGGCGCTCGCCGTGGCCCGATAGTCGCCGCCGCTGTACACCGTGACGTTGCTGTCGGTGAAGAGCGGCGGGGCCTGACCGATGTTGGGCATCTCGCCGGGGTCCGGGCAGAACCCGAGCGCCGCCGAGGCCGACCGGGCCTGCGGCCCGGTGACCAGGACCACCGCCCCGACGAGGGCGAGGATGGCGGCGACCGTCGCGGCGACGACGCGACGGGTGCGATCCCCCAGGGCGATGGTGCGGGCGGGTGGGCGACGGGACATGCCTGGCTCCAAGGTCGGACGATGCGGTACGGCCCGATCGGGCCGTACCTCTCACACACGAGACGCTCCCCCGTGAGGATCATGACGGGAGCATCGAGGTGATGCGCGTCATACCCGCGGCTCCGGTCAGCACCCGGCGCGCACGTGTCCGCGACCTCCCGAGCGACGGAGCGGGCTACGGTGGCCGCTGGAGGTGCCCGCCCTGTGACCACCCGTGCCCGGACCACCTGGATCGTCGTCGCCGTCGTCACCACGCTCGCCGCCGTCTCGGCGGTCGCGTGGTATCTCACCCGCCCGGCTCCCGCCCCGGCGCCGTCGCCCTCGGGCGCGCCGACCGCCTCGCCCGACCCGATCCCGTCGCCCACGCCCCCGACGCCGTCCACCCCGCCCGAGGACCCGCTCGCCGGGTGGACGCTCGAGCAGAAGGTCGGTCAGCTCTTCATGGTCGGCGTCGACGTGAGCGACCCCCGGCAGGTGAGCTACGACGCCGTGTCGCAGCTCCACGTCGGCAACGTGTTCCTCGCCGGTCGGTCGCAGGCGGGCACCGGCCCGACGGCGGACCTCGTCGCGAGCTTCACGGCGCTCGTCTCGCCGGAGACCACGAACAGCACGCCGCTGTTCGTCGCGACCGACCAGGAGGGCGGCTACGTCCAGGTGCTGCGCGGTCCCGGGTTCTCGCAGATCCCCACGGCCACGGACCAGGCGGGCCTCGACCCCGCGGCGCTCCAGGCCGACGCGACGACGTGGGCCGGCGAGCTCGCCGCCGCGGGCGTGAACCTCAACCTCGCGCCGGTGATGGACCTGGTGCCCGAGGGGACGGCGGCGCAGAACCCGCCGATCGGGTACTTCCAGCGGAACTACGGCACCACGCCGGACACGGTGACGGCGCACGCGAACGCCTTCAGCGCCGGCATGGAGGCGTCCGGGGTGGACGTGACGATCAAGCACTTCCCGGGGCTGGGCCGCGTCACCGAGAACACCGACACCGACGCGGGCGTGACGGACGACGTGACGACGCGCGACGACCCGTCCGTCGCCGTCTTCGCGTCGGGGATCGAGGCGGGCGCCGCGTTCGTCATGACGTCCACCGCCGTCTACTCGCAGATCGACGGGTCGCTGCCCGCGGCGTTCTCGCCCGTCGTCGTCGACGGGATGCTGCGCGGCGACCTGGGGTTCGACGGCGTCGTCATCACGGACGACGTGTCCGCGGCGCAGCAGGTGCAGGCGTGGTCACCCGCCGAACGCGCCGTCCTGACGATCGACGCGGGCGGCGACATGGTGCTCGCGTCCGCCGACCCGAGCGTCGTGCAGCCCATGGTCGCGGCGGTCGTCGAGCGCGCGACGACCGACCCCGCGTTCGCCGCGAAGGTCGACGCGGCGGTGCTCCGCGTGCTCGCCGCCAAGGAGCGCCTGAGCTAGCCCGACAACAACTGGCTGACTGGTCAGTAAGAAATATCGCTCCGCACTCTTGACCTCCGCGGACCGGCTGGTCCAGGGTGTGAGAGAGCGCTCTATCGGCGCGAGCACAGTGGCTCGCCCGACTCCTCGAGCGGCTCGTGACCCGTCCGACGTCCGAAGGAGCACGTCCATGCGCACCGCGTCCCGCGGCACCCGCAGCACCGCCAGCACCACCTCCCGACGGCCCCGACCACGGCCCCGCGGCCGCGCCCTCGCGGCCGCCACGACCGCCGTCGGGCTCCTCGCCCTCGGTGCGCTCGTCCAGGCGCCCGCGACCGCCGCCCCCGGCGACCCGCTCTCGCAGGGCCGCGCCGCGACGTCGTCGAGCACCGAGTTCGACTGGAGCACCGCGGCCGCCGCCGTCGACGGCGACCGCGGCACGCGCTGGTCCAGCGCGCACGCCGACGGCGCCTGGATCCAGGTCGACCTCGGCGCTGTCCACGACCTCGACCGCGTCGAGCTCGACTGGGAGACGGCGTACGCGTCCGGCTACCGCATCGAGGTCTCGACCGACGGCGCCGCGTGGGCGACCGCGTACTCGACCACGAACGGCCAGGGCGGCGACGAGACGCTGCCGCTCGACGTCACCGCGCGCTACGTGCGGCTCACCGCGACGCAGCGCGCGACCGTCTGGGGCGTGTCCCTCTGGGAGCTCCAGGTGTTCGGCGACGAGGGCGGCACGGGCGAGCCGGGCGGTCCCGGAGACCCCGAGCCCGGCGCCGCCCGCCTGCTCTCCTACGGCAGGCCCGGGTCGGCGTCGAGCTCCCAGACGCTCGACCCGAACTGCTGGGACTGCACCCCGGACAAGGCGCTCGACCTCGACCCGGCGTCGCGCTGGGCCACGTCCCCGGACACCGGCTGGGTCGACGAGGGGTGGATCGCCGTCGACCTCGGCGCCCCCGCGCACGTCACCCAGGTCGTCCTCCAGTGGGACCCCGCGTTCGCGACCGGCTACGACATCGAGGTGTCGGACGACGGGTCGTCGTGGCGGTCCGTGTTCTCCACCACGACGGGCAGCGGGTTCAAGGAGACGATCCCGCTCGACGCCGACGGTCGCCACGTGCGCGTGCACATGAACGACCGCAGCGGCCCGTACGGCTACTCGCTGTGGGAGCTCCAGGTCTACGGCACCGGCGGCGCGCCCACGACGCCGCCCGCAGGACCCGCCGACCCCGACTTCGACGACCTCGAGCTCGTCTGGTCCGACGAGTTCGACGCCCCGGCCGGCACGCCCGCCGACGCCACGAGGTGGCACATCGACCCCGGGATGCCGCAGAACGCGGAGCACCAGGTCTACACGGCGTCGGGCAACGGCTTCCACGACGGCCAGGGGCACTTCGTCCTCGAGGCGCGCCGCGAGAACGCCGAGGGCCGCGAGTACACGTCGCACCGCATGAACACGTCGACGTCGCTCAACACCCAGTACGGCCGCTTCGAGGCCCGGATCAAGATCCCCGCGGGCCAGGGACTGTGGCCGGCGTTCTGGATGATGGGCTCCGACTTCCTCGAGGGTCGCCCGTGGCCGTACAACGGCGAGATCGACATCATGGAGAACGTCGGGTTCGAGCCCACGATCACGCACTCGACGCTGCACGCGCCCGCGTACTGGGGGGCGGGCGGCTACGGCGGCCCGGCGACGCTCCCGGGCGGCGCGCGGTTCGCCGACGACTTCCACGTGTGGGCCGCGGAGTGGGACAGCGAGGGCATCCAGTTCTCGCTCGACGGCCGCGACACGTTCTACGCGTCGAAGGAGACCGTCGAGTCGACGCGCGGGCCGTGGGTCTACGACCACGAGTTCTACCTGATCCTCAACCTCGCGGTCGGCGGGGACTGGCCGGGCGCTCCCGACGCGAGCACGCCGTTCCCGTCCCGCATGCTCGTGGACTACGTGCGGGTGTACCGGTGAGCGCCCGCACCCGGCGGCCCCTGCAGGTCGCCGGCCCGTTCCCGTGGTGAGGCTCCGCCTCCCCCGGTGACCGGTCCACGGCGGGCGCCCCTCCGGCGCCCGCACCCGGTGCCCGACGGCGCGGTGCTGCTCCCGCGCCGTCGGGCACCACCCGCTGTCCCGGCCGTGGCGAGGCCGCTCCCCGCCCGCGGGGGACAGCCGGTCGCACGGCCCGGGCGGGCGGTATAACTGACGCCATGGCTGCTCGTCGCTCCTCTCCCCGCCCGACGCTCGAGGCCGTCGCGGCCGTCGCGGGCGTCTCCCGTGCCACGGTGTCCCGCGTCATCAACGGGGTGCCGACGGTCGACCCCGCGATCGTCGAGGTCGTCGAGAAGGCGATCGACGAGACGGGCTACGTGCCCAACCTCGCGGCGCGCACCCTCGTGACGCGACGCACCGGATCGGTCGCGCTCGTCGTCTCCGAGCCGACGGAGCGGCAGCACACCAGCCCCTTCCTGGAGCGCCTGTTCACCGACCCCTACATCGGCCGGGTCACGGCCGGCGCGCAGCAGGTGCTCCGGCCGCGCGACATCCACCTCGCGATCCTGCCCGCCGACCCGCCCGCGCACGACCAGGTCGTGCGCTACGTGCGCCAGGGCCACGTCGACGGCGTCCTGCTCATCACGTCGAGCTCCGGCGACCCGCTCCCCGCGCGGTTCGCCGCGCTGACCGTGCCGGTCGTGCTCTCGACGCACCTCGACGGCGCGGACGAGTCGGCCGGCGTGAGCTGGGTCGACCTCGACCAGGCGGCGGGCGGGCGGCTCGCGGCGGAGCGCCTGGTGACGCAGGGCCGGACGCGCCTGGCGACCGTCGCCGGACCCGCCGACGTCCCCTTCGCGCGCGCCCGGCTCGAGGGCTTCCTCGACGCCGTGCGGGCCGCGGGCCTCCCCGAGCCGTACGTCGCGGAGGGCGACTTCACGCGGGCGGGCGGCGAGGCGGCGGCTCGCGAGCTCCTCGCGGCGCGCCCCGACGTCGACGGCGTGTTCGGCGCGAGCGACCTCATGGCCGACGGCGCGTCCACGGTCCTCCAGGAGGCCGGGCGGCGCGTCCCGGAGGACGTCGCGGTCGTCGGGTTCGACGACTCCACGGTCGCGCACCAGGCGCACCCCCCGCTCACGACCGTGCGTCAGCCCGTCGAGGAGATGGCGGCCGAGATGGCGCGCCTCCTGCTCGCCGCCATCGACGACCCGGAGACCGAGGCCCGCTCGGTCCTGTTCGACCCGACCCTCGTGGTGCGCGACTCCGCCTGACCCCGCGCCGAGCGGGGGTTGAGCCGGGTCAGTGGCCGCCGCTCGCGATGAAGGCGATGCCCGCGGCGATCGCGACGACGACGACGGCGAAGCACACGAGCGCGCCCACCTGGCGACCGCGGGTGGCGCGCTCGACGCGCACGGTGCGACCGTCGGACGTGAAACGGCCGTCCGGGGTGCCGACCTCGACGGGCACGGCGCGGCCGGCGGCGAGCCGGACCCCGAGCGCGAAGAGGGCGGGCAGGCCCGCGCCGACGACGAGGCCGGCGACGACGACCTTGAGCAGCGAGTCGATCTCGACGAACACGGTTCTCTCCTCCGGGCTGCCGGGGTCAGACGCTCGCGCGCTGGCGCGCGGCGGTCGGGGTCACGGTGGGTGCGCCCGAGGGGGGCACGGGCGACGCGGCGGCCTGCGGCTCGGCGTCGGTGAAGGGGTCGGCCGCGTCGAGGCGGCGCTCCAGCGCGGCCTCGCGCGCCTCGACGACCTCGGTCTCGAGCCCGGCGTCCACCGCGCCCTCCTCCCAGGCGTCGTTGACGTTGTTGTGGTCCACGGGCTTGCGGCGCGACGCGACCCAGATGGCGACGGACGTCGCGACGAGGATGGCGAACACCACGACCGTGCCGGCCGTGCCGCCGATCCCGTGCTGGATGCCGTAGCAGGCCGCGCCGACGAGTCCGGCGGCCGGGAGCGTCAGGCCCCACGCGGCGAGCATGCGGCCCGCGACGCCCCAGCGGACCTTGGCGCCCGGCATCCCGACGCCCGAGCCGAGGATCGAGCCGGTCGCGACGTGCGTCGTCGAGAGCGAGTAGCCGAACAGGCCGGACATGAGGATGACGGCCGCGGACGACGTCTCGGCGGCCATGCCCTGGCGGGTGTCGATCTCGACGAGGCCCTTGCCGAGCGTGCGGATGATGCGCCAGCCGCCCAGGTACGTGCCGAGGGCCATGAAGGACGCGCAGGCGAGGATCACCCAGAACGGCACGCCCGAGTCCGCCGGGACGGCGCCCGCCGCGATGAGCGCGAGCAGGATGATGCCCATCGACTTCTGCGCGTCGTTGGTGCCGTGCGCGAGCGAGACGAGCGAGGCCGAGCCGACCTGGCCCCAGCGGAACGCGCGGGTCGAGACGTCCTCGGGGACGTCGCGCGTGAGGCGGGCGACCGCCCACGTGCCGACGCTCGCGACTCCGACCGCGACGAGCGGGGCGAGCAGCGCGGGGATGAGCACCTTCGCGGCGACGCCGCTCCAGATGACGCCCTGCGTGCCGACGGCCGCGAGCACCGAGCCCACGACGCCGCCGATGAGGGCGTGCGACGAGCTCGACGGGATGCCGAGCAGCCACGTGAGCAGGTTCCAGGTGATGCCGCCCACGAGCCCCGCGAGGACGACCTCGAGGGTGATGACGTTCGCGTCGACCAGACCCTTCGCGATGGTCGCCGCGACGGCCAGGGAGAGGAACGCCCCGACCATGTTGAGGACGGCGGAGAGGGCGACGGCGGTCTTGGGCTTGAGGGCCTTGGTGGCGATGGACGTAGCCATCGCGTTGCCCGTGTCGTGGAAGCCGTTGGTGAAGTCGAAGGCCAGTGCGGTCACGACGACGAGCACCAGCAGGAGCGTCTCGGTCACGTCGTCCATGGTGGGGTCATCCCCGGAGCGCGCTCGACCATCCTGTGGATTCTTCCGCCACTGTTCACCGACAGTTCATCCGGTGTTCGAAGCCGCTGTTCGAACGCCGCACGAGGGCCTGTTCGAGCAGGTACCGAGCAGGCCGGACGGCCCGCGGGCACGGGCGGTCCGGCCCTGGCGGGCGCGCGCGAGGGGCGTCGGGCGGGGTGGCGGACGGGTCGTCGGACCGGCCCCGCGCAGGCCCGGGTCGCTCGCGTCAGGCGGGCGTCGGCGCGCCCAGGTCGGCGAGGGCGTCGTCGAGGTCGTCGACGACGGTCGCGACCGCCTCGCGCTGCGTCCGCGCACGCTCCGCCTCCGCCGCGACGGCGGTGCGCGCCTCGGCCAGCTCGGCGTCGAACCGCTCGGCGCTCGCCTGCGCGGCCGCGCGCTGGTCCCGTGCGCGCTGCTCGCCCGAGAACCACTGCCACGCGGCGACGACGCCCGCGACGACGGCCACCGCGAACCAGGCCGGCGCGACCGCGATCCCCAGCACGAGCGTCACCACGGCGATCGCCCCGACCCCGCCGACGACGCCCCACGACACCCCGTCGACGGGGCGCGCCAGGAGCTCCGACCGTGCCGTCGCGGCGAGTGCCGCACCGTCCTCGGTCGGCGTGATCGTGACCGTCCGGCCGGCGAGGCGCAGCGCACGCGACGGTGCCGGGGTCGCCGCGAGCTCGGAGGCGCGCGCGTGGCTCGCGACGCGCAGGTCGTCCACGAGCAGGGGCGCCGCGAGCGCCGCGAGTCCCGGGTCGGTGCCGCGTGCGTCGTCCACGAGCAGGTCGACGAGCGTCCCCGCGGACGCGTCCCACTCCGGGCCGTCGTCCTCGGGCGCGCGGCCCACCCGGTCGGCCAGCAGCTCCGCCCGCTCGAGGAGCCCGCGCTCCACGGGCGCCCCCTCGTTCACGAGCGACCCGACGACCCGCAGCAGCGCCGCGCCCGGGGCCGGTGCGCCGCTCGGCGTCGCGGCGGCGCCGGGCGCCGTGCCCGCGCCCGTGCCGCCCGACGACGGCCCGAGCGCGAGCGGGCCGGGCGCCGCCGCGGGCAGGGCGACCTCCCCCGCGACGACGGCCCGCGACCACGCGGTCCAGGACCGCAGCAGGGGCAGGGCGTCGGGCGCCGCAGCCCGGCGACGCGTCCCGGACCCGTCGGGGGCCCCGGCGTCGGGCGCGCCCCAGGAGTCCCCGCTCCCGGGGAGCGCGGGCGCCGCCTCGAGGAGCCGGGCGCGCCAGCGGGCGTGCGCGTCGTCGTCGAGCAGGGCCACGCGCTCGGCGAGCGCCGCGCGGACGACCGCGACGCCGTCGTCCCCGAGGTGCCCCGCGGCCGCCGCGCGCCACAGCGCCCGCTCGGAGGTCGTCACGAGGACCTCGTCCGGCGCCTCGCCGGGGTGTTCCGGCGCCGCCTCCGGCGCACCGTCGGCGCTGCCCCAGCCGGCCGCCGGGACGACGGGGGCGTCGAGCACCCAGGGCGTCCACTCGCGCGCGAGGCCGGGCTGTCCGACGAGCGCGCACACCGCGACGAGGTACGTCGCGGCCCGACGGCGGTCGCGCAGCAGCGCCTCCTGCGCCGCCTCGGCGTCGAGCCTGCCCGCGGGGAGCTCGGCGACGGCGAGCGCCGCGGGGACGAGCCAGTAGCCGGGCACGTCGGCGAGGTCGGGCGACCGGCGCAGGTGCGACACGTCGCCCTCGCCCGCCACGACCGCGCGCGTGAGGGCGCGTGCCGCGTCCCGGGCACGTCGGGCGGGGGTGAACAGCGCGAGCTCCTCACGCACCTCACCGAGCTCGATGAGCGCGTTGACGAGGCGCGTGAGCACCTCCACGCGGCTCGACAGGTCACCCTCGAGCGAGCGCAGCCGCCGGCTGAGCGACGCCTCGCGCGACCGCGCCATCGCGGCCTGCGCGGCGAGCTCGTCCGAGAGGGCCTGCATGTTGCCCTGGTCGCTGCGCCAGTAGCTGTACGTCGACATGCGCGCGAGCGTACTCAGCCCCGCGCCGCTGTCGAGGGGGAGTTCTCCCCCGCGTCAGGGCAGTCAGCGTCGCGGACGCATGAGCGGCGGGTCGAGGACGGCGGGCACGCTCGCGGGCGCGAGGTCCGGGTCCGCTGCCGAACCCGGGGTCGCTCCCCAGGCGGGGCCGGTCGTGGGGAGGGACCCCGGGTTCGGCGCGGCGCGGTAGAGGGTCGCGGGGCGGCCGGTGCCGCCCGACGTCGTGCGGCCGGTGTCGGCGAGCAAGCCCGGGGTGGTCGTGGCCTTGCGCGAGAAGTTGCGCGGGTCGAGCCGCACGCCCCACACCGCCTCGTAGACGCGCCGCAGGTCCGCGACGGTGAACTCGGGCGGGCAGAACGCCGTCGCGAGCGCCGAGTACTCGAGCTTGGCGCGGGCACGCTCGACGCCGTCGGCGAGGATCCGCGCGTGGTCGAAGGCGAGCCCGGTGGCCGACGACGCCCGGTCGCCCGACGCCGTCGGGCCGCCCGGGGCCGCCGCGAGCAGGGGCTCGACGGGATGCCAGGCCGCTCCCCCGGCGTCGGACCCCGCGTGGACGACGCCGAACTCCGGGGCGAGCAGGAGGTAGGCGACGGAGAGGACCGGGCCGCGCGGGTCGCGGTCGAGCGGCCCGTAGGTGCGGAGCTGCTCCAGGTGGCCAGGGGGGCGGACGCCGGTCTCCTCCGCGAGCTCGCGCCGGGCCGCCCGGGCGAGCCCCTCCTCCGGCAGCACGAACCCGCCCGGGAGCGCGAGCGCGCCGCGGAACGGCTCGATGCCGCGCTGGACGAGGAGCACGTGCAGGGCGTCGTCGCGGACCGTGAGCGCGACGACGTCGACCGTGACGGGCAGCAGCGCGGCGGTCGGCGGGACGCCGGACGTCGAGCTGACGGAGGAGGTCATGCGGCCATCGTCGCACATTAGCGTCAGATTGACGAGAACGATGGAGACGGTCTAGCGTCATTATCGTCAGAACGACGATAATGAACGGAGACGACCATGGCCACCATCCGCACCTTCCCGTGGACGCGGCACTTCCTCGGCAGCCCCACCGGGCACGTCGTGCACCTGCGCCGCGGGCGCGTCGCGCACGAGGGCGTCGGGCAGGCGTTCTGGTTCCGCCCGACGACGTCGGTCCTCTCGGAGGTCCCCGTCGACGACCAGGAGCTGCCCGTCTTCTTCCACGCCGTCACCGCCGACCACCAGGACGTCACCGTCCAGGCCGGCGTCACGTACCGGTTCGCCGACCCCGTGACCGTCTCGCAGCGCCTCGACTTCGCCGTCGACCCCGGCAGCGGCGAGACGAGCACCGCGGGCCGGGACCAGGTGACGAGCATCGTCGGACGGCTCGCGCAGAGCCGCGCCGCCGACGCTCTCGCCGCGATGCCCCTCGCCGACGCGCTCACGGTCGGCGTGCCGCGCGTGCGCGACGTCCTCACCGACGCGCTGACCACGGACCCGCGCCTCACGGCGACCGGCATCGTCGTCATCGGCGTCCAGGTGCTCGCCGTCCGACCCGAGAAGGACGTCGAGCGCGCCCTCCAGACGCCTGCGCGCGAGCGGGTGCAGGCCGAGGCCGACCGCGCGACGTACGAGCGCCGGGCCCTCGCCGTCGAGCGCGAGCGCGCGATCGCCGAGAACGAGCTCGCGAGCACGATCGAGCTCGCGACCCGCCGCGAGCGCCTCGTCGCCCAGGAGGGCGCGAACGCCCGGCGTGAGGCGGAGGAGAAGGCCGCCGCCGCGCTGGTCGACGCCCGCGCGACCGCCGAGCGCGCGCAGCTCGCGACCGACGCGAAGGCCGAGCAGGTGCGCGTCGTCGGCGCGGCCGAGGCCGCCGCCGAGCAGGCCCGCATGGACGTCTGGGCGAGCGCCGGCCAGGGCACGCTCCTCGCCCTCGCGGTCCGCGAGGCGGCGGGCGCGCTCCCCGACGTCCAGAACCTCACCATCACGCCCGACCTCCTGACGGGTGTGCTGGGCTCGCTGCTGAGCGGCGCGCTCGGTGGGCCCGACGGCGGACCGGGCGGCTCGAGGTCGGGGACGGCGTCGGGGACCACGGGGAAGGCGGCCTGACCGTGCTGCGGCGACGCGCCGTCGTCGTGCACCGCCGCACGGAGCTCGACGACCTGCTGGACCGTCACGGTACCCGCGGCCAGGCGGAGTTCTTCCTCCGCTCGCGCGGGCGGTCGCTCGCCGAGGTGCAGGCCCGGCACGACGCGCTCACCACGGCCCGCGCGGCGGTCGCGGCCGCGGTGCCCGACGGATGGGCCCGCGCGGACGTCGAGCGGGCCGACCTGTCGCGGTTCCTCCTCGCGCCGGAGGACGTCGTGCTCGTCGTCGGGCAGGACGGCCTCGTCGCGAACGTCGCGAAGTACCTGCTCGGACAGCCCGTGCTCGGCGTCGACCCCGAGCCCGGGGTCAACGCCGGGGTGCTCGTGCGGCACTCCGTGCGGGCGGCGACCTCGCTCCTGCGCGGGCTCGGTGCCGACGTCGCCGCGGGCGCGCCCGATCCCGCCGCGGTCCTGCCCGTCGACGCGCTCACCATGGTCCGCGCCGACCTCGACGACGGGCAGCACCTCACGGCGCTCAACGAGGTGTTCGTCGGGCACCCGAGCCACCAGAGCGCGCGCTACACGCTCCGGTGCGCGGCGGGCGAGGAGCGGCAGTCGTCGTCAGGGGTCCTGGTCGCGACGGGGACCGGCGCGACGGGCTGGTGGGCGTCGCTCGCGCACGACCGCGGCGGCCGCCCGGCGCCCGGGCGCACCGAGCACCGGCTCGGCTGGTTCGTGCGCGAGGCGTGGCCGTCGCCCGCGACGGGCGCCACGCTCACGGAGGGCGTCGTGGACGACGGCGCGGACGTCGCGCTCACCGTCACCTCGGACCGGCTCGTCGTGTTCGGCGACGGCATGGAGGACGACCGCCTCGTCGCCGCCTGGGGTCAGACCGTGACGGTCCGCACCGCCGACGCCCCGCTCCGCCTCGTCCGCCCCTGACCTCCGGATGCCCGATTTCACCCGGGTGGTCCGTCCGGGTGACGAGGGTCCGTGGGTAGCATCGCTGCGGTCATGGGATCCCCATGACGTCCCCCTCCCGCGGGCCTGGCCTGCGGGGACGCCGACCCCCGAGCCTGCCGAGGTCCCTGCCATGAGCGCGCCCATCGCCTTCACCGACAACGTCCGCGACCTGTCGAACGCCGGTGGGTACCAGTTCGAGTTCCGGTGCGAGCGGTGCGGCAACGGCTACCGCTCGGCCTACCAGACGGACGTGGTCGCCAAGGGCAGCAGCCTCATCCAGGCGGCGGGCCGGTTCTTCGGCGGCAAGGTCGCCGACCTCTCCTACGCGGCGGGGTCGTGGGCCGCGGACCGCCAGACCAACTCGCAGGCGAAGGACAAGGCGCTCGACGCCGCCGTCGGCGAGGTGCGCGACGCGTTCCGCCAGTGCCACGGGTGCGGCGACTGGATGTGCCACGAGGTCTGCTGGAACGACGTCGTCGGGCAGTGCGTGCGCTGCTCGCCCAAGCAGGTGGAGGAGCTCGCCCAGCTCCAGGCCGAGGCCCGCCGGTACCAGGTCCAGGAGCAGCTCCGCACGACCGACCTCGTCGGCGGCGCGGACCTCCGGACGGCCGCCGTGACGCGCTGCCCGTCGTGCGCCGCGAAGGTCGACGGCGGCAAGTTCTGCCCCGAGTGCGGCGAGCGCCTGGCGCAGGTGGCTGCGTGCCGCGAGTGCGGCACGCAGAACGCCGCGGCCGCACGCTACTGCGCGGAATGCGGCAGCCCCCAGTCTGTCTGACCCCCGCCGCCGAGCATGCGGTCGCAGCCCGTCCCCGAGTCCGGACGGGCGGCAACCCCATGCTCGGCGGCCTCGCGGGGTCAGTCTCCCTGCGGGGGGTCGTTCTGGTGCTGCTCGCGTTGGCGGCGGGCGCGGAGCACCGCCTCGCGGCGCTCGCCGATCGCGTCGCTCGTCAGGCTCGTGAGGCGGTCCTGCGCGGCGCGCGCCTCGGCGCGCTCCGCCTCGACGCGCGCCCGGTGCTCGGCCGACTGCGGGCGAGACCGGACGACGCGCGGGCCGTCGCGCATGACGTACCCGTCGGCGTGCCGCTCGAGCCACCGCTCGCGCCGCGCCGCGCGCACGCGCTCGCGGTGGAACCGCCAGTCCCACCGGCGCCGCAGGGCCACCACGGACCACGCGGCGAACGGCACCGCGGCCACCAGCAGCGCGACCCGCCAGCCGGACGGCAACGCCGTCGACGCCCCCGCGCTCGCGAGCACCCACGCGACGCCGGCCGGGACCGCGGCCCCGGCCTCGCGGCGGTCGGGGTGCCAGCCGCAGACGGCGAAGCGCACGAGCGGGTCCGTGAGCCGTGAGCGCCGCTGCGGCTGGAGTGGCACGGGGAGCGGCCCGGGCACGGGCGGACCGAGCGTCGTGCCCGGCGCGACCCGGCTCGTGAACGACAGCCGGTCGCCCCGGGACGACGGTCGCAGCGCCCGCCCGGCGTGCACGAACGACAGCGCGGCGAGCGGCCAGACGGCGCACGACAGGTACCACGCGACCGGGCCGGCGAGCGCCACGGCGACCGGCGCGACGACCGCGAGCCGCCCGAGCACGGCACCCGGCGACGCGACGAGCTCGGCCCAGGGCTCCTGGTCCTGCGGCGGCGCGAGCAGGCCGTACGCCGCGGGCGCGAGGTACAGGCCCAGGAGGGCGAGCGCGACCGCCGTCCCCGCGAGCCCGACGGCGAGGTACCCGACCGGGCGCAGCAGCAGCGCGGCCCTCCCGGGCGGCGTCGCGTCGCGCGCCGTCCGCGGGTCGGGCGTGACGGTCTCGTCGGTCATCGCTCCCCCTCCGCCCGCGGCCTCACGCCCGCGCGCACGTCACCGGTCGGCCAGGCCGAGCACGTCGAGCACCCACGCGTCCTCGTACGCGACCTCGCGCCAGCCCTCGTACCGGCCGGAGACGCCGCCGTGGCCGGCGTGCATCTCGATCTTCAGGAGGGCGGGCGCACCCGCGGCACGCAGGCGCGCGACCCACTTCGCGGGCTCGACGTACAGCACGCGCGTGTCGTGGAACGACGTCACCGCGAGGATCCGCGGGAAGTGCGACGCGTCGTCGGGCACGTTCTCGTACGGGGTGTACGTGCGCATGTACCGGTAGACCTCGGGGTCGTGCAGCGGGTCGCCCCACTCGTCCCACTCGACGACGGTGAGCGGCAGGGACGGGTCGAGGATCGACGTGAGCGCGTCGACGAACGGGACCTGCGCGAGCACGCCCGCGAACAGCTCGGGCGCGAGGTTGGTCACCGCGCCCATGAGCAGGCCGCCCGCGGACCCGCCCTGCGCGACGAGCCGCTCGGGGCTCGTCCAGCCCGCGTCGACGAGGTGCCGCGCGACCGCGACGAAGTCCGTGAACGTGGTGCGCTTCGCGAGCGTCTTGCCCTCGTCGTACCAGCGGCGCCCCATCTCGCCCCCGCCGCGCACGTGCGCGACGGCGAACACGACCCCTCGGTCCAGCAGCGACAGTCGTGAGATCGAGAACCCCGGGTCGATGCTGATCTCGTACGAGCCGTACCCGTAGAGCAGCAGCGGCGCGGGCTCCGCGCCCGTGCCCGTCGCGTCGAGCCCGACGGCGTCGCGCCGCCACACGAGCGAGACGGGCACCTGGGTGCCGTCCTCGGCCGTGGCCCACTCGCGGCGCTGCACGTAGTCCGCGGCGTCGTACCCGCCGAGCACGGGCTGCTGCTTGAGGAGCGTGAGCTCGTCGGTCTCGACCCGCAGGTCGTACACGGTCGACGGCGTGACGAAGCTCGCGTAGGACAGGCGGACGTTCGGCTGGTCCCACTCCGGGTTCCCGGCGAGCGCCGCGGTGTACAGCGGCTCGTCGAACGCGACCTCGTGCACGTGCCAGTGGTCGCCCGAGGGTGCCGGGGTGTCGCCCGTGCGGATCGGTGTCGGCAGACCGGCGGGGCGCGGCGGTTCGGCCGACGCGAGATCGATCACCCCGACCCGCGACAGCGCGTCGCGCCGGTAGGACACCACGAGGTGCGAGGAGAAGGCGTCGACCGCTTCCAGCCGGGTCCCGGGGTCGTGCGGCACGACGACGGTCGCGTCGCCCGGGCCGGCCGGCCCGCCCGCGGAGGCACCGCCGTCGGGCACGCCGGTCACGACGAGCTCGAAGTTCTCCGCGCCGTCGTTGTGCAGCACGAGCAGCACGTCCCGCCGCTCCCCCACCGAACCCGATGTCGCCGTCGTTCTCCCGTCCCTCCCGCCACTTTCCTCGTGCTCGACGGTGGGGAACCACGTGCTCGGCAGGACCGCGTGCTCGACGGTGTACTCGACGCCCTCGCGGCGCGGCCACACGACGCGGGCCTCGCCCGTCGGGTCCGCGGCGTCGATCAGCCAGGTCTCCGACGTGATCTTCGAGCCGACGTCGATCTGCACGAACCGCTGCGAGCGCGAGACGCCCACGCCGACCCAGTAGCGCTCGTCGGGCTCCTCGAACACGACGACGTCCTGCGTCGCCGGCGTGCCCACCTCGTGGCGCCACACGCGCCAGGGCCGCCACGCGTCGTCGACCGTCGGGTAGAAGACGTACCGCCCGTCCGGGGAGAAGACGGCGCCCGGGAACGTGCCCGGGACCTCGTCGACGAGGTCCGTGCCGGACTCCAGGTCGCGGATGCGCAGGGTGTACCGCTCGTCGCCCACGATGTCGACCGCGTACGCGAGCCGCGTCCCGTCGACCGACACGTCGAACGACCCGAGCGAGAAGAAGTCGTGGCCCTCGGCCTCGACGTTGTCGTCGAGCAGCACCTGCTCGCCCGGCACGGGCACGCCCGGCTCCAGCACGGGCGGCACCCAGGACGACGGTGCGTCGCTGCCGAGGCTCGCGTCGATCGGCGCGCGCGCCCGGATCGGGTACTGCGAGCCCTCGACCGTGCGCGCGTAGTACCAGTGCGCGCCCTGGCGCACCGGGACGGACAGGTCCGTCTCGAGCGTGCGCGCCTTGATCTCCTCGAAGATCCGCTCGCGCAGCGGCTCGAGGTGCGCGAGCCGCGCCTCGGTGTACGCGTTCTCGGCCTCGAGGTGCGCGACGACCTCGGGCGACTCCTTGTCCCGCAGCCACTCGTAGTCGTCCTCCACGGTCTCCCCGTGGTGCGTGCGCGGCGCGGGGCGGCGCGGCGCGACGGGCGCCTGCGGCTCCTCCCGCTCCGCGGGGGTCGGCGTGGCGGTCTGCGTGAGGTCGTCAGGCATCTGGCCAGGGTAGTGCCGCCCGGCGGCGCGCCGTCGCCGTGGCGCGACGCGCGCCCGTCGTTACGCTCGACGCGTGACGCAGGAGCAGGGGGAGGGCCCCACGGCGGAGACGCTCACGAGCGGCGAGATGGTGCGCGCGTCGGGTCTGTCCATCAAGGCGCTGCGGCTCTACGACGCCAACGGCCTGCTCGTCCCGGCCGGCGTCGACCCCCGCACGGGCTACCGCGCGTACGCGCCCGAGCAGGTGGAGCGGGGACGCGCCCTGGCTCTCCTGCGCCGGATCGACGTGCCGCTCGCGCGCGTCCCCGAGGTGCTCGACGCCGACCCGCGCGACGTGCGCGACGTCCTCCTCGGGTGGTGGGACGAGCGGCAGCGGTCGCTCGCGGAGCAGCGCGCGACCGCCGAGGAGCTCGCGCGCGCGCTCGCGACCGGGCGCGGGGAGGCCGAGGTCCGGTGGCGCGAGGTCCCTGCGTGCACGGTCGCCACGATCACGTCGTCCACGACCCAGGCCGACCTCGTGCCCACGTTCAGCGCCGACCTGCTGACGATCCGGGCGCACCTCGCCGCGGCAGGCGCGGAGGCGGGCGCCGCGCACTGGGTGATCTACCACTCGCCCGTCGGCCGCGACGTCCCCGGTCGTGTCGAGGCGTGCGTCCCCTACCGCGGGGCGGTCGTCCCCGCCGGGCCGGTCGTGCTCCGCGAGGACCCGGCCCGCACGGAGGCGTACGTCGAGGTCCCTTCGCGCGACTGCCGCTTTCCGCAGATCGTCGGGTACCTCGACGCGCTGCGCGTCGCGACCGGGCTGGCGCACGCCACGTCCCGCGAGGTGTACGCCGTCCCGTGGTCCGACGAGCCGGACGCGATCGTCGCGGACGTCGCGCTCGCCGTCGGGCTGCCATGAGGGTGTCCGTCTCGTCGCGAACCAGCGCGTCGCGACGTCCGACGACCGGGTGCAGACGAGAGGGTCGGTCGTCGGGAGGGCGTGGTCCTCGGTCAGAGCGAGCCGCGAGGGACGACCCACTCCTGCTGGAACCCCTGGATGGAGGCGGCGATGTGGTCGCTGACGTCGGAGTCGTAGTGCAGCACGGTGAGACGGTGCCGGTAGGCGTATGCCGCGATCATCACGTCGACGGGACCGACCGACCGCAGCTTGCCGTGTGTCGCCAACGCTCGCTGGATGTCCTCGCAGGTGTCGTCGAGGTCGTCAGCGGGCTCGAGGTACACCCCGACGGCGTCGAGGAGCTGCTGCTGCTCGTCGAAGTCCTCCGGGGACCGAGTTGTCGACGATGGAGCCGGCCACGCCTCACACAGTCCGTTCGAAGGGTCGGAACTGGGTGACCTCCGCGAGGTCGGAGACGTCCAGGTCGTCGAGCATCGACAGCGCCTTGCGCTGAGCGTGGACTCGCTCCTCGCGCCTCCTCCTCGTCGACGGCGTTCTGGATCAGATCGATGACCATCTCTTGGTTGGACTTGTAGCCGAGGGGCTTCTGGGCCCGGGCCAACGCCTGCGGGTTCGCGCGCACAACCGTGGGCTTGGCCTCACCGGCCCGCAGGTCGACGTGATCTCGCGTGGCGGTCTTGGAGACAGTCCTCGGGTGTCAGTCCTCGACCAGCTCCAGGTCCCCCGGGAGCCACGTGCGGTCGAACCACGGCTCGAGCGGCCCGTAGAGGCGCAGCATGGGGAACCACGACCTGCCCGGGACGGTCCCGACCCAGTTGGACTCGCGCCCCGCCGGGGGCTCCGGGCCGAACCACAGCACGGTGCTGCCGTCCTCCTCCGTCGCGACCGTCCCGCTCAGGCTCAGGAGACTCGGGTACGGGTCGTCGGTCTGGAGCAGCGACCGGGTCTGGGTGTCGTAGAGGTCCACCGACCAGAAGTTCTTCGCGGGCGGGTTCGGGGGGAGCACGAGCCGGTACGTGCGCGCGCCGTCGAGGATGCGGCCCTGCGCGTCGTGGGCCGTGTAGGCGTAGGCAGACCCGGCCCCGACCTGGGCGTGCGCCATCGCCGGCGTGATGACGGTGGCGAAGAAGTGGAACTGCGCGCGCGCGTCGAGCAGGCGCGCCCCGTCGGCGAGGAACTCGTACGACCCCCCGAGGAACGCCTGGAGCCAGCTCGACCCGGGCGCGACCCGCGCCTCGGGATCGCGCGGCGAGTAGACGAGCGCGCGGCTGATCGCCGCCCCCGCCCGCGCCGCCGTGTCGAGCGTCGCGCGCAGCTCCGGGCTCGGGTCGAACGCCCGCCCGGGCACGATGCCGACGGCGCGCAGCAGCCCGGCGCGCTCGGGGTCGAGCGCGCTCGTCGGCTCCTCCGCGACGATCTCGGCGACCTCGTCGAAGAACGAGGCGTCGTTGGCGTGGACCGTGTTGACGCGCGTGCCCGCGATGTTGACGAACTCGGTCGGGGGCGGGTCCCCCGCGTCGGCGAGCGGGTAGATCCGCGTCTCCTTCATCGCCGGGACGCCGCCCAGGGCGCGCAGCACGACCCAGTTGGTGAACGTGGGCGTCCGGTAGACGAAGTAGCCGTCCGGGACCTCGCCGTCGTAGCCGGGCGGGAGGAACAGGTAGCGGCCGCCCTCGCCGCGGTCCGGCCCGGCGATGCCCATGTCGGCGACGTAGCGGAACCAGAAGTCGTCGACCACGCACAGCGAGTTCTTGGGGGGCTCGATGACGAGCGGGCCCGTCTCGCGCAGGTCGACGAAGAGCGACCCGTACGTGGTCGCCGTGTTCGGCGTGAGGAAGATGCCGCCCGAGTCGGCCCGCGGGTCGGTGTAGCCGACCTGGTTCGAGCGCAGGAGGCCGAGCTCGCGGAACCCGCGCCGCATCGCCACGAGCGACGCCCCGGGCATCGCGCTGAGGAACGCCTCCACGCCGCGCAGGAAGTCCAGCGAGCCGTAGAGCCGCTCGACGGACTCCGGGGTCGGGACCCCGTCCACCAGCTCGAACCGACCCAGCGGGGTGTCCACCGGGGAGGGCGTGCTCACCGCGGCGACCGCCGCCGCCAGCGCGTCGGCCGCGGCGCTCGTCGCCGTGCTCTCCTCGGTGCTCGACCCGGTACTCGCGTCGGACATGGCTCAGGCTCCCTCGTCGGTCGGTGCACGGCTCGCGCGCTCGACGCCGAGCGGCTGCGCCGACCGTAGGTCGGGGGCCACCGCACCGCCACCGGAAGGAGGCTTGACCCTGCCCCTGGGGCGGGCCCGAGGGTCGACGCATGGACGTCTCGCGCTACGCCGACCACAGCCCGTACTCGGACCCGGGCGACCACAGCGCCCTCCTCGCGGGTGTCCGACCCGACCCGGCGAGCCTGCACGCCGCGGTGACGACCGCCGTCGTGCACTACCGCGCCGGGGCGACCGCACCCACCCCCGCCCAGCTCGACGACGTCGACCGGCGGTGGGTCTCGTCGATCCTCGACGCGGTCACGGAGCGCGCGCCCGGCCCGCTCGCCGCGCCGCGCTCCCCCGAGCAGCGGGCCGGCGGGTGCTGCCGGGACCACTCCCTCCTCGCCGTGGCCGTGCTCCGCGAGCACGACGTCCCCGCCCGCACGCGGCTCGGGTTCACGGACTACCTGGGTGAGGGCGGGTTCCACCACGACCACGTCGTGGTCGAGCGGCACGACGGCGAGCGCTGGGTCCGGTCCGACCCGGAGCTCGAGCAGGGCTCCCGCGCGTTCGACCTCCACGACCTGCCGACGGGCGAGGGAGCGCCCTTCGAGACCGCCGCCGAGGTCTGGACGGCCTTCCGCGCCGGGCGGCGCGACCTCGCCGACCACGGCGCCGGCCCCGACCTGCCCTGGCTGGCCGGGCCCGGGTTCGTCCAGCGGTACGTGCTCGCCGACCTCGCGCACCGGCAGCGGCACGAGCTCCTCCTGTGGGACGTGTGGGGCGCGTCCACGATGCCCGGCGCCGCACCCGACCCGGCCACCGTCGCGCTCACCGACCGGGTCGCGCAGCTCACCGTCCTGGCCGACGCGGGCGACCGGACCGCCGACGCTGCGCTCACCGTCCTGTGGGCGACGGACGACCGCCTCCGGCCCGGGCGCTACGTGACGACGTGGTCGCCCACCGGCCGGCTCGGCTGGACCGACCTGGTCGGGCGCCGGACCGGCTGGGCCGCCGTCCCGCGGGACGCGGTGCTCGTCGGGTGAGCACGGCGGGCGGTCTCGTCGGCCGAGCCGGGGCGCGCCTCAGCCCAGCAGCGCGACCGTCTGGCCGTCCCAGCGCAGGAGCCGCCCCTGCGCGGGGACGAACGAGGCCCACTCGCCCTCGAGGTCCTGCTCCCAGGCGACCGATCCCGACGACAGCTCGAGCGCGACCACGCGCGGGTCCGTGCCGGTGGCCGGGTCGACGAGCACGAGGATCGCGCACCGCCCGTCCGTGAAGGCCTGCGTCACCATGGCGGACCGTCCCTCGTCGTCCCCGAGGTCGTCGAGGAACCGCGACCACGTCTGCTCTCCGGACAGCGCGTCGAGGCCGAGGACCGTGCTCGCCGTACCGACGACGGCCGTGCCCTCCGCGAGCACGTAGACGGCCTCCGGGACGCGTGCGCCGTCGTACGTCCACAGGCGCGCGCCCTCGTCGTCGTACGCGGTCAGGTCGATCCCGTCGCGCACGAGGAGCACGCCGGGCGCCGGGTCGTCGGTCGCCTGCGGGTCGAGCACCTCGCCCGGGGCGTCGAGGACGGGCACCCCGGCGGCATCCAGCACGCGGTCGGCCCGCAGCGCCCCGGACGTGCCCTGCCGGTCGGCGTCGACGAGGAACCGACCGCCCGCGAGCGGCACGGCGCCGTCGGTGGGCAGGTCGGGGTCGTCGAGGCGCTCGCCGTCCGGGAGGAACGACGCCGCGACGCCGCACCCGCCGACGTCGACCAGCGTCTCCGTCGCGACGAGCGTGAGCCGGTCGGGGTCGATCTCCTCGCCGCCCGTCTCGGCGTCCCACGTGGTGCACGACCACGGCACGTCCTGGAACGGGAGCTCGCTCCGCCAGCGCACGTCGCCGGTCACGGCGTCCTCGACCGTCACGAGGACGTCGCGCCCCGCGACGCCGTCGACCGACTCCCCGGCGCCCGGGTCGACCTCGACCGGCGGACCGCTCGGCTCCCCCGGCTCCCCGACGCGCTCCGCGCGGACCAGTCCGCCGTCGGGCCCCGGTGCGACCATCGCGCCGCCCACCTCGACGTCACGCTCGCCCACGACCTGCCCCGCCGCACCGAGGACCGTCACGTGCACCGGGGGGATGCCCGCCCCCTGCTCGGGCTGCGACCGCGTCCCGGGGTCGTACCAGAACGGCCCGATCCCGGACCCCGCGACGCACACGACCTCGCGCGACGCCACGCTCGACAGCTCCCACGGGCTCCACGACCCGCACACGGCCTCGTCCCCGCCGAGCGGGACGCGCCACGCCTCGGCACCGGTGTCCAGGTCGAGCGCGACCGCCTCGTCGCCCTCGACCGTCACGAGCAGGCCCGGCAGGAACCCCACGCCCCGGTCCGCCGCGGCCGGCGCCGTCCATCGCTCGGCCGGGGCGACGTCGAGGGGGCGCACCGCCCCGCGTGCGGCCTCGAGCCGCTCCTGCGCGTCACGGCTCGTCACCGCGTCGACGACGAGCATCCCGCCCACGAGCACGGCGACGACACCCGTCACCACGGCCGCGGCGACCCACCGCCGTCGCCGACGGTCCACGCGGGGCGCGCGCGGTAGGGGACCTCCGGCACCGACCTCGTCCAGGCCGTCGCCCCTGAGCCCCGTCGGGTCGTGCGGCTCGAGACCAGGCGGGGCGTCGCGCGGGAGCGCGCCGAGCAGCACGGGGTGCGGCGCGTCGAGGAGGTCGGGGTCCACGTCGACCCCGACCGACTCGACGAGCTCGAACGTACGACGGTCGTCACCGCCGTCTCGTCGTCGGAGCGGCACGCCCCCAGCGTAGGACTGCCGTCAACCGAGCCGGGTGATCTCGGTGTCGCTCATCCGCAGGAGCCGACCGTGGAGGGGCGCGACCCAGGAACCGCTGTCCGGACCGGCGGTCTCCGCCGTCCACGCGACGCCGCCGTCGGAGAGGTCGAGCGCGACCAGGGACGTCGTCCCCGCGTCCCAGTCGGAGACGGCGAGGATCGCCCGGGATCCGTCCGTGTAGGCCACGTCGGCGGACCATCCCGTCCCGACGTCGAGCGCCGCGGTCACTTCCTCGCGGTCGAGCGACCAGCGTTCGCCGCCGGTCGTCAGGTCGAGCCCTGCCAGGGCGCCGTCCCCGTACCCGTTGCTGACGACGAGCGTCCCTCCCGCCGCGACGAGCACCGCGCCGGAGGTGCTCTGCTCGGACGTGCGCCACAGCTCGGTGCCCTCGACGTCGAACGCGACGAGGTCGAGGCCGTCCCGCACGAGTGTGGGCACCGGGCGCCCGTCGGTCGCCGACGGCGAGAGGACGCTGCCCGGCGGCTCCCAGAGCACCGACCCGTCCGCCCCGAGGATCGCCGGCGCAGAGTTCGGCTCGGTCCCGCTCGAGGGTCCCCAGCCGTAGTCGTAGCCGACCGGGTCGCGGGAGTAGGTGCCGTCGGCAAGGCCGACGACCCCGTCGACGGGGTTGTCGGCCTCGTCCAGGCGCGCGCCGTCGAGGGTGAACCACGCCGTGACGCCGCAGCCCTCGACACGCAGCAGGCGCGTCTCGACCGCGGTCCACAGGTTCTCGAGGTCTGCGCGGATCGCCTCCTCGCCGTCGGCCTCGCTCCACGTGATGCACTGGCCCGCTCCCGCGACGAAGGGCAGCTCCGCCTCCCAGCGCACGTCGCCCGTGAGCGCGTCCTCGACCTGGACGACGGCGGGACGTCCGTCCGGGATCTCGCTCGGCATCCCCGTCGCGTCGTCCGTCTCGAGCACCGCGCCCTCGCCGGCCGGGACGTCGCCCACCCGCTCAGCGCGGACGACCGTCCCGCCCGGGCCCGGCGTCAGGAGCGCGCCCTCCGTGCTCGCCTCACGCTGGCCTACCACCGCGCCGTCGTCGTCGACCACCGTGATCGTCCAGGTCGCGGCCACGATGCGCCCGGTCATGGGGTCGATCTCCGGCGACGGGTCCCGGACGATCCCTCCCGGGGGCTCCGGGACGGGTGCGACGCACACGAGCGTGTCGTCAGGCTCCCCCGACGGCAGAGCCCAGAAGAGCCCGTTCCCGCACGTCGCGTCCTTCCCGACACCGACCCGCCAGCGCTCCTCACCACCGTCGAGCGCGACGGCGACCGCCTCCCCGTCCACGACCGTCACGAGCGTGCCGGGCAGGAGCGCGAGCCCGCCCGTGAGTCCGACGTCGGCCGTCCACTGCTCCCGCGGGGCGTAGGGCAACGGTTCGACCCCGCCCGGCGCGGCGCGCAGACGGGCGATGTCGGCCCTGCCGTGCCACGCGTCGACCGCGAGCATCCCGCCGAGCACGAGGGCGACCCCGGCGGCGACCGCGCCGACCACGGCCGTGCGCCGCCCGGGCCGGGACGGCCGCGTGGAGCCGGGACGGACCCCGTCCGCCGCACGCTCGTCGGTGTCGAGCGTGTCGGTGTCGAGCGTGTCGGTGTCGAGCACGTCCTCGGGGCCGGTGCCCGGCGCGCCCCGGCCGGGTCCTCGCCCGTCGAGGTCCACCGGCCGGGCGGCGCCCGACCACGCGGGGCCGGCGGTGCCGCGCGGCGCAGGGGTGGAGCCGCTGGCGGATCCCCAGACGGGCCCGTCGTCCTCGAGGTCCACGTCCACGTCCGCCGACTCGACCAGCTCGAAGGTCAGTCGGTCCCGGGCGTCACGACGGCGGAGCGGCACGCGTCCAGCCTAGGCGACGGGGCCGTGCCGCCCCGCACGGCGCGGCCCCGCACCGCGGCGTCCCGGTGACGCCGGGCGACCGTCGCGTGACGCCGTCGTGAGCTCTCGACGAACACTCGTGCACTCCCGGCCGTGCCCGTCGCCTCGCCGCCACACTGCCCGTGTGCACGACGAACTCACCGATCTGACCCGGCTGGGAGTGCACGAGCCTCGTCGCCGCGCTGACAGGGCGGCTCGGCTACGGTCGCGCGGTCCTCGAACGCCGCCCGGTCGCGAGCGTTACCGACCGGTCCCCGCTCGTCGTCGCGCCGCTCCTGCTCGACGTCCAGGACATGTCCGGGGTCCACCCCGCCGAACACGACATGGGTGCCGTTATCCGTCGGATAACGGCACCCATGTCGTGTTCGACGGCGCGTGAGGTCGTGCTCGACCGGGTTGCGCCGGGGGTCAGGCCACGCCCAGGTAGGCCTCCTTGATGCTCGAGTCGGCCAGCAGCTCCTTGCCCCCGCCGCTGCGCACGACCTCGCCCGTCTCCAGCACGTAGGCGCGGTCGGAGCGCGACAGCGCCTGCTGCGCGTTCTGCTCGACGAGCAGGACCGTCGTCCCCTGGGCGTTGATCTCCGACACGATGCGGAAGATCTGCTGGATGACCATCGGCGCCAGACCCATCGACGGCTCGTCGAGGAGCAGGAGCCGTGGGCGTGCCATGAGCGCGCGCCCGATCGCGAGCATCTGCTGCTCGCCGCCGGACATCGTGCCGCCCACCTGCTCCTTGCGCTCGGCGAGGCGCGGGAAGAGGTCGAACACCCGGTCGACGGTCTCGTCGTGCTCGGCCTTCGACGCGAACGTGCGCGCGTAGGAGCCCATCTCGAGGTTCTCGATCACGGTCATGCCGGGGAAGATCCCGCGCCCCTCGGGCGCCTGCACGATGCCCTCGAGCACCCGCAGGTGGGCCTTCATCTTCGTGATGTCCTTGCCGTCGAAGAGGACCTTGCCGCGCGACACCGGACGGATGCCCGAGATCGCGCGCATCGTCGTCGTCTTCCCGGCGCCGTTCGCCCCGATGAGGGTGACGAGCTCGCCCTCATCGACGGTGATCGAGATACCCCGTACCGCCTCGATGCGCCCGTAGGCGACCGTCATGTCCTGCAGCTCAAGCAGAGGCATCGCCGCTGCCTCCTTCGGTCGTCGGCCCGGCGGCACGGTCCGCGCCCGTGCCCCCCTCGTCGGCGGTCAGCTCGGAGTCCGGCACGCCCAGGTAGGCCGCGATGACCTTGGGGTCGCTCGTGACCTCGTCGGGCGTGCCGTCCGCGATGACGCGCCCGAACTCGAGCACGACGATGCGGTCGGTCACCCCCCGCACGAGCCGCATGTCGTGCTCGATGAGCAGGACCGTGTAGCCGTCGTCGCGGATGTGGCGGATGAGGTCCATGAGGGACTCCTTCTCCGCCGGGTTGAAGCCCGCCGCCGGCTCGTCGAGGCACAGGAGCTTGGGCTCGGTCGCCAGGGCGCGTGCGATCTCCAGACGGCGCTGGTCGCCGTAGGAGAGGTTGCGCGCCTTCTCCGTCGCCCGTCCGCCCACGCCTACGAACTCGAGCAGCGCGAGCGCCCGGTCGATGGCGTCGCGCTCCTCGCGCCGGTGGCGCGGGGTGCGGAAGAGCGCGCCCGGGACGGACGTGCGGTGGCGCGCGTCCGACCCGACGACGACGTTCTCGAGCGCCGTCATCTCGTTGAACAGGCGGATGTTCTGGAACGTGCGGGCGATGCCGCGCTGCGTGATCCGGTAGCGCTTGAGCTTGCCGACCGGGGAGCCGTCGAACACGACCTGCCCCTTGGTGGGCCGGTAGACGCCGGTCATCGCGTTGAACGCCGTCGTCTTGCCCGCGCCGTTCGGCCCGATGAGGCCGAGGATCTCGCCGCGCCGGATGTCGAACGTCACGTCGTCCAGCGCGACGAGACCGCCGAACTGCACGGTGACGTTCTGCATCTGGAGCAGCGGCTCGCCGACCTTCGCGTGGACCGTGCGGTCCGGCGCGACCATCGCGTCGACGAGCTCGGGGTTGGCGAGCTCGGGTCGCACCTCGGCGACGTCGACGATCGCGGGCTCCTCCAGGACGGCGCCCGGCATGTACAGGTCGGCGCGCGACGAGTCGGCGCGGCCCGACGACGCGAGGTGCTCGTCGCCGTGCTCGCCGCCCGCCCCGATGCCGCCGGGGTCGTGGGTGCTCATCGGGTCTCCTCCCCGTCCGTCGTGCTCTCTCCCGCGCTGGTCCCGCCCGACGCCGTGGCGACGGCCGGGGAGCCCGGCCGCGCTCCGCCGTCGGACCCCGACCGCGTGGCGGCCTGCGCCGTACGGCGCGCCGCCACGTAGAGCTCACGCCCGTAGGCGAGCAGCTTCTGCCGGACGGGGATCAGACCCTGTGGACGGAAGATCATGAGCACGACCAGCGCGATCCCGAAGAACAGGTACCGGTAGCTCGCGATCTCGTTGCCGTTGATCGGGATGCCGAACAGCTCGGTGCGACCGAGGAAGAAGTTCGGCAGGTACACGATGATGAACGCGCCCAGGATCACCCCGAGCTTGTTCCCCTGGCCGCCGAGCACGACCGCACAGAGGAAGAGCACGGAGTTGATGACGTTGAAGTTCGTCGGGATGACGAACTGCACCTGGCCCGCGTAGAGCGCGCCCGCGACGCCGCCGATCGACGCGCCGATGACGAACGCCCACAGCTTGAAGCGGAACGTCGGGACGCCCATGATCTCCGCCGCGTCCTCGTCCTCGCGGATCGCGACCCAGGCACGCCCGACGCGCGAGCGCTCCAGGTTCCCCACGAGGAGCAGCGAGATGACGATGAACACGAGGCTGAGCCAGTACCACCACACGCCGGAGTTGAGCGTGCCCGCGGCGTTGCCCGCCGAGAAGACGCCGTTGGGCAGCTCCTCCGTGACGCCCACCCGGGGGTAGGCGACGCCGCGCAGGCCCTGGCCGCCGCCCGTCAGCTCGTCGAGGTTGTCCGCGAGGAGGCGGACGATCTCGCCGAAGCCGAGCGTGACGATCGCGAGGTAGTCACCGCGCAGGCGCAGCGTGGGCGAGCCGAGGATCAGCCCGGACAACGACGTGATCGCGACCGCGATCGGCAGCGCCGCGAGCCACGCCCAGTCCTGCGACAGCCACTCGTCGGTCTGGTTCCACGGGCTGTCGGGGCTCGTGAGGATCGCGACCGTGTACGCGCCGATGGCGTAGAAGCCGACGTAGCCCAGGTCGAGGAGGCCGGCCTGGCCCACGACGACGTTGAGGCCGATGGCGATGAGCGCGATCATGCCGAACTGCGCCATGACGCCGCCGAAGTTGGTCCCCACCGTGGTGAGCACCGGGATGTTGAGGATCGGCACGAGCGCGATGAAGATCAGGAACGGCACGCCGATCAGCCACTGGGTGGGTCGCGCCTGGGCGTCCCACCAGAGGCGGAACCGGTCGCCGACGCCGCCGTGCGGGCGGTCCTTCGTCGCGACCCGGCCCACGGGGGGCATGGACGTGGGGCGCCCCTCGGGGGCGGGCTGGGGTGCAGGGGTCGAGGTGCTCATGCGCGTGCCCTCCCCAGCGACTCGCCGAGGATGCCGGTCGGGCGGAACATGAGGACGATGATCAGGAGCGCGAACGCGACGACGTCGCGCCACTCCGTCCCGAACACGACCTGGCCGTAGTTCTCCATGACACCGAGCAGCAGGCCGCCGAGCAGCGCGCCCCGCAGGTTGCCGATCCCGCCGAGCACCGCGGCGCAGAACGCCTTGATGCCGAGGATGAAGCCGCCGGAGTAGATGATCCCGTTCGGCACGCGCAGCGTGTAGAGCAGCGCGGCCGCGCCGGCGAGGATGCCGCCGATGAGGAACGTCAGCATGATGACGCGCTCGCGCGAGACGCCCATGAGGGTCGCGGTCACCGGGTCCTGCGCGACGGCGCGGATGCCGCGGCCGAACTTCGTCCGGTTGATGAACATGTCCGTCGCGAGCGCGAGGACCAGCGCGGACAGGATGATGACGAGCGTGATGTTCGTGACCGGCGCGCCGCCGATCGTGAACTGCACCTCGGGCTGCACGAGCCGGATCGGCTGCTGCGCGTTGACGCCGCCGAGGGTGCCGCCCGTGAGCTTCGGCAGCACGAAGTGCACGAACTCCTGGATGATGAACGACATCCCGATCGCGGTGATGAGGAACACGAGCGCCGGGGCGCCGCGCCGTCGCAGCGGTCTGTAGGCCACGCGCTCCAGCCCGACGGCGGCGCCGCCCGCGACGAGCATGCCGCCGAGCATCGCGATGCCGAGGTAGAGGACGGTGAGGGCGATGCCCTTGTCGTACACGTTCCCGCTCGGGGCGAAACCCAGGAGCATGAGGGTCGCGTACTGCCCGAACATGCCGAGCATGAAGACCTCGGAGTGGGCGAAGTTGATGAGCCGCAGCACGCCGTAGACGAGCGTGTAGCCGACGGCCACGAGCGCGTAGATCGCGCCGTAGGTGAGGCCCTCGATGGTGAGGCCCCAGAAGTTCCGGGCGAGGCCGGCGATGTTGAAGTCGATGAGGGACTGGTGGACGAGGGGACCGGCGGTCGCGCTGTGCATCAGCGCGTCAGCAAGAGCGGGCATGACGCTCCCTGATTCTCTCTCTGGTGTACGAGGTCGTGGTCCACGACGGGCGCCCCGCCCGCCGGCCCCGCGCGGTGCGGGGCGTCGGGGCAGGGCGCCCGTCGTCGTCGGACTACTGGACCTCGTAGATCCAGATGAGCGCCGAGGCGAGCTCGCCCGTGTCGTCCCACTCGTAGGTGCGGGCCAGGCCCTCACCGGAGTAGTTCGCCACGTAGTCGATCAGGCCGGCGCGGTCGGTCACCCCGGACGCGATGCCCGTGAGCATGATCGTCGCGAGGTCGTAGCCCTCGACCGAGTACACGCCCGGCGCCTGGCCGTTCGTCTCCTCGTACGTGGCCGCGAAGTCCTCCGGAGCCGGGCCGCACGGGCAGGAGAGGATCGCGCCCTTGGACGCCTCGCCCGCCTGCGAGACGAACTGCGGGTCGTTCGTGCCGTCCGCCGAGACGAACGGGATGTCGACGCCGCCGTCGCGCAGACCCTGCACGAACGGCGCCGCCTCGGCGTAGTAGCCGGCGTAGAAGACCGCGTCGGCGTCGGCGCCCGAGATGATCTGGACGGCGGCCGAGAAGTCCTTGTCACCCGTCTTGACCTCGGCGGCGCAGTCCTCGTTCGCGGCGTCGCCCAGGCCCTCGGTGATCTGCTGGGCGAGACCGATGCCGTAGTCCGAGTTGTCGGAGACGACGCAGACGCTGGAGAAGTTCTTCGTGTTGACGAGGTACTTCGCGACCGACGGGCCCTGGACGGCGTCGTTGGCGAGGCCGCGGAAGAAGTTCGTCCAGCCGTTCTTCGTCAGGTCGGGGTTCGTGGCCGACGCCGTGAGCGACAGCAGACCCGCCTGGCTGAAGACGTCGCCGGTCGCGGCGGTCTCGCCGGAGAACGCCGGGCCGAGCAGACCGAGCACGGACGCGTCACCGACGATCTGCGGCGCGACCTGGGTGGCCTTCTGCGGGTCGCCCTCGGTGTCGAACTCCTTGATGGTCACCTGGCACCCGGGGTTCGCCGCGTTGAACGCGTCCACCGCGACCTGCGCCCCGTAGAGGATGTTGAGGCCGAGCGCGGCGTTCGGGCCCGTGAGGGCACCCGCCATCGCGATCGACGTGCCCTCGGCGCACTCGGCGCTGCCGTCGCCGGCCGGGTCGGCCGGGTTGCCGGCCTCGGTCGCCTCGACCTCGGCGCCGTCGATGTCGATCTGGACCGAGGGGACGATGCTCAGCTCGGCCGAGCCGCCACCGTCGTCGGTCTCGGTCGACGTCCCGGTCGTCTCGTCTCCGCCGCCCTGGGACTGGGGACCGCAGGCGGTGAGGACGAGAGTGGCCGCGAGGAGCAGAGCAGCGCCCCCGCTCGCCCGTCGTGCTGTGCGATGCATGCCAACCTCCGTGGTCCTGATCCCCGCGGAGGGCAGCCAAGCCGCTTCTCCCCGCGGTCGATCGCTGAATTCAACACTGAATTGCGTGCTGAATAGTGACACAGGTCACCCGGCGACGAAACCTGCTCACGGACGTGTCGCCCGGAGCCCTCCGCGGCATCTCGGAGGGCTCCGGACCCACGAATCCGCGGGAGGTGGCGCCTCCGCGTTCCTGGGTGACGCGAACGTAGGCGGATCGGATTTCGTGGGACGCAGGGAGTTGTTACCGACTCGTAACGTAAGGGTCTCGTTTCGTTCCGTGGACGGTACGAATGTGCCGATTCCGGCGTCCGCCTACGGTGGAGCGATGGCCCTCGCGTCCCACCTCCTGCACACCCGCTGGTTCGTTCGGGCCCCGATCGTCCTCTTCCGCTCCGGCCTCGGCTTCCTCGCCGGCGGACGGCTCCTGCTCCTCGGCCACCGCGGCCGGTCCACGGGCGAGGCGCGGTACGTCGTGCTCGAGGTGACCGACCGACCCGCGCCGGGGTCGTGGCTCGTCGTCGCCGGGCTGGGACCCCGGTCGCAGTGGTACCGCAACGTCGTCGCGGACCCGCGCGTGCTCGTGTGGGTGGGTCGCCGCCGGCACGTGCGGAGCACCGCCCGCACGCTCTCGCCCGACGACGGCGCCCGGCTCCTGCGCGACTACGCCTCCCGATACGCGCGGGGCTGGGCCGTGCTGGAGCCGGTGCTCCGCGAGTGGGCGGAGCCCCTCGCCGCCGAGCACGGGGAGGCCGACTGGCGACGGGTCGTACCGGTGGTGGAGCTGACCGCGCTCGGGCCGTGACCTGCGGCGTCGGGCCGTCGTGAGGTCGTCACGACACTCGCGGGGCAAGCCATGGCCAAGAAGGGGCATACCCTGTACGGTTGACCCCGAGATTGCAGTGCCTCGCTTGTCCTCGCGTCGATGTGACCGCCACCCGGCGGGCGCCCGGCGGACCTTGTTACCCAAGAGTTGACGACGAACACCGTGATGTACTCCCCTGCGCCCGCGGGGGGTGTTTCCACACTCTTGAAGGAGTAACAATGGCTACCGGAACCGTGAAGTGGTTCAACAGCGAGAAGGGCTACGGCTTCATCGCCCCCGAGGACGGCTCGGCCGACGTGTTCGCGCACTACTCCGCGATCCAGTCGCAGGGCTTCCGCACGCTGGAGGAGAACCAGCGCGTCGAGTTCGACGTGACGCAGGGCCCCAAGGGCCCGCAGGCGGAGAACATCCGCGCGATCTGATCCGATCTCCCCGGTGACGACCCTCGCGGGTCGCGCCGACCGATCGTTCACCGAGCGCCCCCGACCTTCCGGTCGGGGGCGCTCGTGCGTCCGGGTCTGGTCGTTCGTCGGGTGAGGTGCCGAACCCGTGGCTGTGGGTCACGCGACGGTCGACATGACGCGTCACCCCGGGTTCGGCGGAGAGCGCGGCCCCGCGAACCCGGGGTCGTGGGGCACGCGGCGGCACGCGTGACGCTCGACCCCGGGTTCGGCGGCGCAGGCGGAACCGCGGGCCGGGGGTCCGCGTTGATCCGGGAGTGAGCCGTACCGGCCACGACCCCCGCGCGAGCGTCCGACGCCGCGCCACCGAACTCGGAGGACGACCCATGGGATTCCTGGACCGGCTCCTCGGCCGCGAGCCGCGTGACCCGTACGGTGCGCCGCAGCAGGCGAGCCCCTACGGCTCGGCCGCGCAGCACCCCACTCAGAACCCCGCTCAGCCCGTCTACGGCAGCGCGCCGCAGGACGCGCGCGTCGGCGCGGCCGGGCCCCGCACGCCCGACCAGGTCGCGGTCGACCGCTACCGGTACCTGCTGCGCACCGCGCCGCCGGACCAGGTCGAGCAGGCGCACGCCGAGGCGTTCGCCCGCCTGACGCCCGAGCAGCGACGGCAGGTGCTCACCGAGCTGGGTGAGCAGGTCCCGGCGTCGGAGCGCGCGACGTCCGACGCACCGCAGGACCTCGCCCGGATGGCGACGCGCGCCGAGATGCGCCAACCCGGCACGCTCGAGCGCACGTTCGCCGGCCGCGGCCAGGGCGCACCCGGGTTCGGCGCCATGGTCGGCTCGAGCCTGCTCGGCACGATCGCGGGCGTCGTCATCGGCTCGGCGGTCGCGAACGCGCTGTTCGGGCCCGCGTTCGCCGACCCGACGCAGCCCGTCGCGGAGGACGCGGCGGCCGAGCAGGGCGCCGAGGATCCTGGCGCCGCCGAGGGCGGCGACGGCGGAGCGGTCGAGGCGACGGGCGAGCACGCGGGCGGCGACGACGGCGGCGGCTACGACGGCGGTGGGGACTTCGGCGGCGGCGACTTCGGCGGAGGATTCGACGACTTCGGCGGCTTCGGGGAGTTCTGACCCGGCGCACACCGCCGGTTCCACCTCGCCCGGCCGGGCGGAGCGTGCTCGGCCGGGCGGACGACGCTCAGCCGCCGGGCGCGGAGCCCGTCAGCCCGAGGAAGGCACCGAGCTCCTCGACGCCCCGCGGGGAGTGCGGCAGGAGGTCGGTGAGTCCGGGCGAGCGCACGACGACCGCGCTCCACTGCGCGCGCGACACCGCCACGTTGACCCGGTGCCGCGAGAGCAGGAACCCGAGCCCGCGCGACGCCTCGCGGCCCGACGAGGCGGCGAGCGTCACGACGACGACCGGCGCCTCCTTGCCCTGGAACCGGTCGACCGTGCCCACCTGGACGTCCGGGTACCCAGCCGACTCGAGCGCCGCGCGCACGGCCCACACCTGCGCGTTGTACGCCGCGACGACCAGGACGTCCCCCTGCCCGAGCGGACGGCGTTCCTCCACCCCGCCGACGGTCGTCGTCCACGTCCGCCCGAGGACCCGCTCGACCTGGCGGACGACCTCGGCCGCCTCTTCGGGCGAGCGCACCGAGTTCCCCGCGTGCTCCACGAGCACCTGCTCGACCCCGGGAAGGACGCCGTCGAGCTCGCGCTCCGCGGTGCACGGGTGCGCATGGAGACGGTCCTCGTACGCGAGGGTCGAGACGGCCTGCGCGAGGCGCGGGTGCATGCGCCAGGTGGTCGGCAGGAAGTAGCCGCGCCCCGGGGGCAGCACACCGTGGCCGTCGGCCAGCCAGCCGAGCGCGGACCGGTCGACGGGCTCCGGATGGCGCCCCTGGCTCACCTGCGGGAGCTGCTGCGGGTCGCCGAGAAGGAGGAGCCGGCGGGCGGCACGCGACACGGCGACCGTGGTCGCGAGCGAGAGCTGACCGGCCTCGTCGACGACGAGCAGGTCGAACGTTCCGGCCGGGAGCCGGTCGGCCGCGAAGTCCCAGGCGGTCCCGCCGACGACGCGCGGCCCCGGCTGCGTCGCGAACGTCGCGAGGTGGGCGCCGTCGAGCTCGTCGCACACGGCGCGCGCCGACGGCCCGTCCGCCGCGATCTTCTTCGCCACGACCTCGCGCGGGACGCCCGCCCCGAGCACGACCGCCCGCAGCGTGTTCTCGACGACGGCGTGCGACTGGGCGACGACACCGACCCGCCAGCCTCGTGCGACGAGCCGCGCGACGACGCGCGACCCGACGTACGTCTTGCCGGTCCCGGGCGGGCCCTGGACCGCGAGGTACGAGTCGTCGAGCCGTTCGACGGCGGCCGTGACCGCCGCGACGACGTCGCCGTCCACGACGGGCGGGAGCCCGGGCCCGGTCGCTCCGTCGGCGCCCTCCGGGAAGTGCGCGCCGTCGTGACCTTCCAGCACGTGGAGGCCGTCCGAACCTGCGGCGGTCGCCGGCGCGAGCCGTGGGTTCCGCCGCAGGAGCACGTCGGTCGCGGCGTCGCGCGGCAGCGCGCCCGTCGTCTGCCACGTCCGGAGCGCGGTCCGTGCCGCGGCCTCCGCCGCCGCCTCGAGCGGCTTCGCGCTCGGGCCCGGCGACGGGGTGAGCGCGACGGGGGTCGCGTCGAACGGCTCGGCACCGGTCGGGAGCTGCTCGCGCACGACCAGCACGTCCCGCTCGCCCGCGGGCGTCGTTCGACGCACCGCGTCCACGATCGACGCGCCCGTGAGCCAGCCACGTACCCCGTCGGCCGCGGTCTTGACGCACGGCGGCAGCGGCGGGTCGTAGAGGACGTACGGCGCCACGCCGATGCGCAGGTCGCTGCCCTCCGGGAGCCGGCCCACGAGCTCGAGGCGGCGCGACCACGTCCGGCGTCCTGGCTCGACCTCCCAGCCCGAGACGACCTCGGCCTGCTCGACGAGGAACGCGTTGCGGCGCCCCAGCCACTCGTCCACCGGGAGCGAGAGCCGCGAGTAGTGCTCGTGCCAGAACGGCTTCGCCTCCCGCCGGAAGTACCCGGTGGCCGCGCCGTAGAGGGCGAGCGCCCGCTCGTCGGCGCCGCGCCGGGCCCGGTCCTCCCCCACGACCTGCCGGATCTCCTCCTCCAGCACCACCGCGGACGACCGCTCCTGCACGGCGATCCCTTCCGCCGAAGCCTCCCCACGGCTGTCGGCCGCGGACTCGCCCCGGGCAGAGGCGACGGACGCAGCGGGGTCGGGGGAGACGCGCGCCGTCGTGGCGGGCCTGGCGGGAGCATCCGAGGGACGAGGATGCGGAGGGTAGACGGCGCGCGTCTCCCCCGACCCCGCACCCAGGCCGACCGTCGCGTCGTCACGAGCAGCGACCGCACGCCGCAACCAGTCCGTCAGCCGCAGCGTCGACACGCAGTCGTACCGGTTGTAGTCCGCGATCCCGCGGAGCAGCTCGTCCGCCTCGTCGTCGCGGCCGGCCTCGCGCAGCGCGGTGTACTCCGCGTACGCGACGACGGACGCGGCGGCGGTGGTCACGTCGCCGGTGCGCAGCTCGTCGCCCATGTAGAGCGGCTCGAGCTTCTTGATCGACCGGGACTTGTCGGAGACGTGCAGCGCCTGGCGCACGACGGCGTAGAGGTCGACGAGGACGCCGTCGCGCAGGAGGTCGTCGACCTCCTCCTCGTACACGCCGTGCCGCGCGGCGATGGCGAGCAGGTGCGCGCGCTCGTAGTCGGCGTAGTGGTAGACGTGCAGGTCCGGGTACGTGCGGCGGCGCGCGTTGACGTGGTCGACGAACGCGACCAGGGCGTCGCGCTCCGCCGCGAGGTCGTGCGCCCACAGCGCGTGGAAGGGCGGGCGGTCCTCGGGCGCGTCGGGACGCTCGACCCAGCCGAACAGGTAGTCGAGGCCCCAGCTCGTGCCGCCCGCGTCCGTCCACAGCGGGTCGCCCTCGAAGTCGAAGAAGACGTCACCCGGGCTCGGCGCGGGCAGCGCGAGCACCGGGGCCGGGTCGTCGATGCGCCACGAGAGCTCGTGCGGCCCCGACGCGTCGGCCCACACGACCGTGCCGTCGGACGGGCCCGTGCCGAGCTGGAGCGCGGCCTGACGTCGGACCTTCGCGAACGTGGACCGGCTCATGCCGCCGGGGACCGGCGTCTCGTCGGTCGCGGCCGCGAGCTCGTCGATCGTGCGGATCCCCGCCGCGTGCAGCCGTGCGCGCTGCGACTCGTACACCCCGCCCACGAGCAGCACGTCGCGGTGCGCGTCGATCTGCGCCCGGCAGTCGGCGCAGCGCCCGCAAGCCCGGACGCCCGGGTCGTCCCAGGGGGCGCGACCGTCGCGCGCGACGTGCTCGGCCGTGAGCCGGACGAGGTGGTCGCGGCGGTCCCGGAACACGGGCAGGAGGTCGGCGAGGCGGTGCGACGTGCGCTCACGCGTGCCGAGCACGAGCGAGACGTCGGGGTCGACGGGCACGCCCGCGGCCTGGAGCTGGTCAACGTACGCGGCGAGCTGGAGCAGCGCGGGGACCTTGGCGCGCCGCGCGAGCTTGGTGTCGACGACGGCGTAGCGGGCCGCCCCCGTGTCGTCGGTGCCGGTCCGGACGAGGAAGTCGGCGCGCCCGTGGAAGGAGCCGTCGAAGAACGCCGCCTGGTGCACGACGTCGGCGCCGGCCTCGAGAGCGGCGAGCGTGCTCGCCTGGGCTGCCACGAGCTCGTCCCAGGAGACCCCGCCCGGCGCCTCGAGGCGCACGACGCCGCGGCCCGTCGTCGGGTCGAACGCACCGTGCTCGGCCTCGTAGCCGGCGAGGACCTCGCGCTCGTGCCGCGCGCCGAGCGCCGCGGTGCGCGCGAGCATGGCGTCCTCACCGGCGTCGGGACGCGGGGCACGGCCGAGCTGCTCGTCGAGCCGGCACAGGAGCCGGTACTCGCAGTCGGCGGCGACGACGAGGTCGCTCGCCGAGTGCACGAGGACGCGTTCGCGCGCGGGCGCGCTGCCCGTGACGGTCCGGCCGGGATCGGCCGCGACGGTCCGCAGCGCCGGCTCGTCGACGAGGAACACGCACACCTCCGGGTCGGGGACGATCGCCGCCGGGCGGGAGCTGGGCCGCCTCGCCGGTCTGCGTCCGTTCTACCAGCGGCCACCCACGCCGCGGCGCCGATTCGTGCCGGTGGCCACGACTCCCCTACTGTTCCCGTCGAACCCGGAGCCCCGTCGAGACCCTGCGTCCCCGTCGACCGTGCGCCGGACGCTACCGAAGGAGGACCCCATGGCCGTGCGGTTCGTGCCGCCCCCGGGGTGGCCCGTCCCCCAGGGCTTCACCCCCACGACCGACTGGCACCCGGACCCGTCCTGGCCGGCCCCGCCCCCGGGCTGGGTGTTCTGGGAGGACGCCGCGGCCTCGGGGCCCCCGGTCCCCGTGCCCCTCCCGGACGCGCCGGTCCTCCGCACGACCGAGCCCCTGCCCTCCGGGCCCGGGACGCCGACACGCCGGTCGCTGCGCGCGCGCTCCTCCGGGGCGACCCCGGTCGTCGGCGCACCCCCCACCGGCCCGGGGGTCGACGCGACGCACGTGGCGACGCTCGCCCCGGTCGCGACGGGCGCCGTCGACGACCACCCGGTCGCCGGCTCGACGATGATCCTCCCCGCGCTCGGCGCGCTGCTCGACGACCCGGCCGCCCGCCCGGCGGTCGCGGGCGCGGCCCCGACGGTCTCGGCCGGAGCCGCACGGTCCGGCGTGGTGGCCGTCGGCCCGACGCCCGCCGGCCCGGCCGCGGCACCGCCGCGCGCGACGGCGAACCCGGCGCGCACCCCCGGGGGTGTCGGTCCGCTCGCGCTCCCCGGCGCCGACGACGACGAGGACGCCGCCCCCGACCGCGGCCGCCGGTGGCTCGTCCCGACCGCCGTCGGTCTCGCGGGTGTCGCCCTCGGCCTGCTCGTCGGCATCGGCCTGACGCTCTCCGCGCAGGGCGAGGCGCAGCGCGAGAAGGCCGAGGCGCAGCGCGTGCAGAGCGAGGTCGCGGCCGAGCGCGAGCAGCTCGAGTCGGAGCGTGCCGACCTGGAGGCCCAGCGGGCCGAGCTCGACGCGGCGACGACGCAGCTCACCGAGCGCGAGGCGGCGATCACGAAGGCCGAGGAGGACGCCGCCAAGCGGTCGCAGGAGCTCGACGACCGGCAGAAGCAGCAGGACGAGCGCGACCAGCAGAACCAGCCCGGTCCGGGGAACAACGGCAACGGCAACAACGGGAACGACGGGAACACCGACGACGGCGGCTGGGACTGGGGCGACTGGGGCTGGTGAGACCGCGGTGGACGCCCGCGAGCCCGGAGCTCACTTCTCCGGGTCGGGGTGCTCGGCGAGGTGCGCGTAGCGGCTGAGGATGCGCGGCCACCCGGTGAAGCGCGACCGCACGCGCTCGCTGCCGGGAGCCCACCCGCCGTGCTCGAACCGCACGGCGGTCCCGGTCGCGCTCGGCCGCAGGTCGAGCCGCACGAGCGACGCCCGGCCCGGGGGCTGCCCGGGGGTGAAGGTGTGCGCGAGGTGGGTCGCGCGCTCCCAGAGGGTGACACGCCCCCACACCTGCTCGTCCGCACCGTGGGACGCGACCACGCGACCGCCGACCACGGGCTCGACGACGAGGCCGGTGAACGAGCGGGCGTCCTCGGTGTATCCCGGAGGCCACCACTCCGCGATCCGGTCGACGTACGTGTCGAACGCGACCTCGACGGGGCACGCGAGCCGGAGCTCGTGGACGATCGGGGCGAGGCTCATGCGGTCCTCCCGGGTGCGACCGGGACGCGGCGGCCGGTGCGCGTCCGGATGCAGTGAACCGCGCCCGACGACGTCGCGCCACCGGTGGCTCGTCGGCGCCGGTGCTCGGCGTGCGCGCCCGGTCTCCACGAACGTCTCACGGACACGTCACCGCTTCCGGTCGCGGAACGCACGTCGTTCACCGAAGGTGGGAGGCGTGCTGACGCGATCTCCCTCCAACACCCGCTCCCACGCCCCGGACAGCGAGACCCCGATCTACGACGCGCTCGTGGTCGAGCACGAGAACATGCTGCCGCTCGTGCACCTGGGCCGGGCGCTCAGCGGAGAGATGGTCACGGTCGCACGCCCCACGGGCCTCTCGCCCCGCCTCGCCCCGGGGCACGACGCCCCCGCGCTCCCGCGCCGCCGCCGCGCGGGCTGAGGGGACCTCCCTACAGCACGTGCGCGAGGAACGACCGCGTGCGCTCGTGCTGCGGGTCGCCGAGCACCTGGTCGGGCGTGCCCTGCTCGACGATGACGCCCTCGTCCATGAAGACGACGGTGTCCGCGACCTCGCGCGCGAACCCGATCTCGTGCGTCACGACCATCATCGTCATGCCGGACCGCGCGAGGTCGCGCATGACGGCCAGCACCTCGCCGACGAGCTCGGGGTCGAGCGCCGACGTCGGCTCGTCGAACAGCATGAGCTCGGGCTCCATGGCGAGCGCCCGCGCGATCGCCACGCGCTGCTGCTGCCCGCCGGAGAGCTGCGCCGGGTAGTGGTCCGCGCGGTCGGCGAGGCCGACGCGCTCCAGGAGCTCGGTGGCCCGTGCCCGCGCGGCCGCCTTCCCGAGCCCCTGCACCTGGACCGGCGCCTCCGCGACGTTCTCGAGCGCCGTCATGTGCGGGAACAGGTTGAACCGCTGGAACACCATGCCGATCCGCGAGCGCTGGCGCGCGACGACCTTGGGGTGCAGGCGGTACAGGCGGGTACGCCCGTCCTTGGTCACCTCGCGGTAGCCCATGAGCTCGCCGTCGACGCGGATGCGCCCGCCGGTGATCTCCTCGAGCTCGTTGACGCAGCGCAGGAGCGTCGACTTGCCGGACCCGGACGGTCCCAGGACGACGCACACCGAGCCGCGCGGGACCTCGAGGTCCACGCCCCGGAGCACGTGCAGGTCGCCGAACATCTTGTGCAGGCCCTCGACCTGCACCATCGGGGCGGTGGTCGTGTCGCTCGTGCGCGACGGCGCGTCCTGCGTCCCGCTCACGGGGTCACCTCCAGGAAGGGGTCGTCCTTGGTCGTGCCGGACGCGGCGATGAGGTCCTGCTTGCTGGGCTTCCTGCGGCCGCCCGTGCCTCCCGGCCCGCGTCCGCGGCGTCGGGCCGCCGTCTGCGTGCCGAACCCGCGACCGTAGTACCGCTCGATGTAGTGCTGGCCGACCATGAGGACGCTCGTGATGAGCAGGTACCAGATCGCCGCGACCATGAGCAGCGGGATCGGCAGGAAGATCCGGTTGCCGATGGCGTTGGTCGAGTACTGGAGGTCGAGCGTGAACGGCACCGCGAGCACGAGGGACGTCGTCTTGAGCAGGGAGATGGTCTCGTTGCCCGTCGGAGGCACGATGACGCGCATCGCCTGCGGCAGCACGATGCGCCGCAGGATCTTGCCGTCCTTCATGCCGAGCGCCTTGGCCGCCTCGGTCTGGCCCGGGTCGACGGACCCGAGACCGGCGCGCACGATCTCCGCGAGGTACGCCGCCTCGTTGAGCGAGAGCCCGATGAGCGCGCACACGAACGCCGTGAACAGGTCCGCCGTCCGGAACTCGAAGAACTCGGGGCCGAACGGGATGCCGAGGCTCAGGCGGGGGTAGAGCACCGACACGAGACCCCAGAACACGAGCTGGGTGTAGATCGGGGTGCCGCGGAAGAACCAGATGTAGCCCCAGCTCACCGACTTCATGACGGGGTTGTCCGACCGTCGCATGATCGCGAGCAGCACGGCGAGCACGATCGCGATCGCCATCGAGCAGAACGTCAGCACGAGCGTCCAGCCCACGCCGCGCACGACCGTCACGTCGCGGAAGTAGAGCCAGACGACGTCCCAGCGGAACTTCTCGTTCGTCAGCAGGGCGTTGGCGGCCATCGCGGCGAGGATCAGCAGCACGACGGCGGAGATCCACCGGCCGGGCCGCGGGACGGGTCGGGCGTGGATGCGGTCGGGGACCGGGTCGTCGCCCGGTGCGCCGGCGGCGTCGCCGCCGGGTGTCCTACCGGTCATGGTGCACCTCGGGGTGTCGGGGCTCGGGGCACGAGCCGGGCCGCGCGGACGGCGTCGTCCGCGCAGGCGTCCAGTGTGCCGGTCGCGGGCGCCGGGTGGGCGCCCGCGACACGGCGGGGACTGGGGGGATGGGCTGAGGCTGCGCGGGCGTGTCAGCCGACGGACGGGTTGATCTCCGCGGTGTCGAGCGCGGCGTCGCCGCTGCCCCACGCGTCGAGGATCTCGACGAGCTGGCCGCTGTCCATGAGCGACTGGAGCGCCGCCTGGATCGCGGCGGCGAGCTCGGTGTCGTCCTTCGCGACGACGACGCCCTGGGGCGCGCTGTCGAACACGTCGCCGAGCTGCTCGAGCTGGCCGCCGGTCTGCTCGACCGCGTAGCCGATGACCGGCGAGTCGGCGTAGAGGACCTGCGCCTTGCCGCCCGCGACGTTCGTCGTGGCGTCGGACTGCGACTCGTACTGGAGGATGTCGATCTTCTCCTCGCCCGCGTCGGTGCACGCCTGGCTCTGCACGGCGATGTCCTCGTCCTGGATGGTGCCCGTCTGGACGGCGACGGTCAGCCCGCACAGGCTCGCCGGGTCGACGTCGTCCGGGTTGCCCGCCGCGACCGCGTACGCGGAGCCCGCGTTGAGGAAGGAGATCATGTTGGCCTCCTTCATGCGCTCCTCCGTGATCGTGAAGGAGGAGATGCCGGCGTCGTACTTGGTGCCCAGCGCCGGGATGATCGCCGGGAAGTCGGCCGACTGGACCTCGACGTCGAGCCCGAGCGTCGCGCCGACGGCCTTGATGACGTCGATGTCGAAGCCGATCGGGGTCGTGCCGTCCGCGTCGATGAACTCGGCGGGCGCGTACTCCGTGTTCGAGGCGACGACGAGCGTCCCCGCGGACGCGACGTCCTCGGGCAGCAGCGCGGCGGCCGCGTCGTCGACCTCGACCGTCGAAGGGTCGAACGACGGCGCGGACGACGTCTCGTCGGACCCTGCGGTGCTGCCGTCCGTCCCGGTCTGGGACGCGTCGGTGCACGCGGTGAGCAGGAGGGCGCTCGTCGCGGTGAGCGCGACGAGGCCGAGGGGAAGCTTGCGTAGGGTCGTACGCACAGTGTTCTCCGATCGGGGTGGGGGCCGGGCAGGGGCAGCGTAGACACCGATCGTCTCCGTCGTGTTACGTCAGCACCCGGCCCGGGGGCCGAGGAACGTACGGGGAACAGAGGACCCGGCGGTGCGCAGCACCTGCGCACGAGTGTGAGGCCGCACGGCTCTCCTCACCAAACCGGCAGGAACATCGACGCCGAACCGTGACGAACCACCCCGCCGAACACGACATGGGGGTCGCTCTGCGCCCGATAACGACCTTCATCTCGTGCTCGACGGCGGATGGGGGCGTGTTCGGCGGGCGGCGCCGCGGGGGTCAGCTCGCCAGGAGGCGCTCGACGTAGCCGCCGAGGAAGCGGCCGTCGGGGTCGTACCGCTGCACGAGCTCGCCGAAGTCGTCGAACCGCGGGTAGAGCGTCGCGACCGAGCCCGGGTCGTGGACGAGCGCGTGCGAGAGCTTGCCCCAGTGCGGGCGCGCGCCGAGCGGGAGCAGCGCGGCCTCGACATCGGACAGGACGCGCGCGACGTCGTCGGGCACGGGCTTCCACGTGAGGTGCACGCCGACGGCCGGGCCGTCGAACGGGCTGAGCCACAGCGGAGCGGCATCGGCCGCGACGGTGCGGACCTCCCCCACCTGGAGCAGCGGGGTCACGCGCGGGCCGAGGTCGCGCATCGCCGCGAACGCGTCCTGCGCCCGGGCGCGCGGCACGAGGTACTCCGACTGGAGCTCCGCGCCGTTGCTCGGCGTGAAGTCGAGCCGGAAGTGCGGCAGCCGCTCGTTCCACGGGCCGGGCTCGCCGAGCTGGCGCGTGCAGTGCACGGGGTCGACGCCGGGCAGGGGGTGCAGCATCGTCGCGGCGGGCGTCGCCCCGAAGAGGTCCTCACGCGCGGCCCCGGCCTCCCCGGGGGCGAGGCGCGACTTGCGCCAGACCTGCTGCACGCCGTCAGGCCCCCAGTCGGTGAAGAGGCTCACCGAGTACGCCGACGCCGTGAGCTCGTCGTAGTGCGCCGTCACCGCGTCCCAGGGCAACCCGACGTGCACGTCCTGGCGCACGTCGAACGTCGGGACGGTCTCGAGCTCGACCCGCGTCACCACGCCCAGCGCCCCGAGCGCGACGACCGCGCCGGGGAAGTCCGCGTCGTCGCGTCGCAGGAGGCGCCGCTCGCCGTCGCCCGTGACGAGCTCCAGCCCGACGACGGCGCTCGCGAGCGAGCCGACCTCGTCGCCCGAGCCGTGGGTCGCCGTCGCGACAGACCCCGCGACGGAGATGTGCGGGAGCGACGCGAGGTTCGCGAGCGCGCGGCCCGCGGCCTGTACCTGCCGTGTCACGTCGCCGTACCGCAGCCCCGCCGCGACCGACGCCACGCCCGTGGCGGGGTCGACCACGACGGGCGGTCGGCCGTCGTCGTACCGGTCGAGGACGACGTGCGTCCCGGGCGTGTCTGCGACGTCCCCGAACGAGTGCCGCGACCCGAGCGCCTTGACGCGCGGCGACCGCCGTACGACGTCGGCGAGCGCGTCCGGCGTCGCGGGGTGCACGACCTCGGCGGAGGAGTAGGTGAGATTCCCGGCCCAGTTGGCAGGCCGGGCGGGTTCGGTCGAAGTCGTCACGCCCCCACCCTCCCACCCCCCTCCCCGCCGAACACGACATGAGGGTCGTTCTGGCGCCCAGGACGACCTCCATGTCGTGCTCGACGACGGGCAGCGGCGTGCTCGGGTCAGCGACCGAGCGGCGTCATGTCCGCGTACCGGTCGCCGACGACGGCGCTCGCCGGCACGGCGTCCGCGAGCGCCGCGAGGTCCTCAGGGCCCAGCACGACGGCCGCCGAGCCCACGTTCTCCTCGACGCGCGCGACGCGGCGGGTCCCCGGGATGGGGACGACGTCGTCGCCCTGCGCGAGGACCCACGCGAGCGCGAGCTGGCCGGCCGTGACGCCCTTCGCGTCGGCGAGGGCGCGCACCCGCTCGACGAGCGCGAGGTTGGCCTCGAGCGCGGTTCCGACGAACCGCGGGTTGCTGCGCCGGAAGTCGTCGGGGGCGAGGTCGTCGGCCGACCGGATCGCGCCGGTGAGGAAGCCGCGGCCCAGCGGCGAGTACGGCACGAGGCCGATCCCGAGCTCGCGCACTGTCGGCAGGACGTCGGCCTCCACGTCGCGCGTCCACAGCGAGTACTCGGTCTGGAGCGCGGTGATCGGGTGGACGGCGTGCGCGCGGCGGATCGTGTCGGCGCCCGCCTCCGAGAGCCCGAGGTGGCGGACCTTGCCCGCCTGGACGAGCTCCGCCATCGCGCCGACGGTCTCCTCGATCGGGACGTCGGGGTCGACGCGGTGCTGGTAGTAGAGGTCGACGTGGTCGACGCCCAGGCGCCGCAGGCTCCCGTCGAGGGCGCGCCGCACGTTCTCGGGGCGCGAGTCGAGGCCGCGCGAGCCGTCGGGCGCGAAGCGGAAGCCGAACTTGGTCGCCACGACGACCTGGTCGCGGTCGACGCCGGAGGACCGCAGGGCCCTCCCGACGAGCTCCTCGTTCGTGTGAGGGCCGTACACCTCAGCGGTGTCGAGCAGCGTGACGCCGAGGTCGAGCGCGCGGTGGATCGTGGCGACGGACTCGGCGTCCGTCGCGGAGCCGGCGCCGCTCGTCGCGCCGTAGTAGGCGGACATGCCCATGCAGCCGAGGCCGAGGGCGCCGACGTCGAGCGCGGTGCCGTTCCGGGCGCTGCCGAGGGTCCGGGTGGGGAGGGTGGAGGAGCTCGTGCGGGTCATGACCCCAGGCTGCTTCTTCGAGCGCGCTCGAAGTCAAGGGGTGCGCGGGCAGTCAGCAGTCCTCTCGCGTGGTGCGGGCCTCGTACACGTCGATCTTGTGCTCGATCGCGTCGAGGTGCGTCCGCACCGCCTCGAGCTCGGCGCGCACGCGCTCGCGGTGCGCGCGCAGGAGGTCGAGCCGCTCGGCCTCGTTCCCCTCCCCGGCACGGACCAGCTCCGCGTACGCGCGCACCTCGCGCACGGGCATGCCGGTCGCGCGCAGCCGCGTGACGAGCGTGACCCAGGCCAGGTCCTGCTCGCGGTACCGCCGGTGGCCCGACGACGCACGCTCGACCGGGTCGGGCAGCAGCCCGTCGCGCTCGTAGTAGCGCAGCGTGTGCGTGGTGAGCCCGGTCGCCTCCGCCGCCTCGGCGATGGTCAGGCCGCGGTCCGTCGCGAGAGCCGTCATCCGACCAGTGTGCGCTCAGGGCGTCACGAGCTCCACGGGGTGCTCGGCCAGGACCTCACCCGTCTCGGCGTCGAGCACGACGACGGTCGAGGGCGGGAGCGCGGACAGGTCCGGCGCCGTCCAGCCCTCGACGCCGGTGCACGTGCGGCGGTCGAACGACTCCAGGACGGTGCCGGTCGTCGTCTCGACGGTGACCGTGGCGGGGTGGTCGAGCACCTGACGGGGCCACTTCTCGACGTCGAGCCAGCCCCCGGCGTCGCTCGCCGGCGTGCTGTTCCACCACCCCTCGAGCCCGCCGAGCTCGGCCGGCTCGCCGTCGTCGCCCCGGACCTGGATCGCCGTCCCCGCGGAGCCTGCGTAGCCGCCGCACGCCTGCACCCCGTTCGTCTCCGCGGGTGGGGGTGCCGAGGTCTCCGCGGCGAGCGCCGGGTCGGCGTCGGGCGCATCCGCGGCCGGTGCACCGCCGACGGCGTCGCTCGGCTCGGTCCCTGCCGCGCGGCCGGTCAGCGCCGCGGCGATCCCGAGCCCGAGGACGGCGACGACGAGCGTTCCTCCCACGAGGAGGGCCCGCGTGGGCGGGCGACGCCCGGGTCCACCGTCGGCGGCCGACCCCTCGGTGGGCATCTCGTCCCTCGGCGTGGCGTCGTGCATCGTCGTCCCCCTGTCCCCGCGCGACCCGCCGCTCTGCGGGTGTGACCGCACCCTACCGGCGCGACGAGGCGGTGTCAGCGGCGCGCGCCCAGTGGGCGGAGACGGCGGCGACCTGCTCGTCGAACGCCGCCGTCTCCGCGAGCGTCGGCGCGCGGCGCCACTGCGGCTCGACGACGACGTCGCGCGTCCCGACCACCCATCGCCACCGTCCGACGACGACGCCGTCGACCGCGACGGCGTGGATGAACGACCCGAGCCGGTCGCCGAGGCCGACGCCGTCGGCCACGACGACCGCGCGCGTCTCGCCGTAGGACATGAAGAGCTCGTCGTAGCTCTGGAGCAGGTCGACGACCGGTCGGGCCGGGTCGCCGTCGGGCGCGACGGCGCCCGCGAACGACTCAGGTGCGAGCACCCGGGGGTCGGCGTCGGCGAGCCGCCACAGGGTCGCGCCGTCCAGCGAGCCCGCGCCCGGGACGGCCACGACCTCGTCGCCGAGCAGGTCGAGCGCGTGCCGCACGTCCGTGAGCGTGAACCCCGACCACTGCGCGACGTCCTTGACCGTCGCGTACGCCCGGCTCGCGAGGTAGCGGCGCAGCAGCTCGACGAGCGCGGCGTCGCGGTCGAACCGCTCGCCGAGCGGACCGTAGCCCGGCGGCACGCGGTCGTCGAACGCGGCGAACGTCTGCTGCTTCCCGTCGAGGGGACCGCTGATCAGCAGCCGGTCGAGCTCGGCGTGCGCGAGCACGTACCCGAGCGCGAGTCCCTCGAGCGGGCGCCCGTGGGCGGCGAGCAGTCCGGCGAGCTCGCGCCGGGTGCGGGGCCGCTCTTGCACGGCCGCGACGACGAGGTCGATCTCCGCCGCGTGCCCGGCGGTGCCCACCTGCCGGTACATCGTCCCGTTGGCCTGGTGCACGCGCGGCGCGCTGAGCTCGACGAGCCAGCGGGCGTCGTCGGGACGCAGGAGGTGCCACGTGGGGCGCAGCACGTGCGTGCGGACCACCTCCCCGCGGTCGCAGGCCGCGGCGGCCCCGGCCGCGCCGGGCCGTGCGTCCGGCCGCACCCTCCGCGTGAGGCCCCACAGCGCGGGCTGGAACTCCTGGCCCTGCACCGCGACGAGGTGCCCGACCGCGCTCGGGACGTCGGGCAGGTCGGGCGACCGCAGGCGCTGCGCGGCGAGGCGCGCCGCGAGCACGTGGCGCTCGTCCACGGGCGCCTCGCTCACCGCGACCGTCCCGCGCCGGTCACGACGCCACCAGGTCCTCGGCGACGACGTCGGTCCCCGTCACCGTGACGCGCACCCCGCCGTCGACGACGGACACGGAGTCGAGCGCGACGCCGTCGGGCAGGTCGAGCGGGACCCGCAGGTCGGACAGGGCGCGGGAGATCCCGGACGGGAGGTCGTCGACCGACACCGTCCCGAGGCCCGTGCGGACCGCGACCACGTCGACGGCGAGCTCGGCCGGCCCGGAGACGCGCGGCGTGACGTCGACCGTGATCGTGGCGCCGAGGAGGTCGAAGGCCAGCGAGAGGACGTCGTCGGACGCGGTGATCCCCACGTCCAGGCCCGTCTGCTCCGCGACGATCTGCTGGAGCGACTCGGCGGCGATGACCCCCGACGCGGTCCCGGACGCGATGCGGTACGGCTCCGACGTGCTCACGCCGTCGGCCTCGACCTGGAGGTCGGAGATCGCGTAGCCGCCGAAGGACGCGGAGTCCGCCGAGCCGGTGACGTGCGTCAGCTCGCCGCGCGCGAGCTGCGTGAGGAACGGGAACCCGGTGATGTCGAGCTGCGCCCCGGAGACGTCGTCGGCCTGCTGCTCGAACGCGGTCACCGCGCCGCGCTCCGCGGCGCCGACCGCGACCCGGTCCGCCACGACGGCGACCGCCACGAGCACCACGAGCGTCACGAGCAGGCCCACCAGTCGCTTCATGCGCCCACCCTAGGTCCGCCGACCACGACCTTGCTGTCGTTCTGACGCTCGTGGCGACGGCAACCTCGTGCTCGACGCGGGGTGTCGTCGTTCTCGACCCCGACGTAGATTGCCCGGCATGACCTCATCCCGGCATCCGTACCGCATCGGCGTCCAGCTCCAGCCGCAGCACGCCGACTACGCCCAGGTCCGCGACGCCGTGCTGCGCGCGGAGGACCTCGGCGTCGACGTCATCTTCAACTGGGACCACTTCTTCCCCCTGACCGGCGACCCCGACGGCAAGCACTTCGAGTGCTGGACCATGCTCGGCGCGTGGGCCGAGCAGACGGAGCGCGTCGAGATCGGCGCCCTCGTGACCTGCAACAGCTACCGGAACCCCGACCTCCTGGCCGACATGGCGCGGACGGTCGACCACATCAGCGGCGGGCGCCTGATCCTCGGGATCGGCGCGGGCTGGTTCCAGAAGGACTACGACCGGTTCGGCTACGAGTTCGGCACCGCGGGCGGGCGCATCGCCGACCTCGCCGAGGCGCTGCCGCGCATCAAGACCCGGTGGGCGGCGTCGAACCCCACACCGACGCGCGACATCCCCGTGCTCGTCGGTGGCGGCGGCGAGCGCAAGACCCTGCGCGTCGTCGCGGAGCACGCGGACGTGTGGCACTCGTTCGGCGACGCGGAGACGCTCGCACGCAAGAGCGCGATCCTCGACGAGCACGGCGAGGCCGTCGGCCGCGACACCGCCGCGCTCGTCGAGCGCTCGGTCGGCGTGTCACGGCCGCCGTCGGAGTCCGCGGACGCGCTCGTGGCCGCGGGCGCGACGCTGTTCACGGTCGGCACGAGCGGGCCGGACTACGACCTGTCGCTCGTGCGGGAGTGGGTCGCCTGGCGCGACGCGCAGGGCTGACCACCGCGCCGAGCACGACCTTGCTGCCGTTCTGAGGCTCATGGCGACAGCAAGGTCGTGCTCGACGGGGCGTGCCGTCGTTCTCGACGGCGCGTCCGTCGTCAGAACAGCGCCCGCGCGAGGTTCGACAGCGCCGCATGGACCTCCGAGCGCAGGCCGTCGTCCGCGAGCACGACCGCCGTGCCGACGCCGACCACGACGAGCAGGACCCCTGCCCGCCACCACCACGGCGACCGGTGCACCGTCCGCCCTCCGTCCCGTCGCTCGATCCCTGGAAGACCGTCCGCTGCCGCCCGCCGGGCGCGGGTCGGCCGCCGTCAGTACGACAGTGTCCGCCACGGCGACGACTCGGTGTCCAGGAGACGCCGCACCGCGCGCTTGAAGTCGGGCAGGTCCTGGTCGATCGGGGTCCGGTTGCCCGCCGACCAGAACGCGCGCCCGGCGAGGAACCCGTCGCCGAACTGCTCCCACGACGCGTACGCGGGGCGCGACATCACGACGGCCTCCTCGATCGCCGCCCACGCCCGCTCCTGCGTGACGAACCCGGCGTCGACCGCCAGGCGGCTGACGTGCACGACCCGCGCCGCGTCCCACGCCGCGATCGACGGCGGCAGCGGGTCCGCGAGCTCGCCGTGCCCGCCCACCTGCGCCGACGCGCTCCAGCCCTGGTAGAACGCGACCGCACGCTCGGGGTCGAGCCCGCGCGCCGTCGCCTCCTGCCGCACCTGCGCGGCGTGCTGCTCGGCCGCGCCCTTCGCGTCCCGGCGGCTCAGCCGGCCCGAGTACAGCTCCTCGACCTTGGGCATCGCGATCGCGTAGTAGCCGCGGTGCCCCTGGGTGAGCAGGAACTCGTACGTGCGCTCGACGTCGTCGGCGCCCCGCACGTCCCATCCGGCCGCGAGCGGCTTCGCGGCCGTGCGGGCGTCCGCCTCCACGGTCAGCGCGTTGATCGGCAGCACGCCCTCCACGGCGTAGACCGCACCCAGCGCGAGGCCCCGCTGCTGCGCGGGCGTGAGCGCAGGCGCGTCCTCCTTCGCGTACAGGTCCGCGGTCCCCGAAAACATGTCCTTGAGCTTGTCGAACAGGCCCACCGTCGCTCCTTCGTCTCCCCGCGCCACCGACGCGGTCCGTCGCGCCGCGGTCGTCGCGGCCTCCGGCAGCGTGACCGTGGTGTCGCCCCGGGGCACGGATCCCGAACGAACCCGAACGACGCCGCCGCAGGTTTCACCCGGTCGCCCCCGCCTGGCGCCTCCGCACGGCGAGACCACGTCGGGCGGCGGCGGGTGGCCGTCGCTAGCCTGGCGCGATGCCCCCCGACCCCCCACCGTCCCCCGTGGGCGCCGAGTCGGTGGACGAGCTCGCGGTACGACTGCGTGCGCTCCGGGCCTGGGCGGGCGAGCCGTCGTACACCGCGATCGCGCGGCGCGTCGGCGCGCTCCGCACCGCCCGGGGCGTCCCAGCAGCGGAGGCCCGGCCGGGCCGCGTGACCGTCTACGACGTCTTCCGTGCGGGCCGCACGCGGCTCGACGTGGACCTCCTCGCCGACGTCGCGCAGGTCCTCGGCGACCCCCGACCCGCGGGGTGGCGCGCCGCGTACCGGACGGCGGCGCGGGCGGCGTCCGCGACCGGCGCGGGGCCGGGCGAGGCGTCACGCACCGGGCCGCCGCGCGCCCTGGACGGGCGGCCCGGCGGGTCACCGACCGTGCGGACAGGGGACGTGGTGCCCGACCGTCCGCTCGTCGGCCGGGACGGCGAGGTCGCACGGGTGGTCGCGGTGCTCGCGGCGGCGACGGGTGAGCAGGACGCGCACGGAGGCGGTGCGGCGCCGCGCGTCGCGACCGTCACCGGCCTCGCCGGGACGGGGACGACGAGCGTCGCGCTCGCCGTCGCGCGCGAGGTCCCCGCGGACGTCGTCGCGCTCGTCGACCTGCGCGGGGTGCCTGCCGCTGAGGCGCCACCGGCCGCCGTCGTGCTCGACGCGCTGCTCCAGTCGCTCGGCGCGCCGCCGCCGGACGCGCAGGCGCGCGACGTCCTCGCGCTCGCCGCGGCCCTCGCGGCCGCGCTCGCCGGGCGCCGCACGACGGTCGTCCTCGACGGCGTGACCTCCGCCGCCCAGGTCGCGGACGTCGTCGCGCACCTGCCGGCCGGGGCACGCGTCGTGGCCACGGCGCACCACGTGCTCGACCTCCCCGGCGCGGCCGGGACGACCCTGGACCCGCTCCCCGAGGCCGACGCGCTCGCGCTCCTCGGGTCGCTCGTCGGCGCGGACCGCGCGGTCGCCGAGCCGAGCGCGGCCACCCGGCTGGTCCGCGCGTGCGGGGGCCTCCCCGCCGCGCTGGTGCGCGTCGCCGACGACGTCCGCGCCCGGCCCGGCTGGTCGCTCGCCGACCACGCCCGCCGGGTGGAGGACCTCCCCGGACCGGCCCTGCACCCCGCGCTCGCCGCGGCGCACCGCGACCTCCCCGCGGACCACGCCCGAGCCCTGCGCCTCCTCGCCCTCGTCCCGGTGCCGCTCGACGCCGCGTGGGTCGCCGTGCTCCTCGGCGTCTCGACGAGCGAGAGCCGGGACGCGCTCGCCGCGCTGGGGCGCGCTCACCTCCTCACGAGCGGGCCGCGCGGCGAGGTCGTCGTGCCCGACGCCGTCCGCGCCCTCGCCGCCGACCTCGCCCGGTCCGACGACCCGTTCTCCGCGCGGGCTGCGGCCGTCGGGCGCCTCGCCGCCCGGCTGCTCGACGACGCCCGGCCCGCCGTGCGCGCAGCGGCGCCTCACCACGACGTGACCGGGCGCTCGGCCGAGCAGGGTCCGACCGGGTCGGGCTCCGCCGCGTCGGGCGCCGCGGCGGTGAGGAGCACCACCGACGTCGCGCTCGCGTGGCTCGACACCCACCGGGACCTGCTCGTCGCGACGTCGGCGCTCGCCGCGGAGCACGAGCTCGCCGACCCGGTGACCGACCTCTCCGCCCTGCTCGCGCCGTACCTCGACTCGGCGGGGCGCTGGGGCGACGCGGTCGCGGTGCACACGGCGGCGGTCGAGCACGGACGGCCCTCCGGGCGGTCCCAGGCCGGGCGCGACCTCGGGCGCGCGCTCGAACGGCTCGGCCGGTACGACGAGGCGCTCGCCCAGCTCGTCCGCTCGCTCGAGCGCGGCGACGACCCGCGTCCCGGCCAGACGCTCAACCGCGTCGGCAACGTGTACAAGCGGCTCGGCCGCTTCGACGAGGCCGAGACGGCGTACCGCGACGCGGCGGCCGGCGCGCGGACCGCGGGCGACCCCGTGAGCGAGGGCCGCGCCGTCGGCAACCTGGCCGACGTGCACCGCATCCTCGGGCGGCGGGACGACGCGCGCGACGGCTACGACCGGGCGCTCGCGCTGTCACGTCGCGTGGGCGACGTCCTCAACGTCGCGATCGTGTCGAGCAACGCCGCGATCCTCTCCGAGGCGGAGGGCAGCCTCGACCGCGCGCTCGCGCTGCACCGCGACGCCCTCGCGAGCGCGACCTCTCTGGGCGACGCGGGGCTGGCGACGCGGGCACGGGTGCACGTCGGTCGGCTCCTCGCACGCACCGACGCGGCGGGGGCCGGGCTCGTGGAGCTGCGTGCCGCGGTCGACGCGGCCGTCGCGCTCGGGGACCCCGACGCCGAGGCCGAGGCCCGCAGCGCCCTCGCGACCGCGCTGCTCGCCGCGGGGTCCGTCGCCGAGGCCGTGAGCGTGGGCGAGGACGCGGTCGAGCTGGCGCGCCGCGTGCGCGCACGGCTCGTCGAGACGGAGGCGCTCAACGCGCTCGGGGAGGCCGTGCTCGCCGGGGGCGACGCCTCGCGCGCGGCGGACCTGCACGACGCGGCCCGCGCGCTCGCCGTCGAGCTCGACGACGCCGCCGAGGAAGCCCGTGCGCGGCGCGGTCTCGCAGCCGCGGGGCGGGCGCGGGGTCGGCGCCGACGACCGTGACGGCCGGCACGACGGCGAGGCTCCCGGCAGAGCCTGAGACCGCTCCGCCGTCTCAGCATCCGATCACGTACGGCGTCCGGGAACATGCGGCACCCCGCGCGGGGTTGCCCCTGTCATGGCCTCCACTCCCCCCGCGACCCCGGCGCCGACCGCGCCCGTCGCCGCCCCGCCGGGCACCGGCTCCACGAGCCCCGCCGCTCCCGCCCGACCCGGGCGCATCAGCGCGGGCCTCGTCCTGCTGCTCTCCGCGCTCACCGCGATCGGTCCGCTGACGATCGACCTGTACCTCTCCGCCTTCCCGCGCATCGTCGACGAGCTCGGCACGACCGAGTCCCGCGTCCAGCTCACGCTCACCGCGACGCTCGCCGGGCTCGCGATCGGGCAGCTCCTCATCGGGTCGGTCTCCGACGCGATCGGCCGGCGCGCACCCCTGCTGGTGTCCCTCGCGGTGTACGTCGCGGCGTCCGTCGGGATCGTGTTCGCCGGGTCGGTCGCCGCGCTCACCGGCCTGCGGTTCGTCCAGGGCCTGTCCGCGGCCGCCGGGATGGTGCTCTCCATGGCGATCGTGCGCGACTCGTTCGAGGGCTACCAGATCGGCAAGGTCATCGCGCGCCTCATGCTCGTCGTGGGCGTCGCTCCCATCCTCGCGCCGACCATCGGCGCCCAGTTCCTGCGGCTCGGGTCGTGGCGCGGCATGTTCGTCGCGCTCGCCGTCGTCGGGGCGGTGCTGTTCGTGCTCGTGCTGCTCCGCCTGCGCGAGACGCTGCCGGCCGAGCGCCGTCGTTCCGGCGGGACCGTCGCCGCTCTGCGGTCGTACGGCTCGCTCCTGGGCGACTGGTCGTTCATCGGCCTCGCGCTCATCGCGGGCTTCTACATGGCCGCGATGTTCACCTACATCTCCGCGTCGACGTTCGTGTTCCAGGACTTCTTCGGCATGTCCGCCCAGCAGTACGCGATCGTGTTCGGCGTCGGCGCGGTGTCGGTGACGGCGGGCAGCCAGATCAACGGCGCGCTCGTGGGCCGCGTCGCGCCCGAGCGCATCCTCCAGGGCGCGGTCGCTGCCGGGTTCGTGCTGTCGGGCGGTCTGCTCGTCGCGGCGCTCGCCGGCGGCGGGCTCGCCTGGCTCGTCCCGCTCATCGTCCTCACGCTCGGTACCGCCGGCTTCGTCATGCCGTCCGTCCCCGCCATCGCGCTCGAGCGCAACGCGCACCGCGCCGGGAGCGCCGCAGCGCTCATCGGGGCCTTCCAGTTCGGCGTCGGCGCGATCGTCGCGCCGGTGACCGGCCTGCTCGGCGGGTCCCCGCCCGTGACGATGGCCGCGGTGATGTTCGGCGTGGTCGTCATCGCCGGAGCGGTCCTGCTCGGCCTGCGGCACACGTTCGGCGCGCCCGTCCCGAACGACGCCGCCGACGCGCTCGGCACGCGTGAGCCGGCCGGCGGCACGACCGCCGCGACGACCGGTCGCGAGGCGGCCGTCGACGTCCCCGACGACGCCGCTGCGCTCGCCGAGGCCACGGTGCTCGCCGACCGCGGCGCCTGACCGGCCGGACCGGCGCCGCGAGCACGACTTCGCTCGCGGTCGAGCACGACATGGGGGTCGTCATCCGGCGGATAACGACCCCCATGTCGTGCTCGGCGCGGAGAATGGGCGGGTGATGCCCGACGAACCCGAGTATCCGCTCGCCGCGCGGACCGCGTCGACGCTCGCGGCGCTCGACGACCACCTCGTCGAGTGCCGGGCCTGCCCGCGGCTGGTCGCGTGGCGCGAGCACGTCGCCGAGGTCAAGCGCGCGTCGTTCCGCGAGGACGACTACTGGGCCCGGCCCGTCCCCGGGTTCGGCGACGAGCACGCGGGAATCCTCGTCGTCGGGCTCGCCCCCGCCGCGCACGGGGCCAACCGCACCGGCCGGATGTTCACGGGCGACCGCAGCGGCGACTTCCTCTTCGCATCCATGCACCGCACGGGGCTCGCCAACCAGGCGACCTCGGTGTCCGCGGACGACGGGCTGCACCTCACCGGGATCCGCGTCACCGCTCCGGTCCGGTGCGTCCCGCCCGACAACAAGCCCACGCCCGAGGAGCGCCGCCGGTGCGGGCCGTACCTCGCGCGCGAGGTGGAGCTGCTCGGGGAGACCGTGCGCGTCGCCGTCGTGCTCGGCGGGTTCGGGTGGCAGGCGCTGCTGTCCACGCTCGCCGAGCAGGGGTGGGACGTGCCGCGCCCCCGCCCACGGTTCGCGCACGGCGCGGAGGTGGCGCTGCGCCGTCGGTCACCCGCACCGGGCGGCGTCGCGACGGGACGGGCCGCAAGCGAGGTGCCCGACGCCGGGCAGCCGGCCCCGGCGCAGACCCTCACCCTCCTGGGGTGCTTCCACGTGAGCCAGCAGAACACCTTCACCGGGCGCCTCACGCCCCAGATGCTCGACGACGTGCTGCTCCGCGCGCGTGACCTCGCCGGCCTGAGCGCGCTGGACTGAGCACCCGCGCGCCGAGAGACGCGCTCCGGGCCGAGGGCGGCACCCGGAGGTGCAACGCTCGGCCAGGAGTGCAGCACTCGGCCTGACGCGCGTCTGCGGGGCGACTACCGGGTCGCGGTCGTCGGGGACTGACGGCGCGGGGAGTCTGCCCACCGGCGGCGCTCCGCCACGCGGGGCAGGGCGCGGCCCACGAGCCGGAGCTGCTCGCGGCGCGCGATGACCTCCATGCGCCGCAGCTCGCGCTCGAGCGGGGACGATGCTGCTGACATTGGTGCTCTCCTTCGACGGCGCCGGGGTGCTCCGACCGAACCGGGCGTCCACCTGGCGATGACGCTCAGCGACCGCGGACCTCGGTCGCCGCTCCTGCCCCCCGTAGGAGAGAGACCGAGGAGGCGCCGTCTTGTGACATGGTGACCGGGTCGGGACCGAGGCCCGCCGATCGCACTGCCGGCCGCCTCCCCTCCGGCGGGTACCGACGACGGGAGGATCCACGGCCGACGGCAGCGCCCGCCCCCGGGCGCGGACCGCGGTGCTGGTCGCGGTCGTGGTCGTCGCGGGTGTCGTCGCGACCGGCTCGACGGGGTTCCTCCCGCCCACGTTCTGAGGGGACGTCCGGTCAGTCGGCAGGGAGCGCCGACTCCTCGTACTGCTCGACGAACTCGCCCGTCGGCGAGATGGGCGTGATGACGTCGATCAGGACACCGTTCGGGTCGGCCGTGATGAAGTGCCGCTGGCCGAACGCCTCGTCGCGCAGCGAGCGCAGGATCGGCAGGCCCGCCGCGACGAAGCGGTCGTGGACGGCGTCGACGTCCTCGACCTCGAGGTTGAGCAGGAGCCCGTTCGCCCTCCCCCGCCCGCTCTCGGGGATCGTCTCGTGGTCACCGTCCAGCACGGCGAGGTTCACGGCCTCGTCGTGCGCGGACTGCAGGTGCACGTACCAGTCGCTCGTGAAGAGCGGCCGGAGGTCGAGGTGCTCGACGTAGAACGCCGCGGTCGCCGCGACGTCGCCGGTCATGAGCACCGGGTACCAGCTCGTGATGCGCACGGTCTTCTCCTCCTGGTCTGGCATAAACAAACAGGCTGTCTGCATCCAAGCATGACCTACAGTCTGTCGGTATGCAAGGGACTCGTCGCACCAACGCCGAGCGCACCCGCGCCACCCGGACCGCGCTCGTCGCCGCGGCGCGCGAGCTGTTCGTCGACCCCGGGTACGCGGAGGCGTCGACACCGCAGATCGCCGCGGCCGCACACGTCACGCGCGGCGCGCTCTACCACCACTACGCGGACAAGCGGGACCTGTTCCGGGCGGTCGTCGAGGCCGAGGCGGAGGCGGTCGCGCGCGAGATCGAGGCACGAACCGGCCCGGTCGGCAGCGTCCACGGAGCCGCAGCCGCGAGCGCCAACCGGACGACACCCCGTGCGAGCGACGCACCCCCCGCCCCCCGCTCGCACGCCCCCGACGCCCGCGGGATGCTCGTCGAGGGCGCGCGGGCCTACCTCGACGCGATGGCGGTCCCGGGCCGGACGCGCCTGCTTCTCGTCGACGCCCCGGCCGTGCTCGGTGCCGCCGAGGCCGACGCCCTCGACGCGCGCCACGCCCGTCGCACGCTGCGCGCGGGCCTCGCCGCGGTGATCGACACCACGCCCGACGACGGCGCACCCGATGCTGCGCCTGACGACGAGGCCCGCACAGGCCGAGCACGCGACGGCAACTCGCGCCCGGCGGGGAGGGCCCGGCCGACGACGTCACGCGTGGGGGACGACGTCGCGCACGACGACCGCCTCGACGCGCTGACGCTCCTGCTCTCCGCGGCCTTCGACCGCGCAGCGCTCGCGCTCGACGGCGGCGCGCCGCCACGCCCCGTGCGCGCGGCGGTCACCGAGCTCGTGGACCGGGTGTGCGCGCCGCGAGCCACTCGATGACGCCGGCCCGCGTGCGCTCGTGCCGCTCGACGGCGAGCCCGGCGTCGAGCACCCAGCGCAACGGACGGCGGCGGAAGTGCTCCCCGGCGAGCGGGACGCTCACGACGTCGGCCATCGCCTGGAGCGCGCGGAACGGCCACGACGTCGACGAGACGTGGTCCGCGAGGACGAGCAGGCCGCCGGGACGCAGCACGCGGACCATCTCCGCGAGCGCGGCACGGTGGTCGGGGATCGCGCACAGCGAGAAGGTGCAGACCACGGTGTCGTAGGTGTCGTCGGGAAGGTCGAGGCGCTGCGCGTCGCCGAGCCGGAGGTCGACGTCGACCCCCCGCTCCGCCGCCCGCCGTCGTGCGACCGCGAGCATCCCCGAGCTCCACTCGACGCCCGTCAGACGGCCGTCCAGCACCCGCGCCGGGTAGTAGGCCAGGTTGAGGCCCGTGCCGATCGCGACCTCCAAGGTCTCGCCCGCCGCGAGCCCGCACGCGCGGGGGCGGACGTCCGGGAAGAAGCGGCGCTCGGCCACAGCCATGCCACGGTCGTAGGCGCCCGCCTCCCGGTCCCAGCGCCGCCGCAGCCGGGCGTCGCGGGGGCTCGCCGCGCCTCCCGGCCCGGTCGGTCCCGCCATCCGCACCACCCCTCACCGCCGATGGGCGGCCCGCTGCACCCGGTCGCCTCGACCGGTCGTCGGCGCGTCCGGCCGACGTTCTCCGCTCGGCGTCTCCGGCCGGCGTCGACGACCGGCGTCTCCGGCCGGCGTCTTTCCACCGACGTCCCGGGCGAGCGCCGTCGTCCTCACGCTCGCACGGTCAGCGTGCTCCCGCCTCCGGGCACGCGCCGCACCTCGATGCGTTCGGCGATGGACTGCTTGAGCGCCTCCACGTGCGACACGACGCCCACGACACGACCCCCCGCCCGGAGCCGACCGAGCGCCGTGAGCACGGCGTCGAGCGTCTCGGGGTCCAGGCTGCCGAAGCCCTCGTCGACGAAGAGCGTCCCCAGCTCGACACCGCCCGCCTCCGCGGTGACGACGTCCGCGAGCCCGAGGGCCAGGCACAGGGACACGTAGAACGTCTCGCCGCCGGACAGCGTCCGCGGGTCGCGCTCGCACTCGGTGACGTGGTCGAGGACCTTCATGGCGAGCCCACGCTTGTGCGCGCGCACGTCCTCGCGCGTCCCGCTGCGCACGAGCTCGTACCGGCCCGACGACATCTCGGCGAGGCGCTCGTTCGCCGCCGCGACGACGTCCTCGAACCGCTGGACGAGGACGAACGTCGCGAGCGTGAGCGCGTGGACGTTGTCGCCGGACCCGGACGCCAGCGCGGCCATGCGCGCGACCGGCTCTGCCGCGTCGCGGGCCCTGGCCCAGTCGTCCGCCGCCGCCCCGATCCCCTCCGCCGCGGCGCTCGCGGACTGCGCCTGGCGGGCCACGAGCTCGTGCCGGCGTGCTGCTGCCCGGGCGGTCGCCTCAGCCTCGGCGACCGCGGCCCGCGCCGCGGGGACGTCCGCACGCGCGTCCTCGGGGACGTCCGCGAGGGCCGGGTCGGCGAGCCCGGCGGTCGTGGCGGCACGCGCCGCGTCGTGCTCGGCGACGCGCCGCGCGAGCGCCCGACGGTCCGGCTCCTCGAGGACGGCCGCGAGCGCGTCGGCGGCGTCCACGAACCCCGACCGGTCGACGAGGGTGGCGAGCTCGGCCGCGCGCTCGTCGACGGCCTCTTCCGCGGTGGCGACCGCGGCACCCGCGTCGGCGAGCGCGTCGATCGTGCGGAGCCGGTCGTCGAGCGCCGCGGCGAGGACGGCGACCGGGTTCCGGGTCCCACCCTCGTCGGCGAGGGCGTCGGGCAGGTCGGCCAGCTCCACCAGCGGTCCGGCCGCGGCGACCTCCGCACGGATCTCGGCCCGGTCGGCGTCGAGCGTCGTCGCGAGCTCCTCGACGCGGGCCGTCGTGCCGGCGATCATCTCCGCCAGCCCGGCGGCGCGCTCCTGGAGGGCGAGCGTGGCGTCGTCGAGGGCGGCGAGCTCGCGCTCGGCGTCCGCCCGCTCGTGCGCCGCCGCTCGCGCACCCCCGACGAGGGCGTCGACCTCCGCGACCCGCTCCGCCGCCTCGTGCGGCGCCAGGCCCTCGGCGTCCCGACGGCGCGCGGCCAGCCGCTCCGCGAGGACCTCGACCCGCGCCGAGGTGTCGTGCAGCACCCGCTCCGCCTCGGCACGGCGGCGCTCGGCCTCCTCGACGTCCTGCGCCGCGGGGTGGTCGTCCGCGAGCGGCGCCGGGGCCGGGTGGTCCGTGCCGCCGCACACCGGGCACGGGGACCCCTCGACGAGACCGGCGGCGAGCTCTCCCGCGAGGCCGGCGATGCGGGCCGCCCGGACCCGCGCCTCCTGCTCGACCGCGGCGCGCGCGGCCGTCGCGGCCTCCGTGCGCACGGCACGGGCCATCTCCTCCTCCGCGGCGAGCGTCGCGGCCTGCCGCGCCGCCTCCTCGACCGCGCGCGCACGCAGCGCCCGCTCCTGGTGGGCCCCGAGCGCCCCGGCCGTCTCCGCGAGCGACGCCAGCCGCAGGCGCAGCTCCTCACGGCGCGCCGGGCGCGCGGCGAGCTCGTCGAGGACGCGCGCCCGTTCCTCGGTCGCCCGCGCGACGTCCTTGCGTCCGTCGGCGACCGCGCGGTCGCGGCCCGGGAGCGATGCACCGACGGGGAGCAGGCGGGCCACGCGCACCCCGGCCGTCGCGACGTCGGCGCGCAGCGCCTCGAGCGTGGTCGGGTCGGCGTCGGCGAGGGGCGCGGGTGCGCCCGTCCGCGCGAGCGCGAGCCGGTCGTGCGCGGCGGCGAGGAGCTGCTCCGCGCGGACGAGACCCTCCGCCGCGGGGGCGACCACGGCGGCACGGGTCGCGGCGTCGACGCGCCGACGGTCGTCGGCGACCCGGGGCTCCTCCTCCGCGAGGCGTGCCTCCTCGACGCGCAGCCGTGCGCGGCGGTCCACGGCGTCCGCGACCGCCCGCTCGGCGTCGAGGCGGTCGCGCGCCGCGACGAGCGCCGCGTTGGCCGCGAGCTCGCGCTCGGCCAGCACCTCCGCCTCGGCCTCCAGCCCCGCGACGTGCGCCAGGGCGAGCGCGTGCACGCCCGCGACCGGGGCGCTTGCGCCGTCGACCGCCGCCGCGGGCGCGGCGGGCCCCACCCCCACGACCCGACCGTCGACGAGAGGCGTCGGGGACGACAGGGCGGTGTCCGTCGAGGACGACAGCACGGTGTCCGCAGCGTGGAGGTCCGTCGGCCTCTCCACCTCCACCGCACCCCGAGCGACGTCTGCCACGGCCCGGGCGACGTCGGCTTCGTCGGCCCGCCGCAGCCGCGCGTCGTCCTGAGCGGCCGCGCGCAGTCGCCGGGCGTCGTCGGGCACGAGCCCTGCCGCCCCGGTGAACCGCTCGACCGCGGCGCGCACGCCCTGCCGTGCGCCGTCCGACCTGGTCCGCGCCGCGCGCGCGAGCTCGGCGAGCCGCACCGCCGCGCGGTGGTAGAGCTCGGTGCCGAAGACCTTCTGGAGCAGCACCGCCCGGTCCTCGGGCTTCGCGCGCAGGAACGTCGCGAACTCGCCCTGCGGCAGCACGACCGTCTGCACGAGCTGGCGACGGTCGAGCCCGACGATGCGGCGGATCTCCTCCCCCGCCTCGTCGAGCCGCGACGAGACCAGCTCGCCGGGCGGGCCGTCGACCCCCGCGAGGGCCTCTGCGTTCGGCACGCCTGCCAGGCGCCAGAGCCGCACCGAGGCCTGCTGGGTCGTCGTACCCGTGCCGCGCTTCTTGGGCCGGAGGTACTCGGGTGTCCGGCGCACGCGGTACACGCCCGACGGGACCTCCAGCACGAGGTCCACGAACGACTCGACCTCGGGTGCCGCGAACGCCGAGCGGAGGCGGTCGTCGCTCGCGGCCTCGGAGGCGACCTTGCCGTACAGCGCGAAGACGATCGCGTCGATGACCGTCGACTTGCCCGCGCCCGTGGGCCCGTCGAGCAGGAAGATCCCGGACGCGCCCAGGGCCGCGAGGTCGACGTGATGGAGGCCCGCGAACGGTCCGATCGCCTGGAAGGTCAGCGAGTGCAGGTGCATCAGGCGCTCCGCTCCTCCGCCAGCGCGAGCTCGAACGCCTCGCGCAGCACGGCGACCTCCGCGTCGCTCGGCGCGTGGCCCGCCACGTGCTCGACGAAGTCCCGCGCGACGTCGAGCGGGTCGCGCCCCGGCCCGACGGCGGTCACGACCTCCCGCTCGGCGACGCGCGGCGGGCGGTGGGTCACCTGGAGCGCGTGCGGGAAGCGGGCCCGGATGCGCGCGTAGAGCTCCGCGGGTCGCACGGTGTCCGTCACGACCACCCGCAGCCAGTCGTCGACGTGCGGCTCGCCCGCCGCCCCGAGCAGGTCGTCGAGCGTCCCCGTGACCTCCGCGAGGCGGCGCGGCACCGGCGCAGGGATCAGCTCGACCGCCGCGTCCGGGTCCCCGCCGGCGCCCAGCCGGTCCAGGTCGACGAGCGCCGTGGACTTGCGCTGGTGCAGCTCCGAGAAGGAGAACGCGAGCGGCGACCCCGAGTAGCGCGCGATCGTCGCCGACCCGCTGCCGTGACCTGCAGTTTCACGTGAAACGTCGGGAACGGTGACGCGCTGAGGGCCGTGCAGGTGCCCGAGCGCGACGTAGTCGATCCCCCAGCCACCGAACGTGGCCGCGGGCACGGCGTCGACCCCGCCCACGCGGATGTCCCGCTCCGACTCCGACGCGAGCCCGCCGACCACGAACGCGTGGCCGACGACGACGGCCCGTGCGGCCTGGTCCTGCCCGCGGCGACGCGCGAGGTCGGCCCCGACGCGCCGCATCGCGGCTCCCATGACCGCCTCGTGCGACCGGGCGAGTGCCCGCGCACCGTCGGCGCGCGGGGCCGCGCCCTCGTCCGCGCCCGCGGACCAGGCGTCGTCGGCCAGCGCGTGACGCGCCGTGTCCGGGTCGAGGTACGGCAGGGCGTAGACGAGCAGCGGAGCGTCGCCCGTGCCGCTCCCGTGGCGCGACGCGAGGACGACGGGCGCCCCGACGTCGGACAGCCGTGCGCGCAGGTGCACGCCCGGACGCATCACGCGGTCCCCGAACCCGAGCCGGACCGCGGAGTCGTGGTTGCCCGGCGTGACGACGACGTGCGCGTGCTCCGCCAGCCGCGTGACCGCGTCCGAGAGGAGCGACACCGCGTCGACGGGAGGGATCGCGCGGTCGTACACGTCACCCGCGACGACGACGGCGTCGACACGCTCCGAGCGGGTCAGCTCGACGAGGTGGTCGAGGTGCGCGGCCTGGTGCTCCAGCAGGTCGACCCCGTGCAGCGTACGCCCGAGGTGCCAGTCGGACGTGTGCAGGATGCGCATGACCGCACCGTACCGGCCGGGTCCCACAGCATCCGGGACCCGCGCGGCCGGCGCGAGCCGGCGTCAGACCGCGCCGACGACCTCGATCGGGCCCGTCGTCGCGCCGCTGCGCTCGACCGGGATACGTCCGCCCATGCCGATCATCTCGAGCAGCTCGACGATGCTCGTCGACGGGTCGCGGAGCACCACGTCGCGGCCGTCCTCCTCGCCGAGCATGTAGAGCTGGATGATGAACGCGATGCCCGACGAGTCGATGAAGGTCACGTCGGCGACGTCCACCACCACGCGCCCGCGCGTGTCCAGCACGTACGACATCGCCTCGCTCGCGCGGTCGCGCAGCGCCGCGTCGATCTCTCCCCACATCGTCACGACCACGCCGCCGTCCGCCGGGGCGTAGACGATCCCGCTCGTCCGGTCGATCGCGCTGCCTGTGTCCACGGTTCCCGCTCACCGTCTCTCTCGAGTCGTCCTGCGTGCTGTCGGCCGCCCCTCCGGACAACGTCCGGCGGTGACGGCCTGTTCCCCGCGCGCCCCCGCGAGGCTCCGTACGGTCGCACGCGCCGCCGTCGGGCGACGGGTCGCGCCGGGCGACCGTGACCGGAGCAGAACGAGTCTGCACCCGACGCGCGGCGCACACCAGCCCCCGAGGGGGTGGTCCTCGACCTTTCTCCGAACCCACACAACCGCCGCGCCAGGTGCGGTCGAGGGCGCTACAGCGGCTCCGTGACGTCCGCGACCTGCGCGCCCAGCGCGCCGACGAGCGCGCGCCCGTCCACCGTCGCGGCGACGCCGTGCGCGCCGCCGCCGATCGAGACGAGGCGCGCCGCGGCGTCGGGCTCCGCGCCCTCGTCCCCCGCGACGTCGACCTCGTCGCCCGCCCCCGGTCCGGCCACGACCCGGACGTCGGCGACGACCGGCCAGGCGTGCGTCGAGCCGAACGGCGTGATCGTGCCGCGCTCGTAGCCCGTGACGTCGCGCGCGACCTCCTTGTCCGGCATCGACAGGCGCGAGACGCCGAGGAGCGAGCGCAGCTTGGGCCAGGAGATCTGGCGGTCACCCGGGACGAGCACGAACAGGTAGTCGTCCTCCGCACGCCGCACGACGATCGTCTTGAGGACGCGCGCCGGGTCCACGCCCCGGGCCGCGGCGGCCTCCTCGAGCGACCCCACCCGCCCGTGCCGCGTGACGGTGTAGTCGATGCCCGACGCCTCCAGCGCCGCGAGGGCGCGCTCGCTGCTCATGGCACCGACCCTAGTCGCCACGTCCGACGACCACCCCGCCGCGCTCGTGCGCCCGGTGGTCAGACGTCGTCGAACTCCGTGACGACCGTGCGCCAGTACTCGGCGCCGTCGCGCGTGCGGTGCACGAGGCCGGCGTCGACCATCGCGCGGCGCAGCGACACCGGGTCCGCCGCTCGGGCCGCGAGCCGCTTGGTCAGCGTGAGCTCGGTGACTGGCTCCTCCAGGGGCAGCACCTGCGCCGCGAGGAACCGCACCACGAGCTCGCGGTCGCGCAGGCGCTTGGGCGATCGCAGCAGGCGTCCGTCGACGAGGAACCGCTCGGGGCCCGTGGGCCGGGGCGTGGGCGCCGTCGCGAGGAGCGCCGAGAACCGCTCGGGCGCGGCGCGCAGGAACCCGCCCTCGTCGCGCACGACCACCCCGGCGGCGAGGAGCGGCGCGAGCCGCCGTCGCTCGTCGGCCGAGAGCACCGCCTCGGCGGGGCCCTCCGTCACGACGCGCGCGAGCACCTCCAGCCGACCCGCGTCCGCGAGCGACGCGACGACCTGCTTCCACGCGTTGTCCGGTGCCACGGCACCGGTCTGCTCGACGTCCACGCACCGACCCTAGGCACCCTCCGGCGCCGCGGGCCAGCGAGTTGTCGGCGCCCCACGGGTCGGGAGGCGCGTGGGGCCCCGACAGCTGCGGTGCTCACGCGAGGTGCACGACGTCGCCGGTCCAGCGCTGCCGCAGCCACCGGTCGTGCGACGCGACGACGACCGCGCCCGGCCACTCGTCGACGGCCTCCATGAGCTCCCCCGCGAGCGTGAGCGACACGTGGTTCGTCGGCTCGTCGAGGAGGAGCACGTCCGGCGCCTGCGTGACGAGCATGGCGAGGACGACGCGCCGCCGCTGGCCGACCGACAGCTCCGCGAGCGGGCGCCCGAGGTCGCGCGGCGCGAGGAGCCCGTGCGCGTCCACGGCCGCCTCGCGCGCGCCCGCACGGTCGGCCGGGTCCCAGCCCTGCGCGAGGGCGAGGAGCTCGCGCGGGGTCCGGTCGTCGTCGTGCAGGTGGACGTCCTGCTCCAGCAGCCCGACGCGCACCCCGCGCGCACGCCCGACCGTGCCCGCGTCGGGTGCCAGGTCGCCCGCGAGGACGTGCAGGAGCGTCGACTTCCCCGCGCCGTTGGCGCCCGTGACGAGCAGCCGCGTGCCGCGCGCGACCTCGATCGAGGGCACGCCCGACGCCGTCATGTCGAGCCGGTCGGCGCGCTCGCCGGGCGCGCCCGTACCCGCCGGCCGGTGCACGACGACGCCCCGCGCCCAGGCGACGACGTCGCCCCCGCCCGGGGCGAGGGCGCCATGGCCGCTCGGCCGGGCGAAGCGCAAGGGCGGCGGGGGCTTGCGCACCTGGTCGCGCTCGAGGGTGTCGAGCCGCAGCTGGGCGTTGCGCACGCGCCGCGACACCTGGCTCTGGACGCGCTCCCCCTTGAAGTCGTAGAGGATCTTCGCCTGGTTGCCACGCTCGCGGTTCTTCGAGACGTCGCGGGCGGTGACCGCGACGGACCGGCGCAGCTCGGCGAGCTCCGCCTGCTCGGCCTCGAACCGCTGCTCCCAGCGCGTGCGCTCGACGCGCTTCGCGCCGAGGTAGTCGCTGTACGTGCCCCCGTACAAGGTGGCCGCGCCACCGGGTCGCGACGCGCCGTCCGCGGCGCCTCGCAGCGGCTCGGCCACCGGGTCGAGGTCGAGGATCTCGGTGCACACCTCGTCGAGGAAGACCCGGTCGTGGCTCGCGAGCACGACGGCGCCCGGGAGAGCGCGCAGCGCCGCCGCGAGGAACTCGGCCGCGTCGTCGTCGAGGTGGTTCGTCGGCTCGTCGAGCAGCAGCGCGCCGGGTTGACGCACCAGCAGCGCGGCCAGGCCGAGCCGCGTCCGCTGACCGCCCGAGAGCGAGCCGACCGCGCGGCCGGCGACGCCGTCGACGTCAAGACCCAGGCCGGCGAGCGTGCGCGCTGCGCGCGCGTCGGCGTCCCACACGTCCGCGAGCTCGGCCCGGTCGAGGGCGCGCGCGTACACCGCGTCGGCGCCCGCGACGGGCCCCGCGGCGTCGGGACCCGCGAGGGCGAGCGCCGCCTCCTCGAGCTCGCGCTCGATCGCCCGGACGCGCGCCAGCGCGTCGTCGACGACCGCACGCACGGTCGTCGACGGCGGGTAGGGAAACTCCTGGTGCAGGAACCCGAGGTCGTCGGGCCGGGTCACGGCCCCGTCGTCGGGCACGAGCGTGCCCGCGAGCACGCGCAGCAGGGTGGACTTGCCGACGCCGTTCTCGCCGACGAGCCCGGTGCGGTGACCGGGGTCGACGGCGAGGTCGACGCCGCGCAGCACGGGGCGGCCCACGAAGGACACGCGGACGTCGGACGCACGGAGGACAGGGGTGGAACGGGCCATGGGGCGATCACCTACCAAGGTGCCCGGGTGGCACGCGCACGCGCGAGGAACAGCGCGGGGGCCACGACGACGGGCTCGACGGGACGGAGCGGTCGGGGCAGGTGAGGATCACATCGCTGACGAGGCTACGCGGCCGCCCGCCGCGGCGCACACGAATATCCGAGGTCCGCGGTCGGAGCGGCCGCCGCGAGCGCGACCGCCCTCTGCGCACGGGACACGACGACGTCGCGCGTCAGGGCGCGGTCGTCTCCGTCGCCTCCGCCGTGGGCTCCTCCGTCGGTGCGGACGTCGGCGCCACGGTCGGCTCCTGCGTCGGCTCGGGGTCGGGGGTCGGCTCCGGGTCGACCGGCGGCTCGGGGTCCACCGGGGGCTCGGGGTCGGCAGGCCCGGTCGAGACGACGATCGTCACCGTGCTCCCCTTCGCGAGCGCGGTGCCCGAGCCCGGGTTGACCGCGATCACGGTGCCCGCCGCGGCGGCGTCCTCCTGCGTCGTCACGCTGACCTTGAACCCCGCGTTCGCGAGCGCGGCCGCCGCCTGGGCCTGCGTCGTGCCGACGAGGCCTGCCGGCACGGCGACCTTCGCGGGCTCCTCCGGCTTCGGGGTGGTCGGCGTGGTGGGCGTCGTCGGCTTGGTGGGCGTGGTCGGCTTCGTGGGCTCGGGCGGCGTGGGCTTGGGCGCCGGGGCCGGGGCACCCGGGGTCGACGGCTTCTGCGGGGTCGTCGGGGCGGTGCCCTCGGACGGCGTGTACCGCGTCGGCATCTTGCCCGCGGCGAAGAACTCGAAGTGCCACGGCTCGGGCTTGGACCCGTTGGGCCGCGCCCAGGCGGGGTTGTCCCAGCCGTAGTCCGGGCCGTGCATGCGCATCCACACGTACTCCCGCGACGTCCCCGACGGGACGTTGCCGCCGACGTCGATCGCGAGGCCCCAACCGTGCTGGGACGTCCCCGGCACCGCGGCGAGGTACGGCTTGATGGCCTTGAGGCGCACCTGGTCGTCGTAGGGGCGGTACGCGTCGGTGATCTTGAGCGCGTACCCGAACTCCTTCTCGAACTCCGCGGCGAGCGCCTCGAGCTGCTCCGCCGCGTCGCAGCGCAGCGTCTTGCCCGGCGCGAAGTCGAGCGCGCACAGCGCCTCGGGAGGGATCCGCCCGTTCTGGTACTGCGCCGTCGAGCCGGCGTACTTCTCGACCACCTCGGCGAGCCGCTCCGCGAGGGTCGTGCCCGCGAGCGCCGTGGCCCCGGCCGCGGGGACGACACCGACGGGAGAGAAGTCCGTGCCGAGCAGGTCCGCGAGGTGGGTCGCCGAGACGACGACGTCATCGAGCGTCACGTCCCCGTGCGCGTGGTCGTCGTCCTCCGCGTGCGCACCGTCACCGCTGTCACCCGACGGGTCGTCCAGGTCTCCCGGGGTGCCGCCGAGCTCCCCCGGGGCGACGCCGTCGGGAGCGGGCACGGCGTCCTCGGGGAGCGTGCGGTCACCCCCGGAGCCCCCAGCGCCTCCGGCGCCGCCGGGCGCCGTCGGTCCTGTCGGGGCGTCGCTCGAGGGCGACGGGCTCGGCGAGCCGCTGGGGCTCGGCGACCCGCTCGGGCTCGGGGACGCGGTGGGGTCGGGGCTGCTCGTCGGGCTCGGGCTCGGTGCGGTGCGGACCGCCGACGTGCGCACCGCGTCCGTGTCGCCCGTCGCGCCCACGGACGCGGGCTGCTGCGCGGGGCCTCCGGGGGCCGTCGTCCCGCCCTCGTCGTCGCCCGGGTCGTCGGAACCCGTGCCCGGGTCGACGGGCTCCGGGAGGTCGGGCACCTCGGTGTCGTCGAGCGACTCGTCGAGGTCGAGCCCGCCGTCGGGGACCACCTGGACGGGCACGCGGCGTGCCGCGTCCTGCTGGGCGAGGTAGGTGGCGAGGAGCATCCCGAGCTCGGCGCGCGCCTGCTCCACGGGAGCCGTGACCTCGCCGTCGGCCAGCGCGTTCGCGGTCGCGAGGACCTCGATCGCGCCGTCGAGCTGCTGGTCCTCGTCGAGACCGGCACCGAGCGTGCTCGACAGCGCCGAGACCTGCGTCGCCGTCGCGGCCTCGGCGACGAAGAAGGACGCGCCGGGGCGGGGCTCGACGCTCCCCGCGAGCGCCGCGGCCAGCGTGATCGCGAGCGCCGAGGAGATGAGGACGTGAGAGACGGCGCGTGCGCGTCGCGCGAAGGTCGGGGACGGCGCGGCGCCGGGCGCGGCAGGCTCAGGCGTCTCGGGCACGTCGTCCGCCGCGCCCTCGTGCTCTGCCGTGGTGCTCACCGCTCACTCCCGTGCTTCGTGCCCTGCCACGGACCTGCGGTCCCGCACGCCGGTTCTGCGCGTCGTCGCGCCCGACGTCACGGCTGCGCACGCCCACCGGTCGGTGTGCTGCACGCCACAGTGCCCTCGTCCGCCTACCGTACACCGCCTCCACGAGGCTCTCACCCCTGTCTCATGTTCACGGAGGAGAATGCCGCCATGAGTTCACCGACGCGTCACCGCAGGTCAACGTCACGCTCGTTCGTGCTGGGCGCGGCGGTCGGCACGGCCCTCGTGCTCACCGGGTGCGCGGAGGACGGCTCCGTGAGCGTGCCGGAGTTCACCCTCACCGGGGACCAGGTCCAGCAGTTCCTCGACGACGCCCGGTCCCAGGCCGAGACCATCGGCGAGGACGTCCGCTCCCTCACCGACGACCTCGGCTCGCTGTCCGGCGAGGCCCGCACGCGTGCCGAGGATGCCGTCGCGGCGGCTCAGGAAGCCGCGGACGAGGCCCGCGCCGCGGCGGACGAGGCGGCCACGGCCACGGAGGACACCCGCGCCGAGGCCGAGCAGCGGCTCGCCGACGCGGAGACCGCGCTCGAGGACGCGTCGAACGAGCTCGACGCGGTCGCGGACTCCCTCTCCGGTGCCGACGCCGCCGTCCGGGACGGGATCGAGAGCCTGCGCACGCGTGTCGACGAGCTGCGTGCGGAGCTCGAGGGGTCGACCGGCTCCTGAGCCACCCGGCCGAAGGGCCCGGCGAGCGCTGCGTCTGCGTCCGCCCGCTGCGTCCCTGGACGCATCGTCCGGCCCGGGACGCATCGTTCGCGCGGGATCGCCCCGCTGACCGGTGACCTAGGTCCCCGTGGGCGGCGACCTTTGCCTGACGTCCACCCTTCCTTCACAGGGGTTTGCTTGGTCTCAGGAGCCCGACCGCACCGGCCGGGTCGATGAGAGGGGACACTGATGAAGGGGACGATCGAGCGGAACGCCAACGCGCCGCTCCCCACGGTCGAAGGCAACGAGCCGGAGACCCTCAGCCTCGCGGAGCGCGCTCCGCGACACACCCAGGTCGTCCTCGGCGTCCTGCGGATCGTGATCGGCTTCTACTTCCTCTGGGCGTTCCTGGACAAGACGTTCGGGCTCGGGTTCGCGACCCCCGCCGAGCGGTCGTGGATCAACGGGAACAGCCCGACCACCGGGTTCCTGTCGAACCTCGAGGGCACGTTCTCGGGCTTCTTCAGCGGCCTCGCCGGCAACGCGTTCATCGACGTGCTGTTCATGGTCGGCCTGCTCGGCATCGGGCTCGCCCTCATCCTGGGCATCGGCATGCGGGTCGCCTCGGTGAGCGGCACGCTCCTGCTCCTGCTCATGTACCTGGCCGAGCTCCCGCTCGTGACCAACCCGATCATCGACGACCACATCACCATGGCCCTGACGATCATCGCGCTCACGCTCCTCGGGGCAGGCAGCGTGCTCGGCCTCGGCAAGGCGTGGAAGAAGATCCCGTTCGTCCAGCGCAACGCCTGGCTGGTCTGACGGTTCCGACAGCCCGCCGTGTGCGGCGGGCCTACGGGGCGACCGATACCGCGCGACGATTCTGAGGCCGTCGCTGCAGGGAGTCGCTCCCGGGGGAAGAGGGACGTGCGGGCGGTGGGGAGACCACCCGCACGTCCCGCCCCTCCGCGCCCGGCAGGGCGACCGACGCTCGACGGAGCGGGTCGCCCGCCGGGCGCCTTTCTGTCGTGGCACCCGCGTCGCCGCGCCCCCGTGCTCAGCCGAAGCGCGCGAGCAGCTCTGCCGCCTGGGGGTCGCCCTGGGCGGCGGCCTCGCTCCAGAGCGTCATCGCCTCGGCGACCCGGCCGGCACGCAGCCGCAGGACGCCGAGGCCCGTGCGCGCGGTCGGCTCGCCCACGAGCGCCGCCTGCTCCAGCAGGTCCTCCGCGTCGAGGGCGCGGCCCGCACGCACGTAGAGGTCCGCCAGCGCCGCCGCGACGCGCGCCTCACCCGCCTCCGCCCAGCGCTCGAGGAGGGCCACGGCGTCGTCCCCCGCGAGGGCGCCGCTGCGCGCCAGCTCCACGGCGGCCTCCCAGCTCTCGCCCGACGTGGCGACGAGGAGGTCGGCGGCGGCGTCCTGCTCCCCCAGGTCGGACAGCACCTGCGCGAGCCGGACGGAGGCGCCCTCGACGTCCTGCGCCTGCTCGTACCACCGGCGGGCGGCGTGCAGGTCGCCGCGCTCGGACGCGACCTGCGCAGCCATGAACGCGCCGAGGACGTCGCCCGCGAGCCCCGCGAGCTCGAAGCAGCGGAACGCCTCGGCGGCGTCGCCCGCCTCGTGGTGGGCGACGCCCAGGCGGTACACGGCCCCCGGGACGCCGTGCTCGACGGCCGACTCGTAGAACGGCACGGCGGCGGCGGGACTGCCGAGGGCGCGCAGGTCGTCGGCGATGGCGACGAGCTCGGCGGGGTCGTCAGGGTGCAGGTGCCCGACGGCGGCCCGCAGGTCGGCGAGCACGGTCGCCGTGGCAGGCCCCGCGCCCTGGTCGGTGGTCGGCATGCGGCACCGCGTCCCTTCGGCCCCTGCGTCGACGGCCTCGGTCGGCTCGCGCCGGGCCGGGCGCGGCGGGCGACCGGCAGGACGGCGACGGACGTCCCGAGATGTGGACGCACGATAGCGCGGGGTGTCGCCCACGTCACTCCCCCTTGCCCCCGGGTGCCGCCCCGGGCCCCGCGTCTGGGAGACTGCGTCAGGTGAGCGGAACGACCGACCTGCCGACCGACGTCGGGCAACGCGTGCTGGACGCCGTCGTGGCGGTGACGAGCGACCTCGACCTCCCGCAGGTCCTGCGACGCATCGTCGAGGCGGCCATGGAGCTGACCGGTGCCCGGTACGGCGCGCTGGGCGTGCTCGACGCCTCGGGCCGCGAGCGTCTCGCCCAGTTCATCCCGCTCGGGCTCTCGGACGGCGAGGTCGCCGCGATCGACCACTGGCCGCACGGCGAGGGCCTGCTCGGGGAGCTCATCGACAACCCGGAGCCCATCCGTGTCCCGGAGATCGCCGACGACGTCCGCTCGGCCGGCTTCCCCGAGGGCCACCCACCGATGCACACGTTCCTCGGCGTCCCGGTCCGGGTGCGCGAGACGGTGTTCGGCAACCTCTACCTCACGGACAAGCGGGTGCCCGGGGCGGGCGGCGAGGACTCCACGACGGAGTTCACCGCCGAGGACGAGGCGGCCGTGATCGCGCTCGCCGCGGCCGCGGGCGTCGCGATCGAGAACGCGCGGCTCTACGGCCGCGCCAAGCAGGTGGGCGTGCTCGAGGACCGCGACCGCATCGCGCGCGACCTGCACGACGTCGTGATCCAGCGCCTGTTCGCGTCCGCGATGACGCTCATGAGCGTGCAGCCGCTCGTGGCCGACCCGAACGCGCGGACCCGGATCGAGGAGACCGTCTCCGACCTCGACGAGACGATCCGGCAGATCCGCTCGACGATCTTCGCCCTGCACACGGCGACCGACCCGGACGCGCCGTCGATCGAGGACCGGTTCCGCGCCCAGGCGGAGGCCGCGACGACGGTGCTCGGCTTCGCGCCGGAGGTGAGCGTGGAGGTCGCGGCCGAGGGGTCGGGCGCGGGCGTGTCCGACGGCGGCCCGAGCCTGCCGGCCGAGGTCGCCGACCAGCTCGTCGTCGTGCTCGGCGAGTCCCTGACCAACGTGGCGCGGCACGCGCAGGCGAGCCACGTCGTCGTGCACCTGTCCGTGACCGCGCACGAGGCGCGCCTCACGGTGACGGACGACGGCGTGGGCATCCAGCCCGGCGGGCGCCGCTCGGGGCTGCGGAACATGCAGGCGCGCGCGGCGGCGCTGGGCGGGTCGAGCACCGCGACCGCGCTGCCCGACGGCGGCACGCGGCTCGAGTGGTGGGTGCCGCTCGTCTGACCCGTCGCCCGGGCGGCCTCAGCGCAGTATCCGCCGCCCGGTGACGATGCGCGGGACGACCTTGATGACGCGGTCGCGCACGCCCGGCACGAACGTGACGAGCGGGAGGGCGAGCAGCCGTGCCCGCTCCACCGGCTCGGTGACCTCGAACGTGCGGCCCACGAGCACGACGGACCAGCCGGAGCGGGCCTCGGCGTCGAACTGGTCCACCTCGAAGGCGACGACGGCCCGGCTCGCGGCGACCGCGAGCTTGGAGCCCTCGGCGGTGCGGAAGACGACGTCCGGCCCGTCGAGGACGAAGTTCACCGGCTGGATCGCCGGCAGCGCGTGGTCGGTGTAGACGATCCTGCCCACGGGGACGGTCGCGAGGAGCGCGTAGCTCTCCTCCGGCGTGAGCTCCGCGAGCCCTGCCGAGGCGCGCGGACGCTCGGCCGTCAGGGCCCCCGCACCCGCCACCGGTGCCCCTGTCCCGGTCCGCTCGACTGTGTCCATCTCCACATCGTCGCGCCGCGGTGTCAGATCGGCGAGAGCCGAAGGTCCCGACGCCGCGCGGTCGCCCGGACCCCCGCCGTCGGCCACCGGTCCGTCCGGCGACGAGTCCTCGGGCCTCCCGGGACGCACGGGCCCGGTGCCGCCGTCAGGGACGGAAGGGCTGGCCACCGTGCTGCCGGTCCCCCGCCGGCGCGCCCGCGCCCGGGGTGCCGCCCTGGCGCGTCGCCTCCTCCTGGCGCATCTCGGTCGCGAGCACCGCGACCTGGGTGCGCCGCTGGAGACCGAGCGTCGCGAGGACGTGCGAGACGTAGTTCTTGACCGTCTTCTCCGCGAGGTAGAGGCGCTTGCCGATCTCGCGGTTCGTCAGGCCCTCCCCGATGAGCGCGACGATCTGACGCTCCTGCTGCGACAGGCCCTCGAGCCGGTCCGGCGTCTCGTCCGCGGCGTGGCGCAGGCGCTCGAGCACACGCGCGGTGCTCGCCGGGTCGAGCAGGGAGCCGCCCGCCGCGACGGTGCGGACCGCGCCGACGAGGTCGGAGCCGTGGATCTGCTTGAGCACGTACCCCGACGCCCCGGCGAGCACGGCCTGGAACAGCGCCTCGTCGTCGGCGAACGACGTCAGCATGAGGCAGCCGACCTCGGGGAGCTCGGAGCGCACCTCGCGGCACACCTCGACGCCGGAGCCGTCGGGCAGACGCACGTCGAGGATCGCGACGTCGGGTCGCGTCGCCTTGATGCGCGCGAGCGCGGAGGCGGCGGTGCCGGCCTCGCCGACGACGGTGATGTCACCGGCCGCCTCGAGCAGCGCGGCCACGCCGCGCCGGACCACCTCGTGGTCGTCGAGCAGGAACACACGGATCGGGTGGGGAGAGCCCATGCCCACAACGTAGCCCGTCAGGGGCGGATTCTCGCGCGCGCGAAGGTCTGACGCCGCAGGTGCGGGACCTTCGTCCCACGACCTGGAGCCGTGGGTCCCCGCGTGCGGGGGCGGTCGCAGGGTGCGTGCGCCCGGCCTCGCGGGGTATCCAGGAGGTGTGCAGGCGGCGGGAGGACGTCCGCCGCGAAGGGGACGAGGGACCGAGGTGGGAACCGTGAGCGGATCGACGCAGCAGGTCGTGCTGGTCGGTGTGGACGGCAGCGCGACGAGCGGCAAGGCCCTGGACTGGGCCGTGCACGAGGCGGCCCGGCGCGGCGCCCAGCTCCGCGTGCTGCACGTCGCCTACGTGCCGGTGGTCGCGACGCCGTTCGTCGGAGGCGCGTACTACCCGAGCGTGGAGGAGCTGGGCGAGATCGCCGGACCCATCCTGTCGGCCGCCGCCGAGCGCGCCGCGCACATCGACCCCACGGTGCCCGTGCGCACCACGCTGCGGTCCGGCCCGCCCGCGGAGGCGCTGCTCGACGAGGCCAAGGACGCCGACCTCGTCGTGGTCGGCTCGCGCGGCCTGGGCTCGGTCGGCTCCATGTTCTTCGGCTCCGTCGGGACGCGGCTCGCCGCGCGCTCGCCCGTGCCGGTCGTCGTCGTGCCGCCGGTCGTGGACCGGGCCGAGCGGACGACGGACGTCGTAGTCGGCGTCGACGGGTCCGTGCACGGCGACGCGGCGCTGCGGTTCGCGCTCGACGAGGCGGCCCGCACCCGGTCGCGCGTCGTCGCGGTGTGCGCCTGGCGGCTGCCCGTGGGGCCGCTGTGGGAGGAGAACCCGTCGTTCTACACCGCGGCCGAGCGCGACGCGCGGGCCGAGGCGTCGCGCACCGTCGAGGCGGCGCTCGCGCGCGTGCGGGCCGCCGAGCACGACGACGTCCTCGTCGAGACGTTCGTGGTGGACCGCGAGCCGTCCGTCGCGATCCGGGAGGCCGCGGCGGGAGCCGCCCTGACCGTCGTCGGCTCGCGCGGCCGGGGTGACCTGCGCGGCATGGTCCTGGGTTCCGTGAGCCAGCAGGTGCTGCACCACGCGACGCACCCGGTCGCCGTCGTGCACGCCGAGAAGGCGTAGCCCGCCACGGCGGTCACCACGCACGGCACGGACAGGTGGTGGTGCGCCCGCTGCCGGACGGGCACACCACCCCTGAGAAGCGGGGCGGCATCGGCCGCCGCCCCACGTGGCGACCCGGAGGCGCCGGGCGAGACGGTGTCGGACCCCCGTCTCGCCCGGCGTTCGGGTCACGTCAGCCGCAGGACCGCGCGGCGTACTCGACCGTGACCGTGTCCGTCACGCCGTCGACGTCCGTCACGGTGACGGTCACCTCGCCGGCCTCGATCTCCGTGGTCCGAGCGTTGAACGACTGGTAGGCGTTCTTGCCCGGGGCCACGTCCGCGAAGGTCTTGGCGCCGAACGGCGTCTCGATCGCGATGTCGAGCGTGGAGTCGTCCGCGTTGAGCGCACGGACCGCGACGTAGGTCTTGCCGGCCAGGCAGCGCGGCTCGACCGTCACGTCGACCTCCGGGGTGTCCGCACCGGCGGGGATGCCGGTGAGGTACTCGAAGCCCTCGACGGAGAACACGTCGTTCGCCGGCGAGCCGTCGTACTCCATGACGAAGTACGCCACGTCCGCGTCGAGACCGGCCCGCAGGATGTCCTGCAGCGGCATGTCGCCCTCACCGAGGTTGGTGAACGTCGGACGCCCACCCGCGTTGAGGTTGGTCGCGTCCTTGATGTGCAGGAGCTCGATGCGGTCCGCGTACTCGTCGATCAGCGCCGGCACGTCCACGCCGGCGTTCGCCGCCCAGGCCGTGTCCAGCTCGAAGGCGACGTACTCGGGGTTCGTCTCCGCCACGAGGATCTCCCACGCGGAGGTCAGCTCACCCTTGTACTCGTACTTGGTGGTGAACTCCTGGTCGTGGTTGTGACCGAACAGCTTGCCGGTGCCGTTCGCGACCGAACGCGCGCCGAGACGGTCCATGGCGTCGGCCGTGGCCAGCACGTTCTCCAGGCCCCCACCGATACCCGGGGACGGGAAGCCGCCCGAGCCCACGTACTCCTGGCCCATCGTCTTGACGTACGCGAGCGTCGCGTCGAAGGTGCCCTCGTTCACGGTGTAGTGCGACGACGGGACACGAAGACCGGCAGCGTCGAACTGGGCGCGAGCCTGCTCCGCCGTGAGGCCGGCGTAGTTCGACCCGAAGGGCTCGACGTTCTGGAAGCCGATCTCGCCCAGGCGGTCGTAGACGCCCTCCCAGCCGATCTGGCGGCTCCACGAGCTGAGCGAGAACAGCTGCATCGACACCTTGTCCACAGGGATGGTGACCGGCTCGGTCGGCTCCTCCGAGCCGCCCGCGGCCTCACCGGTGAGGTACTCGAACCCGGTCGTGGCGAAGGACTCGCCGTCGGCGGCCATGTCGTACTCCATGACGTAGTACGCGACGCCCGCCTCCTGACCGGCGGCCAGGATCTCCTGCAGCGGCATGTCGCCGTCACCGAGGTTGGTGAAGGTCGGGCGACCACCGGCGTTGAGGTTGACGGCGTCCTTGATGTGCATGAGCTCGATGCGGTCGCCGTACTGCTCGATGAGCGCCGGGACGTCGACGCCCGCGTGGGCGGCCCACGCCGTGTCGAGCTCGAAGGTCACGAACTCGGGGTCCGTCTCCGCCACGAGGATCTCCCACGCCGAGGTGAGCTCACCGTCGTACTCGTACTTGGTGGTGAACTCCTGGTCGTGGTTGTGGCCGAACACCTTGCCGACGCCGGCCTCCACGGAGCGCTGACCGAGGCGGTTCATCGTCTCGGCCGTGGCGAGCGTGTTCTCCAGGCTGCCGATCCCCGGGCTGGGGAAGCCGCCGGAGCCCACGTACTTCTGCCCCACCGTGGCCACGTAGTCGAGCGTGTCGTCGAAGGTCGCCTCGCCCACGTTGTAGTGCGAGGACGGCACGCTCAGGCCCGCGGAGTCCGCCTGCGCGCGGAACTGCTCCGCCGTCAGGCCGGAGTAGTTGCCGCCGAAGGGCTCGATGTTCTGGAGCCCGATCTCGCCGAGGCGGTCGAGCACGGCCGGCTGGCCGTCGGCGGTGACCCAGGGGATCAGCGAGAACATCTGGAGCGAGACCTGGTCCGCCGGGATGATGACGGACTTCCCGAAGAACACGTTGTCGACGTCGACGCCGCCCGTGCTCGTCACGACGACCTTGCCCGAGCCCTCCGGCACGCTGGTGAGCGTCCGGGTGACGTCGGTCCAGCCCTCGCTGGCGAAGCGGAGCTCGGCGAGCGACTCGTCGGTCGTGCCGTCGGCGCCCTCCCAGCCCAGCGTGACGGTGCCCTCGCCGCGACCGAGGACGGTCACGCGGTTGATGGCCTCGCCCGAGGGGGCGTGCTCGAAGGCCACGGGCTCGTAGGCGAACGAGTCGCCCGCGTCGAGCGACGTGACGTAGCCACCGGCGTCGGCGGTCTCGTCGGCGACGACCTCGACGCCCTCGGCCTCGTCGTACCACTCGGCCTGCTGCTCCTCGGGCTTGAAGATGCGCGTGAGCTCACCGGTCGTCGCAGGAACCTCGCCCTGCGCCTTGTCCGTGTAGGTGACGACGAGCGTGCCGAAGATCTTCTCGCCCTCACCGTGCTCCACGGCGTCCGCGTTGGTCTGGATCGTGATGCCGCATCCGTCTGCCGTCGCAGCCGCCGTCCCGGTGACCTCCGGGTGGGCGTGGGTGTTGTGGCCGAGGCCGAACGTGAACTTCACGTCGGTGCACGTGACCTCGTCGCCGTCCTCGGCGTCGTGCACGGAGACGCCCAGCTCGAGCTTGTCGCCCCAGTCGAAGATCGCCCCGTCCGCGACGTCGACGCTGATCTCGGGCGCCGTGTTGCCGACGGTGATCTGCTTCGTCGAGAGCGTGAACAGACCCTCGGGGTCCGTGACCCGCAGGATGACGTCGTACTGCCCGAGCTCGGTGAACTCGTGCGTGACCTTCACGCCGGTGGCGTCGGTCTGGCCGTCACCGTCGAAGTCCCACTCGTAGGTGAGCTCGGCGCCCTCGGGGTCGCTCGACCGCGAGGCGTCGAACGTGACCTCGAGCGGGGCCTCGCTGCTGGAGATCGCGCTGGCGGTGAACGACGCCTGCGGGTGCTGGTTGCCCTCGCTGTAGGACACGCGGTACAGGCCTGCGTCCGGGTTCTGGCGGAAGAAGCCGTCCCCGTACTCGAGGACGTACAGGTTGCCGTCCGGACCGAACTCGAAGTCCATGACGTTGTCCCAGATGGGCTGGGCGGCGCTCGTGAGGTGCGCGTTCGGCAGGAAGTCCTCCACGGCCGTCACCACGCCGTCGCTGCTCAGCTCGTCGAGCGTGAACGCGGCGACGTAGTCCTGGGAGAACTCCGCCAGGAACGGCTTGCCGTCCCAGTACGCGGGGAACTTGCCCGGTGCGTCCGGGTAGTCGGCCGAGCGGTAGATCGGTCCGCCCATCGGGGCCTGACCGGTGCCGCCCCACTCGGTCAGCGGGTCGAGCACCTCGGGCTGGTCGCCGGCCTTGTCGCCGTAGTAGACCTGCGGCGCGGTCGCCGGCGGCAGCACCTCCAGGCCGGTGTTCCACGTCGAGTTGTTGACGGCACCGGCGTCGCAGTCGAAGAAGTCGCCCGGCGTCGACGTCGCGTAGTCCCACTCGTTGTAGTTCGCGTTGGGACCGTGGCAGTACGGCCAGCCGCCGTTCATCGGCTCCGTCGTC